>CP065161.1:0-600000 GCA_015693905.1 Rhodobacterales bacterium HKCCA1288 | reverse complement strand
TAGATCGACTGCATGCGGCAATCATTAACGCCGCCACGATTTGGAACCGCCGTGTGCCAACAGCCACGCTGAACCGATGGTTAGGGGAAATGGTGGAGGCGCATCCACCGCCCGCACCATCAGGTCGGCGTATTCGTCTGCGCTACATGACCCAAGCCAAAGCGCGCCCGCCCTCGTTTGTTGTGATGTGTTCGATGCCAGAAAAGCTGCCTGAAAGCTATTCGCGCTATTTGGTAAACGGGTTGCGCGATAGTTTTGACATGCCTGGTGTGCCGATCCGTCTGTTCATGCGCAGCCAAGCGGATAAAAACCCCTACAAGGATCGCAAAAAATCTATTCCCTCGCGCCTCAGCAAACATGTGCGCAAGGGGGATACGAAGAAGAAATAAAAAATGGCGCGTCAGGCAAAACCTAACGCGCCATTTTTCACAATATCAAACGAAATCAGGCGTTTGCCTCACGAATTTTATCTGCTGCCTCTTTGTCATAGCTGACATTTTGCGCGTCAAACATCGCGTCCAGCTCGCCTGAGAGGGTCATCTCAGTGATGATATCGCACCCACCTACGAATTCGCCCTTCACATAGAGTTGCGGGATCGTGGGCCAATCTGAGAAATCCTTGATCCCTTGGCGGATATTTTCATCTTCCAACACATTCACATCGGCAAATTCTACGCCCATGTAATTCAGAACACCTGCCACACGGCTGGAAAACCCGCATTGTGGCATGGATTTTGTGCCTTTCATGAACAAGACCACGTCATTTTTCGTGATCATCTCTTTGATCTGATCTTCTACGCTCATCTGGGTCTTCCTTTTAATCGGGGGCGCGGGTGGTGAGGGCGAGCGCGTGCAATTCGCCCGCGCTGCCATCCATTTTGCCTTTGAGGGCGGCATAAACAGCACGTTGTTGGGCCACGCGGTTCATGCCCTGAAAGCTGGCATCAATCACTTGAGCAGCGAAGTGCTGGCCATCATCACCCTCAACCGTAATCTGCGCTTCGGGAAAGGATGCGCGGATTAGATCCTCGATATCTTGTGCTGTGATTGCCATATCTGCCCTCATGAATTCCAGTCTGTTACGTCTAATCTAGGCCCCGATATGGCCCCAAACAAGGGGCCTGTTGGAGGCGCATTATGGGTTAGTCAAACAAGCGGGACAGCGTGCCATCTGATAGGGCCCGAAGCGCATCAAGGCTTTCGCTAGAGCCGGCGATGGTGATCTGGTCGCCGCCAAATTTACCAACCGTGGTGATCTGAAGGCCCACTTGGCCCGCGGCAACCATCAAGGCTTCGGCCTTATCGGTCGAGCAGGCAATCAAATAGCGCCCCTGATCTTCGCCAAACAAGCTGGCCGCATCGCTTGCGTCCAATGTTACACCCGTGTCGGAGGCTGCGGCCATCTCAAACGCAGCCAAGGCAAGCCCGCCATCCGAGAGGTCATTACACGCCGAAATCATTTCGCGATTGTCGAGAATGAATTGGCCCGCTTTCCGCTCTGCCTCAAGATCCACGGGGGGGGCATCGCCCTCAACGCGATGGAACACTTCGGCCAATAGCGCAGATTGGCCCAAATGACCTTTGGTTTCCCCGATCAAAAGCGCCCAGTGACCTTCGCGTGCCGTTCCATTGATCAGGTCGCGGTCAATATCCGCAATCAAACCAACCGCCCCAATCGTGGGAGTGGGCAGGATCGCGCTGCCATCGGTTTCATTGTAAAGGCTGACATTGCCCGAAACGATTGGGGTGTCGAGCGCTGAACAGGCCGCGCCAATGCCCTTAATGGCACCCACGAATTGGCCCATAATTTCGGGCTTTTCAGGGTTGCCAAAATTCAGGTTGTCGGTGGTTGCAAGCGGTGTTGCCCCGACAGAAACAAGGTTGCGATAGGCTTCGGCTACGGCCTGCTTGCCGCCCTCAAAGGGGTTCGCTTTGACATAGCGCGGTGTCACATCCGAGGTGAATGCCAGCGCCTTATTCGTGCCTGCCACGCGCACAACGCCCGCCCCATAGCCCGGCGTGCGGATCGTGTCTGCGCCAACTTGGGTGTCATACTGTTGATAGACCCAGCCGCGCCCGCAGTAATTTGGCGAAGACAAAAGCGCCTTTAACCCATCAATAGGGTCGATTTCTGGGATGAAATCCACCGCCTCGGCGGCAGGGGTTTCGACCCAAGGGCGGTCATATTCTGGTGCCGTAGAGGACAGTTTCGACAGCGGCAAATCCGCCTTAACTGCATTGCCGTGCATGATCACGAAGCGGTCTTCAGCAATCGTTTCCCCGACAATGGCAAAATCGAGATCCCATTTTTCAAAAATGGCGCGTGCTTCTGCCTCTTTTTCGGGGCGTAGCACCATCAACATGCGCTCTTGGCTTTCGGAGAGCATCATTTCATAGGCGGTCATATTGGGCTCGCGCTGCGGCACATGATCAAGTTGCAGCTTGATCCCCAAGCCGCCCTTATCCCCCATTTCGACCGCAGAGCAGGTCAGACCTGCGGCGCCCATATCTTGGATCGAGATCACCGCGCCTGAGGCCATCAATTCAAGGCAGGCCTCAAGCAAGCGCTTTTCTGTGAAAGGGTCGCCAACCTGAACAGTTGGGCGCTTTTCTTCAATCGTGTCGTCAAATTCGGCGCTGGCCATCGTGGCCCCGCCAACCCCGTCACGACCTGTCTTGGCGCCCAAATAGACAACAGGCATCCCTACGCCAGAGGCGGCGGAATAGAAAATCTTATCCGTCTCAGCCAGACCTGCGGCAAAGGCATTGACCAAGCAATTGCCATTATATGCCGCGTCAAAGCGCAACTCGCCGCCCACAGTGGGGACGCCGAAACTGTTGCCATAGCCGCCGACACCGCGCACAACCCCATGGATCAAAGAGCGTGTTTTGGGATGATCTACCGCACCAAAGGAGAGTGCATTCATCGCCGCAATTGGACGCGCGCCCATTGTGAAAACATCGCGCAAAATCCCACCTACGCCCGTGGCCGCGCCCTGATAGGGCTCGATATAGGAGGGGTGGTTGTGGCTTTCCATTTTGAACACGACCGCCTGACCATCGCCAATATCGACAATGCCTGCGTTCTCGCCTGGCCCGCAAATGACCTGCGGCCCTTCGGTTGGTAGGGTGCGCAACCATTTTTTCGAAGATTTATACGAGCAATGCTCGTTCCACATCGCCGAAAAAATGCCAAGTTCCGTGAAATTCGGGATACGTCCGATAATCTCGAGGATGCGCTCATATTCATCAGGCTTAAGGCCATGTGCAGCGATCAACTCGGGGGTGATTTCGGGTTCGGTCATGGGGTATCGTTCCTGTGGCGAGGCGCAAAGGCGCGCAGACACCCCGTCTTTACGGCATAGGCGCGCGAGGGGAAAGGGGGGCGGGGCACAGGTTTTGCAAAAGCCGCATCTTGCGCTTTGGCCAAAAAAAAAGGCCGAGACAAGTCTCGGCCGAAGTCCAACAGGGAGGTAGTCATGACACTTTGTGCAAATGTCATCACTGCTGCCCAATTAATGATCACTTTGCGAAGTATCAAGAAAAATCCCGCCACAAGAATGCAAACCCGCTATGCATGTGGCGCATATCACACAGGGTCATGGCGGAAATGTCACGCAGGAGTTCGGGCAGTTTAGACGTTTCCGTCCCGTTCTTTGCGGCGATGTGCGATGATTTCTTCGGTCACAAATTCGCGGAAGGCCTCGATGCGTTTGGACTGCCGCAGTTCTTCGGGATAGGCAAGGAAAACGGGCACATCATTGCTTTCGACCGTGTCGAGAACGCGCACCAAATTGGGAAAGTCTTGGGTCAGGTAATCGGGCAATACCCCAATGCCGAGGTGATGGATGACGCCCTGCAGCACCCCGAAATAGTTATTTACAGTCAAGAAGCTGCCAATTTCATAAGACATCAGCTGACGCACCAAAAGCGCACCTGAGGAGACCTGTGCCGCCGTTGCATTTTGACTGATCAGGCGATGGTCGCGTAAATCGTCAAGTGTTTGGGGGACGCCGTTTTGTTCGAGATATTGGGGCGATGCGTAAAGCCGCATGCGAATATTCATTAAACGCTTGCGAATGAGATCCGCTTGGCTGGGTTCCTTCATGCGGATGGCCACATCGGCCTCGCGCATTGGCAAATCCAGCACCCGCTCCTCAAGCATCAAATCAATCTTGAGATTGGGATATTTTTCATAAAGCGCGGGCAGGCGCGGTGCCAACCATAGCGAGCCAAAGCCGATGGTGGTGGTCACGCGCAATTCACCGAATACCTCTTCTTCGCTGTCGCGAATGCGGGCGGCGGCAGCATCAAGACGCTTTGCCATATGGCGCGTGGCATCGAATAGCAATTCGCCTTGTTCGGTCAGGATCAAACCGCGCGCGTGACGATGGAACAGGGTTGCGTTTAATTCGTCTTCCAAGGATCGAATTTGGCGCGACACCGCCGATTGGCTGAGATGCAGCACGTCCCCCGCATGGGTCAAACTGCCAGCATCCGCCACGGCGTGAAAGATGCGTAAACGATCCCAATCCATTGCATTTATCCTGCGCGCATATCCAAGTAGTTGGACTATAAGGGTTTTCTTGCGTTCCTTAAAGAGAGATCGTCACATTTGTGTAAATTTTACGGGCCAGTGCCATTTTTTTTTGGCACTGCGTGACGCCGCCTGTGTCCTGCGCTAACAGTCTTTGTCGAGCAGGCCAAGACCGCGCAGATAAATCCCGATCCCTGCCTCAAGAAGGTCTTCGGCGGGGAAGGGGGCATTGCCGCCCTCGCGACCGCGCGCAAAGAGTTCGACCACCCCGTGGCTCATGGCCCAGATATGTGCGGTAAACATAGATGCAGGCGGGCGTCTATCGGCGGGCAATTGTGCGCTAAGTGCCTCGGCGGCCCGTTCCAAAATCGCGCGGGATCTTTCTGATGCACGGGCCAAATCAGGATGGGCATTGGCCGAAAGGCCGCTTTCAAACATGGCCATGTAGTGACCAGGATAAGATTGCGCAAAACGCAAATAAGCGCGGCCCGTGGCCTCGAATGCGGCCAGAGGGGCAGATTTGCTGTTGAACGCGGCCTCCATCGCCTCGCGAAAGATCGCGTGACCTTGCAAGGCTGCCTCGGTGATCAATTCTTCACGGCCTTGAAAATGGCGATACACGGCGGCAGGGGTCACGCCCGCATCCTTGGCCGCCTCGGCCAAGGTAAAACCTGCAGGGCCTTTTTCGGTGATCAGCCGCAAAGCGGCCTCAACCAAGGCTTGACGCAAATTGCCGTGATGATAGCCCTGTTTACGCATTGTCCCCTTGATCTGTCCAAGCCTCAGGCCCGCCACTTATGGCAGGATCGGGGGCGGACGCAAGGTTGGGGTCTTTTTCTGGATAGTCATACTGGCTGAGAATCTGTCGGATCACCGCCAAACGCGCGCGGCGTTTATCATCGGCACGGATCACATGCCACGGCGCTGTCGCGGTATGGGTGCGGGTCAAGGTTTCGCGGATCGCGGCGCTGTATTCGTGCCATTTCGCCAGACCATCGACATCGATACGCGACAGTTTCCAATGTTTGAGCGGGTCATTTTCACGCGCCAAAAAGCGGCGCAGTTGTTCGGCACGGCCCAGATTGAGCCAGATTTTCGTCAGGCTGATCCCATCCTCAAGCAGCATATCCTCGAACCGTGGGGCTTGGGCAAAAAAGGCCTCACGTTGCGCGGGCGTGCAAAACCCGAACACATGTTCCACCACGCCCCGATTATACCATGAGCGATCAAAGAGCCGAATTTGCCCGCGGCTTGGCAGATGCTGAATATAGCGTTGGAAATACCATTGCCCCGCTTCGGTTTCGCTGGGTTTCGACAAGGCCACAATTTGCGCCACCCGCGGGTTTAGGTTTTCCATGACGCGCGCAATCGCGCCACCCTTGCCTGCGGCATCGCGCCCCTCGAAAATCACGGCAATCCGTTGCCCTGTTTCGCGCACCCATGCGTGAAATTTTGCCAGTTCAATTTGCAAGGCGGTCATTCCAGCCATGTAGAGACTATTCTGCATCCGCGCAGCATAGGGATAAGTCGGATCAAGAATGTCGGAAGTCTCGGCCGTCTTTAGGGCCGCGCGGATCGCCTCGGGCGCATCGTCTTCAAAATAGCGCGTAATGGCGCCATCAAATGGTTTTCTATCAATCATGGCCAATTTCCCAGTGCAGACTGGGGTGAATATAGGGACGCATCTTGCGCCCGTCTATCACCGCCGCAGATCGGTGCTGTCTTGACCAATGCGCGCCATATCAAAGGGTGTCGTCAGATAGATTTCCGAGATCCAATTGCCGAATAGAAGATGGGCATGGCTGCGCCAGCGGTTGAGTGGCTTTTGGCTTGGATCATCGTGAGGGAAGTAATTGACGGGCAGGGCGATACTGGCCCCGTCCACCTGCACATTGCCCAGATCACGTTGATATTCTTCGGCCAAGGTGGTGCTATCATATTCAAGATGATTGAAAATATAGAGCGCGCGATGTGCGCTATCTTCGACCAAGGCAGGGCCAACCTCGGGACTGTCGAGCAAAACGGGCAGACCCGCGGCCTCGATCTCGGGGCGGCGCATTTCCGTCCAACGGCTGACGGGCATCACCAAATCATCGGAGAACCCCCGCAAATAGGGACTGTCTGATTGCAGATTGCGATGCCGATAGCACCCGAATTGCTTTGCGGGCAGCATATGTTTTTTGACGCCGTGGAAATAATTGATCATCGCCATCCCGCCCCAGCAAATGCCAAAGGTGGAATGGACATTGGTTTGCGTCCATTCGAAGATTTCGCACAGCTCGGACCAATAGGTCACATCTTCGAAATCCAGATGCTCAATCGGCGCGCCTGTGATGATTAGGCCATCAAATTTTTGGTCGCGCACATCACGAAATGGCTGATAAAATTCGGCCATATGTTCTGCGGCGGTGTTCTTGGTTTCATGTTCGCTCATACGGATCAGCGAAAATTCCGTCTGCAACGGCGATGCGCCAATCAGGCGGGCAAATTGCGTCTCGGTCTGAATTTTCTTGGGCATCAGGTTCAAAAGCCCAATTTTCAATGGCCGAATATCTTGGCTTTCTGCCGCGCTGCGCCCCATGACCATCACCCCCTCATCCCGAAGGATGGAGAATGCAGGCAGGCTGGTTGGCAGGGTTATCGGCATTTGTTGATCCGTATCTTCAGCGCGAGCAGGGGATTTAGGTGATCTCGCCGCGCGCCTCAAGGGCAGAGGCGATCAAATCAATCACATCTTGGGCATCGGACACACGCGCCACATCTTCGGCGCTGACCCTCAGGCCCCAGTTTTTCGCCATGTCGCGATAGAGCGGCGCGCGATGATGCAAGGCCGCCGCGTAGGTGTTTCGGATAAAGTCATCTGGATTGACCGCATCGGGCGACAGCCCTGTTTCTGCCAGATAGTCAGCCCATCGCGCGTTCAGAAATTGCGGTTGGTAATACATGGGCTTTGGCGCACGGGTGAAGCGGCGGATCAATTCCTCAGTATGATCTTCGCTGCCTTCAATCCAAATCATCAGGCAATTTTGCGCAAGCGTGCGCAGCACCTCGTCTTGCGGGTCATTGGGGTCAACCACCTCGCAAATAGAGCCGCCGGTGTCGCAGACGAAATTGGCATATCCATAAAGGTCGCGCGCGCGGATGATAAAGCTGGGCGTGTCCAAAAGGGCGTTGATCTCAGCGCGCCGATGCAGCGCCTGACGGCGCATATATTCGTCAAACCCGACCCCTCCCTTGGCAGGATCACCAGGTTTTCCAAGGAAGGTAGAGAGCGGCGCGAGATTGTTAAACGTGATGTTCGAACCGATATAAATCGAATCCGACTTCAGCAAATCTGCCAGAAACGGCACTTGCATTGCCTGACGTTTGAGATTGTCGACAATATGCTCGCCCATATAGGCGGTGCCAATGCGGTAATCGATGGAATAGTGGAACCAATCCCCTGCATCGCGTAGCAAATTGGCAAGCCGTGTCTTGCCAAGGCCTGACATCCCGAAAAAAAGAACCTGTTTTTGCGCCGCTGCACGCCAATCGCTTGCGGATTTATAAAGCATTTCCATAGGGCCTGCCGCCTTTGCCAAAGCCTTGTTTTGGCAGGTCTATCCCGAAAACCTGCCAAATTCCAATGGCGATTTTGCGCGCCGCCTTAAAAGCGATGGCTGAGACGGATCGTGACAAGCCTTGCCCTGTTTCCGTTGAACCGCGCAAAGGGCGTGGTTCCAAGCCCCGTTGTTGTGTTGTCAAATCGCACCTCAGAGAGGGCAAAGCCGATGGCCGCGCCGCCGCGTGTATATTCGGCCCCAAGCGTGAAGCCGCATAGGCCATCAACAGGGGCAAGGTTGCTTGATAGGCCGCCCGTTTGCGGTTCTTGCGAATACAGGGCCGATATACCCCATGCCTCACTTAGGCGATGCTTGACGCCCAAATCATAGCGCATGACATCATCGCGATAGGTGACCAATGCACCTGCGGGATAGAGGTTTGGCCTGATCTCAAATCCCCCCCAACGGCTTTGTTGAATGCGGCCAAAAAGGGCGGTGTTGGTCGCAATGCCCTGTTGAAAATCAAGGCTGAGGGTTGCGGGCATCTCAACGCCAAACCGCGTGTCGCTGAGGGCAGGGGTCGCGCCTGCCGCGCCCAATACCCGCCCCTCTTGGCCTGAAAACGTCAAATCAATCGGGCTGGTATAGCTAAGGGCCAGACGGGTGCCGAATTCAGGGCGGCTATAGGCAAGCCCCAGAACATAGCCAAGGCCTGTATCGCTTTCGCCATCAAAGCGGTAGGAAAAGACATTCGGCAAGCCTGCATTCAGCGAAACGTAAATATCACCATCCGATTGCAACAGGCGCAGACCACCATAAGCAAAGGCGTTTTGGCCGATGTCATAGGATAAAAGCGCCGTGATCGCACGGCTTTCCAATGTGGCAGTGGTGCCGTTCAGCGGATAGCCCGCCGCAGTATAGGCGGTGTTGGCAGCATAGGGGGTGGTGATTTGCAAGGCCACGCCCATGCGATCACCCAAATCTTGCTTATATCCCAAATTCAGCGTGGTGCGGTTTTGCAGGACATTTTGTGCGCCCACGTTTGGCGCGGCGACAAGTGCGCCTGACACTGTAATATCGCGGCGCTGTGCGCTGATTTCGGCATAACCGCCATCCTCGAACAGGATGAGCGGTGAGAATGTGGTTTGATCTAGGCCCCCTGCATAGGCGACTTGGCCAATGCAAAGGCTGCATAAAAGTGAATAAACGGGTGCAAGCAACCAACGCTTACGGGTCATGATGGGTGTCCCTCCTACAATGATCCCCCTTGGTGATCATTAAGCGCAAGCACACCCTTCTTGTATATATAAAAAATGCCTAAAAAGTTACATTTAGCTGATGGCGGAATTGCGGCGTTCTAGCCGCGCGGCGCCTGTAATATTGAGGTAATTCGCCCCGAAAATAAGGGCTGCCCCCAAAAGAACCATGGCGTCAAGGGGTTCGGCATAGAGCATGACCCCAATCAGGGCAATCACAGGCAGGCGCACAAAATCCAGTGGCATCACCACCGAGGCGGGCGCGACACTGAGGGCGGATGTCAGGCAAAAATGCGCCACGAGCCCCGCAAAGCCGATCAAAACAATCCACGCCACATTGTCCCCTGTCGGCAAGGCCATATCCCCATCGGCAAGGCTGCACACCAGTCCAAAGACCAGTTGCATGATGGTGAGGTAAAACATGATGCAGGTGATGGTTTGGCTCTGCGTCAGGCGCTTGGTGAAAATCGCGGTGCTGGCAAAACAAAGCGCCGCCGCTGCGGCAATGATCATTCCCGCAGAGGGGGGCGCCACCCAAGGGCGCACGACAAGGAGGATGCCGATGAACCCCACAACCGCGACAAATAGCTTGAGCCGCGTCAAATGCTCGCCCAAAAACAGGGCAGCCAAAAGCATGACCCAAAGCGGCGAGGTGAATTCAAGCGCGAAGACCTGCGCAAGTGGGATCACAGTGATCGCGTAAAACCACAGATTTTGCCCCGCAAAATGAAAGATATTGCGCCCCATATGCATCGGCAGCTTGTCGCGTTTGACCTCACTCCATTTGCCAAAGACAGTGGCAAGGATCGCAACCACCACAACCCCCACAGCCGAGCGATAGGTCATGATCTCGAATGTGTCCAATTCAAAGGAGACAGCGCGCCCTGCGATGGCCATTAGGGTAAAGGCGACAATTGCCCCTGTCATCCAGAGCGCCGCCAATGCGGGGCGCTGTTGGTTTGCTTGGCTCATCAGTGCACGCTTTCCTAGGTTAGGCGCCCCAAAATCGCGCCAAGGCAGGAAGGTAGCCAAAATCACAGGCTTGGCAAGATGGCGGCGTTACAGCCCCTTGGTCTTGGCCTCTTGCCACAGGGCTTCCATCTCTTCGAGGTTGGACTGATCTGCGCTGCGACCAACAGCCCGAAGTTCGTTTTCTATATAATTGAAACGGCGGGTGAATTTTTCATTCGCTTTGCGCAAGGCCGTTTCAGGGTCTACCTTGAGATGGCGCGCCAGATTGGCCATCACAAACAGCAAATCCCCCATTTCTTCTGCAATTTTCTCTTGGGGGAGGGTCGCGCGCGCCTCGGCCAATTCAGCGGATTCTTCGGCGATTTTATCGATCACCTGATCTATCTGTGGCCAATCAAACCCCACGCGTGCTGCCCGTTTTTGTAGTTTTTCCGCCCGCATCAAGGCGGGCAAGCCGAGTGCAACATCGGCCAAAACCCCCGTTTTCGCACGGGCGGCGCGCTCGCGGGCCTTGATCTTTTCCCAATCTTCGACCTGTTGGTCTGCGGATTTGTCGCGATTTTCTGCACCAAACACATGTGGGTGGCGCGCGACCATCTTGTCGGAAATGTCGTGCAGAACATCGTCAAAGGTGAAATATCCCGCTTCTTCCGCCATTTGCGCATGATAGACCGATTGCAGAACCAGATCCCCCAATTCGCCGCGCAATTCGCCCCATGAACGGCGCGAAATTGCATCGGCCACCTCATAGGCCTCCTCAATCGTGTAGGGGGCAATACTGTCGAAATCTTGCTCGATATCCCAAGGGCAGCCCGCCTCTGGGTCGCGCAAGGCGCGCATGATCTCTAGAAGGCGGGCCATAGAACCGCCGCCATTTTCAATCAGATCACGATCATACATGGCGCATCCCTTTATTTGGTTTCCGGCGCAAGGGCGCGAAAGCGGCGTTTGTGGTAAATCAGCGGCTCGGTCTGATCGGAGAGGGTCACGGCGCGCACCACGCCGAAAATCACATGATGCGTCCCGATGGTGTCTGATTTTAATATGCTGCAATCAAAGGCGGCCAAAGCATCTGAGAAAACAGGCGCACCCGTGGCAAGCGGGGCATAGGCCACCCCGTCAAAGCGCGCAGCCCCTGTGAGGCCATGCCGGCCTGCAAAAATTTCTGCTATCTTATCAGATCCTTGGCCGAGGATATTGATGCAAAATACGCCATTTTCCAGAATGACGGGCAGCGATGTCGAATTGGCATGAACGCAAATCAACATGGTTGGGCCATCGGCTTGGGTGTCTGGGTCTGCAGAAACAGAACTCATGGCTGAGACGGTCAAGCCGCCCAAACCTGCAACACCATCGGTGCTGACCACGCAGACGGAATTCGCGCAAAGGCTCATCGCGTCAATAAAATCTTGGCGCAATTTATCGGTCTGCTCGGTCATCTGCCCATCCTTTTTGATCTTTGGGGTAGATCTAGTCGAATTTCACCCTTGAGGCCAGTCGCCGTGGCGGGTTTGGCTTGAGTTTTTCCCAAAGCTGGAACAGAACGGATCAAGGACAGTAAGGGAGAGGCGCAAAATGGCGCTGGAAGATGCCAAAAGCCAAATTGATCTGGCCATTACGGCGGGATCGTTCAAAGGGCTTGCGTTTGAGAATGCGTTTTCTGGGGTGCCTTCTTTTTTGCGCCGCAAACTGTCTAAAGACCTATCGGGGGTGGACCTGGCTATTACAGGCATTCCCTTTGATCAGGCGGTGACGCATCGCGCAGGCACCCGATTTGGCCCGCGCGCCATCCGCGCCGCCTCAAGTTTGCAACCTTTTGATCCGCCCTTTGGGTGGGATGGTTTCTCGCCGCTTGAGGAATTTGCGATCGCCGATTACGGCGATATGGCACTGGATTATGCGCAACCCGCGCAGACGCCCGCCGCAATTGAGGCGCATATCGCAGGCATTTTGGCGCAAGGGGCGAATGTGATTAGCTTGGGCGGAGATCATTCGATCACCCTGCCGATTTTGCGCGCCCATGTGGCCAAATTCGGGCCCGTGGCGCTGCTGCAATTTGATGCCCATACCGACACATGGCCTGATGATGCGCCTGCGCGGGTGGATCATGGAACCTTCTGCTACAAGGCGGTGAAGGAAGGTTTGATTGATGTTCAGCGGTCAATCCATGTGGGTATCCGCACAGTGGTGGACGACAATCTTGGCATCGAGATCATCAGTGCCCAAGATGTGGCGCGGCGCGGTGTGGCGGATGTGATTTCAGCAATTCGCACGCGGCTTGGTGATGCGCCTGTCTATCTTTCCTTTGATATTGATGCGCTTGATCCGGCCCATGCCCCTGGAACAGGCACGCCCGTCTGGGGGGGCTTGAGCAGCCGTGAGGTGGCCCTGATCCTGCGCGGATTGGCGGGGATTAACCTAATCGGCGGCGATGTGGTTGAGGTGTCCCCCCCCTATGACACGGGCGAGATCACGGCGGTGGCTGCCGCCCATGTTGCGCTAGAGCTGATCTGCCTTTGGGGTTGGCCGAAGCGGGGGCATGGATGACAGAACATCCCCGCAAATTAAAGCGCTATCAGGTGGCGCGTGATATCACCTATGCGACCTCGGCGCAGACCCGAATGGGGCGTGCGGTGATACGTCTGTTGGAAAACACGACAGGGCGCCTGTCCTTGATCCGCCGTGCCGAAGGCTATGAGGATCAAGTGGCGGCAGGTCATGATTTTTGGCAGGTGATGTGCGATCGCTACGGCCTGAAGATCAATTATCACGGGGCAGGGCTAGAGGGCATTCCCGAGGCGGGGCCACTGATTTTGATTGCGAACCATCCGTTTGGTATTTTGGATGGGTTGATTATGGGGCATATCTTATCGCAGCGCCGTGGCGGGGATTTTCGCATTCTCGCGCATCAAATTTTCCGCAAGGCCCCCGATCTTGAGCGGATCATTTTGCCCGTCTCCTTCGATGAAACCAAAGAGGCGGTTGCGCAAAACATCACCACACGTAAGGCCGCGTTTTCCTATCTCGATCAAGGGGGCGCGATTGGCATTTTTCCTGGCGGCACAGTTTCGACTGCGGCCAAGCCCTTTGGCGTTCCGATGGATCCAGATTGGCGAGTCTTTACCGCGCGCATGGTCGCGCGTTCAGGGGCAACCGTGATCCCGATTTTCTTTGAAGGGCAGAATTCGCGTCTTTTCCAGATCATGAGCCATATCCATGTCACCTTGCGCATGGGGTTGCTGATCCGTGAATTTCGCAAACGGATGAAAGTGCCGCTTGACGTGACCGTGGGCAGGCCAATTTCGCGGCAAGATATGGCAGCTCATCTGGACAATCCGCCCGCATTGATGGATTTTCTACGCAGCGAAACCTATCGCTTGAGCCAAACGCCGATTGACCCCCGCCTGCGCGGGTTTGAATTTGATCAAAAGCGTCTCGCCAAGCGGCATGAAAGGCAGGAAGATGGCGGTCGGCATATTTGACTCAGGCCTTGGCGGGCTGACAGTGTTGGATGCGGTCACGCGGCGATTGCCCGATTTGCCATTGGTATATTTCGGCGATAACGCGCACACGCCCTATGGAGTGCGGGATGCAGAAGATATCTACCACCTGACCACGCGCGGGGTGCAATGCCTGTTTGATCAAGGCTGTGATCTGGTGATTTTAGCCTGTAACACCGCCTCTGCTGCCGCGTTGCGGCGCATGCAGGAGGGGTGGGTTCCGAAAGACAAGCGCGTCCTTGGCGTGTTTGTGCCCCTGATTGAGGCGCTGACCGAGCGGCAGTGGGGGGATAACTCGCCCCCCCGCGAAGTTGCGGTAAAACATGTGGCGCTTTTTGCTACGCCTGCAACTGTCTCAAGCCGCGCGTTTCAACGTGAATTGGCCTTTCGCGCCATTGGCGTTGATGTCGAAGCACAGCCCTGCGGCGGCTTGGTGGATGCGATTGAGATGGGCGATATGATCTTGGCCGAGGCGATGGTGCGTAGCCATGTTGAGGCGCTTTTGCGCCGTATGCCGCGCCCCGAGGCGGCCATTTTGGGCTGCACCCACTACCCGCTGGTTGAAGAGCATTTCCGCAGTGCCCTTGGCCCTGATGTGGCCGTATACAGCCAGCCCAATCTGGTTGCCGAAAGTCTGGCCGATTATCTGACCCGCCGCCCTGAAATGGTCGGTGCGGGGGCCGTGACGAAGTTTTTGACAACAGGCGACCCGCAAAAAGTATCGAATAAGGCCACACAGTTTTTGCGCCGCAAGATTGCCTTTGAACAGGCAGAGCTTCCTGATGCATGAAAGAGATGGAATGACAAAGAATATCGCGATCCTAGGGGCCTCTGGATATACGGGCGCGGAATTGGTGCGGCTGATCCATGGGCATGGGGGCATGCGCATCCTGGCCCTGTCAGGCGAGCGCAAGGCGGGTATGGCGATGGGGGATGTGTTTCCCTTTTTGCGCCACTTAGATTTGCCCGTTCTTCAGAAAATCGAAGACATTGATTTCACGAATATTGATCTGGCCTTTTGCGCGCTGCCCCATGCGACCTCGCAGGCGGTGATCAAAGACCTGCCGCGCGATTTGAAAATTGTGGATCTCTCCGCGGATTTTCGTCTGCGCGATCCTGTGGCCTATGAAAAATGGTATGGCCAACCCCATGCCGCCCCAGAATTGCAGGCCGAAGCGATCTATGGCCTGACCGAATTTTACCGCGATGAAATATCAGCGGCGCGCCTTGTCGCAGGCACAGGCTGCAACGCGGCCACGGGGCAATATGCCTTGCGGCCTTTGATTTCGGCAGGGCTGATTGATCTTGATGAGATCATCATCAACATGGTGGTTGGCGTGTCGGGGGCAGGGCGTAGCCTAAAAGAAAACCTGCTTCATGCCGAACTTTCCGAAGGCACAAACCCCTATGGGGTGGGCGGCACACATCGCCATTTGGGGGAATTTGATCAAGAATTTTCGGCCCTCGCAGGGCGCAAGGTTGAGGTGCAATTCACCCCCCATCTCGCCCCGTTTAACCGCGGGATCTTGGCTACGGTCTATGTCAAGGGCGAGGCTGAGGCGATTTACGACACATTGGCCGAAACTTATGCATCCGAGCCTTTTGTGCATGTGCTACCCTTTGGCGCAGCCCCGTCAACGCATGATGTGCGTGGCTCGAACCATGCCTATATAGGGGTGGCAAAAGATCGGCGCGCGGGCCGCGCGATTGTTTTTGCCGCGCTTGATAACCTGTGCAAAGGGTCATCGGGTCAAGCGATGCAAAACGCCAATCTGATGCTTGGGTTTGACGAAAAGCAAGGGTTAGAAAACCTCGCGCTTTTCCCATGATCCCGCGTGACGGCGTGATGGAATGATAGGTGTAAGACGATGCAAAAATTGAAAAAAAGACGCCGTATTCAAATTGTGATGCTGGCTGTGTTTTTCCTTGGGGGCATGGCCGTGCTGGTTGGGTATGGGTTTCGTGATGGCATCAATTTCTTCATGCCGCCCGCCGAGGTGGCCGAAAACCCGCCCGCAGCGAATAAAACCTTCCGCATTGGCGGTTTAGTCGAGGAGGGGACCTTGCGCCGCGGCCAAGGGGCGACCATCACCTTCAACGTCACCGATGGCGCGGCATCCATCCCTGTGTCTTACACGGGTGTTTTGCCAGATCTGTTTGGCGAGGGCGAAGGCATGGTTGGCACAGGCCGCCTAATTGATGGCGTGTTTGAAGCAACCGAAATCCTCGCCCGCCATGACGAGACCTATATGCCCGAAGAGGTGATTGACGCTCTGAAGGAACAAGGTGTGTATCAAGCGCCCGAGAGTTAAGGCTCGCGCCTCACTCCATCTCGCAGGCGCGCTGCCATCGGTTCTATTGCATCGACAATCCAGTCGATTTCGCTGGCCGGAAGGCGATGATGGCCAGTCGCGTCACTGATCTCCCGCGCGCTCAATACGCGTACCAAGGCAGGCGAAAGCACCATCAGGACGCAAGCCCGTGTCGCCCGCCAGATGAGTTTATCGTCCGGCCCGCCTCGACGGTAAACTGTCATAACCAACCAGCTGATCCGGAGAACGAGCGCGGCCGCAAACAGAGAAACGGACCAAACCGGCCATAGGTAAGGTGTTTCAGTAACCCAGGCGACAAACCATCCCAAAGCCCCTCCAACTACAAGGCCGAAAAAGAGGCTGTTTGTCCTGCGCCAGATCATTACATTGCGCCGTGAGGCCCTCCGTCCTGTTCTTCGAACCATGCATCGAGAAAATATCGCTCGTAGAGAAACACCGCGACGATGCCGATGAAGGCATAGACGACAATCATCGGGTCGGATTGCAGCTTGAGCCCGGTGAAGGCGACGAGGACCAGCCCGTCAAGCGCAAGGGCGGTGAGGATCACCCAACCGCGCGCGTTGATTTCATTGCGCAGGCGGCTCCAGACACCCCAGTGCACGGCCATGTCCATAACCAGGTAAAAGAACGCGCCCAGCGAGGCGATGCGCGACAGGTCGAACAACACCGCGAGAACGCCTGCAATGACGACGGTATAGACCAGCATATGCGACCGAATGGAACCGGACATGCCGAAGTGGCTGTGCGGAATCATCTCCATATCGGTCAACATCGTCAGCATCCTCGATACCGCAAAGACGCTGGCCACCAGCCCCGATGCCGTGGCGATCATGGCCAGAGCAACAGTGAGATAAAAGCCAACCCGCCCCAGCACCGGCTCGGCCGCTTCCGCCAACGCATAGTCGCGGGCAGAGGCGATCTGTTCTGGCGACAGGCTGGACCCCACCGCCAACGCGACCAAAAGATAGGTGACGGTGCAGATCAGGATCGAGATCAGGATCGTGCGACCAACATTGCGGTGCGGGTCGGTGATCTCTCCGCCCGAGTTGGTGATGGTGGTAAACCCCTTGAAGGCCAGAATCGACAAGGCTACGGAGCCCACAAACCCTAGGGCGGCAAAATTTGGCGGCTCTGACGGTGTGTCTTGTAATCCGCCACCGGCCCAAAGCGCCGCAACTGCGAAAAGCAGGATGCCACCGATCTTCAGTGCGGACATCACGACCGACAGCAGCCCAACAGAGCGGTTACCCGACGCATTGACAAGGTAGGCGAACAAGATGAGGGCGACCGCAATGATGGGAACCAGAGGTCCGCCCTCGATGTCGAAGGGCCTGAGTGCATAGGTTGCAAAGGTTCGCGCCACGAGGCTTTCGTTAATCACCATCGACAGCGCCATGAGAAGCGACGCAGCGGCAGCCACGGCACCCGGGCCATAAGCCTTTGTCAGGATCATCGCGATCCCACCCGAGGAAGGCCAGCGGTTGGACATGGCAATATAGGTATACGCGCTGAAAGCCGTCACTACGGCACCCGCGACAAAGGACAACGGGAACCACGGCCCCGCGAGGCCTGCGATCTGACCGGTCAGCGCAAAGATACCGGCCCCGATCATCACCCCGGTGCCCATTGCCACGGCGCTTGTCAGGCTGATCGATCCTTCGCCGCTGTCGCGTGTTGCCTTGTGGCTGTGATCGGTCATCGGCGATGCACCCCGTTTCGACCTTTATCTTCCACAAGACCACCAGACCGCGCGCGCTGGCGCTGCCACGTGCCAAGCATGGCTAAGAACTGTAGCAACATGACAGTCAGAACCAGTGCCACAAAGGGCCACTGTGCCCAATTCGGATCCGGTGTCCGACGATGGTAATCGAGGAAATGGACGAACAGGAAGTAGGCGGTGTGGAGAACAGCAAGCCACCATAAAACGTATGCGCCTTGCTGCAAGAACTTCCAGACGTTTTGCCCAAGCAGGCGCTGGCTGAAGTCATTGGACGTCAAGGCAAGCACCAAACCGTAGGCCAGTGCCATGATGCCCACCGCGTTCGCTATCGCGAACCCGTGCCGAAGCATCACATATTGTTGAAGGCCTGGATGGAATTCGAAGCCAAATAGCCGCCAAAGGTCCAGCTCCACCCAACCGATCAAAATGATAATCGTGTGGATCAACGCAGCGACAACCGCATAGATGCCGAATTCACGTCTATAAGGCAGAAGTTTGCGCACCCACTTCCAACGGGTCAGGCGTGACAGTGGGCCCAGACCCATGGCCAAAGAAACCAGGATCAGCGACGCATCGCCGAAAGCCCTGTTATAACGATGCATTTCAGACCATTCGGACCTTGATGCCAGAAAGGCGTATGTGATGCCGGCTGCGATCAGAATGACGACCGCATGGCGTTTGATCGTTGGGAACCTCACCATTTCAAACCTCCCTGGGTGGAGAAGATTGCCGCTTCGAATGCCGATTTCGGCGAAAGCCCGTCGAGCGGACGGATCGCCAGGTCCAGCCGCTCTTCAGTTTCGCCAAAGAGGCCGCCATTCTTACCGGCATTGCCAGAGACGACGACGATTGCTTCTGCTTCGGGGAGTTCTGTTTTGGGCTCGTACATTGCGACGTAAAGCCCGGTTCCGATCAGGGCGCACCATACCGACAGGACGGCGATCGCAAAGATCCATCTAATAAGTTTCATAATACCACCTAACTGATTCCACACAAAGAACTGCCGCAAAGGCGATTCAGGCGGAGTTTACCCTTCGGGCCAGATTGTCCCAAGTCTTCGGGCATTTAATGAGAAAAACTTACTCAAATAATTATGAAAATGGCAAACAATTCCGTGCTGTGCGTCGAATTGTTTCCGTCTGAAAAGGTGAGCTTTGTGCTTATTCCCACTCAATCGTTCCGGGCGGTTTTGAGGTGATGTCATAGGTCACGCGGTTGATGCCCTTGACCTCATTGATGATGCGCGTTGCGGTTTCGCCCAAGAAATCATGGCTAAAGGGGTAGTAATCCGCTGTCATCCCATCAACTGATGTCACAGCCCGCAGGGCGCAGGCGTAGTCATAGGTGCGGCCATCGCCCATGACACCCACGGTGCGCACGGGCAAGATCGCGACAAAGGCCTGCCAAATCTCGTCATAAAGCCCATGCTTGCGGATTTGGTCGATATAAACCGCATCGGCCTTGCGCAGGATTTCTAGCTTTTCGCGCGTGATCTCACCGGGGCAACGGATCGCAAGACCGGGCCCAGGGAAGGGGTGGCGGCCGATGAAATGCGCGGGCAGACCCAGTTCACGCCCCAAGGCGCGCACCTCGTCCTTGAACAATTCGCGCAAGGGTTCGACCAGTTTCAGACCCATCTTTTCGGGCAGGCCGCCCACATTATGATGGCTTTTGATCGTGACGCTTGGCCCGCCAGAAAAGCTGACGCTTTCAATGACATCGGGGTAAAGCGTGCCCTGCGCCAAAAAGGCGGCACCTTCGATGCCATCGGCATATTTCTGGAACACATCGATGAACAATTTGCCGATGGTTTTGCGCTTTACTTCGGGATCGCTGACCCCTTCGAGCGCACCAAGGAACAAATCCTGTTCTTGCGCGTGGATCACGGACAGGTTCATGTGATCGCGGAACATCGTGACCACTTCCTCAGCCTCGCTCATGCGCAGCAGGCCATGATCGACAAAGACGCAAGTGAGCTGATCGCCAATGGCCTCATGGATGAGCGCCGCCGCAACCGAACTATCAACCCCGCCTGAGAGGCCGCAAATCACCTTAGCATCGCCAACTTGTTCGCGAATGGCGGCGACCGCTTGGTCACGATAGCCCGCCATCGTCCAATCGCCGCGAAAACCTGCGATGGAGAGAAAATTCTTATAGAGCTGCGCGCCATTGGGGGTGTGATGCACCTCGGGGTGGAATTGCACCGCGTAAAAACGGCGGTTCACATCGGCGGTGATCGCAAAAGGCGCGCCTGGGGAAGTGCCAAGCACTTCGAACCCATCGGCAATTTTGCTGACATGATCGCCGTGGCTCATCCAAACCTGTTCGCGGCCATCCTCCGCGCTGAACCATCCATCCACAAAATCTGATTGGGAGGTGGTTTTTGTCACATAGGCGCGTCCAAATTCGGCGGTGGCGTGTTCGCCTGCCTCAACCGTGCCACCGAGATCCTGCATCATCACCTGCTGACCATAGCAGATGCCCATGATCGGCACGCCCAGATCATACACGGCGCGCGGCGGGCGCGGGGATCCTTCGCGCATCACCGAATCTGGCCCGCCAGAGAAAATCACCGCCTTGGGGTCGAATTCCGCCAAAAACGCGGCATCGACATTTTGATAGGGATGAATTTCGCAATATACATTTTGCTCGCGCAGGCGGCGAGCAATCAGTTGCGTCACTTGGCTGCCGAAATCAATGATCAGAAGCCGCTCATGGGATTGGGCAATGGGTTCTATCGTCATATGCTTCGCATAGGCGAGGCTTTGAGCGCGCGCAAGAGCGCGAATGTCGCTTTCCCCTCGCAAATGGCGCAAATCGCCATCGCCCCCAATGTTTCGCAAGATAAAAGCGGCAACACACCTGCCCCGCAATTTTTGCGGGATTGAAATTTATGTCACTTCGAGAGGGCAAAACCATGAGCGAAGCAGCAGCAGATCGACGTCGGGGCAGAGGGGGTGGCGGAGCCGCCCGCCGTGCGGAGCGCAGCGCACCCAAACTTGAAGCGGCGAAATATATCGAACGCAAAATCCCCAATCTCGAAATCCTCTCGGATGAGGCGCTGGAGATCATCGAGGCGAACGCGGAAACTGTTCTCGAAGAGATCGGTGTCAATTTCGTGGAAAATCCCGAGGCGCTGAAGCGGTGGAAAGATGTCGGGGCCGATGTAAACGGCGAGCGTGTGCGTTTTCCCAAAGGACTGCTTCGCAGCCTGATTAAAACCGCGCCGTCCTCGTTTATCCAACACGCCCGTAACCCAGAGCGCAGTGTTGAGATCGGCGGCAAATCTTTGGTGCTTGCGCCTGTTTACGGCCCTCCCTTCGTTTGGGACAGTGTCGGTGGCCGCCGTTATGCGACTATGGCTGATTTTCAGAAATTCGTGAAATTGGGCTATATGTCGAAATGGTTGCACCATTCGGGTGGCACAGTGTGCGAACCTACGGATATTCCCGTCAACAAGCGCCATTTTGATATGCTGTACGCGCATATGAGCCTGAGCGATAAGCCCTTTATGGGGTCGGTGACCGAACCATCGCGGGCGCAAGACTCAGTTGATATGTGCAAAATC
Source organism: Rhodobacterales bacterium HKCCA1288 (assembly GCA_015693905.1). Taxonomy (NCBI): domain Bacteria; kingdom Pseudomonadati; phylum Pseudomonadota; class Alphaproteobacteria; order Rhodobacterales; species Rhodobacterales bacterium HKCCA1288. Next base: position 578,572 of record CP065161.1, on the reverse strand, counting down.
CTGTTCGGCGAAGATTTCGCGACCAATAACACGGTCATGACATCGCTGATCAATATCAATTCCCCGCTGACTTTCGATGCAACCATGATGGGCGCATTGGAGGTTTATGCCGCGAATAATCAGGCTTGCATCGTCTCGCCCTTTATCGTGGGGGGCGCAATGGCGCCTGTTTCGGTTATGGGCACGCTGACCCAAGTGTTGGCCGAGGTGATGGTGGCTGTCGCTTATAGCCAAATGATCCGCAAAGGCGCGCCTGTGATATTCGGGGCCTTTGTGACATCGATTGATATGAATTCAGGCGCACCCACATTTGGCACGCCAGAAGCTGCGCAAATCACATATGGTGCAGGCCAATTGGCGCGGCGTTTGAACTTGCCTTACCGCTCGGCGGGGTCGTTTAACGGCTCGAAATTGCCCGATGCGCAGGCAGCCTATGAGACGTCAAATTCGCTGAATATGGGTTTGCTGTCAGGCGTGAATTTCATGCTGCATTCTTGCGGCTGGCTTGAGGGTGGCTTGGCCGCAAGCCCTGAGAAATTCGTGCTTGATGCGGATCAGCTTGGCGTGTTGCACCATCTGGCGGCGGGTGTGCCGATTGACGAGAATGCCCAAGCGATGGATGCGTTGCGCGAAGTTGGCCCTGGCGGGCATTTCTTGGGTTGTGCGCATACACAGGCGAATTTTAAAACCGCCTTCTGGAAAACCAATGTGCTTGATTATAAGCCCTATGAAACATGGGTGGATGAGGGCAGCCGTGACAGCGTGGCCTTGGCGGCTGCGCGGGTGGACAAAATGCTGTCTGAATATGTCCAGCCCGCGCTAGACCCTGCGGTTGACGAGGCCCTCAAGGCCTATATCGCGCAACGCAAATCTGAGATGCCAGACGCCTTTATTTGAGCTTCTAGGTCACACGATCTTTCGCCGCCCCATGCCACAAGCTTGGGGCGGTTTTCTTTTGCGGCAGTCGCATCTGTGCTTTTGCGCTCAGCCAGTTGGATCAGCGCAGCAAGGGTCGTGATATGTTGCGTGGGCGAGTAATGGGCGGCCCCGCTTAAGCGCGCAGTATTGAGAGCTTCTTCGCGTGCCAAAAGATCTTGGCTTGATTGGCGCAAGGGTTTTTGACCTGCGGCGGCAAAGCGCGCCGCACGCACAAGAGAAGGCGGGCGGCGCATATCTTGAAGGGTTGTCATCAAATCAGCCATGGGGAGGGGTCTTTCTCTGATAAAGATTTACCCCCCAAGAATGCACTCGCATATCAAAGGCTTGCAGAATTCCGCGCACAGCGCGCGCGCGGCCCGTTTTTCTTTACGAAATTTAAAGAGTTTTCCCCATATTCGCAAAAATTAACCCTTCAGTAACCCTTTGCGGGAAATCTTAAGCAACTTGACCGCTATGGTTGTTTGATCTGGGGGCTCCATCCATGACTGATGATGATCTGACCTATCAGATTGATCTTCCCGACCCAGATCGGCTGACGGGGTTTTCTGACCCTGTGCAGCACTACATTTGCCACGTTCATTACGGGCTGACCTTCACCAAAATCGCCGCGGCCTATCACAGCCATCCCAGCACGATACTGCGCCATGTGCGCCAAATCGAAGATGCCCGTGATGATCCGCTTTTAGATCAGGCTTTGGCCGATCTCGATGATCCTCTCCCTCCCAAGGATGTTCTCCCTATGCCCTCAATTCCGAATGCTCATGCGCCAAAGCAGGCGCAAAAATACCCCCCTAATAGCGATGGCGAGGCGCGGCGTATCTTGCGCCGTCTTTGCGAGAAAGACGCGGTTTTGGTTGTGGCTCAAGATATGGATCGCGCGGTTGTTTTGCGCCCGAACCTTGAAGGGGGTCAAACCCGCACGGCGGTGATGGATCGCAGCCACGCACAATCTTTTGTGCTGAAGGATTGGATATGCGCCACCCGCAAAGGGCGGGTGGCCTCCTATCGGATTACGCCAACGGGGCGTTTGGCCCTAAAGCGCCTGATCGAGGAAGACCGCCGCCGCCGCAAATCGGATGGGGATATGGGGCAGGGGCCAAATGTCTTTGCTGCGCAGCATGGTGACTATGCCCTCAAGCGCGAAAATTTTGCCAATGGCAGCCATGCACAGATGCGCGTTAACCTTAACGAGTCGCCCCTGTCAGGCTTGGCGCGGCGCAAGGGTGCAGATGGCAAGCCGTTTCTCAGCGCGCCTTTGGTGCAGGCTGCTGAACGCCTGCGCGAAGATTTTGAGCGCGCCCAATTGGGGCCGCGCGTGGCGCAAAATTGGGATCGGTTTTTGACCTCAGCAGATCGCGGCGTGTTTGGCGATGGTGGGATCGGCGAAGGGCCTGCCGCCGCGCGCAAACGTGTCTTGGATGCAATGGATCATTTAGGGCCGGGTCTGTCCGATGTTGTGATGCGGGTCTGCTGTTTCCTTGAGGGGATGGAATCGGCCGAGCGCCGCTTGGGATGGTCGGCGCGGTCAGGAAAGGTTGTTCTGAAAATTGGGCTGCAACGCCTTTTGGAATTTTATCAAACGCATCACGGCTTGGTGCCCGCCATGATCGAGTGAGGCAAAGTGATCTGCGGGGTTACAATCGTGTGGCAAAGGGATTAAATTACCCCCGCAACGTCACGGAGCCAGACCCATGCGCGACCTTAAATTGCCCGAGCAGCGTCACCCAGAAAAGGCGCATCGTCCCGATCAGGCACAGCCGAAAAAACCCTCTTGGATAAGGGTGAAGGCCCCTGTTGGGGAAGGCTATAAGGCCACGCATAAAATCATGCGCGAGCATAAATTGACCACCGTTTGCGAGGAGGCGGGTTGCCCCAATGTCGGCGAATGTTGGAGCCAAGGTCACGCCACGATGATGATTATGGGCGAGGTTTGCACCCGTGCCTGCACCTTTTGTAATATCGCAACCGGTAAACCGCCCGAGGCCTTGGATGTCTTCGAACCGGGCCGCGTGGCCGATGCGGTCAAGAAACTTGGCCTGAACCACGTTGTCATCACTTCGGTGGATCGCGATGACATTGAGGATGGTGGGGCAGAACATTTTGCCCAGACCATTCGCGCTATTCGCCGCCAATCCCCTGACACAACCATCGAGATTCTAACCCCCGATTTTTTGAAATGCGACCCAAGTGTTTTGGAAATCGTGGTGCGTGCAAAGCCCGATGTGTTCAATCATAACCTCGAAACTGTGCCAGGTCTTTACCCTGAGGTGCGCCCCGGTGCGCGCTATTTCCATAGCCTGCGCCTGCTGCAGCGGGTCAAGGAGATGGATCCGACCATGTTCACCAAATCTGGTATCATGGTTGGCCTTGGGGAAGACCGCCAAGCGGTGTTGCAGGTTATGGATGACATGCGGGCCGCCGATATCGACTTTTTGACCATTGGCCAATATTTGCAGCCAACCCCAAAACATCACGCGGTGGATCGTTTTGTGACGCCAGAGGAATTCAAGGCCTATGAAAAGGCGGCGTTTGGCAAAGGGTTCTTGATGGTTTCGGCCACGCCTTTGACGCGCTCTAGCTATCATGCAGGGGATGATTTTGCCCGCCTCAAAGCGGCGCGTTTGGCAAAATTAGGCGCTTAAGGCAATTCTTTGAGATATTGCGCAATTGCGGCCCGATCATCGGGCTGCAGCATGGCCATGTTTCGGATCACATCGACCATATGGCCGCCTGCGCTGTCAAAGCTTGGGGTGAAGCCATCATTAAGATAGGCCGCGATCTCATCCTTCGACCAGGTTAATGCGTCTGGGGTGAGGGGGGGGATGCGCCCCTGTCCCGAAGGGTTTGGTGCCCCTCTCAACCACGCGCCATGATCCACTGCGCCAAGCGCGCCGCGGGATGTGTGGCATTCACCGCAATGCGCGAGGGCCTCAACCAGATAACGACCCCGCAGGGCTTCGTCACTCAAGGGGGCCGTGACCGCATATCCCCGCTCAAGGTAGAGGGCCTGCCAGAAGAATAGGGCGGGGCGGATGTTGAAGGGAAAGGTCAGATCATGGTCGCGCGACAGACTTGGGTCGGCAGGCAGGCTTTGCAGATAGCCATATAGATCAGCCATATCTTGAGGGTCAGCCAAACGATAAGCTGTGTAAGGAAAGGCAGGATAAAGGGGCAAACCATTCGGTCCGCGGCCATGTTGCATGGCGTGTAAGAACTGCGGCATTGTCCAATCGCCTATGCCTGCAGTCGCGTCAGGGCTGATATTTGGCGCGTAAAATGTGCCAAATTCCGTTTCAAAGGCGCGCCCACCTGCCAAGATCAACCTCGCCTCACCCTCGGCCCCGTTTGCTGCGTGGCATGAGGCACATCCCCCCGCCCAAAACACCCGCGCGCCATTCTCTAAATTGGGGTCAGCGAGGGCCGCCATTGTGCTTGCCGTGATTGGGTTGCGCGGAAAGACCGCCCATATCAAAAGAAACCCGCCAAAAGCGGCCAAACTGGCGCTGATGATCAGTTTCTTCCACATGGGCGGCCCGTATCCTGTGTCTTATTGGGGCTGGCGATAGGCATCGTGGCAGGCGCCGCAGCTGCCCCCCACAGGGCCAAGCGCCGCTTGCATCGCCTCAAGGCCGTTGCCCGCTGCGGCCTGCAACCCTGTCGCGGCTGTGCCAAAGGCCGCCCATTTTGCAAGAAAATCGTCCTGATTTTCCCAAATGGCGGGCAAGGCGCGATTGGTCGTTGCGGCCATCATGTCGCTGCCTTCGGGCCAGTTAAAGGCTTGGTTCAATTGCGAAATTGCCGCCAGATTATCTGCCGCAATTTGTGCCTGTGCAGCGTCATATTCCACTGTGCCGCGCGCCATACCGCCCAAGACCCCAATATTCAGCGCCATAATCTTGAACTGCCCCTGACGCGCACCAATCGCCCCTTCATTGGCAAAAGCAGGCAGGCCCGCCATAGCAAGAGCAGCAGCCAGTAAGATGGATTTGGTCGTGAAACTTGCAGAAAACGTCATGTGAAACCCTCCGTTTCATGCGGGATTGTTAATCGGTCGTCCCAAATGACCCGTCCAGCATCAGGTCACCACCAGCAGTATCGCGACATTCAAGCACGAATGGCACGAACTTTATATGCTAATTTTGCACAAGACCTGTGCCATAGCGCGCTAAGGTCACAAGATTGTGAGAGACATGACCGGCCCTAACGCGGGGGTAAGGTTAGGGCATCGGGCCAAAATCCCAAACGCTCGGCAATAAAGATTGCAAATACAATCGCGAAAATCACCAATAGGCGCTTCACCTGCTGCGCCGATGGCGGGTTGCGCGCCCATTTGGCCGCCCGCATCAACCATATTGGCCCCATCTTCCACCCCCAAAACCGATTTAGCCCCTGTCATATGGGGGTAGATCGCCTTGGCTGCAATTAACTTAGGTGAACCGCACGGCGCCGATATAGGGCAAATTACGATTTCGTTGCGCGTAATCAATGCCATAGCCCACAACAAAATGATCGGGAATTTCGAACCCCGTCCATGTGGCGCTGATGTCCACCTCGCGGCGCACGGGTTTATCCAAAAGCGCGATTGTTTCTAATCGTTTCGGATCGCGCGATTTTAACAGCGACAGAACATGGCTCAAGGTAAACCCTGTATCCACGATATCCTCGACAACCAACACATCGCGCCCCCCGATTTCGCCGCGCAAATCCTTGAGAATCCGCACTTCCCGCGAGGAGGTCATTTCATTCCCGTAGGAAGACGCCTCTAAGAAATCGACTTCAACAGGCAAGTTCAATTCGCGCAACAGATCCGCGATAAACATGAATGATCCGCGCAAAAGCCCCACAACCACCAGTTTATCGGTATCCTCAAATCGCGCTTCAATCTCGCGTGCCAATTCCTCGATCCGCGCGGCAATGGCCTTGGCCGAGATTAAAACGTCAATTTCATAGGGGCGATCTGTCATTTTCTTGCGCTCATTACCTTGAATTCCGCCGCCATATCTAAGACATCACAAGGTGCAAAGAAAGATGAAAGGCTGTCTATGCCCTCCCATTCCGAGACGCGCACGCTGCCCTATCGCGCCCATGAGATCTATGATCTTGTGGCGGATGTGGCGCGCTATCCTGAATTCATCCCTTGGGCCGTGGCCGCACGCGTGCGCAGTGTCACAGATCAGGGCGACCATCGCGAAATGTTGGCGGACTTAATCGTCGGTTTTAAGATGTTTCGCGAAAAATTTGGCAGCCGCGTGCGCCTGTTCGATGCAGAAATGCGGATTGAAACCGCCTATATTGATGGGCCTTTTCACCATATGATATCCAATTGGCGCATGCGTGATTTGCCCGAGGGCGGGTGCGAGGTCAGCTTTGATGTGGATTTCGAATTCAAAAACCGCCTGCTGCAAGGGGCGGCAGGCATGTTTTTCCATGAGGCGATGACGCGGATTGTGCGCGCCTTTGAGGCCCGCGCAGAGGCGTTATATGGGAAAAAATAAAAAGCGGGCCTGACAGCCCGCTTTCATGTCGTCAGGTAAATCTTTGATTTAGCTGCTCATATCATAGGCGCGTTCGCCATGGACGCTGAGATCAAGGCCATTTACTTCGGTCTCCGCATCCACGCGCAGCGGCGTGATCATGCCAACGAGTTTTACAAGGGCCACGGTCAAGACGATGGTGTAAGCGCCAACCACCGCCAAGGCGCCAAGCTGCGCCACCCATGCACCCTGTCCAAAGACGGCGATCATGATGGTGCCGAAAATCCCGCCCACACCATGCACAGCGAAGACATCCAATGTGTCGTCAATCTTGACCTTGTTGCGGATCAAATTCACCGCCTCTTGGCAAAGAATGCCCGCAATCGTCCCGATGATCAGCGCCGCCACAGGCCCGACAAAGCCAGAGGCAGGGGTGATAGAGGCCAAACCTGCAATCGTGCCTGTGACGACACCCACAAGCGAGGTTTTGCCGTATTTCACGCGCTCCCACAGGCCCCAGCTAAGCGAGGCTGCTGCGGCAGAAATATGCGTGACCGTCAGCGCCATTGCCGCGCCGCCATCCGCCGCAAGCTGACTGCCGCCGTTAAAGCCGAACCAACCCACCCACAGCATCGCGGCCCCGATCATCACAAAGCCCGGATTGTGGGGGGGCGTGGTTTGATTTTTCCGTGCGCCCAAGAAAACTGCGATCACCAAGGCCGCAAGGCCTGCGGTTTCATGCACGACAATCCCGCCCGCGAAATCGCGCACGCCTGTCTCGCCAAAGATGCCACCATCCGACATCATACCGCCGCCCCAGATCCAATGCACGACAGGCGCATAAACGATCAGCATCCAAAGCGCAGAAAACAAAAGCACAAAGCCAAACCCAACCCGTTCCACATAGGCGCCCACAATCAAGGCGGGCGTGATAATGGCAAAGGTCATTTGGAACGCGAAAAACAGGATTTCCGGCAGGCTGCCAGACAGGCTATCTGCGGTAACCCCGTTGAGAAATGCCTTGTCCAACCCGCCCCAAAATCCTGAGGTGCCAGACCCAAAGGCGATGGAGTAGCCAAAAGCGAGCCATAAAATCGACATCAAACAGGCGATTGCGTAGCAATGCATAAACACGCTGAGCACGTTGCGCGCACGCACCAACCCTCCATAGAAAAGCGCCAAGCCTGGCAAGGTCATGAACAAAACCAACGCTGTGGCGACTATGATCCACGCTGTATCGGCAGCATTCATTGCATCGTCCCTTCTTTTGTCATTTGCCCGCCTCAAAGCGGGATTCATCTGACGAAAAAAGAGGCAAGCTGTGAAATGGGCGCTGAAATCTTGGTCAATCTTCAAATTGGCGCGAAATTAATGCGCAAATTACACGCTATGCTTAAATTTTAATCGCTTTGCGAAATGGCGTCGTGCAGCAGGCGCAAGGCGTAATCGCGCGCGGCGATGCGCACATTCGCGCGTCCAAGCGCACCAAAATCAACTTGCTCGACCGCCACGCCCGCAGGGCTTGCAAGGCCAAAGCAAACGCGGCCCTCAGGTTTATGTGCGCTACCCCCAGGCCCTGCGATGCCGGTAATCGACACGGCCATCTCAACCCCCGCACGGGTTTTCGCGCCGAGGGCCATTTCACGCGCAACCTCGTTTGAAACCGCGCCAAACGCGGCAAGCGTCTCAGGCGAGACACCGAGAAGGTCAATTTTGGCCTGATTGGAATAGGTGACAAAGCCGCGCTCAAACACGGCGCTTGATCCCGCAATATCGGTCAGCGCGGCACTGACCATGCCGCCCGTGCAGCTTTCGGCAGTCGCGATGCGCAGCCCCTTGTCGCGGGCCGTCTGGATGATATCCGCGCTTAAATCAGCCATAGATGCGCGATCGCGGCCAGAATTGCGACCACAAGCGCGGCAAGCCAGCCTGCAATCACATCATCCATCATCACCCAAACCCCGCCGCGCTTGGCATCTGCCCAAGCCACGGGGGCGGGTTTCCAAATGTCGAAAAGGCGAAACGCGACAAAGGCCGTTAGAATGCCCGGCCATAGCGCCAAGATAGAGACATCAGCGAAGATAGCCCCATAAGAGACGGGCCAGAGCGCGATCCATTGTCCTGCGACCTCGTCAATCACAAATTCCGAAGGGTCATCTTCCGCGCCACTGCGGATTTCGGTTTCAATCGCCCATGATCCAAGGGCAAAGACGGCGATTGTCGCCATAGCAAGCAGCCAAAACCCGCCCAATTCATGCAAGGCCCATGCAAGCGGCAGCGCGGCCAAGCTGCCCCATGTGCCAGGGGCAGGGCGCAGGCGACCCACGCCAAAAACAGTTGCAATCCAATATGTCATGGTTTCACCAATGTGACTGTGGCCATCGCGGCGATCCCTTCTTTGCGGCCTGTAAAGCCCAGTTTTTCGGTTGTTGTGGCTTTGACCGATACGCGATCTAGGTCGATGCTCAGCAATTCTGCCAAACGCGCACGCATCGCGGCTGAGACGGGCCCGATCTTTGGGGCCTCGCACATGAAGGTCAGATCAACATTACTGATCCCATAGCCACGCGATGCTGCCAGTTTGACCGCATCAATGAGGAAAATGTCGCTTGGCGCGCCTTTCCATTGCGGGTCGGATGGCGGGAAATGGGTGCCAATATCCCCTTCGGCCAAGGCCCCGTAAATCGCATCTGTTACCGTGTGCAACCCAACATCCGCGTCCGAATGCCCTTTGAGCGCGCGATCATGCGGAATTTTAACCCCGCAGAGGATGACGTGATCCCCCGCGCAAAAGGCATGAACATCAAAGCCATTACCAATCCGAATATCCATTGCGCCGCTTGCCCCTATGACATGGCCCGCGCGGATAAAATCCGCCGCTGTGGTCAGTTTAAAATTTTGTTCATCCCCCGCAACCACCTTAATTTTCACGCCATGCGCTAGGGCAATTGCGACATCATCTGCGGCGTCTTCGCTTGCGGCGGCATAGGCTTGTGAAATGGTGGGATAATGAAAGGCTTGTGGCGTTTGTGCGCGAAACAATCCGTCTCGAGATTGAATTTGTGAAACGTGGCCTTCGCCCGCGCGCCACAGGGCATCGGTCATGGGCAGGGCAGGTGCGGCAGCAAAACAGCCGGGTTCGCGCAGCGCGGCAATCACATCTTGCACGATGCGGGCCGCCACAAAGGGGCGCGCGGCATCATGGATCAAAACATGGGCGGTTTTATCCCTCACGGCGGCCAAACCCGCCTGCACCGAGGCGCTGCGCGTGGCCCCGCCAGGGGCAAGTGTAACTCGCGCGGCATCCGCCCCAAGCGCCTCACGGGCGAGCGCCTCATCATCGGGGTGAATAACCACGATGGTTTGCGCGAAATCAGCAGCATCCCAGAGCGCCTGAACGGCGCGGCGTAAAACGGGGACGCCCCCCAAACTGCGATATTGTTTGGGCAAACCGCCGCCTGCGCGCGTGCCCCGCCCCGCGGCCACAACCAGCGCCACGAGCGGTGCAGCCGTCAAAGAGTGTGCGGTGTGGGATGGGCCAGATTTATCCATGGATCAGGTGATAGGGGCTAAGCCTATGACGCACAATACGGATCAACGTCCTGCACATTTTTTGGTCGTAGTGATTAAATATTGTGCATTTGTGTAAATTGCCCCAGTATAAGGTGGCGTTTCCTTTGATCTCCCGCCCCAAAGCAGATTAGGCCAAACCCAACTGCACAAAGAATAGGCAGCACAGCGCATATGCCCATCCAACTTGGCGATATCAGTCTTGACCCGCCCGTCTTTCTGGCCCCGATGGCAGGGATCACCGATTTGCCGTATCGCAAATTGGTTGCGTCTTTCGGCGCGGGGTTGGTCGTCTCAGAGATGGTTGCAAGCCAAGATATGGTCAACGCCAAGCCCGCCGCCCGCGCGAAGGCCGAGCTTGGGTTCGGCATTGCGGCCTCAGCCGTTCAATTGGCTGGCCGTGACCCCCATTGGATGGGGGAGGCCGCCCGCATGGCAGAGGCCGAAGGCGCAAGGATCATTGATATCAATATGGGCTGCCCTGCGAAAAAGGTCACATCTGGCTCAGGTGCGGGGGCCTGTGGGGCGGCTTTGCTGCGCGATTTGTCTCATGCTCGCGCCGTCCTTGAGGCGGTGACACATGCGGTTGCAGTTCCCGTCACCCTAAAGATGCGCCTTGGTTGGGATGATGCGTGCGAAAACGCACCGCAGGTCGCCCGTATGGCCCAAGATTTGGGGATTGCGATGCTAACCGTGCATGGCCGCACGCGCGCACAGTTCTATAAGGGCCATGCCAATTGGCAGGCCATTCGTGCCTTTCGTGAGGTGGTTGATATTCCGCTGATCGCCAATGGCGATATCGTGGATCCGCAAAGCGCCACGCGGGCCATGGCGCAATCGGGGGCGAATGGCGTCATGGTGGGGCGCGGTGCGCAAGGGCGGCCTTGGGTGCTGCGCGATATCGCGGCGGGCCTATCGGGCCAGACGCGCGCTGATGCCCCCAAAGGCGCGGCTCTTTTTCAGATCATCGCGCGCCATTACGAGGATATGCTGTCCTTCTACGGCAAAACACTGGGGGCAAAGGTCGCCCGCAAGCATCTGGGTTGGTATCTGGATGCGGCTGGGGTTGGGGATGCGCCACGGCGTGCCGTGCTGACCACAGATGACCCCGAGCAGGTTTTGCGCCTGCTGCGCGCGGCCCTAACCGATGAACGCGCACAAACGGGCTGCGCCGCATGAGCCCTGTAACCTCTGATATGATCTGGTCATCCTTGCCAATCCCCGTGCTGATCATTGACGGGGGCGATTTGATCCTATCGGTCAATCCTGCGGCTGAGACATTTCTGAACGCCTCAGAGCGCAGTTTGACAGGCAACCCAGTCTGGGATCGCGTCTTTGTGGATGCCCCGATGGAGGAGGCATTGGCCCGCGTGCGTCAAGGTCAATCCGCGCTTTTTGTGGGCGGTGTGGATGTTGGCACGGGATCTAAAAAACCAGTATCTTGTGACGTGCAGCTTGCCCCTGTGAGCGAGGGGGGCGATCAGGTGATGATGCTGCTTGAAAGCCGCGAATTGGCGGGGCGGCTTGATCGGGGCTTGGTCAGTAAATCCGCCGCGCGGTCAGCCATTGGTATGGCCGAGATGCTGGCCCATGAGATCAAAAACCCACTTGCAGGCATCACGGGTGCCGCGCAGTTGATATCGATGAATGCCAGCGGCGAAGACCGCGAGTTGACCGATCTCATCGTAGAGGAAACGCGGCGTATCGTAAAACTGCTTGAGCAGGTCGAAGAATTCGGAAACCTGCGCCCGCCTGAATGTAAGGCGGTAAATATCCACGATATCCTTGATCGCGCGCGCAAATCTGCGGCGGTGGGGTTTGCTGCGCATATGCGCATTTTGGATCAATATGACCCGTCTTTGCCGCCGACTTGGGTGGACTCGGATCAGATTTTGCAGGTGTTCTTGAACCTTTTGAAAAACGCCGCCGAAGCGGGCCGTGAAGGGGGCACAATCACCATTCGCAGTTTTTACGAGGCAGGCTTGCGACTGCGCAAGCGCGATGGCAGCGCCGCGTCTATGCCCCTGCAGGTCGAGATCATTGACGATGGCCCAGGCATTGCGCCCGAGCGTCAAAGCGAAATTTTTGAACCCTTCGTATCGGGGCGCGAAAATGGCACGGGGCTTGGCCTTGCCTTGGTTTCTAAAATCATTTCCGACCACGATGGCTGGATCGCGCTGGACAGCGTGCCAGGCCGAACAGTGTTTCGGATATCTTTGCCAATCGCGCCGCGCGGCGTGTGAGTAGGAGTTGAGACGATGGATGGCACCGTTCTGGTTGCAGATGATGACCGCACAATCCGCACTGTATTGACGCAGGCGTTGACGCGGGCAGGGTGCAAGGTTCACGCAACCTCTAGCTTGATGACGCTGATGCGGTGGGTCGAAGAAGGCAAGGGTGATCTGGTGATATCCGATGTGGTCATGCCAGATGGCAACGGCCTTGAGACATTGCCGAAGATCACCGAAACGCGCCCCGGCCTGCCGGTCATCATCATATCGGCCCAAAACACGATCATGACGGCGATCCAAGCCACCGAAAAAGATGCCTATGATTATTTGCCTAAACCCTTTGACTTGCCAGATTTGATGAAACGCGCGGCCCGCGCGCTGGATCAAAAACGGCGGGCCGCCGTTGCGCCGCCTGCGCGGGATACTGGCGCTGATGGTGAGGCGCGCGCCACTGTCGCGCAGCATGATCTGCCGCTTGTGGGGCGCACGGCAGCGATGCAGGCGCTCTATCGATTGGTTGCGCGGGTGATGAACACCGATCTGCCCGTTCTGATTTCTGGCGAAAGCGGCACGGGCAAAAGCCTGATTGCACGGGCGATCCATGATTTTTCAGACCGCCGTACGCTGCCTTTTGTTGTGGCGAGCGCCGATGATCTTGAGGGGGTCGATGGGCCATCCACGCTGCTTGCGCGGGCCAAGGGCGGCTCGATCCTGTTTGATGAGGTGTCTGATCTCAGCGATGAGGCGCAGGCCCGTATCGTGCGTCTGCTTGACACGATGCGCGAGAATGATGCCCGTGTGATGGCCACAAGCCAGCGCGATCTGTCCGAAAAAATGGATGCAGGCGATTTCCGTCAAGATTTATTCTACCGCCTTGGGGGCGTGTCGATTTCTGTGCCCTCCTTGCGCGAAAGGGTGGATGATATTGCGCTTTTGGCCGAGCATTTCTTGATCCGCGCTGAACGCGATGGCATGCCCTTGCGCCGCTTGTCTGATGATGCGGTTGAATTGATGCGTGCCTATTCATGGCCGGGAAATGTGCGGCAATTGGAAAATACCATTCGCCGTTTGGTGGTCACAGGACAGGGCGAAGAAATCGCGCGTGCCGAATTGCAAATTGTGCTTGGCAACCAGCCCGCGATGGAGCCATTAACAGGCGGCGGCGATGGGGATCGTTTATCCGCCTCTGTGGCCAAGCATTTGCGGCGTTATTTTGATCTTCACGGCGGTGTTTTGCCGCCCCCAGGCTTGCACGCACGAATCCTGCGCGAAGTGGAAACGCCACTTTTGGAAATTGCGCTTGAGGCCACGGGCGGCAATCAGGCGAAATGTGCTGATTTGCTCGGGATCAATCGAAATACCCTCAGAAAGAAAGTCTCTGATCTCGATATACGCGTGACACGGCGGCGCAAATTGATGTAAACCCGCCACAGGGCGTGACATATGGGCGACATATGGCGCGCGTCAGGCGAAATTCGTGGCCGCGTTTCGGGGCCGCGTAAAATACAGGCGGGGCAGGTGGCAAAGCCATCAAATGATAAGGCGATATCGGCTTGGCGCCGATTGATCCTGTTACAAAGCACCAAGCGCTTGCGCAATGCGGGCACGTTGGGGCTTGTAACGCTCGGGCCTGTATTGGCACTTCTGACATTTTTGGTGCTTGGCCCGCTTGGCGATTTAGCCTCTTCGCCTGCCTTGCGCCTAATCTTGTTGGCGGATTTGGTCTACATTCTTGTAATCGCCGCGCTCGTGGCGCGCCAAGTGGTGCGGATGATCGCAGCACGGCGCAGCCGCTCGCAAGGATCGCGATTGCATATGCGCCTGACAGGCGTCTTTGCGATTGTTGCACTTTTGCCGACCATTTTGGTAGCGGTTTTTGCAACCATCACCCTGAACATGGGACTTGAAGGATGGTTTTCGACCCGCGTTTCAGGCGCACTTGGCAATTCGGTGGATGCCGCCATCGCCTATCAGCAAGAACATCGCACGGATTTAGACGAAGATGCGCGCGCCCTTGCGGCCTTTTTGGACAATGCCGCACGCAATGACGGGGCTACCACCGATGGCGACCTTCGCCGCCTTTTGGGGCAGGGGCAGGGCCTTATTCAGCGTGGTCTGCGCGAGGCTTATGTGATCAGTGCAACAGGCGAAATTCGCGCGCGCGGCGAACGCTCGTATTTGTTTGATTATGATCAACCCAGTGACGCTGATCTTATCCGTGCGGCTGAGGGTGAGGTCGTGTTGATCGAAGATCGCGCCCAAAATGAGTTCCGCGCCCTGCTGAAGCTCTCGCAATATCTTGACCGCTATCTCTATGTCAGCCGCGAGGTGGATGGGCAGATTATGTCGCTGCTCGATGAAACCCAACAAACTGTGCAGCTTTACAGGCAATTGGAAAATGAGCGCGGGCGCGTTTTATTCGAATTTGGCCTGCTCTATATTGGCTTTGCTCTGATTGTGATCATGGCGGCCATTTGGTTGGGGCTGTGGTTTGCCGAACGTCTGTCGCGTCCCGTGGGGCGGTTGGCCGCCGCTGCTGAGCGGATCGGTGACGGTGATCTTGAGGCGCGCGTGCCTGAAGAAAAAAGCGGGGATGAAATCGCAACGCTTGGTCGCGTGTTTAACCAGATGACCCTGCAACTTAAGGCGCAGCGCGATCGCTTGGTTGAACAAAATGACAGAACCGAGGGGCAAAGACGCCTCTTTGATAGTGTGCTTGGGTCGGTTACGGCTGGCGTGATTGGTGTCACAGCAGAGGGCGATGTTGAGTTTATCAACCGCTCTGCGCAGCGGCTTTTGAGCCTGTCTGAGGATGAATTGCAGCATCACGGTGCCTTGGCGGCGCTTGTGCCAGAATTTGCTGATCTGCCCTCGCGCTTGCGGGAACGGGGCAGCGATACGTTGCAAGAGGAATTGCGCCTCACCCGTAATGGGGCGCAAGAGACGCTTTTGGTGCGCATCGCGGTGCGGGGGCGCAGTGATGGCGCGATTGAGGGATATGTGGTTGCATTTGATGATGTCAGCGATTTGGTCGCGGCACAGCGCATGGCCGCATGGGGCGATGTCGCGCGGCGCATTGCACATGAGATCAAAAACCCACTCACCCCTATTCGTTTGTCAGCGGAACGTGCGGCGCGTAAATTTACCAAGATTTTGCCCGAAGAAGACGGTCAAAGCCTTAAAGAGTTGACCGATGTGATCGTGCGCCAGACCAATGATCTGGCCCATATTGTGGATGAGTTCTCGCGCTTTGCGCGTATGCCTGAACCAAGCCGCCGCCGTGAGGATATCGCCAAGCTGTTGGAGGGGGTTGTGACCCTTCAACGCGCAGGTCAGCCTGAGGTTGAGATCACCCTGACAAAGCCCGAAGGCGAGATTTGGGCCGAGATTGACGCAACCATGATCGGGCAAGCCTTTACCAATTTGATCAAAAACGCGGGCGAGGCCATCGAAACATATTGCGAGAAACATCCACAAACGCCCCATCACGGCGAGATCCGCGTGGATTTGGTGGTCGAGACTGGTGCAGCGCAGCCCGTGCTGAAAATTACAATCAGCGACAATGGAATAGGCCTGCCCGAAGACCGTGCGCGCCTCTTTGAGCCCTACGTCACCACCCGTGAAAAGGGGACAGGGCTTGGCCTGCCGATTGTGAAAAAAATAATCGAAGAACATGGCGCAAGCCTAGAATTGAGAGATGCGCCGCCATTTGGGGATGGCGCGCATCAAGGAGCGCAGGCGGTGATCCACCTGCCGTTAATGATTGGCTAAATGAGGGGTATTCATGGCTGATATACTTGTTGTCGATGATGAGCGTGATATTCGCGAATTGGTTTGCGATATTCTGCAGGATGAGGGGTTTTCCACGCGCATGGCGGGAAATTCCGATGAATGCATGGCGCAATTGCAGCAAGAGCTGCCCGCGCTGATCATCCTCGATATTTGGCTCAAAGACAGCCATATGGATGGGATTGATATCCTCAAAACAGTCAAGCGCGATATGCCAGAGGTGCCCGTGGTCATCATTTCCGGTCATGGGAATATCGAAATCGCGGTGGCTGCGATTAAACAGGGGGCTTATGATTTTATTGAAAAGCCCTTTAATATTGATCAGCTCTTGGTGGTCATTCGCCGCGCGATGGAGACGTCCAAACTGCGCCGCGAGAATTCGGCACTGAAGCGTGGCGAGACGCGGGTTGGCGAAATGCTTGGGCAATCTGCCACCTTCCGCAATCTCAAATCGCAATTGGATAAGGTCACGAAATCCAATGGTCGCGTGATGCTGACAGGCCCTGCGGGCAGCGGCAAGGAGATGGCCGCGCGCTATATTCATGCACATTCTAACCGTTCGGACGGGCCTTTTGTCACTGTGGCCTGTGCCGCGATTGCACCTGATCAGATGGAGGTGGTGCTGTTTGGCCGCGAAAGCCCCGAACGCGGGGTTGAGCAGGGGTTGCTTGAGCAGGCAAATGGCGGTGTTTTGCTGCTTGATGAGGTGGCAGATATGCCCCTTGGCACGCAGTCGAAAATCTTGCGGGTTTTGGTCGATCAGGCCTTTACCCGCGTTGGCGGTGCTTCAAAGGTGCATGTGGATTTGCGGGTGATTTCCTCAACGACAAAACATCTGCCGAACGAAATTTCCGAAGGTCGCTTCCGCGAGGAGCTGTATCACCGCCTCAATGTTGTGCCGATTGAGGTGCCAAGCCTTGAGGCGCGCAGCGAAGATATTCCGATCTTGGCTGAATATTTCATCGAGATGTTCCACCGCGAGCAAGGTCTGGCTTTGCGCAAAATTGCCGATGATGCGATGGCAACTTTGCAAACCATGCGTTGGCCAGGCAATGTGCGCCAATTGCGCAACTTGATCGAGCGCGTCTTGATCTTGGGCGAAGGGACAGGCCCGATCAGCTTGGATGATCTTCCCATGAGCGATGAAGGAAAATTAGGCACCAGTGAGGCCAGCCTCTCACCGGGTTTGACCATGCTGCCGTTGCGCGAGGCGCGTGAATTGTTCGAACGGCAATATCTGATGGCCCAGATCAACCGCTTTGGCGGCAATATCAGCCGAACTGCGGGCTTTGTCGGGATGGAGCGCAGCGCGCTGCACCGCAAGCTGAAATCGCTCGGCGTGGTGACATCTGGCAAGACGCAATCGGGCGAAGAGGTGGAGTGAGCCACAAGCGTAAGGGTGGGTATTGGTAATTGACCCCGTGCTGGGTTTCTGCCAATCCTGATCCCCTTGAAGGCGCACTGAACGTTATCGCGTAAGGATACGGGAAAGATGAAAGTCATCATTTGTGGCGCGGGCCAAGTGGGTTGGCAAATTGCGCGACATCTTTCAGGCGAAAGCAACGATGTAACGGTGGTGGATAACAACCCCGAATTGGTGCGCCGTGCGACCGATACGTTGGATGTGCAGGGCCTCACGGGGTTTGCCAGCCACCCCGATGTGCTTGAGCGCGCAGGGGCGCGCGATGCCGATATGGTTATCGCAGCTACCTATTCTGACGAGGTGAACATGGTCACCTGTCAGGTGGCGCACTCGGTCTTTGGGGTTCCGCGCAAAATCGCGCGATTGCGTGCGCAATCCTACCTCAAGGCGGACTATTCCGATCTCTATCGTAGGGATCACCTGCCCATTGATGTTGTAATTTCCCCCGAACGCGAGGTGGCCGAGGCCGCATTGCGCCGTTTGTCACAACCCGCAAGTTTTGAGTCCGAGGTATTCCTCAGCGGCAAGGTGCAGCTGCTCGGTATTCAGCTTGAGGATGACAGCCCCGTTTTGGAAACCCCGTTGCGTCAGTTGACGGAATTGTTCTCGACCTTGCGCGCGATGGTCGTGGGGGTGCGCCGTGACGGCACGCTTTTTGCCCCCGAACCCCGCGATCAGCTTTTTGCAGGGGATCAGATTTACGTCTTTACCCATACGGATGATGCGGCGCGCACCCTTGAGATTTTTGGCAAAACGCAATCGCGTCAAGAACGTGTGGTGATCATTGGCGGGGGCAATGTGGGGCTTGCTGTTGCGCGCAAATTGGAAAGTGCTGCACATCGTCCCCGCGTGCGTCTGATCGAGGCCAATCGCGCCCGCGCTGAACGGGCGGCAGATGCGTTGGAACGCTCCATCGTGCTTTATGGCGATGGCATGGATATCGAGATCCTGCGCGAGGCGGGGATTGATAAATCCGATGCCGTTCTTTGCGTCACGGATGACGATAAAACCAACCTTCTCGCCTCTGTGCGCGCCAAGGCCGAAGGGGCAGGGATGGCGATTGCGCTTGTGAATGATCCTACTATGGTGCCGATGATGGGCCCATTGGACATTGATGCCTATGTCAACCCGCGTGCAACTACAGTGTCGAGCATCCTGCGCCATATCCGCCATGGCCGTGTGCAAGGGGTTTATTCAATTGGCGATGCCGAGGCCGAGATCATCGAGGCCGAAGTAATGTCGACCTCGCCGCTTGCGGGTAAGCAAATCCGCGATATCGAATTCCCCGAGGGCGTTTTGGTTGGGGCGCTGTTGAAAGCGGGGGATGTGATCCGCCCTGCAGGCTCGACCCGTTTGGATGAGGGCGATATTATCGTGATGTTCGCCTTGTCGAAAGATGTGCCTGCGGTCGAGGCCTTGTTACAAGTCTCGGTCGATTTCTTTTAAGCAGCCGCCGCTGCGGCCCGCCCGTCTAGTCAGCCCGTGAAGTCAGCCCGTGAAGTCAGTATGAGCATTGGTCAAAGCATCGCTAAACTGCCGCTGTTCGTTGTCCTCATCGGGATTTCAGCAGCGGCGATGTTATTGCCCTCAATCGTGGCTTTGGGGCAAGACGACATGCCAACAAGCCGCGTCTTCTTTTACAGCGCAATTTTATTCTTCATTCTGGCAATGCTTCTTGGGTTTGTGACCACCAGTTCCGCGCGGGTGCAAACGGGGTGGACACAGCTGATCACCTTGCTTTTGGCCTATCTGCTTTTGCCGCTGATCTTGGCCTTTCCTATGGATGCCGCCATGGAGGATGCCCGCTTTTTCACCTGCTATATCGATATGGTTTCGAGCCTGACCACGACAGGCGCAAGCTTCTTTGATGCAGAACGCCTCAGCGATCCGTTGGTGATGTGGCGCGCGACTGTGGCGTGGTTTGGCGGTTTCCTAATCTGGCTCTCTGCGATTGCGATTTTGGCACCGCTGAATTTGGGCGGCTATGAGGTGACATCCGAGGCGCAGGTGCAGGGGCTTCAGACCCGATCAGCGGGGCAGATGCGCGCCGCTTCGCCAGAGCAGCGCCTTGTCAAACATGCACGCCGCTTGGCCCCGACCTATATCGCCTTGACGATTATCTTGTGGGTTTTGCTGATGATCACAGGGTCGGAAAGCTTGGCCGCGCTGATCCATGCAATGTCAACCTTGTCCACATCCGGGATCAGTTTGAATGGTCAAATTGGCTCTGTTGGGGCCGAGGCGATGGTTTTGATTTTCTTTATATTTGCCCTGTCACGCCGCAGTTTCACCCATGCGTTGAACCGCGAATACCCGCGCCGCATGTTAAAAGATCGTGAAGTGCGTCTGGCCTTGGCCGCGATTGTGATCGTGCCTGCGCTGTTGTTTCTGCGCCATTGGTTTGGCGCCGTTGAGACGGACACAGCGCAGTTTTCAGATGCAGTGGCATCCCTATGGGGGGGCATTTTCACCGTGGCCTCTTTCCTGACCACCACGGGCTTTGTCAGCCAAGGCTGGGATGCTGCAAGCCAATGGTCGGGCATCGATGCGCCGGGCATGGTGTTGATCGGTCTGGCCCTGATGGGGGGTGGGGTTGCGACCACGGCGGGCGGGGTGAAATTGCTGCGGGTTTACGCGCTCTATAAGCACGGGTTGCGCGAAGTCGAGAAACTGATCCACCCGCATTCGGTCGCGGGCGCAGGCCGCTTGGGGCGGCGCATCCGCCGTGAGGGGGCCTATATCGCATGGGTGTTTTTCATGCTTTTGACCCTCTCCATGGCGCTGTTCATGTGTCTTTTGGCGGCCACGGGCCTCGATTTTGAGACAGCCATGATTTTGACCATCTCTGCGCTCACCACTACAGGGCCTTTGGCCGCTGTTGGGGGGGAAACGGCGATCAGCTTCACGGGTTTGAATGACCTTGCCAAAATGTTACTGGCCTTTGCGATGATTGTGGGGCGGATGGAAACATTGGTGCTGGTCGCATTGATCTCGCCACGGTTCTGGCGCGGTTAATATATATTTTTTCACGTTTTATTTTGGCAGTTTGGAATCGGGGTTTAATTTTCCCAAAATTATCTTCATACTTAACGCAATCTGACAGTGTTTGGAGCCAACCAAACAGCACAACGATAAGGCGAAACTAAAATGGCCGACACGAAAACAAACTTGCAGGACTCTTTCCTGAACCATGTGCGCAAGGCAAAAGTGCCTGTGACAATTTTCTTGATTAACGGGGTGAAGCTGCAAGGCGTCATCACTTGGTTTGATAATTTCTGCGTGCTTCTGCGCCGCGATGGCCAGTCGCAGCTTGTCTATAAGCATGCGATCTCCACGATTATGCCCGCGCAACCAATCAGTCTCTATGAAGGCGAAGAGTGACGCCAAATAAGGGCCGTGATGAAGGTCTGACCAAGGGCGTGGATATGCGCGCCTTTGTTCTCCAGCCTGACATCCTGAGCGATAAAAACCGTCCCGAACCCACCGCAGCCCTTGAGGAGGCGGTGTCGCTTGCTAGGGCGCTGCCTGATCTTGAGGTTGCCCTGTCTCAGGTGGTGCGGCTGCCGGCGGCTAAGCCGGGGCGTTTGTTTGGCACGGGCAAATTGGCAGAATTGAAAGATCAAATCAAAGACCATGATGTGGGTCTTGTCTTGATCAATGGCGCAGTGACGCCCGTGCAGCAGCGCAATTTGGAAAAGGATTGGGGGGTCAAGCTGCTGGATCGCACAGGTCTGATCCTTGAGATTTTTGCAGCCCGCGCCGCCACCCGCGAGGGTGTGTTACAGGTCGATTTGGCGGCCCTATCCTATCAGCGCACCCGCCTTGTGCGTGCATGGACGCATCTTGAACGTCAGCGGGGTGGTTTGGGGTTCGTGGGCGGTCCTGGCGAAACCCAAATTGAGGCAGACCGCCGTGCCATTGACGCGCAAATGGTGCGCCTGAAGCGGCAATTAGAAAAGGTGGTCAAAACTCGATCTTTGCATCGCGCGGCGCGCGCCAAAGTGCCTTATCCCGTTGTGGCCTTGGTGGGATATACCAATGCGGGGAAATCCACGCTGTTCAATCGCGCAACGGGTGCGGATGTTTTGGCGCAAGATATGCTTTTTGCCACGCTTGATCCGACCATGCGCGCCATTCATTTGGCTGATGGGTCAGAGGTGATCTTGTCCGATACGGTTGGCTTTATCTCGGATTTGCCGACCCAATTGGTGGCGGCCTTTCGCGCCACCTTGGAGGAGGTTTTGGACGCTGACCTTATTTTGCATATGCGCGACATTTCGCACCCGCAAACCGAGGAACAGGCCGCCGAAGTGCATTTGATCCTTGAGCAATTGGGGGTGTCCAAGGATGTGCCGCAGATCGAAGTATGGAATAAGATCGACCGACTTAGCCCTGAGGCGCAGGACAGTTTGCGCGTGTTAGCCGCGCGGCGCACTGATGTTGTCGCAATGTCGGCATTGACAGGCGAGGGGGTAGATCACCTGCACCGCATGATTGCCGCGCAACTGGCCCCGCCAAAGATCACCGAAACCCTGCATCTGCCCCATTCCGCAGGCCGCGCGCGTGCATGGCTGTTTGAGCAGGGCGTGGTGCGCGAAGAGCACGTTGATGATCAGGGCCAGCATTTCACAGTCGAATGGACTGCCACCCAAAGTGCGCGGTTTTCAAAACTTTAGCGGGGGATCAAGGTTGTGATACCAAGATTTCCGGCCCGCGCAAGGGTTGGATCAAGGCTCATGGGAAGGTATTCGCCGCGCCGCCACAGTTCAGATAAGTCGTCATAATGACGGCTTAACGGATGGCCTGATTGGCCCGTGGAAATGACAAAGACACTGCTGTCGAGATCGGCAAAGTCATACACCCCGCGATAGCCTGCCGCGTGACGATTTTCATAGGGCGCATTCCCCTCCCATGAAATAGCCCCGCGCATCAGGCTATGCGGCCCGCCCGATGTGGATTGGCGGATGTTTACAATCCACGAAAAAAGATCGGTTTGGCCCAAGACGGGATGACGATGCACCGCCTCATGTGCCGCGCCCCACCGCCAACTGTCCAAATTCGCGCCATATGTCTCGCGCAATTCAAGCAAGGCATCGTCAAGCGCGGCCTCTGCGATTTCGGGGCAGGTCTCAACGCGCGATGTCGTTCGCAGATCACACCAGACCGCTGCGCCATCGATGTTACGGAACACGCGCTCGATAAAAATTGGTTCAACCGCATAAAATTGATCAGCCAAGGGGCCGATATCGTCACGGATCAGCCGCTGTTGCAGCGCGCGCATCCACGCGATGTAGATCAAGGGCTCGGGCATATGCTCGTTCATATTGCCGTCCCAATCCGCCAAACGCTCCAAGGCGCGGGCGCGCATCCGTTCGGGCGTGCCTTCGGGGGCGGTTGTGCTTGTGAACCACAACTCCGCCCCAACCAAAGGCAGAATATTCACAGCCGCAGCAGAGACGGGATCAAGCTGCGCTTCGATGAAACTATCGCGCGTATGCACTTCGCGCATTTGCATCAACCGCTGCCAGCGCAACACGCGCTGCGTATCGCCCCAATTATAGCTCAAATGATCTGGAAAGGCGCGATCTATCGTTTTGTTATTGGTGTTGCCAACGATCCCGCCCTCTGGGTTCACAAAGCTTGGATTGGCCTCAGCGGGCATCATGCCGCGCCATCGGTTCTGGTCAAGCCATCCTTGCGCAGGGATGCGCCCCTGACCAATCATCTCAGGATTGCGGCGGGGTTGGCGGCCAATGACCTGCAGCGCGATATTGCCTGCACTATCGGCCAAAGTCAGGTTTTGCGAGGGCGCGATATGAGCGCGCGTGGCGCGAATGGCTGCATCCACGGATTGCGCACGCATCAAGGCAAGCCCCGCTTGCAAACTGGTATTGCGGGGGTTGAGCGCCGTCCATGCCAAAGCCATGACATGGTTTTCAGGCGTGACCGTGCCCAAATCCCAATGGGTCGCAGGGATAACGGGGCCATTTCGGCTGTTGCGCAGAGTGATGGTTACAGGCGCACTATCGGCGACCTGAATAATCTCTTGGCGCGTTTCAAAGGGGATAAACTCCGCCCCCGCGCGGTAAAGCGTAGGATCGTTTGGATCAAGTTCTTCAACGAAGAGATCCATATCATCGATATAGGCCGAGGTCATGCCCCATGCCAAACGATCAGACCGCCCAACGGCCACGATGGGCATGCCAGGAATGGTCGCCCCAATTACCCCGCCTGAGGCCAGTTCAAGCCGCGCCAGATACCAAATCGATGGGGCGCTTAAACCCAAATGGGGGTCATTGGCCAGAAGGGTCGCGCCGCTTGTCGCGCGAAATGGGGCTGCGGCCCATGCGTTGGACGCCCCCGCAAGGCCGCGGGGCGCCACAGGATAGAGCGGGTCCTCAATGCGGGGCGTGGTTGTGATTTCAGCAAAATCACTGGGATCGGCGTTGAATAGGCTTGCATATTGCGGCAGCGCCGCGATGCCCGCACCCGGGGCATCGGGCAGCAAATCTCGAATGCGTTCAGGGCGATCTAGGGCCAAAATCGCGCGGGCCCGCAAGACATCGCTTTGCGCTTGGTCACTCAAGGTGAGGGCCATCAACATTGAGATTGCGATACTGTCTTGCGGTCGCCATGGGGCGATATCGGGTTCAAACAAGAACAATTCGGGCGCACCACGCCCTAAGGCCTCGCGCGCGATTTGATCCAACCACCCATTGACCCCTGCGGCATAGGCCTCGAGATCGTTGCGGGCGGCGGCCGAGTAATTGGCATAGGATGCTTCCGCATAGGCCTCGAGATCAAGGCGGCGCATAAGGTCATCGCTGCGTAGGCTGCGGTCTCCGAATATTTCAGAAAGGCGGCCTTGTGCCGTGCGGCGCAAAACCAACATCTGCCACAGCCTGTCTTGGGCATGCGCAACGCCAAGGCCGTAGAACACATCTTGGTCAGTCGTCCCAAAAATATGCGGGATTGCCCCTTGCGCGCGCACAATCTCGGCGCCGTTTTCCAAGCCTGCCATACGCCATGTGGCGTTATACTGGGGCAGGGATCGCGCGGCAAACCAATAGGCAATCGTGGTTGCAACCACAACCACAAAGATCACCACTGAGGTGATCCGCACAAACCAACGCAGCAGCGACCCCATTGCCCTGTCAGTTACGGGATGATGCGCGAGTAGCGCGTGCCTTCAAGCGTGGCGCCCGCAATCAGCCCCGCCTGACCAAACACCACCGCAATCACGGGATTTGTCAGGGTGTTGCTGTCGATGCCCAAAGATGCACCGCTTGCGTTAAAGGCATAGCGTACATCGGCACCAACCGCCCAACCCGGCGAGCCACGGAACGAACTAAGCGCCTCCTCAGTCATGAAAAACAGCGCATGTGCATATTGCTGCGCACCGATTTGAAATCCGAAAGATCCGCTGATTGCGTTGTAATAATCAACTGTTGCGCCATTGATACGCAATGCGCCGCGCCCATAAGATGCGCCAAAGCCAAAGCCAGCCTCGGTGACCAATGGCATGATCAGAACACCAGCCGCGTTATAGGCCAGTTCTTCTGTTCCTGGAACTTCTTGGAACATGAATTCCTGCGCGCTGTCCACGCGTGCATCCAGACGCTGCGAGGCTTGCGAATTCACCCCATTGCCGCAGGCCGCCAAGAGCGGCACCGCCGACCCGCCAAGCACGAAATTGCGGCGGGTCAAAATTTGGGGCGAATGAGATGTTTTTGTTTCACTGCTCATATGTGACCTCATTCCCTGTAATGTCTCTGCCTATCTTTTACGGGGTCGCGCGTGGTTTGTCATGACCAAAGCGGCGCAATTTTATCAATTGACGCAGGTTTGAGGTGTTTTTGCCTAGCCCTGTAGGATGGCCGCAACCCTTGGGGCGAAATAGGTCAACACACCATCACAGCCCGCGCGGCGGAAACACATCAGGCTTTCAAGCATGACTTTCTCGCCGTCAATCCACCCGTTAGCTGCGGCAGCCTCGATCATCGCGTATTCGCCTGAGACCTGATAGGCATAGGTCGGCGCGCCAAAGCGGTCTTTGACCGCGCGCACAATGTCGAGATAGGGCTGGCCTGGTTTCACCATAACCATATCCGCCCCTTCCATCAAATCGCGCTCAACGCAGGCCAAGGCCTCGTTGCGATTGGCGGGATCAATTTGATAGGTTTTTTTATCACCTTTCAGCGCACCAGACGCACCTACCGCATCACGAAATGGCCCGTAATAGCTTGAGGCGAATTTTGCCGCATAGGACATAATCGTCACATTGCGGTGGTTTGCCCCTTCAAGCGCGCTGCGAATGGCGCGGGTGCGGCCATCCATCATATCCGATGGCCCCAAGATATCTGCGCCTGCCTCGGCCTGCGCCAATGCCATTTTCACCAATGCCTCAACGGTTTCGTCATTGATGATTTCACCATTGCGCACATAGCCGTCATGCCCTTTGATATTATAAGGATCGAGGGCAATATCGGTCATGACCGCAATATTCGGGGCGGCCTTTTTAATGGCGGCAATCGCGCGATTGGTCAGGTTTTTAGGGTTCCACGCCTCGGCGCAGTCCTCGGTTTTCAGCGCGGGATCTGTATAGGGGAACAGGCAGATCGCGGGAATGCCAAGCGCCTCGGCCTCCTGCGCGGCTTTGACCACCAAATCAAGCGACAAACGATTGACCCCAGGCATGGAGGCGACAGGTTCGCAAACCCCTTCGCCATCGCGCAAAAACACGGGCCAAATGAGATCATTGACGCTTAATTCCACCTCGCGGGTCAGATTGCGCAAAGCGGCGCTTGCGCGGGTGCGGCGATGACGGGCGAGGGGAAACGGGGCTTGGGTCACGCTGATCTCCTTGATCCTATCTGTCTCAAATTTCTGACAGGTCACAGGAGATTTCTCAAGGCTAGAAAAGGCCATAATTGCCGCGTAGAAGGGGGCGGGGTGCGAAAATAGGGCCAAGAAAATCAGTGCAGTTTCTCGATCATATCATCACGGTTTTGGATTTCTCCGCTTTTGAGGCGGTGTGGTATTGGGTGTTGTTTGCGCTTTTGTGGTCACATTGGACACAAACCACGCTTGGTGTGCCCTTTGCAATGATCCGCCGTGCCGAATTAGGGGATGAAACTGCGCGAAGCGATGCGCTGCAATTGGCCGAGATCACCGCGCGTGATTTGCGCGGCCTCAATGCACAGTTTGGGCCAATCTTGGTGACGCTTTTAGGGCTGATCTTGGGCTTTCTGGCTGCGCTTGGCTTTTATTATGACAGTCCTTTGGCGCAGTCGGTGTTCTTTCTTGTGATGCCCGCCGTAGGTGTCGGCTATTTGCGCAATCGTTTGGCGAAGGCTTGGCCGCAGATCCCGCCACAGGATCAGATCCGCGCATTGATGCGCCATCGCCGCCGTTTGCAATTCCTTGGCAGCGTGTTGATTTTTTTCACGGCGATTTGGGGCGTGTTTTTCCTTCAACGGGTGCCGCAATCACCGCTTTGATCTTGACACGCGGGGCTGCCCCTTTACCTGACGCTTTCATGTCACACGCAAAACCCCAACCCGCCCATATTCGCGCCTCTGGCGTGCCCGAAGGATATGACGCGCAGATGATCCTGCGCGAATTAGAGCGCGCGGGGTCTGATGAGACAATGGTGCTGCATATTGCGCGTGATGACAAACGTGCTGAAAGCATTGCCGCTGCGCTGCAATTCTTTGCCCCTGATCTGACCCTTCTGCGCTTTCCCGGCTGGGATTGTCTGCCCTATGATCGCATCTCCCCCAATGCCGAAATTTCAGCGCGGCGCATGGCGACCTTAGCGCGGTTGGTGCAGGGCGGGGTTGGGCCTGCGGTTGTTTTAACCACGCTCAATGCGGCCACGCAATTTTTGCCCCCGCGCGATTTGCTGCGTGAGGCGGCCTTTCACGCCACTGTGGGTCAGCGCATAGACGAAGACGCCTTGCGCGCCTTTTTGGTGCGCATGGGGTTCACGCAAACCCCCACTGTGACCGAGGCGGGGGATTATGCCCTGCGCGGCGGGATTATTGACATTTGGCCTGCGGGAACGCCGCAACCCTATCGGCTTGACCTTTTTGGCGATGTTCTTGATGGGCTGCGCAGTTTTGACCCTGTCACGCAGCGCAGTCTTGAAACTCTGACCCATTTATCGCTTTCGCCCGTCTCCGAGGTTGTGATGGACGAGGCCGCAATCACGCGGTTTCGACAGAATTACCGCATCGAATTTGGGGCTGCGGGAAATGATGATCCGCTCTACGAGGCGGTCAGTGCGGGGCGTAAATACCAAGGCGTGGAACATTGGCTGCCCTATTTTCACCCCAAGCTTGAGACTTTGTTTGATTATCTGCCCGATGCCGTGGTCACGATGGATGACCAGACTGCGCCGCAGCACGCCGCACGATGGGAGACGATCAGCGATCAATATGACACGCGCAAAACGGCATTGACGCAAAAGGGGCGGTTGGACAGCGTCTATAAACCTGTGCCGCCTGACTTGCTCTATCTGGACGAGACGCGGTTTGCCGCCGCTTTGGCGCCGCATCGGGTTTTGCATTTCTCACCGCTGCCTGCCGCCACGGGCCCGAATGTGATTGATGCAGGCGGACGTGTCGGGCGCAATTTCGCGCCTGAACGGCAGCAAGAGAATATCAATATATTTGAGGCGCTTTGCGATCATATCCGCGATATGCGCCAATCGCGCGCGGTAATTTTGGCCTCTTGGTCAGAAGGGGCGCGGCAACGCCTGATGCAGATTTTGACCGATCAAGGCTTGTCTGGTTTGGTCAAACTTGATCATTTCACGCCTGATCTGCCCAAAGGCAGCATCTCTTGCGTGATCTGGCCGCTTGAGGAGGGGTTTACCGCCCCCAATCTAGCAGTGATCTCAGAGCAAGATGTGTTGGGCGACCGGCTGATCCGTCCCCGCCGCAAAACCAAACGTGCCGAGAATTACCTGACCGAGGCGCAAAGCCTTTCAGCGGGTGATCTGGTGGTGCATGTTGATCACGGCATCGGGCGGTTTAAGGGGCTTGAAACCATCACCGCCGCGGGCGCCCCGCATGAATGTTTGGCCCTTGAATATGCAGGCGGGGATCGTCTGTTCTTGCCCGTTGAGAATATCGAACTTCTCAGTCGCTATGGCCATGATGAGGGTCTGCTTGATAAGCTTGGCGGTGGCGCATGGCAGGCGAAAAAGGCGCGGATGAAGGAACGCATCCGCCTGATTGCGGATAAGCTTATTCGGATTGCCGCCGAACGCGAATTGCGCCAAGCGCCGATTTTGGGCACGCCCGATGACATGTGGGAGAATTTCTGCGCCCGCTTCCCCTATGAGGAAACCGAGGATCAGCTGTCTGCCATCGCGGATGTGGTGGAAGATTTGGCCCGTGGCCGCCCCATGGATCGCTTGATCGTGGGCGATGTTGGGTTCGGCAAAACCGAAGTCGCCATGCGCGCGGCCTTTATTGCGGCGGCCTCTGGCCTGCAGGTGGCGGTGATCGCCCCCACGACATTGCTTGCGCGTCAACACGCCCGCACCTTTGCCGAGCGGTTTCGTGGCTTCCCGCTTAAAGTTGCGCAATTGTCTCGCTTTGTGTCCGCGAAAGAAGCCGCAGAAACCCGCGCAGGGTTGGCGGATGGGACAGTGGATATTGTCATCGGCACCCACGCGCTCTTGGCCAAAGGGGTGCGCTTTGCCAATCTTGGGCTTTTGGTGATTGATGAAGAGCAACGCTTTGGCGTGAACCACAAAGAGCGGCTCAAAGAATTCCGCTCTGAGGTTCATGTGCTGACCCTATCGGCCACGCCCATTCCGCGCACATTGCAGATGTCGCTTTCTGGTGTGCGTGACCTTAGCCTGATTGGAACGCCGCCGGTTGATCGGTTGGCTATTCGGTCTTATGTCAGCGAATTTGACGCGGCCACCATCCGCGAGGCGCTGTTGCGCGAACATTATCGCGGTGGTCAGTCCTTTTATGTTGTGCCGCGCATTGAAGACTTGCCCGAGATCGAAACCTTCCTGCGGGATCATGTGCCAGAGGTCAGTTTCGTGGTGGCGCATGGCCAGATGGCCGCAGGTGATCTCGATGATCGCATGAATGCGTTTTACGATGGCAAATACGATGTTCTGCTTGCCACAACGATCATTGAATCGGGGATTGATATCCCGACCGCCAATACGATGGTCATTCACCGCGCGGATATGTTTGGTCTGGCGCAGTTGTATCAGATCAGGGGCCGTGTAGGGCGCGCGAAAACCCGCGCCTATGCCTATCTGACGACCAAGCCGCGCGGAAAATTGACCCCCGCCGCTGAAAAACGCCTCAGGGTGTTGGGCAGCCTCGACAGTCTTGGTGCAGGCTTCACCATCGCATCCCAAGACCTCGATATTCGCGGGGCAGGCAATATCGTGGGTGAGGAGCAATCGGGCCATGTCCGCGAGGTGGGGTTCGAGCTGTATCAATCCATGTTGGAGGAGGCGATTGCCGCCATCCGCTCTGGTGCGGCCGAAAGCACTGTCAGTGACGGGCAATGGTCGCCGCAGATCAATTTGGGCGTGCCTGTCATGATCCCCGAGGCCTATATCCCCGATTTGGATGTGCGGCTTGGCCTCTATCGCCGCCTGTCGCAATTGGAAAGCAAGGTCGATCTCGAAGGGTTTGCCGCCGAGATGATTGACCGCTTCGGCCCGCTGCCGCGCGAAGTGAACACGCTGCTTTTGGTCATGCGCATCAAGGCGATGTGCAAACGCGCCCATATCGCCAAGATGGATGCGGGGCCCAAAGGGGCGACTTTGCAATTCCATAATGACAAATTCCCGAACCCTGCGGGCCTTGTTGCCTTTGTCGAAAATCAGCGCGGGTTGGCTAAGATCAAAGATAATAAAATCGTCATTCGCCGTGACTGGGCCAAGGATGCCGATAAGATCAAAGGGGCCTTCGCAATTGCCCGCGATCTGGCCGAACAGGCGAAGGGCTAGCCTGCCTGTTCGGATTTTGGCATCATTTGCATCAGCCCCACGGCGATTGCGGCAAAGATCAGCGCGAATGAGATCAGGGGCAGGGGTGTGCCGTCAAAAAACTGGCCCACAATCGCCCCCAGAACCGCGCCGCCGATGGTTGCGATGGCGCCCATTACCGAACTGGCCGTGCCCGCGATATGGCCCAAAGGCTCTAGCGCGAGGGCGTTTAGATTGCCCAAGGTAAAGGCTGCAGCGGCAAAGATGGTCAGCGTCCATGCAATATAAAGCGCAAAGCCTTGCCCCGCCTCAAAGATCAGGCCAAAGGCTAATAGCGCGATGCTGCTGTTGAACAGCACCACAAATAACGTGCCGCGCACCATCGCGCGCATACCAAATCGCATAACCATTTTGCCGTTGATTGGCCCTGAGGGGGCAGCCATCAATGCAATCGCACAAAACCAGAATGGAAATTCAGCGCCGCGTCCAAAGCTGAGGTCAAACACCTGCTGAATTGAGGAAATCACCCCAAAAAGCGCCCCGAATACGCAGGTTTGCACAAGAATGGAAAGCTGCATTTGGCGCATGCCAAGGGCGGTCGAAATGGCGGATTTAAGGGCAGCAAGATTTGGCTTTTGCCGCCGCTCGGGCGGTAGCGTTTCGGGTTGCCGCAGACCCAGCCATGAGACTGATAAAACGATAAAGACCAAAAACGCCACGAAGATCGCCCGCCAGCCAAAGCCCGCGATAATCGCCGCACCGATTAACGGGGCGATGGCAGGGAAAATGGTGAAAACCAACATGGCGTAGGACACAATCTGTGCCATCGCGCGGCCCTGATAAAGGTCGCGCACCATTGCCAAGGTCACAACACGCGGGCCTGCGGCACCGATGCCCTGCAAAACGCGCGCCGCCAAAACAAGCTCGAGAGAGGGGGCATAATGGGCCAAGATCGCCCCAAGCGCATAGAACCCTGCGCCGAGATAAATCACGGGCTTGCGTCCCAAAGCGTCTGAAATTGGGCCAGCGATGAAAATTCCGATCCCCATGCCAAAAATAAATGAGGTCAGGATCAATTGCGCGCGGTTGATGTCATCTGGCGAAAGCTCGGCCGCGATTTGGGGCAGGGCGGGCAGCATTGCATCCATCGAAAAGGCGATGGTTGCAAAGAGCACCCCCATCATCGCTGTAAATTCAAGCTTTGACGGGGATTTTGAGGCAGGGGTCATTCGGGGGCCGTTTCTTGGACTTGTTGGTTGAGCTCATCAATCACATTGAGCCAGAAATCGCTAGGCTGTGCGCCAGTTACAACGTGTTGATTGGCGATAATAAAACAGGGCACCCCCGTCACCCCACGGGTGCGGGCATGTTGGTCGCGTGCGGTGATGTCGGCCTGATCCGCATCACCCGCCAAGAGGCGCGCGATCATTGCGCGGTCAAGACCGATCTCGCTTGCGATACCCTCTAGAACATCTGCGGCACCGATATCGCGGTGGCTGATGAAATAGGCCTTGAAAATTGCCACCGCAGCCGCGGTTTGGCGCCCCTCTAGCCCCGCCCAATGGATGAGGCGGTGCGCGTTCAATGTATTGGGCGTGCGGGGAATAGCGGCAAAATCTATCGACAAACCCGCTTTTTCGGCATGTTCCAGAACGGGGGCATAGGCGGTGGCGGCATTGGCGCGCCCGCCAAATTTTGTCTCAAGATAGGTGGCACGATCCATCCCTTGGGGCGGCATATCGGGGTTCAATTGGAACGGATGCCATTCGACCACAAAGGGGTGGTCTGCGCGCTGTTCCATTGCGCGGGCAAGGTTTGTCCAACCAATATAGCACCACGGGCAAATCGGATCGGATAGGATATCGAGTTTGATGCTCATAGGGCTGTCCAACCGCCATCAACGGATAGGGTTGTTCCTGTGATCTGATCGGCTGCAGCGCTGCACAGAAACGCAACTGTGCCGCCCAGTTGTTCAACTGTGGCGAATTCTTTGGAAGGTTGGCGGGCCAACATTACATCCCGCACAACTTGGTCACGGCTCATATTATGCGTTTTCATTTGATCGGGGATTTGGGCCTCGACCAATGGCGTCAAGACATAGCCCGGGCAAATGGCGTTTGCTGTGATGGGGTCTTCGGCAGTTTCAAGGGCGGTCACCTTGGTCAGGCCAACGACCCCGTGCTTTGCCGCCACATAGGCCGATTTATAGGGCGAGGCGGTCAATCCATGCGCCGAGGCGATATTGACCACGCGCCCCCAACCCGCCTTGCGCATCATCGGCAGCGCCACAGCCGTGGTATGAAACGCGGAGGAGAGATTGATCGCGATGATCGCGTCCCATTTTTCGGGTGCGAAGCCCTCAATCGGGGCGACATGTTGAATGCCCGCATTGTTCACAAGAATATCACATCGCCCCGCCGCCTCAATAAGGGCGCGGCATTGATCGGGCTTCGACATATCTGCCGCGATATAGCGTGCGCTGATGCCATGACGTTTGCCTAAATCAGCCGCCAGATCATGGTCTTCGGGACGGTCCGTAAAGGAATTGAGAACAACATCCGCGCCCGCCTGCGCCAGTATCTCAGCCACGCCCAGCCCAATCCCCGAGTTTGAACCCGTGATAACAGCGGTTTTTCCTGAAAGATCAGTCTGCAATGCCATGGTAAGAATCTCCTGCGGCTCGAATATGGGGGAGGGGGCCTAGACCCGCTGCCGCAGAGAAAACCCCAAAAAAAACGCCGGCACAAGGCCGGCGCAAGTTATTGAGGCAGGTTTCATACAGGCAAGAAACCTATCGAGCAGTGCCCTATGTATAATCATGTTTGCGGTAGAGTTCCAAGAGAAAAGTTTGCGCTTCTTGCGCCAAGCCCCTAGCATTGTTCCTATAATTCATAAGAAAACGGGGATTGTTTTCAAAATGGCACGAGTTTGTTTCACACGTTTGGGGGTATGGGTGGGGGCCGCGATTGTCGCTGTGTCAACCGCACATGCCGAACCGCAACATGGCATTGCTATGTATGACGAGCCTGCCCTCCCACCAGATTTTGTGCATTTGCCCTATGCAAATCCAGATGCGCCGACAGGCGGGCGGATCGTGACAGGCGAGGTTGGGGGCTTTGACAGCCTCAACCCGCATATCCGTTTGGGCAGCACGCCATGGCAATTGCGGTTCTTGGCATATGAATCGCTTTTGATCCGCTCTTGGGACGAACCGTTCACGCTTTACGGCCTGTTGGCCGAATCGGTAGAGGTTGATCCTGCGGGGTTTTGGGTTGAGTTCACGCTTAACCCTGCGGCGCGATTCTCGGATAACAGCCCTGTCACAATGGAAGATGTGATTTGGTCATACGAGACTTTGGGCACCGAAGGGCATCCGCGCTATCTGAATGCGTGGCAGAATGTCGAAACAATCGAGGCGCTTGATGAGCGCCGCTTGCGGATCACGTTCAAGGAAGCTGATCGTGAAATGGCGCTGATCATGGGCCTGCGCCCCATTTTGAAAAAGGCGCAATGGGACGGGCAAGATTTTCAGGCCTCAGGTTTGGATGTGATCCCCATCGCTTCGGCCCCTTATGTGGTTGATGATTTCGAGGCGGGGCGTTTTGTGTCCTTACGCCGTAATCCTGATTATTGGGGGGCGGACTTGCCCGTGCGCCGTGGCACCAATGTGATTGATGAAATCCGCTTGGAATTCTTTGCCGATGGCAATGCGATGTTTGAGGCGTTCAAAGCGGGTATCGTGACGACAATGCGCGAAACAAACGCGGCAAATTGGGCTGAGAATTATCAATTCCCCCGCGTGCAATCAGGCGAGGTTATTCTTTCCGAAGTGCCGCATCAGCGCCCCTCTGGAATGAATGGGTTGGTGATGAACACGCGCCGCGCGGCCTTTTCCGATTGGCGCGTCCGCGAGGCGATGATCCAAGCCTTTAATTTCGAATATATCAATCTCACCTTGAATGGCGGGGTCGAGCCGCGGATTACCTCTTATTTCTCAAACTCGCCCTTGGGCATGCGCGATGGGGCGGCCACGGGCCGTGTGGCCGAGTTCCTTGCGCCGTTTGAGGCGGATTTGCTGCAAGGGGCGCTTGAGGGCTATGCCCTGCCACAAACCGATAGCACCGAGGCCAATCGCGCAGGCATTCGCCGCGCAATGGCGCTGCTTGAGGAGGCAGGATATCGCGTTGAAAATGGCGTGATGCAGACGCCTGAAGGGGCGCCTTTTACCTTTGATATTCTGCTCTCCCAAGGGTCGACCGAGATGCAATCCATCGTGAATATCTATGTCGAGGCTTTGGCACGGCTTGGGATTGTTCCCACAGTCACAACTGTTGACAGCGCACAATATCGCGAACGGATTGATAATTTCGACTTTGATATGACCGATATCACCCGCGGTCTGTCGCTAAGCCCGGGCAATGAGCAGCGGCTTTATTGGGGCTGTGATTTGGCGGAAACCACAGGATCACGCAATTTGATGGGGGCCTGCCATCCTGCGATTGAGGCGATGATTGACCAAATGTTGACCTCGGCAAGTCAAGAGGATTACCGCGCGGCTGTCCACGCTTTGGATCGCGTGCTGATGAGCGAGCGTTATGTGATCCCATTTTGGTATTCGCCAATCAGCCGCTTGGCGCATAATGCAGAGCTGAAATTCCCCGACTACATCCCGATTTATGGCGATTGGATCGGATGGCAGCCCGATGTCTGGTGGGTAGAGGCGCAATAAAAAAAGGGGCGGTCGAAGAGCCGCCCTTTTTTAGTGTTTTAGGCTGATGCGGTCGCGGGTCTATTTTGCGGTCTTGGACGCGGCCATAGCCTCGACCGCTTTTTTTGCATCCTTTCCATTAGGGTAGACAAGCCCCGCGGAAATGATCAGCTTTGCTGCGTCCTCGACAGTCATATCCAGTTCAATCGTGTCCTTGCGAGGCACAAAGAGCAAAAAGCCTGATGTCGGATTTGGTGTAGTGGGCAAAAACACGGAAATCAGATCATCGCCAAGCTTTTCGGCTACTTCGCCTTTGGCCTTGGTCGAGACAAAGGCGATGGCCCAGATACCTTTGCGCGGATATTCGACCATGCAGGCGCGGTCAAAATTCTGCTCGCCTTGTGCCAAAACAGTTTCGACAATCTGTTTCAGCCCTGAATAGACAGAGCGCACAAGCGGGATCGACAAAACCAAACTTTCGGCCCAACGGATCAGCGAGCGGCCAATGAGGCCCTTGGCAATCCAGCCAACAATCACCGCAAAAACGAGGAAGGTCGCCACGCCAAGGCCGCGAATATCAACCTGAAGGCCCGTATAATGTTGGATCAAAAAAAGCGGGTTATAGCGGCCTGGAATAAAGGGCAAAACCCAACTGTCGATCCATCCGATCAGCGTCCAGACCAACCAAATGGTCACCGCAATCGGGGCAATGACCACCACGCCTGTAAAGAAATTATTGCGTAGGGCGGCCAAGATGCCGCGGCGTGGGGGTTTGGGATTTTCGGGCAATTGCATGATGCGGGGGCGCGTTGGGGAACCGTTAAATCTGTGTTGATCAGATGTAAGGGGGTTTCGTTAACCTTACAAGAGGCAAGGGGCGGCGGGGTCGTCAGGGTTCCATTGCCATGGCCAGCGCAATCTGCGCGCCAAGGCGCGCATTGTTACGGATCAGGGCAATATTGGCTGCAAGGCTTGCCCCTTGGGTGGCCTCTAGAATTTCAGCGAGAAGAAAGGGGGTCAGTGCCTTTGCGGTGATGTTCTGTGCATCGGCCTTGCGCACCGCATTTTCGATCACAGGCGCAAGGGTTTCGGCGGTGATTTCATCCGCCTGAGGAATTGGGTTTGTAACCAATTGCCCGCCATTCAGCCCCAATGTCCCGCGCATCAGATGGGCGCGGGCGATCTCTTGGGGGCTGTTCATTTGCAGGGGCGCGCGAATGCCACTGTCGCGTGACCAAAAGGCAGGGATCATCTCTTGGCCATAGGCAATGACAGGCACGCCCAATGTTTCGAGCGTTTCAAATGTTTTGGGCAAATCTAAAATGGCCTTTGCCCCCGCACAGACCACCGTCACAGGCGTTTCGGCCAGTTCTGGCAAATCGGCAGAGATGTCAAAACTGTGCTCCGCCCCGCGATGCACGCCCCCAATGCCCCCCGTAGCAAACACGCGAATGCCTGCAAGATGGGCGCAGATCATGGTTGCGGCCACTGTGGTGCCACCTGTCTGGCCAAGAACAAGCGCCGCCGCCAAATCAGCCCGCGAAAGTTTTGCAGCCCCCGTGACCTGCGCAAGGTTGCGCAACTCTGCCTCGGAAAGCCCAATTTTAATTTCCCCCTGAACCACTGCGATTGTGGCAGGCACCGCACCCTGGTCTCGAATTTCGGCCTCAACGGCCTGTGCGGTTTCAAAATTGGCGGGGTAGGGCATGCCATGGGTGATGATGGTGCTTTCAAGGGCAACCACAGCGCCGCCTGTCTTTAGGGCATGCGCAACATCCGGGGCTATGGTGAGGGGAAGCATGCTTAATCCTTTCCCGCCACATAAGCGGCGGCTTCGTTGAGTGCAAACATTTGCGCCTCTTGACGCGATGCACCACCGGTTTCGGCGGCGATATGGGCGGCCATGAACCGATCCCCTGCACCTGTCGCGCGGGTGGCGGTGACCTGTGGTGGCGTGCCCGTTACTTTTTCGGCACCCGCCTTGGCGTCTACAGTCAGGCCCGCACCATCGGTCACGATCACGCGCGCCGCCCCCGCCGCGATCAGCGCATCTGCGGCCTCTGTGGCCGAGAGGTCAGGCGCTTGCCCTGCAATCAAACAGGCCTCACGGCGGTTGACATAAAGGCTTGCCATTGGGTGATGCAAAAGCGGGCAAAGACGCGTGGCCTTGCCGGGTGATGCGGGCGCAATGCGTAAATCCGCCGCCTGAAAGGCAGGGGCATCCGCAATATAAGCCAAAAGCGCCTCGGTCAAATTGCCATCAAGCGCCACTACGCCTTGATAGGGGGCCGCGGCATCCCCCAAGGGGCCATGCTCTAGGGGGGCTAAAATCTGCGCGCCTGCGGCCTCAAGGCCATGTGCATCGGCGATGGCAGCCATCACTTGGCCTTGCGCCTCAATCGCCATGTAGTGGTCGGTCGGCCATTCAGAGCTGCGAAAAACATGGTCGCAATTCATGCCGCGCTTTTCGCAAAAGGCCAGCAAATCCGCGCCTTCGGCATCACGCCCGATCATGGTCAGCAAAACGGGCTGCATCCCATAGGCGGCAAGCCCGATGGCAATATTCAACGCCACCCCGCCAGGGATGCGCGTAACACGCCCCGCAACATCATCGCCAAGGGCCATTGCCGTATCTGTGCGACCAATCACGTCCCACAGAACCGATCCGATGCAGATAATGCTGTTTTTTGTCATGGCTGCGTCTCTATCCCGCCTATCGGCCTACGTCTATGCCCCAGCAGTGCTGTTGCAGATGGCCCTTGCGGGCAGGGGGAAAATGCCCTAAAGCGCGCCTGTCCGAAAGGGCAATTCACAGGCGAGGGCGGGTCGCATAGGGGAGACATCCCTATCGATCCACCGGTTGGGGCACGGCCCCTGATCCCTCGCTCAGGCGCAAACCGGAAAGGAAACTATTATGGCGCTTCCTGATTTTTCTTTGCGTCAGCTTTTGGAAGCTGGCGTTCACTTTGGTCACCAGACCCATCGTTGGAACCCTCGCATGGCTCCGTATATCTACGGCGACCGCAATGGGATTCACATTCTTGACCTGACCCAGACTGTTGACCTGCTTGAGCAGGCTTTGGTTGCTGTGCGCGAAACTGTTGCCAAAGGCGGCAGCATCTTGTTCGTAGGCACCAAGCGTCAGGCACAGCGCCCCATTGCCGAAGCGGCAGAGCGTTGCGCACAGTATTACATGAACCACCGTTGGTTGGGCGGCACGCTGACCAATTGGCAGACTGTTTCCAACTCGATCAAGCGTTTGAACGAGATTGATGAAGCGATGCAAAATGGTATTGAGGGCCTGACCAAGAAAGAGCGTCTTGGCATGGAGCGCGATCAGGCGAAGCTGCAAGCCTCGCTTGGCGGTATCCGCGAAATGGGCGGCCTGCCTGATCTGATCTTTGTGATTGACGTCAACAAAGAAGACCTCGCCATTGCCGAAGCCAACAAGCTGGGCATTCCCGTTGTGGCGGTTGTTGATAGCAACTGTTCGCCCGCAGGCGTGGATTACGTCATTCCTGGAAATGATGACGCGGCGCGTGCCATCAGCCTTTACTGTGATCTGATCTCGCGCGCAGCCCTTGATGGGATGAGCGCGCAGATGGATGCAGCTGGCGTTGACCTTGGCGCAATGGAAGAGACTGTCGAAGAAACCTTGGCCGAAGCAGCACCTGCTGAAGAAGCCGCAGAAGACGCTTCTGCCTAAGGGGTTCTAAGTTTGGCGGGGAAGCGCGCCTTTCCCGCTCGACTGACATATCTGTGACATATCGGCGGGGCATATCCCCGCCTGACTTACAAATCAGGAGATTCTCACCATGGCAATTACAGCTGCAATGGTAAAAGACCTGCGCGAAGCAACTGGCGCAGGCATGATGGACGCAAAAAAAGCGCTGACCGAAACCGATGGCGATTTTGACGCCGCGATTGACTGGTTGCGCACCAAAGGTTTGGCGAAGGCGGCCAAGAAATCTGGTCGCACTGCGGCCGAAGGTTTGGTTGCTGTTGCTGTTTCAAACGGCAGCGCGGTTGCGGTTGAAGTGAACTCGGAAACCGATTTCGTTGCGAAAAACGCTGAATTCCAATCCATGGTTGCAAGCATCGCGCAAGCGGCGCTTGACGTGGATGATGTAGATGCGTTGAAAGCTGCGGATATGGGCGGCAAGCCTGTTGAAACAGTGATCACCGATGCGATTGCGAAAATCGGTGAAAACATGGCGCTGCGCCGCATGGCAAAATTGTCGGGCCAGACGGTTGTGTCTTATGTGCACAACGCCGCGGCTGATGGCATGGGCAAGATCGGCGTTCTTGTCGCGTTCAATGGCACCGATGAAGGTTTTGCCCGTCAGGTGGCGATGCATGTTGCAGCAGTGAACCCTGCATCCTTGTCTACGGATGATCTGGATCCTGCGATTGTGGAAAAAGAGCGTCAGGTGCAAATCGACATCGCGCGTGAATCTGGCAAGCCAGAGGCTGTCATCGAGAAGATGATCGAAGGCCGTATGCAGAAATTCCTCTCCGAAGTAACCTTGGTGAACCAAGCCTTCGTCATCAACCCAGACTTGACTGTCGCGGCTGCAGCGAAAGAAGCGGGTGTTGAGCTGACAGGGTTTGTGCGCCTTGAGGTTGGTGAAGGCATTGTGGTGGAAAAAGAAGATTTCGCCGCAGAAGTTGCGAAGGCCGTCCAAGGCTAACTCCGCACCAAATTGCGAAACAATGAAGGGCAGGGGGCAACCCCTGCCTTTTTTCTTGTTAAATGAAAACGGCGTCACTCAGGGACATGAATGACGCCGCCAACAGCCCGCTTTTAATTTGGGGACGCGGGACTGACAGGTTGCTCTAGGTACAACCTGTATGTGCCTGCGGGGGACACCGCGCGACACATAGCGTTATTATATTCAATTTAAGAACATTCGACACTGAGGAATTCCTCAGGGCTGACCATGGTCACGCAACTGTGAGATAGGTTAAAAATTGGTTAATAAACTTGCTCTGCGATCAATCTCAAATAAAAATTTGATTTAAAACCAGTGCCTTAGCGGCGGCTTGCGCAGTTGTGTCAGCCTGTAGCACATCTCGTGCGCCGCGTAGATGTTTCTCAACCGTTGTTACATTTATCTCCATGGCAAAGGCTATCTCGCGCATGGTGCGTCCCTTGATTACCAATTCCAACGCTTCGCGCTGTCGTTCGGTTAAGATTCGCAAATGTGGCGATACGGGCAGTGCAGTGGCGCATAGGTGAAACAGATGACAATAGCCAAAGATAGCTGCACCATATTCATCCCAGATGTCGATAAGTGTCTCTTGGGTCATATGTTCTGCGCCGATCAATCCGAATTCCGCATTTGCCGCATGGTGGCGCTGTGGCAGCGAAACTGTATATCCCGCTGTAATCGCGTGAGCCGCAAAAAGCTCATATAATTCGCGCTCGGCACGAGATAACGCGGTTCCATCAGGTGTCGCTGATGACAGATGTGTCCAAGGTTCTGCACCAGTGTTGGACATGGCCCATTTGACGATAGGACAGACGCGATAGAGATTTTCGCCAACATAGCCCGCAACCAACGTTTTAGGGCAGTTGTGCAGGATACGGTTGTCATGCGCGTGACCCGTTTTGCCAAATTCAGCAGCAATTGGGTTGGTGGCATATATGAAACAGCGAAAGCCGTAAGACGTCAGCATCTCTTGATGAAGCGTGACCAAGCTCTCGGCATCAGCGCAGGCTAAGTAACGCGCAGTTCGTGCATCAACCATAACAACCCCCAAGTTTAGCGAATTGAATGTATCTGCGCGGGGGGATGGCTGTCGAGCGAATATTATTTCTTCGTTAAATTAGGTGGTTGCGTTGCTTTATTGAAGTGATCCTGCGTGTTTCCGCATTACAATAATTAACATAATCATGATTATCGGATAAATGGATAGGCGCAAAATCTCGCGCCCCTCTGATCACCCAAGAGCGTATCCGGCGCCGCGCACAGTGCGAATTGGGTCGCCCTCGCCCCCGCCTCGCAGCGCCTTGCGCAGACGGCCAACATGAACATCGACTGTGCGACTGTCGACATAGATATCGCGGCCCCAGACGCGGTCGAGTAATTGTTCACGGCTCCAAACGCGACCAGGACGTTCCATGAAGGCGGTCAGCAAACGAAACTCAGTCGGCCCAAGATTAATCTGTGCTTCACCGCGGAATGCGCGATGTGCGCTGGTGTCGAGTTTGATATCCTCATATTCCAATGTCTCCCCCACCGAAGATGGCCGTGTGCGGCGCAACTGGCTGCGGGTGCGGGCCAGAAGTTCGGCCAAGGAATAAGGTTTCGTGACATAGTCATCTGCGCCCGTCTCAAGGCCGCGAATTTTGTCGACCTCTTCGGATCGCGCAGAAAGCATGATCACAGGTATCCGCGCCGTTTGCGTGCCTGACTTTAACTGACGACACACTTCGATGCCTGACACATTGGGCAGCATCCAATCCAAGATAATCAAATCGGGCGGTGTTTCGCGCGCGATAAGCAATGCCTCATCACCGCTATCGGCGGTCAGCACGTCAAACCCTTCGGCCGCGATATTATAGGCCAAAACCTCGCGCTGTGCGGGTTCGTCTTCGACAACCAAAATTACGGGGGAATGTGCCATGTTACGCTACTTTTTTGTTGGATTACGACTTGTTAGAGGATTCAGAGATCACATCTTGCTTGGGGCGGATATCCTCAGGCATTGCGCCTGTTACGAGATAGACCACCTGCTCTGCAATCGAGGTGACGTGATCCCCCATGCGCTCAATATTTTTTGCCATAAAATGCAAATGCATACAGGCCGTAATTGATCTTGGATCTTCCATCATAAAGGTCAGATATTCGCGGAAAAGTGCAGAATAAATCTGATCAATTTCAAGATCGCGCTCGCGCACATCTTCGGCCAAGCCCAGATCCCGTTGGATATAGGCATCAAGCACATCTTTAAGCATCAGTTCCACCTCGCGCGCCATTCGGCGCAGTGAGGCAGTTGCGCCCTCAATCGGGGGCTGCGCCATCACCGCATGGCTGCGCTTGGCGATGTTTTTGGAATAATCCCCAATCCGTTCCAAATTGGTCGAGACGCGGAAAACAGAAAGCACCGTGCGCAAATCGGACGCTGTCGGCGAGCGCAAGGCCAAAATGCGCGCGGCTTCCTCGTTCACTTGGGTTTCCAAGGCATCAATGGCCGCGTCCCCTGCCCGCACCAGATCGGCCAGTTCAGGGTCGCGCGTGTCCAAAGCCAAGACCGATTTATGGATCGAGTCCTCGACCAACCCGCCCATCTTCATGATCCCCGCCTGAATGCTCTCTAGGTCGCGGTCAAATGAGGAAACGATATGTTCATTCGTGTTCATGGCAGCCCTTCCAAGCCGAGAATTAGCCGATACGGCCCGTGATATAGCTTTCGGTGCGCGGGTCTTCGGGATTGGTGAAAATCTTTGAGGTGTCGTCAAATTCAACCAAGTTTCCTAGGTGGAAAAACGCGGTCTTTTGGCTGACGCGTGCGGCCTGTTGCATCGAGTGGGTTACAATCACGACCGAATAATTGCTGCGCAGCTCGTCAATCAATTCTTCCACCTGCGCGGTCGCGATAGGGTCAAGCGCTGAACAAGGCTCGTCCATCAACAAAATCTCAGGGTTGGTGGCCACAGCCCGCCCGATACAAAGGCGCTGCTGCTGCCCGCCCGATAGACCCGTTCCCGGGGCATCAAGGCGGTCTTTCACCTCATCCCACAGGGCCGCACGGCGCAAACTTTTTTCGACAATCTCGTCTAGATCAGCCTTGCTGCGGGCCAAGCCGTGAATGCGCGGGCCATAGGCCACGTTTTCGTAAATGGATTTCGGAAACGGGTTTGGTTTTTGGAACACCATCCCCACCTTGGCGCGCAATTGCACAGGGTCAACGCGGCGGTCGTAAATATCCTCGCCATCAATGCGAATATCGCCCTCAATACGCGCAATCGAGATGGTGTCATTCATGCGGTTCAAGCAGCGCAGAAAGGTCGATTTTCCACAGCCTGACGGCCCAATAAAGGCGGTCACAGTTTTATCGAGAATGTCGACATTCACATCCTTAATCGCATGGGTGTCGCCATAATAGACCTGCACATTGCGCGCGGCGATCTTGATGGCATCCTCGCCTGCAATACGGGTGTCGAGTTGCATATTATTCACTTTCGTCTCCATGACTTACCACCTCCGCTCGAATTTACGGCGCAGGATAATGGCGAGGAAGTTCAACAAGAACAGAAGGGCCAGCATCACGATAATCGCGGATTGTGCCAAACCTTCGCGCACAGGCGCATCTTCATTTTGTGCCAAAAGGTAAACAACCGTTGGCATCGATTGTGTCTGCTCCAACAGACCCCCGCTGAAGGGCGAGGATAGCAGATCCGCGCCCGTTGATACAGACAGACCAATCAACAGCAAAGGTGCGGTTTCCCCAAGGGCCTGCGCGATACCGATAATCGTGCCCGTTAGAATGCCAGGCGCTGCGAGGGGCAGAATATGGTGGAACATGGCCTGCACCTTCGAGGCCCCTACCCCAAGGGCTGCTTCGCGGATTGAAGGCGGCACCGCCTTGAGGGCCGCGCGGGTCGCGATCACAATGGTGGGCAGTGTCATCAAAGACAGAACAAAGCCACCAAGCAAGGCCGTGCCGCGAATGGAGGTTGTAATTCCAAGATCCGTCAGCGCGAACAAAATTGCGGCCCCAAGGATACCGAACACGATGGACGGCACCGCCGCAAGGTTGGCAATGTTGATCTCGATGAAATCGGTGAATTTGTTTTTGGGCGCGAATTCCTCAAGATAAATCGAGGCTGCGACCCCAAAAATCAGCGAGAACACCAACACCACCAGCATCATATAGAGCGAGCCCATCAAGGCAGGGCCGATCCCCGTAATCTCACCGCTTTGCGAGTAAAGATTGGTGAAGAATTTCCAATGGAAATGGCGATTGATGATGTCGGCCTCAACCATTGCATCCGCCATGGCCAGATGACCCAATCCAAAACCAGGTGGCATATCGGCCTGACCGCGGCCTTGCAATTCACCCGTCAGATAGCGGGTGAGCGAGATTGCAACAGGCACGCCTGTGAATTCAGTTTCGCCGACCAGATTGGGATTAGCTACGAGGTAATCACGCGTATCACGGCGATTGGCGGCATAGATCATCGAGGCCAAGGCCGCATCATCAAATTCAGCGGGTTGGCGCATCAGAC
Source organism: Rhodobacterales bacterium HKCCA1288 (assembly GCA_015693905.1). Taxonomy (NCBI): domain Bacteria; kingdom Pseudomonadati; phylum Pseudomonadota; class Alphaproteobacteria; order Rhodobacterales; species Rhodobacterales bacterium HKCCA1288. The sequence continues at coordinate 534,230 of CP065161.1, read as the reverse complement.
CTGCGGCATCGAGTAAGGCAGATTGCAGGCCTGTTTGCGCCAATGCGGCGGCGGCAGCGGGCATGGCATCAACCGTGATCCCATCGGCAATGGCCTGAACCTGTGACGCGGCAGATGCAAAGCCCGCACCAGAAAGGGCCGTAACGGCGGCCTCAAGCGCGGTATTTGCGGCCGCGACATCGTCGCCCTCAAGGGCAGATTGTGCCCCGCGCAAAGCGCTGCCCGCTTGGCCGAAGATACGGGCGACATCACCCCCTGCAACAGCACCGTTTCGCAGATCCGACAGAGGCACCCCTGCCCCATCCATGAGCCCTGCTTGGGCAAGAATTTCCTCCGCACGGTCAGCGTAGCGCGCGGTCACAGTGGCCATGACGTCAATCCCTGCGGCCTCAATTGTGGCCTTGAGAGAGTTTGCGTAAATCCCGCGCTCAAACCCCGAGCGCAGGCTGACGTCAGCGAGTTCCTCTGGCGTAACTTCGCCCCCGTTTTCATTCAGAATTGCAGGGTCGTAATAGAGTTCAATCTCGGCTTGATATTGCCAGAGCGCGGGAATGCCGCGCGAGACGATTGACCACAGAAGCACACATAGGAAAAACAAAACCACTGTGATGGCCGAGATGCCAAGAATCCGCAGCGCAAGACCCTTTTGGTGGCGCTTTTGCACCTGTTCTGAGCGGGCATACAACGATTGCATCCTGCGCTTTGGCAGATCAGAGGGGTTGGACAGATCAGTCATCAGTCATACTGCTCCCGATATTTGGCAACAATCCGCTGTGCGAGCAGGTTCAACCCCAGCGTGACGAAGAAGAGTGTAAAGGCCAGCGCGAAAACCGCCAGAACATCAATCGAGTCGAACCCTGACCCCTCGCCCGTGAGAACGGCCACAATGCGGGTTGTCACAGTCACAACCGCCCCGAATGGGTTTGGCTCCAACCCTGTGACCGAAGACAGCGCGCCTGCGGCCAGAACCACAATCATGGTTTCCCCAATCGCGCGGGACGCGGCCAAAACGATGGCGCCCACAATGCCAGGCAGCGCGGCAGGCAAGATCACCTTGGTCACCGTTTCCGCGGGTGTCGCCCCCAGACCAAGCGAGCCATCCCGCATCGCCTGTGGCACGGCATTGATCACATCATCGGACAATGACGAGACGAACGGCACCAACATCATCCCCATCACCACGCCTGCGGTCAGAACAGAGACCGTGTTGGGCATAATCGTTGACCCCACCACCGCCTGCAAAAACGGGCCGACTGTCACAAGGGCGAAGATACCATAAACGATTGTCGGGATCCCCGCGAGGATCTCTAGCGCGGGTTTGATCGTGGCGCGTAGCGCGCTTGGGGCGAATTCCGACAGGTAGATTGCCGCAGAGAGGCCTAAGGGAACCGCAACCAAAAGTGCCACAAGCGCAATGTAAAGCGTGCCCCATATCAAAGGCAAAAAGCCAAGCGCCGAGACATAGCTGCCATCTGGCCCCTCAGGCGCGCCTGCAACATCACCTGCAGGGGCCCACTCCATCCCAAAGAGGAAATTGAAAATCCCGTATTCCTTGAAAAAGGCTAATGTGGGGAATGTGATGGCTGACAGAATGCCAACAGTGGTCAAAATGGCGATAGTGGAGGCAAAGATCAAAAAGGCAAGAATCCAACGCTCGACCGAGATGCGGGCGCGGAAATCGCGGTTGATCAATTTTAGACCATAGAGAAACCCGCCGATGGCCAAAAATACTGCGCCGAGCCGCCCTATCAGTTCGATCGTGGCGTTAAAGCCGCGCAGGCGCAAAGCGGTCTCAAACATTTTTTGCGAGATATTCGCGCCAATAATTTGCCCGTCATCGCGCAAGCGCTGCGCCAACGGGGTGAAATCTACACGCCAGCCCTCAACATCGGCTTCGGTTGCGTTGCCATTGGCGATATAGCCATCAATCGCAACCGCCAACCCTTTGACATTCGCAACGAAGAGATCGCGCTGCGCGGCAAGGCGGACGTCTATCTCGTCCTGCGGCAAGCCATCGGTAACGTCAGCGGATAACTGCAATTCAGGTGCATTGGGATCAATGATCGAAGCGGTATAGCTGTTCGAAGCAATCCCTGATCCAATCGACCAGAGAATAATGAAAATCAGTGCTGGCACAGAGGCCGCAAGGGCCACATGCATGCCATGCTGTTTCGGAAGTGAATGCAGGCTCGACTCGACCCCGTTTGCGACAGAAATCGCGCGGGCGCGCCCGATAAAAAAGCCCACAATCGCAAGCACTGCAATTAGGGCCAAAACAAGCGAAATGCTGATTGTCAGGGGCATTTGGTCGTCCGCTCTGCTCTTTTAAGTTTTGCCCTTTGGGCGGGGTGGATCTGGGCGGTGGAACCGCCCAGACCGAATTTAGAAAGCCGTCAGATCTTAGAGGCCTGCAACCATTGCTTGGGTCGCTGCCAATTCTGGATCAGGAACAAGGCCGTATTCAGCCAATGGGCCACCAGGGCCTGCGATTTCGTCAGAGATGAAGAACTCAACATATTCCTTCAAACCTGGGATCACGCCGATATGCTCTTGCTTGACGTAGAACTGCAGAGGGCGCGATACGGGGTATTCGCCAGATGCAATTGCATCAACGGTTGGAGTTACGCCAGACATAGTCGCAACCTGAAGACGGTCGGTGTTGTTTTCATAGAAAGACAGACCGAATACGCCAATACCTGTTGGGGTGCTGTCGAGATTTGCAAGCGTCTGTGTATAGTCGCCTTCGATATCAACCGAACGGCCATCGGTGCGCAGGGTCATGCAGGCTTCTTCAACTGCATCTTCGTCCATGCCCATACCAGCCATTGCTTCTGCTGCGCCAGTATCCTCACAACCTGCGAGGATCACGTTTTCTTCGAAAACTTCGCGCGTGCCGTGGTTCGTGCCAGGAACGAACATGTTGATTTCCTGAGAAGGAAGATCGCCATTTACGTCAGCCCAGTTGGCATTTGGGTTGGCAACCATTGCGCCATCAACAGGCAACTCAGCGGCAAGCGCCAAGTAGATATCTGCAGGTGTGAAAGCGAAAGAAGGGCCATTGATGTCAGAGGCGAATACGATGCCGTCATAGCCAATGCGAACTTCGATTGGGGTTACACCGTTGCCTGCGCATACTTCGCGCTCGGAGTCTTTCATCAAGCTAGAGGAGTTCGCGATATCGATTGTGCCTTCGCCAACGCCTTCGCACAGCATGCGGCGGCCAGTGGACGAACCGCCACCCTCAACAACGGGGGTTGCGAAATCGGTTTCAGCGCCAAACGCTTCGGCAACGATATTTGCATAAGGCAGAACCGTGGATGAGCCCGCGATGCTGACATAGTCACGGCTTTGCGCGACTGCGCCCGTTGCGGACAATGCCGCCAAGGCAAGGGCGGAAACGGTCAATTTTGTGAAAGACATTCTTCTGTCACTCCAAGTGGTTTTCGGGTTGGCAGAACGGGCACCAGTGCCGCGCTCTTGTGGGCCTGCCTATGCGTGGTTCACCAAGCTTTTGTGACAGAAACGTAACAGTTATGTGACAATGCCCTCGGATCGCCCAAATTTTGTGAAAATTCTGCGAAATTTGGAAATTTTGAGCATTTCATTAGGAAAACGGCGGATTTCGATGGTTATTCGCTCGGAAGAATCACGGAAAAGCAGCTGCCTTTCCCCTGTTCCGAAGTGATTTTCAAACGCCCGCGATGGCGCTGGACGATGTGTTTTACAATCGCAAGGCCCAAACCCGTTCCCCCCATGGCGCGACTGCGGTGATTGTCCACGCGATAGAATCGCTCTGTCAGGCGCGGGATGTGCAAGGGATCAATTCCTTCCCCTTGATCGATGACATCGACACATAAAAGCCTGCCCTTAAGGCTGCCCTGCCCCATCTCGTGGCGCATCTTGATTGTTACGGTCTTGTTTTGTCCGCCATATTTCAGGGCGTTTTCAATAAGGTTTCGGAAAACCTGTGTCAGTTGATCGCTGTCGCCGCGCAATTCGGTGCTGACATCATCGGGGCGCTGTATCATCACCTGACAGCCGCTTTCTTCGACCAAGGGGCGCAAGGCTGCCTGCACGCGCGAGACAACATGCATCACGTCAATCACTTGATCGGGGCGTTGACGCTGTTGCGATTCAACCCGTGACAGCGACAAAAGATCCCCGATCAGGCGGTTCATCCGCTGTGCTTCATCCTGCATGATCTGCAAGAAACGCGATTGCGCTGCGGGGTCTTTGGCGGCAGGCCCGCGCAGTGTTTCGATAAACCCAAGAATTGCCGTAAGCGGGCTGCGCAATTCGTGACTGACATTGGCCACAAAATCGCGGCGCATTTCTTCGACCTCGGTCAGATGGGTGACATCTTCGAAATGCAAAACAATGCCCAGATTTGCTTCGGGCAAGGCCGTGATGCGCACGATAAACCGCTCGGCCCCTGCGGTGCTGGTTTGGATAAATTCCGCCTCGGATGAGACGCCAGATTGCAAAACCTGCTCAATCGCCTGTGCTAAAGTAGGCTGGCGAAACAGTGTCACATAAGAGCGGCCTTGCGCCCATGTTCCAAACATGGCCTCAGCTTCTTCGTTTTGTTCGAGCAAAATACCATTTGGCCCCAAGCGCACCATTGGGTCAGGCACGCAATCGAACATGGCTGTCACAATTGCCTCAAAGGAATGGGTGTTGGTCATTTTCTGGGCCTTTTCGGGGGGTAAAGGGTCGAATCAATACGCTCTTTAGCTTCGCCAAGTTTCAGAAAATGTCGACCGCCCCTTTTTTTGTGCTTTTTCATTCTAATTCGTTGCATCTGTAACGATTTTGCGGCGGATAATGGATTAGGCGTTAGGGCTTAGATGTCCGAATTGAGAGTGCGGGACGATGTCATCGGCTTCGAATAACGACACCGCGTTGCGTCAGATGCGCAACTTGGTTTTGGTGGATGTTCCCCCAAATCTCGCATCTCGTTTGCCGCGCATGGTGGTTGATGCCGCGGAAATGGTTATGGCGGCGAATATTGATAAAATGCCCGAAATTTTGGCCACTGAGCGCCCTGATATGGTGATCTCACCCTTGATTGGCCCGAAATTTGACGCGATTGAATTGGCGGTTCAACTGCGCAAGGCCGCATTTCGGGGGCGGTTGGTGGTCATTTGCGATAAGTTGCCTGACCCCTCTTTGATCCGACAAGAACTGGAAAATCAGGCCTTGGGGTTTACGGTTAGCCTGTTGGTTTTGGGCGATAAGGACAGGTAGATCAGGGTTTAGACCGCCGCCAATGCCGCTGTGAAATCGGATTTCAGTTGCGTCACATCTTCAATCCCGACTGACAGGCGGAAAAAGCCTTCGCTGATGCCAAGGGCCGCGCGCCCCTCTGGCGTTAAGGCGCGGTGACTGCTCGAGGCGGGATGGCTAAGAGAGGAGGCCACATCCCCCAATGTGGGCGCAAAGGCGATATTGGGGGCCGCTTGCACAAAGCGATTGGCCGCCTCGCGACCGCCCTCAATCTCAAAGGACAGCATATTGCCCCCCTGCCCCTCAAATAGCGCCATGGCGCGGTTGTGATCAGGGTGGTCAGGACGCGTTGGATATAGCACGCGCTTTACCTTTGGATGGTGGGCCAAAAATTCGGACAAGGCAGCGGCATTTTCCTGTGCCCGCGCATAGCGCAGATCAAAGGTGAACAGACCCCGTTCGGCCAACCAACATTCATAGGGTGCAGGCGTCATGCCCGTTGTGACCGCAAAATCATAGATCGCTTTGCGATGGTCTGGGTTTTTCGCGGCAACATATCCCAAGGTCACATCGGCATGGCCCGCCAAAAGCTTGGTCACGGAATGGATGATGATATCTGCCCCGACCTGATAGCTGCGCATCATTGCGGGCGTGGTGAAGGTGTTATCCAACACCATGATCAAACCATGTTGGGTGCAAATCTTGGCAATGCCTGCCATATCGGCCACACGCAAGGTGGGGTTTGAGAGGGCCTCGACCAAAACCAATTTTGTATTGGGGCGAAGGGCGCGTTTGAGGCTTGGCGCATCGGTCGGATCAAATTGACCCGTCTCGATTCCAAAACGCGGCAGGTCTTGCGACATCAACCGCAAGGAGCGGCCATATAGCTGGTCAGCGCCGATCATGTGATCACCCGCCTTCAAAAGCCCCAGAAGTGCGGCTGTGATTGCGGCCATGCCAGACCCCGTGATCAGGCCGCCCTCTGCGCCTTCTAAGGCATCAATACGCGCGGCCAATGCGGCTGCGTTAGGATGACCTTCGCGCGCATAGGTATAGCCCGCTAATTGCCCACTATATTGCGCATCCAGCTGGTCAGGGCTGCCTGCGGCATAGACCACGGATTGGTGTAAAGGCGTGGCCACTGGCCGCGCCGCGCCAATATCCATGGCTTGGCGGCGGATGATCTGACTGGTGGTTTTGGGATCTTTACTCATGCGCGGGTCGTCCCATTTCCTTTGACGATATATTTGAATGAGGTCAGCTGCTCTGCGCCTACGGGCCCGCGGGCGTGCATTTTGCCTGTGGCGATACCGATTTCAGCGCCCATTCCAAATTCCCCACCATCGGCGAATTGGGTTGAGGCGTTGACCATCACAATCGCGCTGTCGACATTCGCGGCAAAAATCTGCGCGGCCTTAGGGTTTTCCGTCAGGATCGCATCCGTATGGCCCGAGCCAAACTGGGCAATATGATCCATCGCAGCAGATAGGTTTTCCACGGGCTTGGCGGCGATGATCATATCCAAGAATTCCTTGCCAAAATCGTCTGGTGCGGCGCGGTTTGTGCCTGCGATATCTGCCAAGGCCCCATCGGCGCGCACCTCAACCCCTGCGGCAAGAAGTGCGGCAATAATGGGTTCCGCATGGCTATTGATCGCGTCTTGATGGATCAGCAAACATTCAGCCGCGCCACAAATACCTGTGCGGCGGGTTTTTGCATTTAACACCACGCGCAGCGCCTTATCCAAATCGGCATCCTTGTCGATATAGATGTGGCAGATGCCTTCAAGATGGGCAAAGACAGGCACGCGGGCCTCAGCCTGCACCAAACCGACCAAGGCCTTGCCACCGCGCGGCACGATGACATCAATCTGTCCTTGTGCATTCAACATGGCGCTGACAGCCGCGCGATCCCGTGTTGGCACGATTTGCACGGCCTCTGCGGGCAGGCCAGCCTCAGTAATGCCACGGACAATCGCAGCATGGATGGCGCGCGAAGAATGAAAGCTTTCCGATCCCCCCCGCAAGATCACGGCATTGCCAGATTTGAGGCAGAGCGCCGCTGCATCCGCAGTCACATTGGGGCGGCTTTCATAGATGACGCCAATCACCCCAAGCGGGGTGCGCACGCGGGCGATATGCAACCCTGTGGGCCTGTCCCATTCTGCAATCGTGGCGCCAATCGGATCAGGCTGTTCTGCAATCGCCCGCAGGCCACCCACGATATCGCGCAGTCGATCCTCGGTCAGGGTGAGGCGATCCATCATCGCCGCTGTCAGCCCTTTTTCATGTCCGTAATCCAGATCTTGCGCATTCGCGGCCAGAATATCTGCGCGGGATTTCCACACGTAGTCTGCCGCGCCAATCAGGGCTGCATGTTTGCGTTCAGCCGATGCTGTGGCCAAGGCGCGCGCCGCAGTTTTCGCGCCCGCGCATAGCTCGTTCATCAATCCTGTGATATCCTCTGTCACTGGCGCAGCCCTCCCTTATAAGGCCATGTCATCGCGATGCACCAAGGCCGCGCGCCCTGGATAGCCAAGTAATTCTTCAATCTGATCAGAATGATGGCCTGCAATAATCTTGGTTTCATCGGCACTATAGCGCGACAAGCCAATTCCGATATGCGCGCCGTCTTGGCCAAGCAGTTCTACAGGATCGCCGCGCAAGAAACTTCCTGAAACCTTATGCACCCCAGCAGGCAGCAGAGACTTCCCCAGATTGAGCGCGCGCAACGCGCCTGCGTCCAAGGTCAGGCTACCTTTGGGCTTCATTCCCAAAATCCAACGCTTGCGCGCATCTTGAGGGTCGAGTGTTGGAATAAACCATGTCACCCGTGCGCCGCCCTCAATCGCCGCAAGGGGCGCACTCACCGCCCCTTGGGCAATCGCCATGGCGCATCCTGCACTCATGGCATTGCGTGCGGCCATCAGTTTGGTTTTCATGCCACCTTTTGACAGACCCGTTCCCGCATCGCCTGCCATCGCCTCGATCTCAGGGGTGATGTCATGGATCATGGGGAAATGTATGGCGCTTGGGTCTTGTGAAGGGTTGGCGGAATAAAGCCCATCCACATCTGACAACAAAATACATTGATCCGCGCCCGCCATGGCGGCCACATTCGCCGCCAGACGATCATTGTCACCATAGCGGATTTCATCGGTGGCAATAGTGTCATTTTCGTTGACGATGGGAACAGCACCTTGTGCGAGAAGCGTTGCAAAGGTTGCGCGCGTGTTCAAATAGCGCCGCCGATCTTCGCTATCATCCAAGGTCAGCAGGATTTGTGCGGCCGTAATCCCATGCGGGGCGAGATATTCTTCATAGGCGCGGGCCAAACGGATTTGCCCTACGGCGGCGGCGGCCTGCGCCTCGTCAAGGGAGAGCGCCTTGGCCCCAAATTCAAGCACGCCGCGACCAAGCGCGATTGAGCCAGACGACACCACGATCACATCCGTGCCGCGATTGCGCAGCCGCGCGATATCCGCGGTCAAATCTTGCAACCATGCCTCGCGCAATTGGCCCGATACACCATCGACCAAAAGGGCCGAGCCGATTTTAACCACCAATCGCCGCGCCTGTGCCAGTTGCGGCACCGCCTGCTGGGGCTGTGTTATGGCCGCCACGCTTCGTCTTCCTTTGCGTCCAATTTCTTTTGGCGCAGATTGCTGTCATCAATCCCCGCGCGCAAGACCCGCAACACCTCGGTCACGCCTGTTTTTGCGACCCCTGACATCAACATGACTTTACCGCCAATCGCCTTTTGCAGAGCCTCGCGCTTTTCGGCGATTTCTTCATCGCTGAGCGCGTCAATTTTATTGAGAACTGTGACACGGGGCTTGTCATACAGCGCGTCTGAATAGGCCTCTAGCTCGGTCAGAATGGTTTCACAATCACCCACGACATCCTCGGATGTGCCGTCAATGAGATGCAACAAGATCGCGCAGCGTTCAATATGACCCAAGAAGAGATCGCCAAGCCCCCTGCCCTCAGATGCGCCTTCGATCAAACCAGGAATGTCAGCAACCACAAATTCAACCCCATCGACCCCAACAACCCCCAAATTCGGGTGCAGGGTGGTAAAGGGATAATCCGCGATTTTCGGGCGGGCATTGGACGTTGCTGCGAGAAATGTCGATTTTCCCGCATTTGGCAAACCCAAAAGCCCCGCATCCGCAATCAGTTTAAGGCGCAGCCAAATGGTGCGCTCGACCGCCTCTTGGCCAGGATTTGCACGGCGGGGGGCCTGATTGGTGGCAGATTTGAAATGTAAATTCCCAAAGCCGCCATTTCCCCCCTTGGCCAATAGCACGCGCTGGCCGACCTCGGTCAGATCGGCGATGACGGTTTCCATATCCTCGTCTAGGATTTCTGTGCCCGCAGGCACGCGCAAAATGATCTCGTCACCATCTTTACCCGTGCGCTGGCGCCCCATGCCAGGCTGCCCGTTTTTGGCAAAGAAATGCTGCTGATAGCGAAAATCAATGAGGGTGTTTAGCCCATCAACCGCAACCGCCCAGACATCACCGCCGCGCCCGCCATCGCCACCATCAGGGCCGCCATATTCAATGAATTTTTCGCGGCGAAAGCTGACGCAGCCAGAACCGCCCGCGCCCGAGCGGATATAAACTTTGGCAAGATCAAGGAATTTCATAAGTTCACCTTTCGCGGGTAGCTTATGGCGCTCCCTTGCCAAATTCGGAATGTCTGACCTGCCTTAGCGCCTTAGATCAGTTTTTTCAAATATGTCCATGTGGGCAATGCCGCGCTGCGCGCGACTGAATAGCTTTCTGCATCGCCTAAGTATTCAAAGCCTGCATTCACCAAAACCCGGGCCGAGCTTGGGTTGTCTTGAAAGACGCTTGCGAAAATTGTGTCATTGGCCAGCGGATTGGCAGCAATGAGGGCGCGCACCACTTCAGAGGCGATACCCGTGTTCCACATTGTGGGGGCCACCCAATAGCGGATTTCTGACTGCCCGCGATCCATTTGGTGCAATTCGATCACGCCAACCAATTCCGCCCCACCTGAAGGGCTGGCATCAATGGCCCAAATCACATCTTGGGATTGATCCGCCAAGGCGCGTTCAATCATGGCTTCAACTGCCCCTGGGGGCAGCGGATGCGGGATATTGGGTGTCATCTCGGCCACCCGTTTGTCGGATGCGTAAAGCGACATCAACCCTGTATCCGCCATGCTTAAGGGGCGCAGCTGAAAGCGATCTGTCGAGATGACAGATTGCGTGGTGATTTTGTCTTGCTTCATGATCGCACCTATTGCCCCATTATAGGGCTTAACCAACGAAAAAAGGGCCGGCTGAAACGCCGGCCCCTTTTCGAAATCATCGCGAAAAGCGTGGCGTTACTCAGCGGCTTCTGCTGTCGGCAACACAGAGATAAATGTGCGGCCCTTAAAGCCCTTGCGGAAGCTGACATTGCCCTCAGCGGTTGCAAAGATCGTGTGATCTTTGCCAATGCCAACACCTTCACCCGGCCACCATTTTGTGCCGCGCTGACGGCAGATGATGTTACCTGGAATTACGGCTTCGCCACCGAATTTCTTAATGCCAAGGCGGCGACCAGCACTGTCGCGACCGTTGCGGGACGAGCCACCTGCTTTTTTATGTGCCATGTGTCTCTCTCCTTATGCCTTGTCCGCTTTCGCGGCTTTGGGTTTCGCAGCTGCCTTTTTAGGTGCTGCGGCTTTCTTATCAGCGGCGTCCTTCTTAGGGGCTGCTTTCTTGGCAGGGGCCTTTTTAGGGGCGTCTGCCTTTGCATCCTCTGCCTTTGCGGCCGCAGGCTTTTTCGCGGCTGCCTTTGCAGGCTTCTCTGCCGCGTCTGTCGCCTTCGGCGCCGCTGCCTTCTTGGCAGGCGCTTTCGCTGGGGCTTTTGCAGGGGTTGCTGCAACCAAGGCTGCCATTTCAGCCGCAGAAACAGAACCCGCGCCAACAGCCGCCTTAACGCCAGATTTATCCGCGCCCGAGGCAAGGATCTCTGTCACGCGCAACAGGGTCAGTTGCTGACGATGGCCCTTCGTGCGCTTCGAGCTGTGCTTACGGCGGCGCTTGACGAAGTGGATCAGCTTTTCGCCTTTGATCTGGTCGATCACAGTGGCCTGAACAGCAGCACCAGACACAAGCGGCGCACCAAGCACAGGCTTGTCGCCACCGACCATCAGAATTTCGTTGAATTGAACGGTTTCACCCGCTGTAGCAGCCAGTTTTTCAACGCGCAGAACGTCACCCGCCTGCACCTTATACTGTTTGCCGCCTGTCTTAAGGACCGCGAACATGGGTCTTTCCTTTCCAGTTCCGCGCCGTGTGGCCCCCGCCTTGGGGTGTTGATGCAAGGGTTTGACCCACTTGCGCCTCTGGCTGCGCACCCTGTTTTCAGGGCGTTCATCACAAAAATCAGAAACCGCCCGAGTCACCTCGCGCGGCCTGTGCGCTGCGTATGCCCCAAGGGCGTTTGGCTGTCAAGGTGAAGTCAGAGGCAAATCATGGCAAATAGGGCTATGCATTCAAGGCCGCAAAAAATCTTGCAAGCAGCTGCCCACACCCCCTTGCGCGCCCTGCCGCCTGCCGCTATTCCCCCACCACCCTGACCCAAAGCGCGGAGAGGTGCCGGAGTGGTCGAACGGGGCGGTCTCGAAAACCGTTGTGGGGGTGACTCCACCCAGGGTTCGAATCCCTGTCTCTCCGCCACATCCCTGCACTCTCAATCCCTGCCCCGCGCATTTGCGTCTGGCTTTTGTCGGGCTTTGCCGTTATGGGCCTGCGAAACTCTCCCCCTTTGCGGATAAGGAATTCCGATGGAACTGCGTAATATCGCGATTATCGCCCATGTCGACCATGGCAAAACAACCCTTGTTGATGAGCTGCTCAAGCAATCGGGCGCCTTCCGCGAGAACCAAGCCGTGGCTGAGCGCGCGATGGACAGCAATGACCTAGAGCGCGAGCGCGGGATCACTATTCTGGCGAAAGCCACTAGTGTGGAATGGAATGGCGCGCGCATTAATATTGTGGACACTCCAGGCCACGCCGATTTCGGCGGTGAGGTGGAGCGCATTTTGAGCATGGTGGATGGCGTGGTGTTGTTGGTGGATGCCGCAGAAGGGCCAATGCCGCAGACGAAATTCGTAACGTCCAAGGCACTGGCGCTAGGTCTGCGCCCCATTGTTGTGCTGAACAAGGTGGATAAACCTGATGCCGAGCCTGATCGCGCCTTGAACGAATGTTTTGATCTGTTTGCTTCGCTTGGGGCAAGTGATGAGCAGCTTGATTTCCCGCATCTCTATGCATCGGGGCGCTCTGGTTGGGCGGATACATCGCTAGAAGGGCCGCGCAAGGATTTGACGGCGCTGTTTGAATTGGTGATGCGCCATGTCCCTGCCCCGCGTCAGATTGCAGAATGCAGCGCGCCGTTTCGGATGCTGGCCACAACGCTTGGTTCTGACCCGTTTATTGGGCGCATCCTGACAGGGCGCGTTGAAAGCGGCACGCTAAAGCCAAATGAAACCGTTAAGGCGCTGTCACGTGATGGCACCCAAATCGAAAGCTTTCGGGTGAGCAAAATCTTGGCCTTCCGCGGCTTGGGCCAGCAACCCATCGATGCAGCTGAAGCGGGGGATATTGTGACCCTTGCGGGTATGACCAAGGCCACTGTGGCAGATACAATCTGCGCGCCCCAAGTCACCGAGGCGATCCCTGCGCAACCGATTGACCCGCCTACGATTACTGTGACCTTCGGCATCAATGACAGCCCTCTTGCAGGCCGCGATGGCAAAAAGGTGCAAAGCCGCGTGATCCGTGAGCGTCTGATGAAAGAGGCGGAATCGAATGTGGCCATCAAGGTCACTGATACACCTGGCGGCGAGGCGTTTGAGGTCGCAGGGCGCGGCGAATTGCAGATGGGTGTCTTGATCGAGAACATGCGCCGCGAGGGGTTTGAACTGTCGATTTCCCGCCCGCAAGTTTTGTTCCGTGAGGAAGGCGGCCAACGTCTAGAACCCATCGAAGAAGTGACTGTCGATGTGGATGATGAATATGCAGGGGCGGTGATTGAGAAAATCACAGGCCCGCGCAAGGGCGATCTGGTCGAGATGAAGCAAAATGGCGGCAAGACCCGTATCGTGGCACATGTGCCATCGCGGGGTTTGATCGGCTATCACGGGGAATTCTTGACCGATACGCGCGGCACAGGTGTGCTGAACCGCGTCTTTCACGAATGGGCACCCCATAAAGGGCCAATTCCCGGTCGGCGCGCAGGCGTTTTGATCTCGATGGAAGATGGCGAGGCCGTGGCCTATGCCCTGTGGAACCTTGAAGAGCGTGGCCGCATGTTCATTGGCCCGCAGGAAAAGGTCTATCAAGGCATGATCATTGGCGAACATAGCCGCGACAATGATCTAGAAGTGAACCCGCTTAAGGGCAAGAAATTGACCAATGTGCGCGCCTCTGGCTCTGATGAGGCAGTGCGCCTGACCCCGCATGTTCAATTCAGCCTCGAAGAGGCCATCGCCTATGTTGATGATGATGAACTGGTTGAAGTGACGCCAAATTCGATCCGTTTGCGCAAGCGCTTCCTTGATCCGCACGAGCGTAAACGCCAATCGCGCGCGGCAAGCTAATAAAGAAAAAAGCCCGCCATTTTGGCGGGCTTTTCCTTATTCGTTTTTGCCAGTTGGTAAAAGTTGATCCATGCTGATAGAGGGCTGTGCGCACCCTGCCTCACCCACAACCTTTGCAGGCACCCCTGCAACTGTGGTGCAATCAGGCACCTCGTGCAGGACAACAGAACCAGCGGCAATGCGCGAGCAGTGACCAACACGTATATTGCCCAAAACTTTGGCGCCTGCGCCGATCAACACGCCATCCCCAATTTTGGGATGCCGATCTTCTTCCTCTTTGCCTGTGCCGCCTAAGGTCACCGAATGCAGCATCGACACATTGTCGCCGACCACGGCCGTTTCACCGATCACGATAGAATGCGCGTGGTCGATCATGATCCCCTGCCCGATCCGCGCATTGGGGTGGATATCCACGCCGAATAGCTCAGAGGTGCGCATTTGGATGAAATATGCAAAATCGCGCCGTCCCTGCCGCCACAGCCAATGACCCAAACGATAGGCCTGCACCGCTTGAAACCCTTTGAAATAGAGAAGCGGTTGGATGAAACGATGGCAGGCAGGGTCGCGATCCGTCACGGCAACAATATCTGCACGGGCCGCTGCCCCAAGAGATGGGTCGCTGCGATAGGCCTCGTCTGCAATCTCACGCAGGATTTGTTCGCTCATCTCGCTTGAGGCTAGCTTCTGCGACATTCGATAGGCCAGTGCCGCCTCTAGCGATTTATGATGCAGCACGCAGCCATGGATCACACCACCCAGCAGAGGCTCGGCCACAATAGCCTCCTCCGCCTCGCGCAAGATACGATCCCATACAGGATCCAGCTTCGATGGTTTTGGATGTGTTTGGGCCATATTCTGCCTCCATCACGTCAATTCAGGCGACCGATATAGCAGGTATAGCATATTTGAAAACCCAATGCGCTTTCAAAATTTTGGGGCGGTTTAGACCCAATCGGGCAGGCTTAATTCAATATAATGCGCCACCAATCGCACCGTTCCACCTGAAAACACACCGCCTTCTGCAGTCAGGGTGAGGGCCGTTGGTGACCAATAAACAAGCGGCGCTTGCGGCCCTTTCACCCATGAATTGACACCCAAAGATATGCCTGATCCAAATCGCAAGGGGTCGTCTGCGACCCCAATCGCCCATGTGCTCAGCGTGCCCGTGAGCGTGGATGTGACCAATCCCGTGACCCCCAACCCGATGCTGCGTTCTGGAAAAATCGGGTCTGTTGTGGCACTCGCACCGGGGGCAATCACGAGATCAAGGGATGCGGATCGCACCTCAACGCCCCCGCCCAAGGGCGCGCCGCTGATCTGCGGGCGTTGCCACGTCACGCCATCAAATCGCAAGATTTCACGGGCGCTCACATCATAGCCCTGCCACCCGATTGCGGGCGTGATGTAATCCCATCCCCCATTGCTAAACAGCGCGAGTTGCCCTGCGTGACCCGCAAAATCATCTTGGGCAGTGGCCCCAACCGCATAAATCGACCCTTCCGCAGGATTTGCGGGGGGAAGGTTCGTGTCAATCCCGCTCAGCCGCAATTGAACCACCCTATCTAGACGGGTCAAAGCCTCGTTCACTGTAACATGTTTTTGTGCCTGTGCTGCGCTGAGAAACGGCAGTGCAAGATTAGGGCTAAGTGTCATTGATCATGATCCTTGCAAATGGCCCCGCCCCGAAACTGTCGGAGATTTGGGCAACTTCAATATCAAAAGGGGCTGGCGCGATATCTGCACCATCATAGCGATAGTTTGGCTGATCTAGGCTGACCTCGCGCAGAGCGATCCCATCTTTGCGAATACGCAAAAGGTAAGCCTTGCGCGCTTCTCCAAGGGGCACCTCGGCGCCCTGCCAATTATCCTCGTCAATCCGTGTGCGGCGGATAAAAGTGATATCCCACCCGCCTGCTTGCCACCGCGCCCGCAGATGCGCAGGCGCATAAGGCCGCAATCCTGCCCCCTCAAAGGCAAGGCTGCGCATCACATAGCTTGGGTCATCGAAATTGCGCGATGCAGGGCCAATGCGATAATCTCGCGCCAAACCCCGCGCTGAAAGCGCAAGATCAATTTGTGCGATGGCCGGTGTAATCAAGGCAACATAGCTTCCAATCGGCCATTCTGGGGGCATGATCCCGTCACTCCCCGCCTGCCCCCGCAGTCGCATCGAAACCCCCCATAGATCTGGCGCAATCAAACGGGCATTCGCAAATTGAAAGACTTCCCACTCAGCGCCATCACCAGTGCCAATCAACGCCAAATTCGACCCGTTCAGAACGCTTTTTGTGTCGCTTGCGGAGAATGCCCCCGACACAAGGCGGATCCGCAACTCACCCCCGCGATCCCAAATGCCTGCCTGAGCTTGCCTCAAGACAGTTTCGGTTTGTCCAAGGATCATGGGCTGATCCAAGACTTGATCAAGCCGCACACCCCCCAAGGCCCCTGCATCACTTGAATAAACCGCCACGCGGTTCGGCCATGGCACGGCGGTTGCGCCAATATAGGGTGCCACAGGGTTTTCATCTCCCCGCAAGAGGGGCAGATCAAAAAAGACGGGCGTCACGGGCGTAGGCGCGACACCCCCGATAAAGCGCAATGGCCCCTCAACTTCTTCAATGTTGTTGCGCAGCGATAAATCAACACGCGTGGCCTCCAAAGATAGGCTGCCGCGATCTTCGACTCGCTCAATGCGCCATGTATCCCTATTATCCGTTGTTATAACATCGCCCACCCCAATATCGCGGCGCGAAGGTGGAAGCGAAAAAACCGCTTTATCTCGGGCCAAGCGGGCCTCTGCCATCCAACGCAATGCAATCGCCTTGGCTTGACCGCGCCGCAATGCCAGAGAGAGGCGCGCCTGTCGCACTGTCGTGGGGTCAGATTGTGGAAAGCGCGCCTCTATTGTCACAGGCTCATAGCCCCGCTCGGGCTCGCTGAATCCCAATTGAATGGTGCCTAGATCATCCGCTGCCCCATCTCGGATCAGAGTGATCCCCCCTGTTTCACCATCAACCGCCGTGTAATCTGAAGTGATGTCATCCTTTGCCCGCAACGGCAGGCCTGCAAAACGCAAGGCACCTTCTCGCTCGAATGCGGTAAACCCATAGGCTTGCATCAAATCCTGCAGCTGACCACGCGGGCTGTCTTGCTCTAGGCTGATATGCCCTGACACCACGTCATAAAGACGACTGACATCAATATCCCGCACGCCTGCGCGCGCGCAAATTTCAGCAACCACAGCGGATAAGGGCTGTGCCGCAGCGCGACCAGACAGCCAATGCCCCCGCGCATAGTTTTTGCCATCCGACCACGTGTCATCCCGCAAAGGGAAAGCAGGGTAAGGGCGGGTGTCCCACGCCCAGATATGGCTAAAGCGCATATCAATCATCGGCCCATCATAGACATCTGAGACGGGATTCTTTGCGGGATTCCCCCAATACCCGAACCAGGCCCGCAGGAATTGCATTTGCATCGCATCATCGCGTGCGCCGTTCGAATAATAGGGCACTGCGTTCTCGCTTGATTTTGGATCAAGAAAGACATTCGGTTGATTGGCCCCCTTATCCACTGCGGGGCAGCCGATTTCTGTCATCCAAATTGGTTTGGCGCGCGGCACCCATGCTGTTTGCGCGTCCTCAGGCACCAAGGCGATTTCGGATACATCAACGGTACCACTATCGCCACCTGAACGAATATCACATATATTCAATTCATTGGCGGATGTTGTTGCAGTAAATATAAGTGTGACGCGCTGCCAATCCGCGCCAAGGCTATAGGGCTCAGCCACAGTGCCATCATTAAGGCTCAGCGCGCCCGACAGCGGCGTGCCATCGCTGCTGCGCATAAGCGCCTCAAATCGGTAAACCTTATCAACCTCCAATGCCCGCGATAGGTACACGCGCCCCCCAGTGAAAAGGGTAATCTGCGCGACCGCCCGCCCTGATGGGTTCAGGCCAACGCGGTTTTCGACTGTCGCGTTCTGCGCTGTGGCCGCTTCTGCAACCTCACCGCGCAGATCAAGTGCGTTCCCCTCAACCCCGTCTATCCGGTCAAAATGAGGGTTCGCCCACCAATTGCGCATATCTTTATATCGAAACACCCATGGCTTGTTGGCGAGGCCATCGGTGATCGTGCTACGGTTCTGCGCATCACGATCCGCAGGGCTGGCGTAGAACCAATCATATCCTTCACCGCCCTCAATATTGGCTTGCAGATATGCGATATTTTTCTCGCTGTCATAGATTTGCGCGTCTAGATGGTCAGCCCCATCGCGCCAATCTGCCAAGGGCATGTAGTTATCAATTCCCACGTAATCGAGCGCGGGATCAGACCAAAGCGGATCAAGGTTGAAAAAGACATCCCCCGTTCCATCTTGTGGATGATGCCCAAAATATTCGCTCCAATCTGCGGAATATCCAAGTTTGGCCTCTGGCAAAATCAACCGTACCTCGGCCAAGAGTGCGCGCAGCGCCGTAACTGCGGGAAATCCAACACGATCTCTGAGACTGGTCAGACCGCGCATCTCTGATCCGATGGAAAACGCCTCTACCCCGCCTGCGGCCGCGCACAGGGCGGCGTTGTGCAAAATAAAACGGCGATAGCTCCATTCATCTGGCCCAGTATAGCCAACCGATCCTTCGCCAATCGAAAAATCATTGGCCGATGCTGTGCCAAAAAAGGCCGCCACCTCATCGGTGACGGCCGCAGTTCCCCCTGCACTTCCCACGCGTTCTGGTGCGATATCTGTGGTGATCCGTCCCCGCCAAGGAAAGGCCGCCTGCTCCGAAGCGCCATAAGGATCAGGCAAGCCATTTTGCGGTAAGATTTCCATCAACAAAAATGGGTAATGCAGGACCTTGATGCCCCGAGATTTCAGCGTTGCAATCGCCTCGATCACTGCGTCATCTGCGGGCGTGCCGCCATACACCGATCGCCCGTCAATCCGCGCGATGACCTCAGCTTGATCGCGCGTAATGCCGCCTGATTGCCATGGCATTTCGCGGCCATCCACATCACGTTGTTCAACCTTGGGTCGGATACGGCATTGGCCAACCCTCAGGTCATCCCCGAACCAACTACTGACCAATAGAACGGAGGAGAGCGCGGGATATTCCGCCTCTAATCGCTCAAGCGCGGTGGTGAAATCTGGCCGTCCTGAGGTCGAATTGATATTGGCGCTGCGCACACGCCCCAATCCCTCCTCAAATGTAACGGATCGGGTGGAGAGTGCGTATTCGCCCGTGCCCGGAATAAGGGCCACCGCCTGCACAGCCGTGTTTAAAACAGGCGCATCAAGGCCTTCGGGTGGTTCTGCGGCGCGGGCCACTTCAAAGGCAAATTGCGGCACCCGATTTCCAAAAGCGGCCAATTGCAAATCTTCAAAGACGACATAGGCCACGCCGCGATAAGCAGGCACCTGCCCTGCCCCTTCGACTGCTTCTATCTTGCCATCAGGCAGTTGATCGTCACTGTCCGTGTAAAGCCGATATTCAACTGTGGCGGGATCAAGCTCCATACCATCGGCCCAAATCCGACCAATGCCAAGAATGGGCCCTTCACAAATACCCACGGCGAGGGAAATTGAATAGCTATACCGCGTTGTGGTTTGCTCAACGGCGCCCGACCCACGACCGCCTTTGCCCCGTCCCGTTGCAATGCTTTGGGTGCTGGTCGTGACAGTTTCTTTGAACTGACTGGCCCAAATTACCTGACCACCGATACGCATTTGACCATAAAGGCGGGGCATACCCGCCCCTTCTGCCGCGCTTGTTAGGCGAAATCGATCAACATAGCCCTGCGACACCGATGTAGATCCAACACCAGCAGAGGGCGCATCAAATCTTTGTCCAATCATCGCCCCCGCAGCGCGCCCGATGGTCGCCCCTGTTACGCCAAAAATGGCGCCAGGAATCATGCCCCCAATCGCGGCGCCTGCCGCCGATAAAACTAGCGTTGCCATCAGACATTATACCTTTCTGGAAACCGAAAACGCGCCACAATGCGCCGTGCCCACGCAGACCCAAGCGCCGTTTCAACAACGCCATGTCCGCTATAGGCATGAATGAAATGGGGCGCGGGCGCGGGCCTCGACAAAATCCCTAAATGTTTTGCCACCGCCGTCTCGGTCATCCGAAAAAGTAGCACATCCCCAACCCTCACATCCTCCGCTGAAACAGGGCACAGATGACGCAGGGCTGCCTGCCACAGGATTTCTTTTCCCGTGGCCTCAGACCAATCATAGCTATAGGCAGGCGGCACTTCAGGCTCAGCCCCAAGATGAGATCGCCAAACGCCACGGATCAAACCAAGACAATCACAGCCCGCACCTTTCACACTCGCCTGATGCAGATAGGGCGTTCCAATCCAGTCGCGCGCGATATCGACAATCTCTGTCATCGGCGGCTTCCGCCGCTACGATCATCCGCGCGCGCAGGGTATGAGATTTGCCAATCTTCCCCTGGAATGTCGGGAAAACCTTGAAAGTTCATCAGGTTTTGAAACTTGTCGCGGCAGGTCGTCCATATTTTGTCGCATCCCGCACGTAGGTGAACGACATCACCTGCCCTCACATCAATCGCTGACCACAAGGTGATCTGTCGATAGGTTTCAAAGCGTTGATCAAGTTTGATCAGGGCAAGCTGCCCTGCCCGCTCAACCCGTCCACGCTCGAAATGTGCAGGGCCAAAGGCAAGGGTTGCCGCCGCCTCAAAACGCAGAACATGCCCGCCCTGCATGACCTCAGTCACCGTGTCGCTGATCCACAAAGCCGCATTATCCAGATCAACGCCACAGCGTGCATCGCCCAAAATCGCATCGCAGTTGCGCGAAAATACGCGTCCGCGAGATTGGTTTAACGGCTCAGACAGGCCGCTCAGCTCCACCTCAAACCCGCCAGATTTTCGGGTGATCTCCCCCATTGTGCCTTTGAACTGAACCATCCGCGCGGTGGGGTTGTCCCATTGCACCAAATAGGCGGTCACCTCTGCCCCATCGTAAAGGCCCCGTTTGATGTCCGCCTCGGCGATCACATCATCGCGCAAGGCACCGACAGCCACGCCGTTATCCACCGACAGGCCCGTAGCCTGTGCCAATGCCCCCGCCGAAAGACCGCTCTCTGCAAGGAATATAACCCCGTCAAAGCTCAAATCGCGATCATGATCCGTGAACCCGAAAACGGCGCCATCGGCGCGCTCAACCTTCCAGGCACGCGCCACCTTTGTGACCCCCGTTGCCAAGTGCGCCAAAAGCGCGTCACGCCCGCTCATAGACGGATTTCCACAACGGGAATGCTAGGCACTTCGCCCGCATTGAACCCTGCATTCGAGATGGACAACATATCTGTGTCAAACCGCGCAGGCACATCAAATTCATAGCCTGCGGTGATTTCTTCGCCCAATTCGGGAATTTCACTAAAGGTGAGAATGCCTGTCGTGGGATCGACCTCAAAATGGATACCCTCAACCATAGTGTCGCCCGCCACTGCAACGCGTAGCGTGCCTGCGACTGGTTTGGTGATCTCACGCCGTTGCTCGAATGCGCCGGAGCGGTAGGTCTTAACCAGTTGAAATGCGGCCGTTTCCCCATCGCCTATGGCAATCAGCTGATCCGCCTCGCTTGGGGCGGCACTTGGCAATCCGCTTTTATAGTCAGACCAATCTTTCCACCGAAACCCGTAGATCGGCCCGCGCCGTGCCTCGAAAAAGGCCAAGACTGCGGCAACGTCATCCATATCGCGAAGGCCCAAGCCCGCCTCATATCTGCGGCGCGACTGTGACCATGGCGTGTTGCGCTCCTCAAAGCCATTTTGCAGCGTCACAATCTCGCTGCGTGTTTCAGGCCCGCCCGATGCGCCAAAGCTCAGACTGACGGGGAATTGCACCTCGTGAAATGACATTTGTCTAAATCCTTACCCGCATTAAAGATTGCGCTGGCCCATATCCAAGGCTCGCGCCATTTGCGCTGCGATTTGGCTCTTGCTGCGCTGAAAGCTCTGAACATCGGGCGTGGTGATGTTAATGGTCACCTGCGGGGTGCGTGCGCGCCCTGTGGCCTGCACACCCAGCCGTCCATCACTGCCACGGGCAAGCGGCATGATTGCCTCTGGCCCTGCCTCTCCCATGACCCCCAAGCCGCCATGTGCCATTGCAAACGGCGTGGCGCGATCAACCACGCCACCACGGGCAAAGGGCTGAATTCCGCCTGAGCCAAACACACCGCCCATCTGGAACGGGCTAATTGCCCCTAAGAGGCCCTGCAACCCGCGCCCGACCGCCCCGCCAATCTCTCGTTCAAGGGGGCGCATAGCACTGCTATAGGCACTATTGATCATTCGATCAGCAAGCGCACGAAATGCGTCAGACAGGCTTGCCCCATCTATGACAACTTCGCGCATCGCGCGGCTGACCCCACCTTGCAGCGTGCGCGACAATCCTTGCGCATCGCGGCTCGTGGCGGTCATGGCCGATTGAATATTGCGCAACTCGGCCTGAAATTGCCGCGCCATTGTGGTGGATGCATTCATAGCATCTTCCACCTGATCCAATTGACGGGCCAATGTTTGTGACTGTGAAATCATCCGTGCTTATCCTTTTGGGCTGGCGTGATGATCTGGGAATTGCGCCATCAGCGCCTCCAAATCACTGCGCCGCAAAACCTGTCCTGGCAGCGCTTGCGCATCATAGATCATGGTTAATTCGTGGGGGGTCAGGCTCCAAAAATCCGACACGCTTAACCCCAGATCGCGCAAGGCCACGCGATAGAGGGCTGGCCAATTAAGATGCGCCATTTGGCCCCTCGAATGCTAAGATCAGCAAACGCGCCGCAACCCGCATGGCTTCGGGCAAACCGCCCTCGATATGGGATTGGGCCAAGGCATCGGCATCACCTTGCCACCCCCCGCCCCGCAGCGCTGCAACCAATAACGCAAGGATGTCGCTTGCGCGGAGTTCATCCCCCTCAAAGCGCGCGACCAGATCACTGAGGCTGAGACTGCCAAGCGCGGCCTCAAGTTCCGCAAGACTATGCAAACTGAGCCGCGCGATATGGCGGGTGCCATCAATAACAATCGCAACTTCGCCACGCCATTCGTTCACCATGGGTTAGGCAAGCTCAACAAAGGTCAGCACCCCTGCCGAGGCTAGGGCAATTTCATAGCTTTCTTCCCCGTCATGCGTGCCCGAGTAGTCAAGCGATGTGATCTGAAATTTGCCCTCAATGACGCCAAAATCGGGAATAATCACCTGAAACTCTGGGATCTGCCCATCAAAGAACACTTGGCGCGCACGCGCGTCACTGGCTTCATCACGGAAAATACCCGACCCCGATAGGGCGGCGGTTTTTACGCCGGCACCTGCCAACAACTCACGCCACCCTAAATCCGAAGAAAGGGAAGTTACATCAACTGTTTGAGTGTTAAAGCTAATGCGCGTGCTGCGCAGCCCTGCGAGGGTCTCAAAAACGCCGTTGCCATCAATATCAATCTTGATCAGCAAATCCTTGCCGCTTTGTGCCACCATGGCAACTCTCCTTTGAAGTGGTGTAAATTCAGATGCTTACGCGACATCATCAATCAAGGCGCGAAACCACAATTCGATCTCGCGCGCAGTGTCGGTTTTGCGGGCACGCGCGCGCAAGAAGTCTAGATTTATCAATCTTCCACGCGACAAGGTTAAATTCGGCGCGCCAAGCAGCGCATCCGATGCTGCCACCGCAGCCTGTTTCGCGCTGAGAAAGCCTGCCTCCCCTCCAACGATGGTCAGCGCAAACTCATGCACCGCCCCGCCCGCGCTGATATCAGAAAATTGCCGAGCCTCTTCGGGCCCAATCATCAGATAAAGGGATGGCAGGCTCCCTTCGGGTAGGGCATCAAAAATCGCACCGCCCAACAAAGTGTTCAGCGTTGGATTGCCGCTCAATCGATCAAAAAGCGCTTGTTGCAAAGCCGCGCTTGCGCCGTAACTCATGCCCCCGTCTCCTCTGTGGCTAAGCAGATCAAGTAGCGACCTTGCGCATCGGCTTCGGTTACGGCGTCAATCACATAAAGACGCGCACCATCGACAAATCGTTGCGAGGGCGTGGGCCGTGCAGCAGCACCTTGTGGCACATTGCGAACCGTGATCTGCAATCCAAGTCGGACGATGTTTTCAGACTGGCTGCCGCCGCGCGGCAAGACCTCAGCCCAGACCCACCCTAAGGGTTGCCAGGTCAGACGAAACCCACCTGCGCCATCGGCCTCACGAATTGGGGCCTCAAGCCTCAGCTTGCGCGTCAACTGCACCCGCACCGTCATGGCCGCACGCCAATACGAAGGGGGCGATAGGGCTCAATCAACATGGCAACAGCAAAGGATAGATCCCCCTTTTCGCGCCCAGACCCATCATAAAAATCTGCCGCCATGATCAACACGGCTTGGCGCAGATCTGCGGGAATATCCGCCCAATTTGGGCCAAACCCCGCGCGCAAAATCACATCGATATGACCGCCAAGCGAAGGCTGCGGCAATGCAGGCCCGATCGAGATCACAGCAGGCCTGTCGCCATCCTGCCGCAAGGCGTAACGCGCAGGATCAAGCTGGCTGTCCTGCCCCGCACGATTGACCAAAGTTACGCTTTCAATCTCGCTGATGGGGGCCATCGGAAATTTATGCGCCGACCCGCTGTGCCACTGCGACAGTTGCATCAAAAAGCGCCGCTCAAACAGCACTTTTCCAATGCGCGATTCAATCGCGGAAATAGCCGCACGCAGGCAACTCTCCAACGGGGCATCTTCGCTGCCATCATCCGCAAACCCTGTGGCCAAACGCAGATAGTGACCCAGCTCTGCAACTGGCAGGCTTGCCGTGGGGATAGAGGTCAATTCGACCATCATCATAGGAAAATTCTCCAGAATATGAGGGTGGTCTGTTGGGGCGATGCGCCCGACCGCACGAAAGTGCAAAGTCTGCATGTCGCATCGGGGGTATGTCGTATCTGCCAGACCATGCAGACCGCCCCCGTGCAGCAAAGGCACATCGCCCCCCTGTGCGGCTGCCGCACAGGGATCGGGTTCACCCGCCGTTATGCAGTGCCGAATTTCAACAATTTGACAGCCGCAAAATCGCTCACATCGCCACCAACGCGCTTTGTCGCATAGAACAAAACATGGGGTTTGGCGCTGAACGGATCCCGCAGAACGCGCAGCTCAGGGCGCTCGGCAATGGTATAGCCCGCGCGGAAATCCCCAAAGGCAATTGCGGTGCTATCAAGGGCAATATCGGGCATATCCTCTGCAATCAAAACAGGATAGCCCATCAAACGCGCAGGCTCTCCTGCCGCCAATCCATCCGACCACAAGAACCGACCATCCGCATCTTTCATCTTGCGCACGGCCCCTGCGGTTTTGGAATTCATGATGAAATTGGCATTGGCCCGATAACGCGCGCCAAGCGCGTAAACCAGATCCACAATCGCGTCCGAGGGGGCCGCCGCGTCAAAATCACCTGCTGCGCCCGTGACCACATAGCCCAGACTGCCCCATGACCAAATCTCATTATCGACAGAGGGGTGCGCCAACAATCCAAGCGGCTTATCAATCCCATCCCCAATCAAAAATGCCGCCGCTTCCGCGCGGGCAAATTTATCTGCAATGCGATCTGCAAGCCATGTTTCAATGTCAAACGCGCTGTCATCCAGCAAACGCTGGCTCGCCTTCGGCAAGGCCGACAATTCATGCAACGGGATAGAGATACGCTCGATTTGCGGCGTATCTGTTTCAGCGGTTGCGCCCGTCTCTGTGGCCCAACCCGCCCCAATATCGCTGTGATCGACCAAGACATCAAATGAACTGGCTTCCACATTTACAACATTTGCAACAGCCCGCAGCGAGGAAGAGCTGCGCAACACTGACGAAATGCGACCTGCGGTTTGCGGATCAACCAAAAACCCGCCCTCGGCATTAATCGCGCTTGATAGGGCCTTGCCCTCCAACTCGATCCCACGCAACGCGTCATCATCACCGCTGCGCAAATAGCGATCCAGCGCCTTACGATGCGGCGCACCATCTTCCACCGCTAAGGATAGCTGTGGACGGGTCATAGTCAGGGATTGGTTTTTCAACATTGCAATACGCTCATCTTGTTTGTTCAGTTTCACGTTGATTTCGGCATGTAGGCGATGAACATCCCCCAATAGCCCGTCCAGTGCCGCGGCCATGTCCGCCATGGCTCCGCCAGTCTGATGCGCACGCGGCGCATCCGATTTTTGGTCTTTCATGTTTGTTTCCTTGGATTGGTTAGAAATTTCGCGCCCTATTGGCCCGCTTGGCGCATCTTTGCGCGCGCCTCATTCAACAAACGGGTCACGCCTTCAATGTCACCCGCGCCGCGATCTTCGGCTTTTTGAGCGGCCACCCGCGCTTGGCTCAGCATCGGAAAGGTCACCAAAGACACTTCCCAAAGCTCAACTTCCGTCAAAACCCGCACGCCTTCTGTGCTGCGATAAGATTTCACCACCCTGTATCCGATTGATAATCCGTCAATCGCCCCCGCTTCGATCAGGGCACGGGCCTCGCGTCCTTTGGCGACACTCTCCAAAAGACGCCCCGACACCCAAAGCCCCCGCCCATCTTCGCGAATATCATCCCATACGCCAATCGGGCTTGCAGGATCATGCTGCCACAGCATTTTCACCTTAGTGCCGCGTGCGCTCATCTGCGCCAGGGCCGCCGCATAGGCCCCTTTGGCAACGGAATCTCCGCCTTGATCAATCGTGTCAAACAAACTGGCATAGCCCGACAGAACACCTGATTGACCAAGGCTCGGGCTGCGCTCAAATTTACAAAACTTCGTCTCAAGCCCCGTATTGGGGCGATATATCACGCTGGTCTCCATGCCGTAACCTTTCATGGATGAGAAAGTTCAATCAGGCGTGTTGCGGCCTCTGCCAAAACCACGCCCACAATGCCAAAAACCGCCAGCCATAGGCGCTTTTCCAGTCGCTCTATCGCCGTTTCAATCGCGCCAAGCCGATAGGTAAGCGCCTGCCAACGCTCCTCTAGAACCCGCTCATTGGCCTCGATGCGCGCCTCGGCGATATCAAACGGATCATATAAAAATCGCGACCCGCTTTCTCGGCGCAGGCTCATGACGGCTCTGACGCTAGGGCGGGCAAGCCCAACATCACCCGCTTCTCGGATGCGCTGAGGAATGTCGCCTCAGACACGCGGCGCCATTGTGCATCACGCTCTGCGGCCAAGGCGGGCAGTTGATCCAAATCGACCCGCAATTCCAAATCGGCCCCATGCCCCGCCCCCAAAAACCGCGACAACGCGGCAAGAACTTTGCCCGCAAGGGGCAGAACCGTCAGGCGGTAAAAGGCGCGATGCGCCTCGGCGTAATTGGCATAGGTCGCATCTCCGGGAATGCCCATCAACATCGGCGGCACACCAAAGGCCAAGGCAATATCGCGCGAGGCGGCCTCTTTCGTTTTGTGAAATTCCATGTCTGAAGGTGAAAACCCCATAGGCTTCCAATCAAGACCGCCATCCAGCAGCATAGGACGCCCCGCATTGCGTGCGCCCATGTGATAGCTGTCCAATTCTTCTTGCAATCGGCTGACTTGGGCATCGCTCATGCTGGCCGCCGCGCCATCGACCCCGCGATAAACAATCGCCCCAGACGGGCGTGCGGCATTATCTAGCAGCGCCTTCGACCATAGGGTCGCCGCATTATGCACATCAATCGCTGTCGCGGCCGAGTGCAGTGGCCCAAGCCCGTAATGATCATCTTGCGGATGAAACCCACGAATATGGCAAACCACATCAGCAGAAAAGCGATGCGATTTTCCCCCTACATGATAATCAAATGCCTGTGGCCACCCATCTGGCCCAGGCTGCACATGGATGCGATCCGATCGCAGGATATGCAACTCATGAGGCACCCCACCTGCCTCATCTTGCATGACCGCTTCGATATAGGCATTGCCCGACAAAAGCAGTGTTGCATAAAGCGCCTCTAAAAAAGCAGATGCGCCCTGCATCGGGTTTGGCGCCTTCAGTCGCGCTAAAACGGGATGATCCTCATACCGCGTGACATGGTCTTGACAGATCAGGGGCAAGGCCGCCGCCGCCTCTGAAATCATCCGAACGGCGCGAAATCCAATTGGGTTGCCCATAAACCCTGCGCGCGTCAGGCTGCCCGTGTCGCGCGCTGTCCATGCGGCACTGCGCGCGCCATGTGCCATCGCCACAACCCGCCCCACAGCCGAGGCTTTCACCTCCGCTGGCGGACGCTTCCTGATAAATTCGAGCATGAAATGCCCCTTTCTCATGTGAGATTAAAGCACCCTAAGGCGCGGCTCAGAATAATGGCGAGCGGGCTCAAGCAGACCCTCGCTCAACGCCCAGACCAATGCATCCACACGGTCGGGGCTGCCCTGCCCTTCAAATCCCGCTTGCGCCATTTGGCACATTTGATCTTCCAGCTGCGGCAGATATCCCAAATGTGACACGCGCCCCTGCTCATAGAGCGCCGCCACGGGTTCGGCCCGCGCGACCTTGCCCTTTGTCGCGCGCACGGCGCGATAGGCGATCAACGGATCAACCTGCCGCATCATCGCTTCGACCAAATCGCCACCTTGATTGACTTCTGCGACAAGGCGATTGGCCCCGTGTCGATGATAACATTTTGCCGCGGCCTCGGCCCATACTTGGGGGCTTGCCGCAGACACGCTTGCATCTTCCAAGACAACAGCACGCCAATCTTGGGGCCGCCCCGTCCGATAAAGCGCCACAGCAACGATGCCGCATAAATCTGACCCGTCATGTCCCGTGACGGGC
Source organism: Rhodobacterales bacterium HKCCA1288 (assembly GCA_015693905.1). Lineage (NCBI taxonomy): Bacteria > Pseudomonadati > Pseudomonadota > Alphaproteobacteria > Rhodobacterales > Rhodobacterales bacterium HKCCA1288. The sequence goes on along the minus strand of CP065161.1, from coordinate 505,566 downwards.
GGGTCAACGGCCACAATCACATCTGCTTGCGGGTCGCGGTCAAAAACACGGGCGGCCTCAATCGCGGCAGCCTGCCACAATGTGCCTGCGTGATCCTCTAACAACTCCCCATCCAATTCCTGACGCCCCAAGCGCGACTTTCCATAGCGCGCTCGAACCTCATCTAAAAAGGACGGGGCCAAATAGGCGCGGTTAGCCTCGGTCGCCGCGCGTGTCACAACCGTGGTCTTGCGCGCCAACAGATCCCGCAGCAACGCAATATTGCGCGGCGTAGTCGTGACCACTTGTTGCGGATGCTGCCCCAGACGCAGTGAAAATTGCAGCATGTCCCATGTGGCTTGCGCATTGCGCCACTTTGCCAATTCATCCACCCATGCCGCATCAAATTGCGGCCCTCGCAAGGCTTCGGGATCATGGGCCGAATAGACCTGTGCCTCAGCGCCATTTGGCCAAATTAGTTTGCGTTCCCCCGCCACGAATTTTGGCCGCCGATCAGGGGGGGAGCAGGCCAAAATTCCGCTCTCCCCTTTGATCATGACCGCAATGGCTTGGTCGTAGGTTTCCCCGACTAAGGCCACGCGGCGCGCGCGGCCTGCATCGCGTGGGCGCGCGCCTTCAACTTGGGCGCGCACCCATTCCGATCCCGCACGGGTCTTTCCCGCCCCGCGACCGCCCATAATGACCCAGGTTTTCCAATCCCCCTCGGGCCTACGCTGATGCGGCAAGGCCCAAAATTCGAAAACATAAGGCAGGGCTGCCACCGCTTCGGCGCTTAACCCGTCAAGAAATTCCGTGATCCTCTCCTGCGGCTGCAAGGCAAGCCAAGCGGCAGAAAATTTCCTCTCTGGCGCGCTCAAGGTCAAATTCCCCTGCGCGGGCGCCAGTGGTTTCGGCTTCAAGCTCATCTAGCTTGCCCTCCAGTGCCAAGGCTTGGATCAATACAGAATTCAGCGCACGCAGATCTTTGATCAACGTGTCCCCTGATTTGCTTTGCGATGCTTTCAAGTCCGCAACCGCCTCGGCCAATGTGGCGCGCGCGGTTTCAAAGGCCTCTCTAGCATCTGCCAGCATCAAAACACGCTTGCCGCGTGCATCTAATTTTTGTGACATGAAAATTCCCGAAAATGGCTTGAATGAAAAAGCCCCCCGAGAATGCGAAAATAAAAAAACGGTCAAACCACAGCAGTGGCAGACCGTTTACCCACTTCGTCCAGCATGTCATAATCACTACATCAGACCGCGCGCTCTGTCAAAATATTTATGTATAACAGATGGTTAATGGGATGCGATCTGGTTAAAGAATTCTTCATCTGACTTGATATGTGTCAATTTTATTTGACATAAGTAATGTCACGCTGACCCAAAATAACCGCAGGGGTCAGATCATGCGCATTTTGTTTATCCATCCCAATTATCGTTCAGGCGGGGCTGAAATTGCAGGAAATTGGCCGCCTGCATGGGTGGCCTATCTCACGGGCCACCTGCGCCAAGCAGGGTTTGAGGATATTCACTTCATTGATGCAATGACGGATGACCTCAGCGATGACACTGTCGCAGACAAAATCGCGGCCATCTCTCCGGATGCGATCGGTGTCACCTCTATCACCCCCTCAATCTACAAGGCCGAGGAAATCTTACGCCGCGCCGCTGAGGTGGCCCCAAATGCCGTGCGCATTCTGGGCGGCATCCATGCCACGTTCATGTTCAAGCAGGTGCTCTCCGAGGCCCCATGGATTGACGTCATCGTCCGTGGCGAGGGCGAAGAAATCTTGGTCAACCTGATGCAGGCCATCGCCACAGGCCGCTATCCAGAAGATCGCGCCCGCATCCATGGACTGGCCTTCAGAGACGGCGATGAAATTGTCGCCACCCAGGCCGCGCCCACAATCAAGAACCTAGACGCGATTAAACCCGATTGGACAATTCTCGATTGGCCCAAATATATCTACATCCCCCTTGGCACGCGTGTCGCCATTCCCAACATGGCGCGCGGCTGCCCCTTCACCTGCTCCTTTTGCAGCCAATGGAAATTCTGGCGCGACTACCGCGTGCGTGATCCCAAATCCGTGGTCGATGAAATCGAAGATTTGGTTGAAAATCATGGAGTTGGCTTCTTTATTCTTGCCGATGAGGAACCCACGATCAACCGCCGTAAATTCATCGAATTTTGTGAGGAATTGATTAAGCGCGACCTGCCGCGGCGTGTGCAATGGGGTATTAACACGCGTGTAACCGATATCTACCGCGACCGAGAATTGCTGAAATTCTACCGCAAAGCGGGTCTTGTCCATGTCAGCCTCGGGACAGAGGCCGCAGCACAGATGAAACTCGACCGCTTCAACAAAGAGACCAAGGTCGAAGAGAACAAGACGGCCATTCGTCTCTTGCGTGAGGCCGATATCTTTACTGAGGCGCAATTCATCGTAGGGCTCGACAATGAAACCCCTGAAACGCTCGAGGAAACCTTCCAAATGGCGTGGGATTGGCAGCCTGATTTGGCAAAATGGGCTATGTATACGCCTTGGCCCTTCACCCCCCTGTTTCAGGAATTGAAGGATCAGGTCGAGATCTACGACTTTTCCAAATACAACTTTGTCACCCCGATCATGAAACCCGCCGCGATGGAGCGGGGCGAATTGCTTGACGGGGTGATGAAAAACTACCGCCGCTTCTATATGCGCAAGGCGCTTTTCCATTACCCATGGCGCGGCACAGGGTATCGGCGGCGTTACCTGCTTGGCTGTCTCAAGGCCTTTCTCAAGGCGGGTGTGCAGCGCAGTTTCTATGACCTGGGCAAGGCAGGCTATTGGGGGCCGCAAACCAAGAAATCTGTCGATTTTCAATTTGACGAAAGCCGCACCCTAGCCCCTGCTCAAGTCGCAGATTGGGAGGCCGCAGCAGACCGCGCGGCCCGCGCAAAAGAACGCCGCGAAGCAGTGCGCGATCAAATGAAGGCCCGCAGCGCCGAACGGGGCAAAGCGGCGGAGGATGTCTAAATGGCCGATGCCGCCCTCATCGGCCCCAATGCGATCCTGCAATTAATCCCCGTTCTTGATCATTCGGTGGGTGAACAGGCCCGCAAGGCGTTGTTTTTGCGAACACAAACCGAAATTCCCTCAGGTGATCACATGATCCCCGAAGGCGATGCCGCCCGCATCCACCAAGGCCTGCGCGCGGCTTTCCCGCAACAGGCCGCAGGGCTCTGCGCACAGGCAGGGCGGGCAACGGCCGATTACATCATCACCCATCGCATCCCCGCAAAGGCACAAATATTGATGGGGTTTTTGCCCGCAAATTTCGCCGCTCGCGCCCTGTCTCATGCGATTGCGCGCAATGCGTGGACATTTGCAGGCTCGGGCCGCTTTCGCGTGATATCACCTTGGGAATTTGAAATTGCGGACAACCCCGTGATTGGCGGCGAAAGCTCAGACCACCCCCTGTGCCACTGGCACTGCGCGGTTTTTGAACGGCTCTATCGCCGCCTCGTCAGTCCTGATGTCATCTGCCGTGAAACAGCTTGCGCTGCTGCAGGCGCGGACGCCTGCCGTTTCGTTCTGCGCCGCGGTTAATTTCCAGAATTGGCTCGTGCATCCGCCTCAATCTCGCGCCAGCGCGCGACATTTCGGTTATGCTCGGCCAGTGTTTCAGCAAAGGCGTGACCGCCCGTGCCATCCGCCACGAAAAAGATGTAGTTCGTGTCGTCAGGGTTCAACGCCGCTTCAATAGAAGCGCGCCCTGGATTTGCAATCGGCGTTGGTGGCAGGCCGTCAATTTGATACGTGTTCCAAGGGGTTACGCGGTCAAGTTCACTGCGCCGCAAGCCGCGCCCCAACACGCCTTGCCCCTCCGTGACGCCGTAGATCACAGTCGGGTCAGTCTGCAAACGCATTCCCTGCCGCAGACGATTGGTAAAGACACTGGCAACAACCCCGCGCTCTTCAGCCTGCCCCGTTTCTTTTTCGATGATTGAGGCCAAGATCAACGCCTCTTGCGGCGTGCTGATTGGCAGGTTTTCCGCGCGATTGGCCCACGCCTCCATCAAAATGGCCTCTTGGCGGGCTTGCATCTGAACCAACAGCTCCGCCCGCTCCATGCCGCGCGTGGCCTCGTAGGTGTCTGGGGCCAATACCCCTTCGGCAGGGATCTCCGCTACCTCACCGGTTAGGAATTCTGCTGATTTCAGCCCTTCGACAATCTGCCACGATGTCAAACCTTCTGGGATCGACACGCGATAGGCAATGCTTGCGCCGCTTTCGGTGATATCGCTGTAAATCGTTGGGATTTCCGCATCATAGGCAAATTCAGCCAATTCAATGACCTCGCCCGTGCCAGGCACCCGCTCGACCAGACGCTGCTCGCCCGTGCCATCAATGCGCAGAACATAGGTTGCAACATAACGATAAACGGGGGCGGCATTCTGGGTGATGACCCCCAAAATCTCCTCCATTGAGGCGCGCGCAGGGATTTCAAAAGACCCTGCACGAATAGCGCCTGCCATGTCACTATATTCTGCGCCCAAACGAAAAATAGCAGGATGCGTCACAGCCCCCGCTTCGGCCAAACGCGCAGCCACTTGCGACAGGCCCGCACCGCGCGGCACCTCGAAAAAGATCGGCCCCTCAAGCGGCCCTTCCTTGGTAAATTCCCGCTGACCCCACCCGATCGCGCCAGCCACGGCGATACATAGCACAATCAGCAGGCTGAACGCATTCGCAGCCACGCTTTTCCACATATGTCAGACTTTCCCCATAATCAGACAGGCATTTGTCCCACCAAAGCCAAAGGAATTGCTCTGCACCACATTGATCTCGCCCTTCACAGCCTGATTGGCGCAAAGATTAATGGCCGTTTCTGCCGCAGGCGTATCAAGGTTAATTGTTGGGGGGGCGATTTGGTCACGAATGGCCAAGATAGAGAAGATCGCCTCAATCGCGCCCGCTGCACCCAACAAATGCCCTGTTGCGGATTTTGTTGAGGACATCAGCAGATTTTTCGCATGATCCCCCATCAACCGCTCAACTGCGCCCAATTCAATGGTATCGGCCATAGTAGAGGTGCCATGCGCATTGACATAATCCACATCTGACGGCGCTAGCCCTGCACGCTTAAGCGCGGCACGCATCGCGCGCTCGGCCCCTTCATGGTCAGGCGGTGGGGCCGTGATGTGATGGGCATCGCCCGACAGGCCATAGCCTAAAATTTCCGCATAGATTTTTGCGCCGCGCGCTTTGGCGTGTTCATATTCCTCCAACACAACCACGCCCGCGCCTTCGCCCATGACGAACCCGTCACTGTCGCTATCCCATGGACGGCTTGCCTTTTGAGGCTCATCGCCCCGCTTGGTCGACAGCGCCTTACATGCGTTAAAGCCCGCAATACCAATTTCACAAATCGGGCTTTCTGCACCGCCTGCAATCATCACATCCGCATCACCCCATTGGATCAAACGCGCCGCGTCCCCAATGGCATGTGCGCCCGTGGAACAGGCCGTTACCACCGCATGGTTTGGCCCACGAAAACCATATTTGATCGACACTTGCCCAGAGATCAGGTTGATCAGCGCGCCTGGCACAAAGAAAGGCGATACGCGGCGCGGCCCTTTTTCCTTCAGCGTGATGGATGTTTCCGCAATCGAGGCCAAGCCACCAATACCAGACCCAATCAAAACACCTGTGCGCTCAAGCGCATCACGATCTTCGGGTTCCCATCCTGCGTCTTTGATGGCCTGCTCTGCCGCCGCAACGCCATAGAGGATGAATTCATCCACTTTGCGCTGTTCTTTCGGCTCCATGTAAAGATCAGGGTTAAAGGTTCCATCCGACCCATCGCCGCGCTTCACTTCGCAGGCATAGGTCGTTGCCAGATGGCTTGCGTCAAAGCGGGTGATGGTTCCCGCCCCTGATTGGCCCGCCAAAAGCCGCGACCATGTCTCCTCCACCCCTGTGGCCAGAGGTGTCACCAGTCCCAATCCTGTCACAACAACGCGCCGCATCTTCACTGCCCTTCTCTCGTTTCGCGAAAGCTTGCACGTTGATAGCCTAGGGGTGCCAAGATGGGCAATCCCTCTCGCTGAAATCAGGCAGATTCCCTTGCCATTTTGGCACAAAAAAACGGCACCGCCGCAACGATGCCGTTTTCAAAACCTATCCCTCAGCCACTAGGCGGACTGTGGGGGAATGACTTATTGCGCGTCAGTGATGAACTTGACCGCATCGCCGAAAGTCTGGATCGTTTCCGCCGCATCATCGGGGATTTCGATGCCAAATTCTTCCTCGAACGCCATTACCAACTCGACTGTATCGAGCGAATCCGCGCCCAGATCGTCAATGAAAGACGCGTTTTCAGTCACTTTGTCTTCATCTACGCTCAGATGCTCGACAACAATTTTCTTCACGCGACCTGCGATATCGCTCATGTTCTTTCCTCATCCGTTTCGTGCGTGGGTTTATCCCCTGCACTGTTTCACTGGGCCGATTTTGGCCGCTCAATCCCGATCCCAACCGACTCAACCAGAGAAATGTCAGAACCAGAGCCGCCGAAAAGCAAAGCCTTTCGGTGAAAATCAGCGCCGCTATAGCATGTTTGCGAAATAAGGCAATGCCTCAATCCCACCATAACGGCACAACTGTTACAGCATCGCCATGCCGCCATTCACATGCAACGTGGCCCCTGTAACATATCCCGCTTCATTTGATGCCAGATACAGCACGGCTGCCGCGATCTCCTCGGGGGTTCCCATGCGCCCTGCGGGGATTTTGACATTGATGGCCGCTTTTTGATCATCATTCAGCTTGTCTGTCATCGGTGTTGCAATGAAACCCGGCGCGACACAGTTCACAGTCACGCCACGGCTCGCCACCTCATAGGCAAGGCTTTTTGACATACCCACCATGCCCGCTTTCGCGGCTGCATAATTCCCCTGCCCTGGATTGCCCGTTGCCCCCACGATAGAGCTGATATTGATGATCCGACCCCAACGCGATTTCATCATACCGCGCAACGCGCCGCGGCACAGCCGCATGGTTGAGGTCAGATTAACCTCCAACACCTGCGCCCATTCTTCGTCTGACATCCGCATGAACAGGTTATCGCGTGTGATGCCCGCATTATTGACCAAAATATCCATCGCACCCATGGCCTCGATGGCTTGTTTTGGCAGGGCTTCAACCGCCTCAGCATCGGACAAATTGCACGGCAGAACATGGCTGCGCTCACCCAGTTCAGCGGCGAGGGCCTCGAGCGGCTCAACCCGCGTGCCAGATAAGGCAACCACCGCCCCCGCGCTGTGCAACGCGCGCGCAATATCTGCCCCAATCCCCCCAGATGCGCCCGTCACAAGCGCAGATTTTCCTGTCAAATCAAACATAAAGCCTGTCCTTATACCTTAAGCGCGGCAATATCCGCGGCCGTTCCGATTGCTTTTGTCTCCATCTCGCGCGCAATGCGCTTGACCATCCCAGACAGCGCTTTTCCTGCGCCAACCTCCCACGCCTCGGTCACATCATTTTGCGCCATCCACATCACGGATTCCCGCCACCGCACGCGGCCTGTGACCTGCGTGATCAGATTGTCGCGGATCAGCGCGGGGTCATCGCTTGGCCCCGCCATCACGTTTCCGACCAATGGCACAACGGGCGCGTTTAATGTGACACTTGCCAACGCCTCCGCCATTGCATCGGCCGCAGGTTGCATCAGCGCGCAATGAAAGGGGGCAGAGACAGGCAGCATCACAGCGCGCTTGGCCCCGCGTGCTTTGGCAAGCTCAACGGCGCGCTCCACCGCCGCTGCATGACCCGAAATCACAACTTGCGCGGGGTCATTGTCATTGGCCGCTTGGCAAACATCCCCTTCAGCCGCGTCAGAGGCCAAATCCGCCACCGTATCAAAATCTAGGCCTAAGATTGCGGCCATCGCGCCCTGCCCTTTGGGTGTAGCTTTTTGCATTGCATCGCCACGAATGCGCAACAACTTGGCCGTATCCGCCACCGACAGGCTACCTGCCGCACAAAGCGCGGAATATTCGCCCAAAGAATGCCCCGCCACAAAACTTGCGTGATCTTTCAGGGCAAACCCTTCGGCCTCAAGCGCGCGCACGGCCGCCATGGACGTTGCCATCAACGCAGGTTGCGCATTGGCGGTCAGGGTCAATTCGTCCTGATCCCCCTCCCAAATCAAATGCGACAGGTTTTGACCCAGTGCTTCATCCACCTCTTCAAACACCGCGCGCGCCGCGGCATAGGTTTCAGCCAAATCACGGCCCATTCCAATGGTCTGCGCCCCTTGGCCTGGAAAGATAAAAGCACGGCTCATATTGCCTCTCCCACTTGTTTGTCTTGGGGTTATGGCTACAAGATATAGGGGGCAAGGGCAATTCATAACCGCAATTTTGCCCTGATTTTACGGCAAGCCCGCGACAGCTTGCACCCTGCCGTGATCTGTGTATAAGGCAGGCATCTTTCGCCTAATATAAATGCAACGGCGTGATCCCTCGTGACTGATGGGGCGAAAGTGGAACGCATCGGTCTTTGAAACGCGCCCGAACAGTATCGGAGTTCACATGCCCCTTTACGAGCATGTTATGATCTCGCGTCAGGACTTGTCCAACGCGCAAGCTGAAAGCTTGATCGAGCATTTCAGCACCGTCCTCAAGGACAATGGTGGTTCCGTGGTTGATGCCGAATATTGGGGTATCAAGACCATGGCCTACAAAATCAACAAGAACCGCAAAGGCCATTATGCCTTCTTGCGCAGCGATGCCCCAGCGGGCGCCGTGCATGAGATGGAGCGTTTGATGCGCTTGCATGATGACGTGATGCGCGTCTTGACCATCAAGGTTGACGCCCACGAAGAAGGCCCTTCGGTTCAAATGCAAAAACGCGAAGAACGCGGCGAACGCCGCGAACGCCGTTAATTTAAGGGAAGGATAGAATCATGGCAGCAAAACCGTTTTTCCGCCGCCGCAAGTCCGACCCGTTTGACGGGGAAGACGCGCCAAAAATCGATTACAAAGATGTGCGCTTGCTTCAGCGTTACATCTCTGAGCGTGGCAAGATCGTGCCTGCACGTATCACTGCCGTATCCGCAAAAAACCAGCGCAAGCTGGCACAGGCCATCAAGCGCGCTCGTTTCCTCGCGCTGTTGCCCTATGCAGTGAAGTAAGGAGAAACCGATATGGATGTGATCCTTCTTGAACGCGTGGCCAAACTTGGCCAGATGGGCGATGTCGTTTCGGTAAAAGACGGCTATGCGCGCAACTATCTCTTGCCACAGCGCAAGGCGTTGCGTGCAAATGACAACAACCTCAAGGCCTTCGAAGCGCAAAAAGCCCAGCTTGAAGCGCGCAACCTTGAGACAAAGAAAGAAGCCGAGGATTTGGCAGCCCGCTTGGGTGGTCAGCAATTCGTTGTGATCCGCTCGGCCTCTGATTCTGGGGCGCTTTACGGCTCTGTCACCACCCGTGACGCGGCTGATGCGGCCACCGATGCAGGGTTCAGCATTGATCGCAAGCAGGTTGCCCTGACCGCGCCGATCAAAGAGCTTGGCCTTCACGTTGTGTCTGTCGTTCTGCACCCTGAGGTAGATGTGACCATCACCCTCAACGTGGCACGTTCGACCGAAGAGGCAGAATTGCAAGCCTCTGGTAAGTCAATCCAAGACCTGGCCGCCGAAGAAGAAGCTGCTGCAGAATTCGAAATTGCAGAACTCTTTGACGATATCGGCGCAGCTCAGATGGACGATGACGAAGACGCCCCTGCCCCTGCGGCAGAGGCAGAGGCAGCAGACGAAGGTGAAGAAAACGCATAAGCGTTTCTCAGACTGCAAACCAAAAGAAAACCGCGCCCCAAACAGGGCGCGGTTTTTTCTGTTTACCACCTTCGCTTGGATCAGTTCGTCCAAGTCTCCAATTCCAAATTGGCGGGGCAGCTTTGACCATTATATGTGCCAAGCCAAACATCAACACGCCCGTTTAGCGCCGATGGCCCATAGACATTGATCAAAGGATCAAGGTTGCCATTGCTGTCATCATCAAACAGCCATGTTCCATCTGCGGTATTGACCAACATCACCGTGTCGCAGCTCGCATTGACCTGTAATTCCAACCGATACCCCTGCATCTGGCTGAGGTTGAAGGAAAATTGCGGTGCAGGCGTGAACCAGCCATGACCAGGCAAACCGCACCCAGAAATCTCGCCGCTGCCATAGGCCGAAGCTGAGAAATTGGTGGGTGAGTATAGTTGCGGCCCGTTCAAATCATAGCTTGGCCCCGTCAGGCCGATGGTCGGACAATTGCCCGAATTGCTTGGCGCGGCGGTGCTCGCCGTCCATGTTTCAAATTCAATCGTAGCCGAACAATTTGATCCTAAGGTGCCAACCCAAACATCCACCTGCCCATTCAGCGCATCACTGCCCGACATACGCAGCATCGGATCAAGATTGCCGTTGCTGTCATCGTCAAAATACCAAATTCCATTCGCTGAATTCACAAGTAGCGTAGCATCGCAACTGCTGTTCACTTGGATCTCAAGATCATAGCCCTGCATGCCTGACAGGTTTAGCGTATATTGCGGGCTTGCCGAGACTGATCCTGCACCCGATATGCCGCAACTGCTGAGCATTGCCCCGCCCGTTGCGATGGTTGAATAGCTTTGCGGTGAATAAAGCTGATCCCCGGTAAAATTCAGATAAGTGCCGCTTTTGGCAAAGGTTGGACAGGCGGTTGCCGTGACCACAGACACAAACAACACGGCATAGGCTGATAGTAAAACGCGTAGCATGACTTCGTCCCTCATTTTTTTGGTTTACCCCCAAGTCGCGAATGGCACGCGCGACCCATATATGCAGTGCACCCCGTCTCTAGCTTACGCCGAAATCCCCAAAACACCACAAAAAAAGCCCCCAATCTTCATTGGGGGCCTTTCGTAATGCTGCAATAAGTCTTTTGAAGATTACTCTTCGTCCAAGGCCTCAACAGCTTTTTCAAGCTTGGCTTTGGTGGTTTCAACATCCTTCACTTCAGCCTGCTCAAAGATGTAGTCAACGACCTTATCCTCGAACAATGGTGCGCGAAGCTGCTGCTGCGCTTGCTGATTTTTCTGAATGAATTCAAAGAAGGCGCGCTCTTGACCAGGGTATTGACGCGCTTGGTTCATGACCGCTTGGGTGAATTCCGCATCGGTCACTTGAACCTCGTTCTTCTGACCCAATTCCGCCAAGAGCAAGCCCAACTTCACACGGCGCTCGGCCAGTTTTGTGTGCTCTTTGGTTGGTTTGATCTCACCATGATCATGGCCCTGATGCTCAGGGTTTTCTTCATGCCAAAGCTGATGCGCGATCTGCGCGGCTTCTGCCTCGACAAGGCTTGGAGGCAGATCAAACTTAACTTGCTTGTCCAACTGATCGAGCAAAGCGCGTTTTGTGATCTGGCGCGCGGCCCCTGCATATTCAGCCTGCAAACGCTCCGACACCTGACCCTTCAGGGCTTCAAGACTTTCTGCGCCGTATTTCTTGGCAAGCTCATCATCAATCGCCGCAGGAACGGGCTTTTTGACCTCTTTGATTGTGCAATCAAAGGTCGCTGCTTTCCCTGCCAGATGCTCTGCGCCGTATTCCTCGGGGAAGGTGACAGAAACCTGCTTTTCTTCGCCTGCTTTTACGCCGATCAACTGATCTTCGAACCCTGGGATGAAGCTATTCGAGCCCAAAACAAGTGGGTAATCTTCGGCGCTGCCGCCTTCAAACGCCTCGCCATCGACCTTGCCTACGAAATCAAAGACGACCTGATCATCTTTAGCGGCTTTACCCTTTTTGGTTTCGAAATTCTGGGCTGTCTCAGCCAGTTTCGCCAGTGTCTCGTCAATCTCTTTATCTGATGCAGGCACAACCATGCGCTCAAGCTTCAGCTTCTTGTAATCCACATCAGGGATTTCTGGCAGACGCTCATAGGACATCGAGACGATGACATCATCGCCTTCTTTCCAATCTTCGTTCACCATCTTGACCTCAGGCTGCATCGCAGGGCGGTCGCCAGATGTTTCAAGGTGGTTTTGCATCGCGCTATCAACAGCGTCTTGCATCGCTTCGCCCATGACACGGGGGCCGAACTGCTTTTTCAAAAGCGCCATTGGCACTTTCCCCTTGCGAAAGCCTTTCATCTCAATCTCAGGCTGCGCTTCGGCCAGTTTCTCATTGACCTTGGCTTCAAGTTCCGCACCCGTGATGGTGATTTCATAGGCGCGCTTTAGGCCTTCGTTTAGGGTTTCCGTGACGTTCATCTGCTTTCCTCGCAATCGAAAACGGTGGTCACCCAAAGGCGACCCGCAAAAAGGGAATTTGCGCCTTACTATTGACAGGCAAGGGGGCGTTCAACCCCGAAATGCGGGCCAAGCGGCGCTTGGCCTCTGCATTCACATAAATTAGGGCAAAATAACCCGTGGTTCGGCCACGCCTTTGACCTCAAGCCGTGCATGATAGAGCAATCCTTGCGGCGCATCTGGGGCTTCCATCCCCTCCTGTGCGGAGGTGATGTAAAGGTCTTGAAGATCAGGCCCACCAAAGGCGGGGCAACTGGAATGCCGCCCGTCAAGCGTGACCACGCGCTCAAGCTTGCCATCGGGGGCATATCGCGCAACACGGCCCCTGCCCCATTGCGCATTCCAAACATAGCCCTCGGCATCCACCACAGACCCGTCAGGGTTCAAATCCTCCCCTCGCAGATCAAGAAAGACCGAAATTGGCCCATCGGGCCATCCATCGGCATTAAGGCCGACTTGCATAATCTGCTGATCTGGGGTCGAGCAGAAATAAGCGATCTTGCCATCGGGCGAAAAGCAAATCGAATTGGGTATGGTCACGGCGGCGAATAATTTGCGCAATTCGCCCTTATAGTAGCGATAAATCGCCCCTGCCCCCTCTTCGAATTTCTTGCCCATCGTCCCGATCCAGAACCCGCCCTGATGATCCGCGCGGCCATCATTTGAGCGTGTCACGGGGTTATCTGCCTCAAGATCACACAATGGTGTGGCGGTGCCTGTGTCCAAATCAAACACAAACAGCGCGCGTTCAGAGGCGATGACGATACGGGTCTCATCGACCCATCCCGCCGCCGAAACCAAATCTGGGAACCCATATTCGCGCTGAGCGCCATCTTTCAGCGCAAACAGGGTTTTGTTCATGATATCGAACCACAGCAATTCGCCACGCAACGGATGCCACAAAGGCCCCTCACCTAGAAAATTTGGCTGTGTCGTTATCGCGCTTGCATGCACACCCATGATCTAACCTCACTCGGCCAATTCACTGGGCAACAGACCCTCGGGCATGTTTTGATAGCAGACAGGCCGCAAAAAGCGGCGGATTGCCAAAGAACCCACGGATGTCGCCCCAAAATTTGTAGATGCTGGATAAGGCCCGCCATGCACCATGGCATCGCAGACCTCGACCCCAGTGGGGAAGCCATTGGCCAAAACGCGGCCTGCTTTGCGCTCAAGGATCGGCAAGAACGCGCGGGCCTCTGCCAAATCGCCGTCATCCATATGCAACGTGCAGGTCAACTGCCCCTCAAGACTGAGGGCAATTTCGCGCATCTGTGCAAGATCGCGGGCGCGCACAACCATCCCCATTGGGCCAAATACCTCGTGACCAAGCGCATCATTGGCCAACCAATCTGCACCGCTCACCTCGTAGAGATAGGGGGCTGCATCGCGGTTGTCGCACATGGTTCCCAAAACCTCACGCACCGCGTTTTGGGCGCAGATGGTTTTGACCCCATTGCGATAGGCCTCGGCAATGCCTGTGGTTAGCATCACCTGAGGCGCGGTCGCGGCGAGCGCCTCACTTGCGGCGGCCACGAATGCATCGGCCTCAGCCCCGTCAATCACCACGGCGATCCCTGGATTGGTGCAAAACTGCCCCACGCCCATGGTCAGCGACCCCGCCCACGCTGTGCCAATCGCCGCACCACGCGCGGCCATCGCCGCAGGCATCAAGAACATCGGGTTTACGCTGCCCAATTCGCCAAAAAATGGAATCGGGGTTGGGCGTGCTGCGCAAAGATCAAACAAGGCGCGCCCGCCTTTGAGCGATCCCGTAAAGCCAACCGCGCTGATCAATGGATGTTGCACAAGCGCCCCGCCCACCTCATAGGCGCCGCCATGAATCATGCTGAACACGCCCTCAGGCATTTCGCAGGCGCGGATCGCGGCCAAGATAGCCTCAGCGATGATTTCAGCCGTTCCTGGATGCGCCTCATGCGCCTTGACCACCACGGGGCAGCCTGCCGCCAAGGCGCTGGCTGTATCGCCCCCCGCCGTTGAAAAGGCGAGTGGGAAATTAGAGGCGCCAAACACCGCCACGGGGCCAACAGGGCGCTGCATCATGCGCAAATCAGGGCGTGGCAAGGGCGCGCGATCAGGCAGGGCTGCATCATGGCGCAAATCAAGATAGTCGTCTTTCAAGATATGCGCCGCAAACATCCGCAACTGGCCCGTGGTGCGACCCCGCTCCCCCTCAAGGCGCGCGGCAGGCAGGCCCGTTTCGCGCGTACCAATATCGGTGATCATCTCGCCGCGCGATTCAATCTCATCCGCGATTTTGTTGAGAAAGGCAGCGCGCGCAGCGCGGGATGTGGCGCTATAATCCCAAAATGCAGTTTCAGCGGCCTGAACGGCCTGATCCACCAAAGCGGTGCTGCCCTTTGAAACCGCGTGACCCTGACCATCCACAGGGGCCGAGGTAAACTGCCCCTCCCCTGCATGCCAGTGGCCTGCAATCAAATGCTGTCCATGCGGGTGAAATTTTGGCTCAGATCCCATAACGCGCTCCCTTATCACTGGCTGTTGGCGCTATCGTTAAAGACCTGCAAGCCATGCTGCAAGGGAGGGGCGTCAGGGTTTGCGGGAATTTGTCGCGCAAGCCTGACTTGAAATCAGATCAATCAACACCAAAACTAGCCTTGTGACGGCGTCATTTCAGTCATTCGTGCCAATAATGACTGACAAGGGAGTAAGTGATTTGACGCAAAAAATCGGACTGGCCGCAGCCTTGGCTTTTGCAGTTTCGGGCGGGGCAGCATGGGCAAGCGGTGATGCCGCTGCGGGTGAACGCGCGTTCAACCAATGCGTGGCGTGCCACGTTGTTAAAAACGCAGCAGGCGACACGCTTGCGGGGCGTAATGGGCGCACAGGGCCAAACCTATACGGCGTGGCAGGCGGCCCTGCAGGGGCGGCCGAAGGGTTCCGCTATTCCTCCAGCCTTGCAGCCTATGGTGAGGCAGGCAATGTTTGGGATGAAGAGGCCTTTGTGGCCTATGTCCAAGACCCAACCGCCTATCTGCGCGAGGCGCTAGGCGACAATGGCGCGCGCAGCGCGATGTCGTTCCGTGTGCGTGGCGAGGAAGATGCCCGCAACCTTTACGCCTATCTGCAATCTTTGGCGACAGAGTAACGCCAAACATTCTCGCGCGGCATGGTGTTTCAGCCATCCGCGCGAGATGAATTCGAAGCGTGAAAGTCACGCATGGCTTGATGGCCATCTTTGGGCGCTGCTTACTTGGTCGCGCCGATGTCAATGAACTCATCCACAAAGAGCGAAAGCAGCTCAACGCGCGACTTCACCCCTGCCTTTCCCATCAGCGAATGGGTCTGTGACTTGATCGTGCCCAACTTTACACCACGCATCTTTGCGATCTCTTCATTGTTCAATCCCCGCACAATCAAAAGCCCGATATCGGCCTCTGTTTTGGACAGCCCCCAATCGCCAAATTTCTGGCGGATCAACGCGTCAAAATCTTCGCGCAGATGATGGAGAGAGGCCGCTTGCGCATCGCTGAGACGCTCCAAGCCCCGAAGATGCATCACCATTTGAACCATCCCTAGAATGAGGGCCAAAACCGCGGTTAATTCAAAAATCAGATGCACCAGTTCGACTTGAGAGTAGGAAACACCCGCCGCCAAATGTTCACTCAAATCAGCCGCAACATCGAAAATGAAAAAGATGCTGCTGACGAGCATCAAACCCAAAGATACGAGAATGAAGCTTTTTTTGTTTTGCATCAGTTCCGTCCTTATTGCACGCCGATCTTTTCCGCTTAGAGTAAACCCAAGTTAGACGCCATTGAACTAAAGTTTAACGACAAAATTCAATATGGGTTCTAACTCGATACCTATCAATTTGCCGCGAGGCACGCAATTTACGAGGTATCAAAATGATCAGACGCACAGCTTTACAACTTCTCTTGGGCGGCGCAGCAGCCTTGCCTATGACCGCCATGCTTGCAGGCCAAGCCCGCGCAAGTTCGAATGACGGCGGCGGTTCTGGCGGCAATGACAGCAGTTCGTCAGGCAGCTTCGGCGGCAATGATGATAACAGCTCATCAGGTAGCTTCGGCGGTAATGATGATAACGGCACATCGGGCAGCAGCAGCAATGGCTCAAACGGCGGCTCATCGCCAAATAGCCCCTCTGGCCCTGATGACACGCTGAGCGGCAGTTCGTCCAATGACGATCTTCTGCGCCTTCAACAGACGCAAAATATTGACCAGTCCCTAAATGATGACGGGCTAGAACCCGTTTCGATGGATAATCTGGCCAATGTCTTGGCGGATTTCCAATGAGGGCAGCTGTTCTGATCCTAGGCGTGGCACTTTTGTCGGCATGTGTCGCCACGACATTTAATCGCAGCGCCACGCCTAACCTTTATAGTGCATTGGACAGCCAACTTGATGGCTATAGCGGGGCTCTCGCATCAGGCGCGGGACGCTTTGAAATTGTGTCCACGCGAACAGATGGGCGCCGCCTCTGCCGTGTTGTCAATGTCGAAACGGAAGGCCGCTTTCACACCGAAAGTTTCTGCAAGATCCGCGGCGGCGAGTGGAGATAATCTGCCGTGACACTAGACTGGGGCACGATAAGGACAGCGCAACTCAAAGGCGGGGATTTTTGCCTTTACTTGCGCTGCCCTGCCCCCTTCTTACAGTTAATTGAAACCTGCCTTACGGGTTGGCAGATCGTGGAGGCGACAAATCCACCACGATTGGACATCATTGTGACCAAGAGTGATGCGGTGCTTAAGATTTCGGGTCGCACCCAGATGATCATCAACCACAGCCCAGACCCGATTGATGCGCTGAATTATCTTTGTTTGGATCTTGCCTATTGCTGTGCCGCGCAATCCTCAAATGCCACGCTTTTGCATTGCGCCGCATTTGGGACAAAGGGAGCAACACAAATCGCATTCGGCAAAAAGGGCGTTGGTAAATCCACCCTATCCTTTCACCACGCCTATCGCGGGGATCGCATATTCGCGGATGATCTCCTGCTCTGGGATCGCAGCAAAAATCGCTTCATTTGTCTTGGTCTGCCGCTCAGGATGCGCCGCCCCCTGCCCAAACTCGACACTGATCTTGGGCAGCGCTTCATCGCGGGCAAATCCATCGCCTATTCACGGCGGGATGCTTTTGACATCGCGCCTGCAGGCTTCGCTTTTTTCCCCGATGAAATTGTCGAGCTGACCCCGACCCCTGCGCCAGTTCCTCTGACGCAACTCTTGGCGCGGATCAAAACCTTTTCAATCTCGAAATCGCTGACGAATTTTCACTCTGAAACCCTAGAGGGGTAAATCCAATGCGCGTTTTTCGCTTCATCCGAACTCTACACAGTTGGCTTGGATTGCTGATTTTGCCGTGGATCATCTTGTTTGGGTTTTCGGGGTTTTATTTCAATCACCAACAAGCGGTGTTAAATATCCTGCCCTCGGGTGAATATGACGAGACCGCCCTCTCCGAAGCCATGCTTGACGCACCGCTATCAGCGGCGCAGGCGCTGGCCTTGGTGGAAGATCACTTTCCCGATCTTGTTATCACAGATGCCAAACAAACCACCTATCATGGCTTTCGTGGTTATCAGTTTTTAGGTGAACGGGCACAGGTGATTGTCGCCGCTGATACAGGGCATTTCTACCACAAAACCCGTCTCACCCGCACAACCTTTGCGCCTGATGGCACCCGATTGCATCGCAAAATCTATTGGGGTCGATTTTTATCAACCTTCCACAATCTGGGTTGGGTCGATACACGCTTTGGCACAATTTTAGCGGATATAACCGCTTGGGCCCTGATTATTTTTGGATTTTCAGGTTTGTTTATCTGGGGCTTCCCACGGCACAAGCGCTACTTGCGCGCTTTGGGTGGCCTTTGGCCAAAGTGAGCTGCGCCAATATTGTCAAAGCGCATAAATTTATCATGATTTGGTGCGGGTGGAGGGACTTGAACCCCCACGCCTTGCGGCGCCAGAACCTAAATCTGGTGCGTCTACCAATTTCGCCACACCCGCAACGGAGCTGTCCTTAGCAGAGGCCTTTGCGGAGTGCGAGGGGGAAAATTACCCTTTTTGCAATTTCTCAAAGGCCGCATCGCCCCGCACCAAAGGCTGCGCCACAATTTCGCCTTATTTCTGATGTTACCTCCCCACAGAGGCAAAAGCGGGCAAAGACCCGCGTCAAATGCGAGCAAAACAAATGACAATTCCCGTTAGCCCTGCGATGCTTATGGGGTTGCGCGATTTGGTGCAAAGCCCAATTGACGCAAAGCCCGCTCTAGAGACGCAGCTCATTATGGCAAATTTGCCCATTCTCACCCTTGAGGGGGCCTTGCCCGCAGAACATCTCTATGTGGGGGATCGTGTCATCACCAGTATTGGCGCCCTGCCCCTTCAGGCAATGATGCCTGTGCATCTCGCCCACCCCCTGCGCGTGGTGCATCTTGAGGCCTATGCGCTTGGCTCTGACCAGACGCAGCCTTGTGATCTCTTTCCCAGTCAATTGTTGAAAACGCGCCAAGGTGACATGGCCTTTGCGCGGGATTTCATCGGGCAGCGGCGCGTTAGGTATCGCAATCTGCCACAGGCGCGCTTGTTGGCCTTGCATTTTGCGCGCGATGTCCAGATTTTTGCCAATGGGCTGATCCTACAGGCGGCCCGTTCAGTCGATCAGGCCGCAGCCTAAAGTCACAGTTTTCAAACTGATTAAATTTTGTGCGCAGCGCACAAATATGTTGCAAGTCTCTAAATTTCCCTTGAGAGAGAGCAGCGCGAGCGGGCAATCAGATTGCCCCGCCCCGCACAACATGGTGTCAGAAAGGCGCAATGCACGCAGGAAGGCGAGGGCCACATGAAAAAAATCGAAGCGATCATCAAACCATTCAAGCTTGATGAAGTAAAAGAAGCGCTTCAGGAAATCGGCATTCAAGGTTTGTCGGTGACCGAAGTCAAAGGGTTTGGCCGTCAAAAAGGTCATACAGAGCTTTATCGCGGCGCGGAATATGTGGTTGATTTCTTGCCCAAGGTGAAAATCGAAGTTGTTCTTTCCGATGATATGGTCGATGGCGCGATTGAGGCGATCATTGACGCGGCGAAGACCGATAAGATTGGGGACGGTAAGATTTTCGTCTCCACCATCGAGCAAGCAATCCGCATCCGCACAGGCGAGTCTGGTGAAGACGCGCTCTAAGGCATGAGGCCAAAATAGCCAGGGTCTCTTTGGCCCTATCTCACTCCCCAAAGACCAAAATGTAAGGGAAGGTCACGATGAGCAAAGACAAGGTTCTTAAACTGATCAAAGACGAAGACATCGCATATGTCGATATTCGTTTCACAGACCCGCGCGGCAAGATCCAGCACGTTACCGTGATGTCTGATCTGGTTGATGAAGATTTCCTCGATGAGGGCTTCATGTTTGACGGCTCCTCCATTTCTGGTTGGAAAGGCATCGAAGCCTCCGACATGAAATTGATGGCAGACACAGACAGCGCTTATATTGATCCGTTCTACGCAGAGAAAACCCTGTGCGTGCATTGTAACGTGGTCGAGCCCGACACGGGCGAGCCTTACGAGCGTGACCCACGCGGCACCGCCGTTAAGGCAGAGGCCTATCTGAAATCCACAGGGATTGGCGATGTGGCCTATTTCGGCCCAGAAGCCGAATTCTTCATCTTCGATGATGTGCGCTACTCGGTCGCCCCAAACAAAGTGGGTTACGAAATTGACGCGGTCGCAGCCGCATGGAACACCGATGCTGAGTTCGAGATGGGCAATATGGGCCATCGCGCGGGCCACAAGGGCGGCTACTTCCCTGTGAACCCAATTGACGAAGCCCAAGACCTGCGCTCTGAAATGCTGTCGACCATGAAATCCATCGGGATGAAAGTGGACAAGCATCACCACGAAGTGGCGACCTGTCAGCATGAATTGGGCCTGATTTTCGGGACATTGACCGAACAGGGCGACAACATCCTGAAATATAAATACATCATCCAGAACGTGGCCCATGCCTATGGCAAAACAGCCACCTTCATGCCCAAGCCTATGGCAGGCGATAACGGCACGGGGATGCATGTGAACATGTCGATCTGGAAAGATGGCAAGCCCTTGTTTGCAGGCGACAAATACGCGGATCTGTCAGATGAGGCGCTTTACTTCATCGGCGGCATCCTCAAGCACGCCAAAGCGTTGAACGCGTTCACAAACCCATCCACCAACAGCTATAAGCGTCTGATCCCCGGCTTCGAAGCCCCCGTTCTGCGCGCTTATTCTGCACGGAACCGTTCGGGCTGCGTGCGTATTCCATGGACAGAAAGCCCCAAAGCCAAGCGCGTTGAGGCCCGCTTCCCTGATCCATCCGCAAACCCCTACTTGGCCTTCTCGGCCTTGTTGATGGCAGGTCTGGACGGCATTCAGAACAAAATCCACCCAGGTGAGCCTTCTGACAAAGATCTGTATGATCTGCCCCCAGAAGAATTGGCCGAAATCCCAACTGTTTGCGCATCCTTGCGCGAGGCATTGGAAGAGCTGGAAAAAGATCACGACTTCCTGCTCAAAGGCGATGTGTTCACGAAGGATCAAATCGATGCCTATGCCGCGCTTAAGTGGCAGGAGGTCTATGCCTT
Source organism: Rhodobacterales bacterium HKCCA1288 (assembly GCA_015693905.1). Taxonomy (NCBI): domain Bacteria; kingdom Pseudomonadati; phylum Pseudomonadota; class Alphaproteobacteria; order Rhodobacterales; species Rhodobacterales bacterium HKCCA1288. The sequence goes on along the minus strand of CP065161.1, from coordinate 484,631 downwards.
CGAACACACCCCACACCCTGTGGAATACAAGATGTATTTCTCCTGCTAAGCAGCAGAAATCGAACAGAAAAGGCGCAAGCAATGCTTGCGCCTTTTTTATTCAGAACCGCATGAACCGCCGCATAAGACCGGTAGTCTGGCGCAGACGGCGCTCAGTCGCACGGGCCTGTGCAGGATCACCGCGCGCGCCCCGCCGCGCGACATGGTCGGTTGCTTTATTCACCCCACGCCAAACCATCCGCCTTATCACCATACGGATCAGTGCTGAAATAAGGTTGCTCATCTCACCCTCAATCGCGGCCCCTAAAACAAGACCCGCAGACCGCGGGCCATGTGAGATAATACCAGCGTATTGGGGCAAAATCAGGGCGCGTCATCCTCGAACAAGGCGCCATCCTCATCTGCGTCATCCATATCAAAGGGAAGACCGCCCTCCTCCTCCTCTGGGGCTTCTGCGCCCTCCTCGGACAGGTTCAAGCCGCGTGGGCGATTGTCGAGCAGCCCCGCATCGCGCAATTCCTTCACGCCCGGCAAATCGCGGGCAGATTCCAAACCGAAATGATCCAAAAACGCAGGCGTCACCACGAATGTGACGGGCCGGCCCGGCGTCATCTTGCGGCGGCCAAATTTGATCCATTCCATTTCAATCAATTGATCAATCGTGCCCCGATTGACCGACACGCCGCGGATTTCTTCAATCTCGGCGCGTGTCACAGGTTGATGATAGGCCACGATTGCCAAGGTTTCGATTGCCGCGCGCGACAGTTTCCGTGTCTCGACCGTTTCGCGGCTCATCAGAAAGCCCAGATCAGCACTGGTGCGCATCGCCCATGCGTCACCCACTTTGACCACATTCACACCGCGCCCCTCATAGCGGCGGCGCAGCAGTTGCAAGGCTTCAGCAGGATCACAACCATGCGGAAGACGTGCTTCCATCTCGCGGATTGAGACAGGCTCGGCACTGGCAAAAAGCAAGGCCTCAATCATGCGTTCCTGTTCCGCCAAAGGGGGCGCTTGAAACAGGCTCTTCTCAGGCGTGTTTGAGGGTGCTTCAGCAGGTGTTTCGGGTGAAGTTTCAGGTGTATCCGCCACGCCGCTCATCTTTCATCATCCCTTCGTTTCACTTCAATTGGCGCGAATGTTTCCGCTTGGCGAATGACCAATTTTCCCGCCTTTACCAATTCCAAACTCGCCGCAAATGTGGCCGCAGTGGCAGAGCGGCGTTTTTTCGGATCCATGCCCCACCCATCGGGCAGATAGGTCAAGATATCCGTCCACTCGCCCGCATATCCGATCAGACCGCGCATCCGCTCTAGGGCTTGCTCCATTGTAAAGACGCTGTCGCGATCCATGACAAAGGGGCGAAAATCATCACGGGTTCTAATCCGGGCATAACCTTGCATCAAATCAAGAAGGTTTGCGGTATATTTGACCTTGCGGGCATGGGTAACGGTCTCGGGAATGCCACGCACGAAACGATCCCGTCCCAAACGATCCCGCGCCATCAACTTGGCCGCGCATTCACGCATGGCGCTTAATCGCTCCAACTGGAAGGCCAAATGCGCCGCCAATTCTTCGCCTGACGGGCCCTCTTCTTCGGGATCAGGCGGCAATAAGAGGCGCGATTTGAGATAGGCCAACCACGCGGCCATAACCAAGTAATCCGCTGCCAATTCAATCCGTAATTTGCGCGCTTCTTCCACGAAGGCCAAATATTGTTCGGCCAATCGCAACACCGATATTTTGCGCAAATCCACCTTTTGCGTGCGCGACAATGTCAGCAATAGGTCAAGCGGCCCTTCAAACCCATCGACATCAACAATCAACGCCTCGGCCGCGCGGCGTTCGGCCACGCTATCCCATTCACCGGGATCGGCGAGAAGATTGTCATTTGCCGCCTCAGGGGGCAGCGCAGGTGTATCGCTCATACTGGGCCTTTTTCGCTTAGGCTGCGAAGTTCGGCATCTATCGCATATAAGTCAAGCGATGTCGCGGATTTGCGGGCCAAAAGTGCCGCCTGCGCGCGTTTTGCCGCGATCCCGTCCAACTGTCCAGAATGGGCAACGACCTCCTCCATTTCGGGCAGCTTGCCATTGCAATGCAAAATCACATCACAGCCCGCTGCGCGGGCCTGTGTGCTGCGTTCTGCCAAACTGCCCCCAAGCGCCCCCATCGAGATATCATCGGTCATCATCAACCCTTGATACCCAATATCCTCGCGGATCATCCGCATCAGCACAGGCGACAGGGTTGCAGGCAGGTCGGGGTCAACTGCCTCATATATGATATGCGCGCTCATCCCCATTGGCAGATCAATCAGGGGCCGAAAGGCCGCGAAATCAACCGCCTTCAATTCACTGGGCGCGGCACTGACACGGGGGCAGCTGAGATGGCTATCCACCTGACCAAGACCATATCCGGGCAGATGTTTCAAAATCGGGGCCACGCCCGCATCCATCAACCCTTGTGCATAGGCACGGGCAAAGGTTGCAACTGTGTCAGGCGCAAACCCGTAAAGGCGATTTTTTAACACCGCATGAGTTTCAGGCCGCGCGACATCCGCCAAAGGCGCGCAATTAACGTCAAGCCCCACGGCACGCATCTCAAGCCCGATATAGGCCGCGCGCAAATATAAGGCGCGCGCAGCCGAGTGCGGATCACGGCCTGCGATCATATCAAGGGGCGGTGTCCAGTGCCGCCAATGCGGTGGCCCCATGCGCTGCACACGCCCGCCCTCTTGGTCAATCAAAATGGGCGCATCCCACCCAACACAATCGCGCAAGCTATCGGTTAAGGCCCGCAGTTGGTCGGGGGTATCAATGTTGCGCGCAAAAAGAATAAATCCCCAAGGGTTGGCCGCGCGAAAAAACTGCGCCTCATCCGCCGACAAACTTAGGCCCTTCAAGCCAAGGATTGTGGCAGAATAAGGGATAGACATAGCCCTGCCCCCTCACCGAATGGTCGCAGGGATACAGGCCTGACCCAATGCCAAGAGCGCCGTGCAGAAACGGCGTGCATCATCCACCCCGTCAAACCCCGCGACACGCAGACGGAAGAATTCCTGACCGCCCGAACTGGCCGCCATAATCACGCGGCCACGCCCTTCGAAAAAACCATCATATTGCGCCGCAAGCCGATCCCATTCACGCCGCGCCGCATCGGGGCTGTCAAAGGCGCCAAGCTGCACAACCATGTCCCCCGCGGCAAGGGTTGAAGGATCAATTTCAATGACGTCATCACGGCTTGCATCACTGGGCGCCTGCGCAAGGCTCAGATCCATCGTAAAGGGTCGCGGCGTTGGAATAAGTGATACAGCCACGCCCGCGACAGAGGCAGGAATTCTGTCGACCTCAGGCGCAAGATCAGGCTGAGACGCATTCGGGCTTTCCCCCAAAGCCTCTGCTAAAAGGGCGGTGATCAAATCTTCGGTCGCCTGCGGCACATCCGCGACAGGCCGCGCAGGCGGCCCGATCAAGTCAAAACTGTCAGGCGCGATAATGTCCAATTCAGGCGCGGCTTGGGGCATTTCAGCCTCAGGCGTCACCAAAAGGGTTATATCCTCGATCAAATCAACAGGCGGCGGCGCGAGGATGATTTGCGCGGCTGCAGGCCCCGCCTCACGCCCTGCGGCGATCTCATTCACGGCAAGGCCCATGTGATCCGCCTCAACCCCGCCCGGATCATCCGGCGGCACGCGAAACGGCTCGGATGGTGCGGCAATCACAGGCACACCAAGGGTTTGCCGTTTCAGCGCCTCATATCCCCAATACGCCCCAAGCGCCACCATGGCGACCGACATCAGCCCCATGACCCCAAGGCCGAGCTTGCGCACAGACTGCGTGCGTTCGACCTCGGCAAGGCTCGCGGTGATCTGATCGGCGGAGGCCTGAAGGTCGGGCTCGGCTGTGGCGCTGAGAGGATCCCACCCCGCTTGCGGCATCTGTGGCGCGCGCGCGGATGGGGGATCAAATCTTTGCGGCGGGTTGGCAAAAAGACGCGCCGGATCAACCGCCATCCCCCCGACAGGGCGTCTGGCCTGCGCAGAGTTCGCTATGCGCTGAAACGGTCTTTGCGCGGGAGGTTCTTTTTCATAAGCCGCCATGCCTGCCCTTTTCCGCCGTGATGCCCTTTGTTTTATGGGCTTATGTCACGGCACTATCCTGCTCTGCCTCTGGCCTGCGGAAGCTGAAGACGTTTATCGCCTTACATTTTATCCGCAGGTGTTACCCCTAAGATACCAAGACCGTTGGAAATAACAACGGCTACTGCATCAATAAGGGCCAATTTTGCCGAAGTCGTGGCCAAATCATCTTCTTGCAAAAAGCGCAGATGGGGTGCGGCATTGCCCTTATTCCACAGTGCGTGGAATTCAGCGGCCAGATCATAGAGGAAAAACGCAATGCGATGCGGCTCGTGCGATTGTGCCGCGATCTCGACCACACGCGGCCATTCCGCGAGTTTCGCCACCAGCGCGAATTCAGCAGGATCGTTGATCGCGTCCAGATTTTTGTGATCTATCGCGATGCCCAATTCACCCGCCTTGCGCAGCACCGATTGAATGCGGGCATGGGCGTATTGAACATAGAACACGGGGTTATCTTTGGATTGCTCTAAAACCTTGTCGATATCAAAATCCAAAGGCGCATCGTTCTTGCGGGTTAGCATGATAAAGCGCGTGACATCGCGCCCGACCGCCTCGACCACATCAGACAGCATGACGAAAGTGCCTGCGCGTTTTGACATCTTAAACGGCTCGCCGCCTTTGAAGAGGCGCACCAATTGCGTCAGCTTAATATCAAGCGGCACCTTGTTTTCGGACAGCGCCGCCACGGCGGCCTTCATCCGTTTGACATAGCCGCCATGATCGGCGCCAAAGACGTCAATCAATTCATCATAGCCACGCGTGACCTTGTCATAATGATAGGCGATGTCAGGGGCAAAATATGTCCATGCGCCATCCGATTTCATAATCGGGCGATCCACATCATCGCCATGCTCGGTCGATTTGAACAAGGTTTGTTCGCGCGGCTCCCAATCCTCTGGGGTTTTGCCCTTTGGTGGCTCTAACACACCGCGATAAATCAGGCCCTTACCCTTAAGGTCTTCAATCGCGGCTTCAATCCGCCCCGTGCCATAGAGGGATTTTTCACTAAAGAAGTGATCCATTTTCACGCCAAGACTGTCGAGATCAGCCTCGATCAGCTGCATCATGGACGCGATGGCGAACTCACGCACGGGGGCAAGCCATTCCCCCTCGGGGCGACCAAGATACGCATCCCCAACCTCAGATTTCAGGGCCTGACCCACCTCGATTAGGTAATCGCCTGGATAGGTGCCATCCTCAAAGGACACAGCCTGACCATGCGCCTCGAGATAGCGCAAATACACAGAACGCGCCAAAACATCGACCTGCGCCCCGCCATCATTGATGTAATATTCGCGCGTCACGTCATATCCTGCGTAATCCAACAGGCTGGCCAAAGCATCGCCGAAGACCGCGCCGCGCGTATGCCCCACATGCAAGGGCCCTGTCGGGTTGGCCGACACATATTCGATATTCACCTTGCGCCCCTGCCCGATATTGACGCGGCCATAGGCACCGCGCGCCTGCGCAATGCCGCGCAGCATCTCGCGCCATGTCTGCGCAGAAAGGCGAAGGTTCAGAAAGCCTGGCCCCGCCACATCGGCGGTCTCAATCCGCGGGTCGGCCATCAGGATCGGGGCCAATGCATCGGCGATATCACGTGGCTTTAGCCCTGCAGGTTTTGCCAGAACCATGGCCGCATTCGTTGCCATATCGCCATGAGCGGCATCGCGCGGGGGTTCAACCGCGACATTGGCGAAATCAAGCCCTGCGGGCAACGTGCCTGCAGCCTCCATCTGACCCAAAGCGTCAATCACCAAGGCGCGAATATCGGCAAAAAGCATCATGTTTTATCATCCTGATTGTCTTGCGCCCTGCTCTATCAGGTTGCAGGGCAAGGTCAATGCCACAAGGCCCTTAGAAGACGGCCCCCAGACCCAAGTCACGGTTGAAGATCCGCCGATGGGTTTGCAGTGCGAACCGATCCGTCATGCCCGCGATATAATCACAAACCAAGCGCGCAAGCGTGGTGTCATCTTGTGCTGCGCGCACTTCGGCCTGCCATTGGCGGGGCAGTTGGTCAGGGTGGGCCATCATATGCGGGAATAAATCATTCACGACATCCGTGACGATTGCGCGTGTCTCGACCACCCGCGGCGCACGATACATGCGGGTGAACAAAAACGCGCGCACCTCTTTGAGATCAGCAAAAACCTGATCCGAAAACCGCACCATTGCGCGCCCTGCATGGCGGATATCTTGCGGCGAAGCAGGATCAAGCGCGCCGAGGGCCGTGGTGGCATAGGCAATCACATCCTCAACCAATACCCCGAAAAAGCGGCGCAGCGCCTCGTGCCTGCGGCGGGTTGGGTCAATATCGGGATAGGCCGTATCCACCTCGCCAAAACACGGGCCCACAAGGGGCAGCGCCATAATATCGGCCACCTCAAATAGCCCTGCCCGCAGCCCGTCATGCAGATCATGGTGATTATAGGCGATATCATCCGCAATTGCAGCAATCTGCGCCTCAAGGCTGGCATAGGTGGTCAATTCTAGATCATGGCGCGCATTATAATCGGCCAAGGCCCAAGGATATGGGGCGGCTACAGGCCCGTTATGTTTCGCAATCCCCTCAAGGCTTTCCCATGTCAGGTTTAGCCCGTCAAAATCGGCATAATGGCGCTCGAGATTGGTGACGATGCGAATGGCCTGCGCATTATGATCGAACCCGCCATAGGGGGCCATCAAATCGCAAAGCGCATCCTCGCCCGTATGGCCAAAGGGCGTGTGGCCCAGATCATGGGCCAGCGCAATCGCCTCGGTCAAATCCTCGTTCGCCCCAAGGGCGCGGGCCATCGTGCGGGCCACTTGCGCGACCTCGATCGAATGGGTCAGACGGGTGCGAAAATAATCGCCCTCATGCTCGACAAAAACTTGAGTCTTATGCTTGAGGCGGCGAAAACTAGAGGCATGGATGATGCGGTCACGGTCGCGCTGAAAGCAAGATCTGTGCCCACTTTCCGCCTCGGGGTAGAGCCTGCCGCGACTGTCGCTCGGAGTGCAGGCATAGTTTGCGCGCATGATCCCTATCCTTGCCGTTTCAATTTGGCGGTCTTATATTGGAAAACACACTGTTCTAACAGCCCGCAATCACAGCAATTTTTGCCCAAACGAGATGGCGATGGATTTGAACCTACCCCCCAAAGTAACCCCTCGCGCCTTTGCGCGTCTGGCTGAGATTAACGCAGATACACCCGCCCCGAAGGCGCTGCGCGTGGCCGTTGAGGGGGGCGGGTGTTCTGGCTTTCAATATGATATTCGGCTTGATGATCCCGCCGAGGGTGATCTGATCTTGGAGGATGCAGGCCAAAAGGTTGTGGTTGACGGAACCTCGCTGCCGTTTTTGGCCAATGCCGTGATTGATTTTTCCGAAGAATTGATCGGCGCGCGCTTTGTTATCGACAATCCAAATGCCGCGTCATCCTGCGGCTGCGGGATTAGCTTTTCTCTTTAACCCATTGATTAAAAAGGCCTGCGCTTATGAAAATAGCCACATTCAACATCAATGGGATCAAAGCCCGCATTGATGCCCTGCCGCAATGGTTGGATGAGGCGGCCCCTGACGTGGCGCTATTGCAAGAGATCAAATCGGTTGACGAGGCCTTCCCCCGCGAGATTTTTGAGGAGCGGGGCTATAACGTGGAAACCCATGGTCAAAAAAGTTTCAACGGCGTGGCGATTTTATCAAAATACCCGCTCGAAGATGTGATCTGCGGCCTGCCCGGTGACGCGGAGGATGAGCAGGCACGTTGGATCGAGGCCACAGTGGTCGGTCAAAAGGCGCTGCGGATTTGCGGGCTTTATCTGCCCAATGGCAATCCCTGCCCTGGCCCGAAATATGAGTATAAATTGGCGTGGATGGCGCGGATGCAGGCGCGTGTTGCCGAACTTTTGGCGGAAGAAACCCCCGTTTTGTTTGCGGGGGATTACAATATCATCCCCCAAGACGAAGATGCCGCCCGCCCCGATGCATGGCGTGAGGATGCATTGGCGCGTCAAACCAGCCGCGAGGCGTTTCGCAAAATCGTGAACCTTGGTCTGACGGATGCGTTTCGCGCACGGGTGCAAGGTGGCGACAATTATTCGTTCTGGGATTACCAAGCGGGGGCGTGGAACCGCAATGATGGGATCCGCATTGATCACATTTTGCTGTGCCCCTACGCGGCTGATCTTTTGCAAGATGTTGGAATAGATCGTGAAATCCGCGCGCGTGAAAAGCCATCAGATCACGTGCCGGTTTGGGTTGAACTGGCCGCCTGATTTCTAGCGCCCCGCGATTTAGCCTATTCGCGGCATTTGCCCCCCCAATTTGGTCGAATTTAAGCACCTCAGCCGCCATTTGGCGGTCTAGGTTTGGTGCAAGGTAAAGATCATCTCAACGGGAGGTATGGATGTCTGAAACAGCGCGGGTCGTGATTATCGGGGGTGGTGTTGTGGGGGCATCCGTTCTCTACCACCTCGCCAAAGCGGGTTGGACAGATAGCCTTTTGATCGAACGGTCTGAACTGACCTCGGGCAGCACATGGCACGCAGCGGGCGGGTGCCACACCATCAACGGTGATCCAAATGTTGCCAAGCTTCAGAAATACACGATTGATCTTTATAAAGAAATTGAAGAGCTGTCAGGTCAGGCCACAGGCTTTCACATGACAGGTGGGGTGATGTTGGCCTCCACGCCTGAGCGGTTTGATTGGTTGAAATCCATCTCTGCCAAAGGGCGCTATCAGGGTATTGAAGCCGAAGTAATCACCCCCGAAGAGGCGCATGAGCTGATGCCGCTTCTTGATCCGCGGCAGTTTACGGGCGCTTTGCGCACCGTTGTCGATGGCCATCTTGACCCTTCTGGTGTGACCTATGCCTATGCCAAATCCGCCAAAATTCTTGGGGCGAGCTATCAGACCCACCGCATGGTGACGGGCATCCTGCGCGCGCGCGAGGGCGGTTGGATCGTGCAAACCGACAAGGGCGATATCGCCTGCGAGCATGTGGTGAATGCAGGCGGGCTTTGGGCGCGCGAAGTGGGGCGTATGGTTGGCCTTGAACTGCCCATCTTGGCGATGGAGCATATGTATCTCATCACCGAAGACATGCCCGAAGTGGCCGAGATCAATGCAAAAACGGGCCGCGAAGTGATCCATGCGGTCGATTTCGATGGCGAGCTGTATTTGCGCCAAGAACGTGGCGGGATGCTTATGGGCACCTATGAGAAGGCCTGTGTTCCATGGTCGACCCGCAACACGCCCTGGGAATTCGGGCATGAGTTACTGCAACCCGATATTGACCGCATCGCGCCAAGCCTTGAGGTGGGGTTTGAACATTTCCCCGCCTTTGCGAATGCGGGCATCAAACAAATCATCAATGGCCCCTTCACCTTTGCCCCCGATGGCAACCCGCTGATCGGGCCTATTCGCGGGCTCGAGGGGATGTGGTCAGCCTGCGGGGTTATGGCGGGCTTCAGCCAAGGGGGCGGTGTCGGTCTGGCGCTGGCCAATTGGATCACCCAAGGGGATCCTGGCTTTGACGTATGGGCGATGGATGTCGCGCGCTATGGCGATTGGACGACCCTCAGCTACACCAACCCGAAAGTGCAAGAAAACTATTCGCGGCGGTTCTCCATCAAATTCCCGAATGAGGAATTGCAGGCCGCCCGCCCCCATAAGACCACGCCAATTTATGATCGCATGGTCGGGCTTGGCGCGCAGATGGGTGAATCTTGGGGGCTTGAAGTGCCGCTTTGGTTCGCGCCCGAAGGTGTGCGGGATCAATTCTCATGGCGGCGCTCAAGTGATTTTGACCATGTTGGGGCCGAGGCGCGCAACCTGCGCGAGGCTGCGGGCCTGTTGGAAATCTCGGGCTATTCGAAATTTCGGATCGCGGGCGCGGATGCAGGCGCGTTTCTTGACCGCGTTTTGGCCTGTGCCTTGCCCAAACCTGGTCGGATGACGTTGGCGCCAATGTTAAAGGAAAATGGCAAGCTGCAAGGCGATCTCACCTGCGCCTGCCTAGATCCTGAGACTTATATGCTGTTTGGCTCTGGCATGGCTGAAAATTTCTACGCCCGTTGGTTCGAGGCCCAAAAATTGAGCACCGAAGAGGTCACCATTGAGGTGATCGGTTTAGGTCTTTGCGGGCTGCATATTGCAGGGCCAAAAGCGCGCGACATCCTTGCGCAAATTGCCCCTGACATGGCGAAGATGCGCTTCATGGATTTTGCGAAAATGGATGTGTCCATGGCCCCCGCCTATGTCGGGCGGGTCAGCTTTACGGGTGATTTGGGCTATGAGATTTGGATGCGCCCAGAATTCCAGCGCCAAATTTTTGAGGCCTTGTTGCGCGTTGGGGCGGATCACGGGCTGCGTCCTATCGGTCTGCGTGCGCTCAATTCTTTGCGTTTGGAAAAGAACTTTGGTGGATGGGCGCGCGAATATCGCCCCGTCTATGGCCCGCTTGAGGCCCGTCTTGATCGGTTTGTGGCTTATAACAAACCCGCTGATTTTATCGGCAAAGCCGCAGCCTTGGCCGAGCGGGAGACGGGCGGAGCTTTACGCCTAATGAGTTTCGCGATTGACGCACATGATGCCGATGTGATCGGGGATGAGCCAATTGATTTTCAGGGGAAAACCATCGGTTGGGTTACATCTGGCGGCTATGCCCATGCCAGCGCGACATCGGTTGCGATGGGATATGTGCCGAAGGAATATGCCGATCAGGCGGATGGTTTCACAATCGAGGTTTTGGGCCATGCCCTAAAGGCCACGCCCCTGCCCCAGCCCCTGTTTGACCCAGAGGCGAAGGTGATGCGCGCGCCTTAATCGGCGCGCCATTCCTCAAGCGCGGGATTTTCGTGGCTGCCCCTTTGGCCAAATGGCCACCATCGGCGTGCTGATCTTTGCGGCGGTGTGTCGGGTATGCGGGCATAATACATTTCGCGCGCGCCGAAATAGAAACTCACCACCGCCCCCAAAAGCCACCAAAGCGGCTCGGGGATGGCCGCCAAACCCGTCATGCGCGCGGCAAAAGCCGCAGGGTCGATCATGGCGAAGGCGAATAGGCCAATGACCGACAGCGCCATCAAAGGACGCGGCAGGCGGTTTAGCCCATTAATCGCGCGGTCAAACCCCGTGCTGCCACTATGGGTGAATTCGGCCGCGTAGCTGCGCAAGATTTCTGCGCGAAATTCTGCATCTGCGGCCTCGCGCGCAGCCGCATTGCCGGCAAAGACCTCGGATATATTTTCAGCAGTCTGGCCAAGGGCCGTTAGCCCGCCAAGCGCCCCAATCACCGCCATGATTTAACCCTTTCGTGATGCTCTGCCGCGCTTAAATGATATTTGGGCGACAAGAAGGTTTCTGCCCGCGTGATCCAACCGCCCTTTCCGCCATCGCGCTTGCGCGCAAATTTCCGCAAACTGGGGCGTCTCTCCCCCAAGCTGTAATAGAAATTGCGCCGCGCAATGGCATAGGCATCAATCAACGCGCGCTCATTGCGGCTGCTCGCGGCCTCTGCGGCCCGTGCGGTGATGGGGCCAATCACCCCATCAACCGCGATATCAAACCCCATATCGCGCAGCAGGCGTTGCAGCAAAATGATTGCCTGCGCCCCCGCATTCACCTGCATATCGTAAACGACAGGCTGCAACGCCTCAGGCAGCAAATATATGCGCGGGGCGCGATAGTAATCTTCTTCGAAAATTTCGATGGCAATAGCGCGCGTCAGGCGCAGGATATCCTCGCGGTCGATGTCACCATCGCCATCCAAATCGCGCCCTGCATTTCGCAGGGCGGCCAAGGTGATGCCAAAATTTGTGGGGCCGCCCGGATCATCGGGATCATCGGAAAAGCCGCCCTCATGGCTTAGGATCTGGTGTGAAATCGCCCGAACCGAAAGCATGGGCGCTCCCTCCCTGCTCTGCGGTTAATGACGGGGAAGGTCTATCAGACTATGGTTAAAACAGGCTTAACGGCTCAGCGATAGGCATGCAGGCGACCATCTGCGCTGACCACATAAAGCGTATCATTGACAACGATGGGTTGGCTTGCCGCCCCGCCGCGCAGGGTAAGGTTGCCATCAAGCGCGGCACCTGTCTCAGGGTCAAAACGCAGAATTTCCCCATCGCCCGTAGCCAAGATCAAATGACCTCCCGCCAAAATCGGCCCGTAATAGGTAAATACGGCCTTGCGGCGGCGCTCGCGGCGGGCCTCGTAAAGGGGCAATTCGGTTTCCCAAATCATCTCACCAGTCGCTTGATCAAGACGGATCAACGCATTGCGGTCAGATACGAAAAACACGGAATTTCCTGCAACGATCAGACCCGAATAGGCCCCTTCTGTCGCTGTCCAAAGACGCTCGCCTGATCCCGCATCGATCGCGACAACGCGGCCAGACAGATTGCCCGCATAAAGCCTGCCCCCCACCACAACGGGGTCAGAGGTGATATCGTTGATATAATTATAAGCCACACCGATCCGCTCACCCGCGATGGCACCCGACCAAACCCGCACGCCCGATTGGCGCAGCACGCCTGTCAACTCGCCCGAGCCAAAGGGAAACACGACCAAGCGCGAGGTCAGCGCAGGGGATGGGCTGCCTGACAAGACCGCAGCGGCCCCAGTTGCGGGGATTTCCCACCGCACACGCCCCGTGGCCGCATCCACGGCATAGGCCTGATCATCACGGCCCGTCACATAAACAACGCCGCCCGCCACCGTTGGTGCGCCAAGCGTTGCCCCAAGACGTTGACGCCATGAAATAGCACCGCTTGCGGCATCAATGGCCAGCAATTCACCATAGCCAGTGGTTGCAAAAATCTGATCCCCTGCGGCGCCAATCCCGCCGCCAGAGACACCGCCATCGCGTTCGCTTGCAGGGGTCAAATCAGTGCGCCAAATCACGGCTCCCTCGGGCGAGGTCGCCTGAAGCCCTGCATCACTATCAAGCGTAACAATCGCGCCATTTGTGAAAATCGGGTCAGCGGTCAGTCGGGTGCGTCTGCCATTGCCTTGGCCAATATCCGTTGACCACAACAGGCTTGCCGATTGCGAAAACCCAAGCGCAGGGATCGCATTCGCGGCATTCGCACCGCGCAATGGCCAATCCGTCAAACGTTGCGCTGTTGGTTGCGTGAAAGGCACGAGGGCCGCATCTGCCGCCTCAGCGGTGGCATCCACCCCATCCTCGCTTGGCAGGGTTTGCGCCAAAGGCACGCGTGTCCCGAACCGTTCACCTTGCAAGATCGGCTCGCGCTCACAACCCGTCAAAAGGGCCAAAGCGATGAGGCTGACACCGCAGAGCCGCGCCACAGGTTTTGCGTAAGAAACGGTGTTGTGCATGAAACCTGTCCCTTTATTCAGATGACGCGCTTTGGCCCGTGATCGTAGCGCCACTTTGCAGCGCGAAAATCAAGGCGCTGATCCGCTGACGCTGTGACAGGGTCACAACGGATTGTTCAGACAAGGCCTCAAGTGCTGCAATCGCCCCCTCTTTATCGCCCGCCTTTAAGAGTTCCAACGCCTGCATTTCACGCGCGATGCCTGCGAAAGGCGCACCATCCTCGGCCAAACGCGCCAATGTTGCATCGACCAATCCCTGATCCTCCAAGGGGGCGAGGATATGAGCGCGCAACAGGGCCAGATCGCGATAACGTGGTAAGAGATCGGGTGCATCTGCAATTGCGCGCAACGCCGCTGCAGCAGCCACCGGGTCGCTTTCGCTGAGGTCTGAGGCACGAATGAAAGCTAGCAGAACCTCTTGATTACTGCGGCTTGGGGTGATCTCAGCGAGGGCCGCAGCACGGGCCTCGGCATCGGGCAGATCAAGGGCGGCAATCACCGCGTCCCCAAAATCACGCGCCGCTGCAAGATCGCGATTTGTGCTGATCTCGCGATAGGTCGCGGCCCCCACCAATGCGACAACAGCCAAGACGCCAATCCAGCCCCACCTTTTGAGCGCGCGAAACAGCTGATCGCGGCGCAATTCTTCGGTGACTTCATCAATGAAACTGTCGCTTTGGCTCATGCTGTGCCGTTCTCTCTTTGAAATCAAAACCCACGTGTCTCACTTAACGCGAAGCACAAAGCTTTGCCAAGTGCAACCGCACCCAAACGGCGTATTCGCAACAGATGGTCAAATTCTGTCACAAAATAAAAACTAAACCATTCCGTTCATTCTTGCGGACGTAGGTATAAAAGACTAATCTAAACGCAACAGTTCACTCGTATGAGACAGAAAGCGTTACTCAACCAAACGCAGAACACAAAAGATCAGCGGGCGTGATCAGATCATATATCCGCCCCGAAAAGAGGTTATTTAATGCGCATTTTTCCAGTCATCACGGCCCTTTTGGTCTGCGCGGCGCTTTATGTGCTTATTTTTCAGCGCGATGCCTTGATGGGGCGCGACAGTGAAAGCCCTGCGGCGGCTGAGGCCGCGCAAATGGACAGCGGCACATTTGGGGATGCGATGCGCGTGGTGATTTTGCCAAGCCGCGCTGAGGTGATTTCCGATGCCGTGCGTCTGCGCGGACGATCCGAGGCCGCGCGCTTTGTTGAGATTCGCGCAGAAACCTCGGGTCGGATTATTTCAGACCCGATCAAGGCGGGCCAATCCGTGACCGCAGGTGATATTCTGTGCCAAATCGATGAAGGCACCCGCGCCGCAGCCCTCGCCGAGGCTGAGGCCGCGCGCAGCACCGCTGAGGCGCAACTTGCAGCCGCGCAAATTGACGCCAATGCCGCAACCCGCCTGAATGAGAGCGGTTTTGCCTCTGAGACACGCGCGGCCAGCGCCTCAGCCAGCCTCAGCAGTGCAGAGGCCGCCTTGCGCTCGGCTGAGGCGGCCATTGATCGCGCCGCCGAAGAATTGGCCCGCGTAGAAATCCGCGCCCCCTTCAACGGGCTGTTGGAAAGCGACACCGCGGAACTGGGCACATTGATGCAGCCGGGCGCATTATGCGCCACGGTGATTGATCTTGATCCCATCAAATTCGTTGGGTTCCTGCCCGAGGCTGAATTGGCGCGCATCAGCATCGGCCAAACGGCAACCACGCGGCTGGTGGATGGGCGTGAGGTGGACGGAATTGTGCGATTTGTCGCGCGTTCCGCTGATCCGCAAACCCGCACCTTCCGCGTTGAGATTGAGGCAGAAAACCCCGATCTCAGCATTGGGGATGGCCAAAGTGCCGATATCGCCATTGCCACCGAAGGGACAGCCGCCCATTTGGTGCCAAGTTCTGCGCTGACTTTGGATGATCAGGGTGATTTGGGGCTGCGTGTGGTGGCCGAAGATAATCTCGTTGCATTTTACCCCGTCACCCTCCTGCGTGACACGCCTGATGGGGCCTTAGTCACAGGGCTGCCTGAGCAGGTCGACATTATCATCGTAGGGCAGGAATTTGTCTCAAACGGGGGGCAGGTCGTGCCTGTCTCGATCCATGACATACCCGCAGGCCAAAATGCCACGATTGATGCAGCGCGATCCGCGCTTGGAGGGGCACAATGACCGGGATCATCGATTGGGCCGCCGCCCGTGCGCGGATGGTCGTGGCCTTTATCGTTTTGTCGCTGACAGTTGGTGCGGCCGCCTATGTCGGACTGCCCAAAGAGGGTGAACCTGACATTGATATTCCCGGTTTGTTTGTTTCTGTCCCCTTCCCCGGCATTTCCGCAGAGGATAGCGAGCGCCAATTGGTGCGTCCGATGGAGGCCGAGTTTCAAGATCTCGATGGATTGAAATCCATCAACTCCACCGCCGCCGAAGGGTATGCGGGGATCTTTATCGAGTTTGAATTTGGATGGGATAAATCCGCAACCATTGCCGATGTGCGCGATGCCATGAACCGCGCCGAGACGCAATTCCCGCAAGGGGCGGAGAACTATTCCATCAATGAAATCAATTTTTCGGAATTTCCAATCATCATCGTGGCGCTGTCTGGCAACGCGCCCGAGCGCACATTGATCCGCCTTGCGCAGGATTTGCAAACACGGCTTGAGGGGTTGTCGCCTATTTTGGAGGCGGGGATTGCAGGCGCGCGCGATGAGATGTTGGAGGTCTTGATCGACCCGCTCTCGCTAGAGGCCTATAATGTCACGGCGCAGGAATTGATTTCGGCAGTTGTGAACAACAACCAATTGATCGCGGCAGGCGTGGTCGACACCCCAACGGGTGCCTTATCTGTGCGCATTCCATCCTCGTTTGAAAGTCCGCAAGACGTTTATGATTTGCCCGTCAAGGTAAATGGTGACCGCGTTGTGACCTTAGGGGATTTGGCGCAAATTCGCCTCACCTATGAGGATCGCACGGGCGCTGCGCGCTTTAACGGAAACCCCACGATTGCGCTTCAGGTCGTCAAACGCCAAGGGTTTAACATTATAGACACCGCCGAATTGGTGCGCCAAGAAGTGGCCGCCTTCGAGGCGGAATGGCCCGAAGAATTACGCGCCGCCGTTCATATCACCACCTCCTTGGATCAATCCAAAACCGTGGCCTCGATGGTGGCACAGCTTGAAGGGTCGGTTTTGACTGCAATCGCGCTTGTGATGATCGTTGTTCTGGCCACGCTTGGCACAAGATCGGCGCTTCTTGTGGGCTTTGCCATCCCCACCTCATTCTTATTGTGCTTTATCTTTCTGGGCATCATGGGCATCGCGGTTTCAAATATCGTGATGTTCGGCCTGATCTTGGCCGTTGGGATGCTCGTTGATGGCGCGATTGTTGTGGTCGAATATGCCGACAAACGCCTTGCTGAGGGCGCGCGCCCTATGCAGGCCTATACTGATGCCGCAAAGCGGATGTTCTGGCCCGTTATATCTTCAACTGCGACCACGCTTTGCGCCTTTCTGCCGATGCTATTCTGGCCTGGGGTTCCGGGTGAATTTATGGGGATGCTCCCCGTCACGTTGATCTTTGTTCTCTCGGCCTCTCTGATTGTAGCGCTGGTCTATCTGCCCGTGATGGGGGGCGTTGCCGCCCGTCTGTCGCGCAGCGCGGATCGCTTTGGTGTGCTGTTGATGCGCCTTGTGCCAAGTCGCGCCATTCGCATCGCTCTTGCGGTTGTGGTGGGGTTTGCCCTGTTTCAATCCGCTTTGATGGTTATGCGTGGCGGTGGCGCAGGGCCAGACACCCCCGCCCTTCTTGCGATTCTGCCGGGCGTTTTGGCTTTTTCGGTTACAGGTTTGGCCATGTCGGTTGTCATGGGTACATTGATCCGCCCGCGCGTGGTGGAACGGGTTGAGGGCGGATATAAACGCACAAGATTTGGCCTGCTGATCGAGCGTTTGGTGGGCAACCCGTTTGCCCCCGTTTTGACCATTGCCGCGGTTTTGGGCTTTGTTGTCGTGACCTTCAGCTATTACGGGGCCAACAATAACGGCGTGGATTTCTTCGTGGAGACCGAGCCTGAAAACGCAATTGTCTATGTGCGCGCGCGCGGCAATCTGTCGGTCGAAGAAAAAGACGCTTTGGTCGCACAGGTCGAGGCGCGGGTGCTTGGGTTCGAGGGCGTGCGCGATGTCTTTGCCTTTTCGGGTGATGGCGGATTGAACAATAACACAGGCGGCGCAAGCGCCCCTGAAGACACAATCGGTCAGGTTCAAATCGACCTCGCCCCTTGGGGCACGCGGGCCGATGGCAATATCATCCTTGATGCGATCCAAGCGGAGTTGGACACCATTCCGGGCATCCATACCGAGATATTCGAGCAGGCCAATGGCCCTGCCAACGGCAAGCCGATTGATCTCGAACTAACAGGCGATGACTGGGTGCAGCTTCAGCAAGCTACGGCAGACGTTCATGCCTATTTCGAGAGCCTCGAAGGGCTGACCCTCATCGAAGATACCCTGCCCCTTCCGGGGATTGATTGGCAGATCAATGTCGATGTCGAGGCCGCAGGCCGCTATGGCGCGAATGTGGCCACAGTGGGCGCTATGGTGCAATTGGTCACGCGCGGGATTTTGCTTGATCGGATGCGCGTACCGACATCGGATGATGAGATTGAAATTCGCGTGCGTTTTCCAGAAGATGCCCGCGTCCTGTCGACCCTAGACACTTTGCGCGTGCGCACCGCAGATGGATTGGTGCCCCTGTCAAATTTCGTCACATGGGAACCCGTGCGCCGTTTGGCCGAGATCAAACGCCTTGATCAATCGCGCATCTTTCACGTGAAGGCCGATGTTATCTCGGGCCTTATGCGGGTGACGATCGGGGATCGTGACTTGGGATTGCTGCGCAATGCGGCGCCTGAACACGCCAACAGGCCCGCTGAATTCAGCATAGATGGGCGCGACTATGTGCTTCATTCCTTGGCCGAAGGCGTAAGCCGCGCCGAGTTTGACGATGCATTAAACGGCGATGTTACCCTGACGCCTATCACGGCCAATGAACGGATTGCCCATATCACCGCCGCATTAGAAAAAGGCACAATTTTGCCCGATGGCGTGAATTGGCAATGGGGCGGCGACCAAGCCGAGCAAGCCGAAAGTCAAGCCTTCTTATCTCAGGCCTTTGCGGCCTCATTGGGCTTGATGTTCATCATCCTGCTGGCGCAGTTCAATTCGTTTTACAATTCGGTTCTGGTGCTTCTGGCGGTTGTCTTGTCGACCGCAGGGGTATTGATCGGGCTTTTGACCATGGGGCAAAGCTTTTCGATCATCATGACGGGCACGGGCATTGTCGCCTTGGCGGGTATTGTGGTGAACAATAACATTGTTCTGATTGACACCTATCAAGAATATAGCCGCTATCTGGCCCCGATTGAGGCGATCATCCGCACGGTCGAGGCGCGCATTCGCCCTGTTCTTTTGACCACCATCACCACGATGGCGGGGCTTGCGCCGATGATGTTTGGCATCAGCCTTGATTTTGCAAATGGCGGTTACACGATTGATAGCCCGACTGCCCTGTGGTGGAAAAACCTTGCCACGGCAGTGGTCTTTGGATTGGGCATTGCCACAGTTCTGACTTTGGTCTTCACGCCATCGCTTTTGGCGGTGCGGGTCTGGTGGAATGAAATTTTAGGCTGGATTGCGCAGGCCTTGGCGCGCATTGGCGCGGCGCGCTTGTCACAACGCACCCAAGATTACGCTTTGGCGCGCGCGGCATTGGAAACGGCAAACCCCCTCATCTTGTGGGAGGATGACACAGCCGAAGATCAAAAGACAAAACCTGCAGGCCCGACCGTTCACGCCGCACAGTAAAGACAATCGCGCCCCTTATTGGGGCGCGCGTTCCTGCTCACTCATCTGACGCGCCCACATGGCCGCATAACGGCCACCTGCGGCAACCAAATCATCGTGGCGTCCCCGTTCTACAACAACGCCTTTTTCAAGCACCATGATCAAATCCGCATCCACCACAGTCGACAGGCGATGCGCAATCATGATCACGCTGCGCCCTTGACCAAGCGCGCGCAATTGGCCCTGAATCTCGCGCTCGGTTTCCGTATCAAGGGCCGATGTCGCCTCATCGAGCAAAAGAATGGGGGGATCTTTCAACAAGGTGCGCGCAATTCCCACGCGCTGCTTTTCACCCCCAGAGAGCTTTAACCCCCGCTCCCCCACGATTGTCTCATAGCCTTCGGGCAGGCTTTCGATGAAATCATGGATTTTCGCGGATTTTGCGGCGGCCTCTACCTCGGCACGGGTGGCATCGGGCCGGCCATAGGCGATGTTGTAGAAAATCGTATCATTGAACAAAACCGTATCCTGCGGCACCACGCCAATGGCGTCATGCAGCGAGCTTTGCGTCACCTTGGCGACATCTTGCCCGTCAATCAAAATCTGGCCCTTTTGGGGATCGTAAAAGCGGAACAATAAACGCCCAATGGTGGATTTTCCCGAACCAGACGGCCCAACCAGTGCCACACTTTGACCTGCCTCTAGGGTGAAATCCACCCCGTGCAAAATCGCGCGCGTGCTTTCATATGAAAAATCAATGGCGCGGAATTCCACCTTGCCACGGCTGACCTTCAGCACTTGCGCATCAGCGGCGTCATGCACATCGGCGGGCTGCTCAAGCAGCGTGAATAATTCGCCCATATCAACCAAAGCCTGTCGAATTTCGCGATAGACTGTGCCCAAGAAATTCAATGGCATGGTGATTTGAATCATAAACGCGTTGACCATGACGAAATCACCCACAGTCAAATCGCCCCGCTCAACCCCCAAAGCCGCCATGATCATCACAATCACAAGACCCGTGGTGATGATCAATGATTGGCCGAAGTTTAGAAATCCAAGCGAGTAATTGGTCTTGATCGCCGCCTCTTCATAGCCCGCCATCGCGCGATCATAGCGCTGTGCCTCACGCTCTTCGGCGTTGAAATATTTGACGGTTTCAAAGTTCAAAAGACTATCGACCGCCTTTTGATTGGCATCGGTGTCCTGATCATTCATTTGGCGGCGAATTTTCACGCGCCATTCTGTCACCTTAAAGGTAAACCAAACATAGAGGGCAATGGTGACAATCAGAACCGCCAAATAGCTGATGTCAAACACCGTGGCGAGGATGATCCCCGTTAGCAGTAATTCAAGGATCAGCGGCCCGATTGAGAACAGCAAAAACCGCAAAAGAAAATCTACGCCCTTGACCCCGCGCTCGATAATGCGGCTTAGGCCCCCTGTGCGCCGCGTGATGTGAAACCGCATCGATAAGGCATGGATATGACGGAAGGTTTCAATCGCAATCATGCGCAGGGCGCGCTGCCCAACACGGGCAAAAATCACATCACGCAATTGCTGAAAGCCAACATTGCCCGCGCGCGCGAGCCCATAAGCGATAGTCAGGCCAACCGCCCCAAGGCCAAGGGCCCAAGCGGGGCTTGGGGCATCGCCCCCAAGCGCGTCCACAGCAGCCTTATAGGCAAAAGGCCCCGCAACCGCGACCAATTTGGCAACCACCAAGGCGGCAAGGGCAAAGACAACCCTATATTTCACCCATGGCATCTCTTTGGGCCAGAGATAAGGCCCCACCTTGCGCAAGGTGATCATGCTAGAGGCGCGACTTTCAGGATCAATCGCTGGCCCGTTTGTATGTGGTGCGGTCATTATTTGGAGACTCGGGTTTGGTCAGGTGACCCAAACGTAAAGAAGCGGGGCGCTGATGACCAGAGCCCCGCTTGTGCGATCCTGCCCCTGCCCCCGCGACCTATTGCGCAGGGATGGTGAAGACCTGACCCGGATAAATCAGATCGGGATCCCGAATTTGGTCGCGGTTGGCATTGAAAATCTGAACATAGTCAAAGCCAGACCCCAACATATTTTCGGCAATTCCCCAAAGCGTAAAGCCGCGTTCAACCGTTACCACACGAATGGCGTTTTGCGCACCACCTGCGGCATCTGCAATCTCAGCCGCAGCCTCGCGGATAAAGCGGGTTTCAGACCGCGCGATCACTGTGCCATCTGCGGCCAGTTGATCCACGCGCAGATCATAGGCCCCTGCGGCAACATTGGCGACATCGGCGCGCCATGTGCCATCGTCACCTCCTGTCACCTCAGCCACAAGCGCGTTGTTGAGGTAAACCCGCAAAGCAGCGCCGCTATCGGCACGCCCCGCAATTTGAACATCCCCCGCACTGGAATAGCTGACCGTGTCAATGCTGAGGGCCACGCCATCAGTGCTGCCACCTTGCACCAGGGAAACGCCCTGCCCGTCTGATTGCAAAACGATGGGCGTTGTGGTGCTTTGGGTCACTGTTTCCGCCTCGTCTGTGGCCTCTGCAACAGTCACTGGAGCGGCAATCGGCGCCACGACCAAGGTTTGTGCTGCAGCCACCCGCGCACCTGTCTCATCGGTCGCTTCGACCGACAAAAGACGCGGACTGTCCGAAGGGACAAGTTTGGACAAAAGCACGAAATTGCCCGCGCGGTCCGCAGCGGCATCAGCGTTATCAACCCCATCGAGCAAGAGATAAATCTCGGCATTTGGCATCGCGCTGCCGGCGATCACGGTCATGCCATCGGGCGAGACACGGATGACATCCAAAACAGGCGTGGTCGTCACCACGGCCTCAGCGACATCTGCCGCAACTTGCGCAGCCGAAGATGTCTCGGGCGCGGTGGTTTCTTCGCTTGCAGTTTCCTCAGTCGCGGCGGTTTCCTCAGTGCCAGCGGTTTCTTCGCTTGCAGTTTCCTCAGTGCCAGCGGTTTCCTCAGTGGCGGCGGTTTCCTCAGTCGCCGAGGTTTCTTCGGTGGCCTCTGAACTGGCCTCTTCCGCAGCCGCTTCTTCTGCGGGCTCTGGCGCTTCCGTGCTGCTTGTGGCGTCATCTGCCACGGCGGGTACCTCTGCTACGGCCTCGTCACCAGCGCGGTCTTCGTTTACCACTTGCCAGCCCAAAAAACCCAAAGCGGCGATGGCAAGGGCAATAATGCCCATCCCAACCCCCGACAAACCGCCCGCCATTTTTGACCCGTTTGCCATATTTTCTACCTTCATGATCGCACCGCATTGCGGGCGTATAGATTTATCCCCAAACCCAAGGGCTTACGCAGATATTGCACCACGCTTAGCACCATCCGCAAGATGTTGCGAAACCTATCTGACACAAAACTGTGTCACACTGACAGCGCCGCAACAGTTGAGCCCTTTGCCGAAGGCGGCTATCACAGAACCAACCCAATATGCAAAAACCAAAGGATAGGCCCGATGCGCGATTTTTCAGTTTGTGTCTTTTGTGGCGCGCGGGACGGGGTAAATCCCCTTTATGCAAAGGCCGCGCGTGACTTAGGCCTTGCAATTGCAAGGGCGGGAATGCGCCTTGTTTACGGGGCGGGTGATGTCGGGCTGATGGGGCATATCGCCCGCGCCGCGCAAGAGGCAGGGGGTGACACATTCGGGGTCATCCCAACTCATCTGATGGCGCGTGAGGTCGGCAAACGCGACCTGACACGTTTTGTTATCACCGAAACCATGCATGAGCGCAAAAAGGTGATGTTCATGAATTGCGATGCGGTCGTGATGATGCCAGGTGGCGCTGGCAGCTTGGACGAGTTTTTTGAAGTGCTGACATGGCGGCAATTGGGCCTCCATGATAAGCCCATTATCCTCATGAACACCGCGGGCTATTGGGACAGGCTGACCGATCTTTTGCACCATGTGGTCACAGATGGCTTTGCCGATGCCAGCCTGTTGGGCTTTGTGGAAACGGCAGATACGCCTGCCGATATCTTGGCGCGGCTTAACACCTATCGCGCGGCCTGAGGGCGCATGGCCCCCACCGAATAGATCGCAAGACCTGTCCAAATCAACGCAAAGGCAATCGCGTGCCACAGGGTGAGAACCTCACCAAAAATGACCACGGCAATCGTGAATTGCAGCGTGGGGTTCAGATATTGCACCAAACCAATCGTTGAGAGGGCCGCACGCTTTGACGCGTAGGAGAACAAAATCAAAGGTGCCGCGGTCAAAGGGCCAGACAAGATCAACAGCCCCGATTGGATCAGATCAGCGCCAAAGACGCCCTCAACCCGCCCCAACCAGACCAGATAGGCAAGCGCGATTGGCATCAGCAAAAACACCTCAGCCGTGACCGATACAACCGGCCCCGCCGCGACATAGCGTTTGATCAGACCATAAAGGCCGAATGTGAAGGCCAAGATCAGCGAAATCCATGGCGCCACCCCAAGACCGAGGGTCAATTGCACAACCGCAATGGCCGCCAAAAGAACGGCGATTTTTTTTGACCGCGAAAGGCGCTCTTTCAACACAATCGCACCAAGCGCCACAGCCACCAAAGGAAAGATGTAATAGCCAAGCGAGCTTTGCATCAAATGGCCTGTTTGGATGGAAAAAATGAAGAAAAACCAATTTGTTGAAATCATCAAGGCCGCAGCCCCGATCAATAAAAACGACCGCCCGCCCGACAAGGCGCGGCGCAATTCACCCAGTCGCGATTGCAACGCAAGCACGCCAATAAAGACAAAGACCGACCACAGCGTGCGATGCGCCAAAACCTCCAACGGCGGGATATCGGCCAATAATTTATAGTAAAGCGCGGAGAAGCCCCAAATCACACAGGCCCCCACCATCGCCAAAACGCCTTTGGTGGCCTCTGTCATGAAGCATCGCCTTCGGTTCCGTGGTTGCGCCCGTATGTGAGGGAGGAATTTGGGGGAGGTCAAGGGGGGCACTTGCGATAGATTTCCCCCTTCGCCTGAAATCCAAAGGGAAACAAAAAACCCCCCGCTTTCGCGAGGGGTTCTGTTTCGTCTTAGGCCGTGAACTGCCTCACTTCATCCGCGAAGCCACGTTTTCCCAATTCACGAGGTTGTTCAGGAAATTGTCCAAATAGGCAGGGCGCTTGTTGCGGTAGTCGATGTAATAAGAATGTTCCCACACATCACAGCCCAGAAGGGCTGTTTGACCAAAGCAGAGCGGGTTCACGCCGTTTTCGGTCTTGGTGACCTTGAGGCTGCCGTCTTTGTCCTGCACCAACCAGCACCAGCCCGCGCCAAACTGACCCGCGCCTGCGGCGGCGAAATCAGCCTTGAACTGATCAACCGAGCCAAAGCTGTCAACCAGTGCCTTTTCCAATTCCGATGGCATGGCCGATGACCCCGGCCCCATCATTTCCCAGAACTGCACATGGTTCCAATGCTGGCTTGCATTATTGAAGATGCCGTTTTGGGCCACAGCGCCTGCCTGATAGGTGCCTGTGATGATTTCTTCAACAGATTTGCCTTCCCATTCGGTGCCTGCAATCAGCTTATTGCCATTATCGACATAGGCCTTGTGGTGCAGGTCGTGGTGGAATTCCAATGTCTCGGCCGACATCCCCTTTGCGGCAAGCGCATCATGGGCATAGGGCAGGTCAGGAAGTGTAAAAGCCATGGGTTTATCCCCTCGTCTCGCGGTTTCAATTTCTAGACCACAGATGGAGGGCATCGCCCCCAAAGGTCAAGGGGGGGCAGATCAGAAATACCCCACCTCGCCGCCTTTTGCGCCAGAGACGCGCAGCAGGTCATGGACGTATTGCTTGACCGAACGAAACGCAAAAAGCCGTGCTGTTTTTGGATCGGTTAGCCAAACTGCGGCAGCGGCCTGTGCCACGCGACTGCGGCGCAATTCACCGACCCCAAAACTGTCGGGATGAAAATCTGCGGGCATCAATTTGGCCAAACAATCGCGCAATGCGCCCGCTGTGGGTGCGGTGATCTCAAACACCGCGCGCGCATCAGACATATCCAGCGCCAAATGATGCAGCTTGGCCAATTTCTTGTCCAAGGTGGCGACATGGGCCGCGCATTCCGCATAGGGGCAGAGGATCATCACCTCGTCATGTGACATCCATGCGACCCCATAGGCACCCTTCTCAAGGATTGCGCGCGGGGCGGGCATGGCAAGGCCTGTGATGGCCTTGACCGCTGTCGCCACTGTTTTCTGGGACAGATCTGCGCGCAAGGTGATCATCCCTTGCAGCGGCAGTTCGCTGACGCTGACATAAGGTGTTAGGGTGCTGAGATCAGACATTTTGCTTCTCCCCCTCGGGATCAAAGAAGATGGTCGAACAAATCCGTGCCTTGATCTGACCACCCTTACCATCGGTGAGATTCACCACTTCGCCCATGCGATCAGGGCCATTATGGATCAGCGCCATTGCGATCCCGCGTTTTAGGGTTGGTGAATAATAGGTCGATGTCACCCGCCCTTGGACATTGTTCTGACCATTGGCGTTTTTGCCTGCGCGGATCACATAGGCACCATCTGGCAGAACCCCACCATCCAGCGTCTCAAGACCGACCAATTTCCACCGATCGGGATTATCCATGAAACTCCGCGCCTGTGCGCGTTTGCCCAAATAATCCTCTTTCTTTTTGGAAATCGCCCAATCAAGGCCCAAATCCTGTGGGATGACCGTGCCATCGGTTTCATCCCCGATCATGATAAAGCCCTTTTCGGCCCGCATGACATGCAGCCCTTCGGTGCCATAGGGGGTGATGTTCCATTCTGCGCCCGCCTCAATCAGGCTTTTCCAGAAATCCAATCCCTGACTTCCAGGGACAGCGATTTCAAAGGACAGCTCACCCGAGAAGGAAATACGGAACACCCGCGCCTCAAACCCGCCGATTTTCGCATCTGTCCACGCCATAAAGGGCAAGGCTTCTGCCGACAAATCCGTATCAGAGCCGAGCTTTTCCAACAGCTTGCGCGCATTTGGGCCAACCACGGCCACCTGTGCCCATCTTTCGGTCACATTGGCCGTGTATACCTTAAAGTCCCACCATTCGCATTGCAGCCAATCTTCCATATGCGCGTGGATGTGATCAGCCCCGCCTGTGGTGGTATGCACGAGGAACGTCTCTTCATCGAGACGGGCCACAACGCCGTCATCCATCAAAAAGCCGTTCTCATTGCACATAAGACCATAGCGGCAGCGGCCCGGTTTCAGGGTGCTCATCATATTGGTGTAGAGCATATCCATGAACCGCCCCGCATCAGGCCCTTTGACGATGATCTTGCCCAAGGTCGATGCATCAAGCAGACCAAGCGAGCCGCGGGTGGCATTGATCTCGCGGGTCACGGCTGCGTGGCGATCTTCGCCCGCCCGTGGATAGCAATAGGGGCGCCGCCACTGACCCACAGGCTCAAAATCGGCGCCATGTTCAACGTGCCAGTCAAAGATCGGGGTGCGGCGCAGCGGTTGGAACACCGCACCACGCGCCTCGCCTGCGATGGCCCCCATGGAAATGGGCGTATAGGGTGGGCGGAATGTGGTGGTTCCCACAGCAGGGATTTGCGCCTGAAGTGCATCAGCAAGCACCGCAAGGCCATTGATATTGCTTAGCTTTCCTTGATCGGTTGCCATGCCCAATGTGGTATAGCGTTTGGTATGCTCAACGCTTTCATAACCCTCGCGCGCGGCCAACTGAACGTCAGACACTTTCACATCGTTTTGGAAATCAAGCCACATTTTTGCGCGTTTCTGAATGGGTGCGCGGGCGGGCATGATCCAAATCGGGGCCAAGGCCCCCAATTCAGGCTCCACCACTTTAGGCAGGCGCGATTTCACCGCTTGGCCCGTGGCGGCCGCAACAGCCGCCTGCGCGGATTTCAAAGACGCAGCTGCGGTGGAATGCCCGTCTGCCGCCCCCGCAACGAAAACAAACCCTTCGCCATCATGGCTGAGCGGCGGGCGGGCGGGATCGGGTCGGAAACAGGCCTGTGCCTCATCCCAAATCAGCTTGCCACCGCAATGTGACCACAGATGCACCACAGGCGACCATCCGCCCGACATGCCGACCGCATCACAGGCGATGACCTCGCCCGTGCTGCCATCGCTGTCTTGCGCGCAGATTTCCACGCCCGTGACACGCTTGCCCCCTTGCGCCTCTGCAATGGCCATCCCCTGCTTGATCGCAATCCCCGCAGAACGGGCGGCTTCAATCAAATCGCCTGTCGCATCGGGGCGTGGGTCGATAACGGCTGCAACCTCAAGACCCGCCTCTTTGGCGACCAAAGCACTGCGATAGCCATCATCATTATTGGTGGCAATCACGATACGCTTGCCCGCAGCCACGCCATAATTGACGATGTAATCGCGCAGGGCGCTGGCCAACATCACGCCTGGAATATCATTGCCTGCAAAAGACAGCGGGCGCTCGATTGCACCTGTCGCGGTGATGATGCGTGCGGCGCGAATACGCCACAAGCGATGACGGGGGGCATCAAGGCTCGGCGCGTGATCCGTCACGCGCTCATAGGCCAAGGCATAGCCGTGATCATAGACCCCTGCCCCCATTGTGCGGGTGCGCAAGGTGACATTCTTCATCTTACCAAGGGCGGTCAATGTTGCGGTGATCCATTCATCCGCAGATTTACCGCCCAATTCGATCCCATCGACAGGGGCACGGCCACCCCAATGGGCGGTTTGTTCAACCAAAAGCACCCGCTTGCCTTGCTTGCCTGCGTCCAACGCAGCCTGAAGCCCTGCA
Source organism: Rhodobacterales bacterium HKCCA1288 (assembly GCA_015693905.1). Lineage (NCBI taxonomy): Bacteria > Pseudomonadati > Pseudomonadota > Alphaproteobacteria > Rhodobacterales > Rhodobacterales bacterium HKCCA1288. The sequence goes on along the minus strand of CP065161.1, from coordinate 456,569 downwards.
ATACCGCCGCCGATAATCAGCAGATCAACATGGGCGTAGAAATGCTCGTAACGATCTGCATCGCGATCTTTGGGGGCTTTGCCCAAACCCGCGGATTGACGGATAATGGGTTCAAACACATGTTTCCAAAACGGGCGCGGGTGAATGAATGTCTTGTAATAAAAGCCCGCAGGCAAGAACCGCGCGAGGTAATTGTTCACCACGCCGATATCGTTCTCAAGGCTCGGCCAGTGGTTTTGGCTTTGCGCCTCAAGTCCTTCGAACAATTCGGTGGTGGTCACGCGTTGGTTCGGCTCAAACCGCGCATCACGGCCCAAACCAACAAGCGCGTTTGGTTCTTCCGCGCCCGAGGCCACAATGCCACGCGGGCGGTGATATTTGAACGAGCGGCCCACCAACATCTGATCTTCCGCCAAAAGCGCAGAGGCCAGCGTATCGCCCGCAAGCCCGCGCATTTTCTGGCCGTTAAATTCAAAAGAAACCGTGCGGGCCTTGTCGATCAGACGGCCGCCTTGAGGCAAACGATGGCTCATGTCAGGCTCCAATCAGGGCGTTTTGCCTGTATCTTTGCAATAATCTCTTTGGGGGGTTCGGGCGTTTGTGCGCTATAGGTTCCAAACACCTCTAGGGTCGCGGTGCAGCGCGCCGCCAAGAACCATTTGCCACAGCCATATGTGTGCCGCCAACGTTCAAAATGCACGCCCTTTTGGTTGTGCCGCATGAACAAATAGCCTTCAAAATCCTCATCCGAAGATCCTGGGCCAAAGCGTTTGAGATGCGCCTCACCGCCTGGGGAAAGTTCAGTCTCATCGGCGGAGACACCGCAATAAGGGCAGGTCAAAAGCAGCATAGCTGAACCTCGCTTTGGTAAATCTTAAACATCAAGGCAGGCATCAATGCGCCACCCCTGCGGCCACGCTTTCATCAATGAAGCGGCCCTCGCGGAAGCGGTTTAAGCCGAACTCATCGGCCAAGGGTGAATGCCCTTTGGCCATAAGTTCCGCCATCGCCCAACCTGATCCGGGGATAGCCTTGAACCCGCCTGTGCCCCAACCGCAGTTGATGAAGCAATTCTCAACAGGGGTTTTCGAGATAATCGGGGAACGATCCCCCGTCATATCAACAATCCCCCCCCATTGGCGCAGCATCTTAAGCCGCGAAATCATCGGGAATGTCTCGACCAAGGCGCGCACTGTTTCCTCGATATGCTGGAAAGAGCCGCGTTGTGTGTAGTTGTTATAGCCATCCGCACCACCGCCAATGACCATTTCACCTTTGTCAGATTGGCTCATATAGCCATGCACCGTATTGGCCATAACCACCACATCCATGCAGGGCTTAATAGGTTCAGACACCAGCGCCTGCAGCGCAACCGATTCAATGGGCAGACGGAAGCCTGCCATGTCGGCCACATGGCTGGAATGACCCGCCACCACGATGCCCAATTTATTGCACCCAATGCGGCCCTTGGTGGTTTCAATCGCGCTGACCGCGCCATTTTCACGGTGGATGGCTGTGACCTCGCATTGTTGGATGATGTCCATCCCCATCGCGGAACAGGCCCGCGCATAGCCCCAAGCCACCGCATCGTGGCGCGCCGTGCCGCCGCGCGCCTGCCACAGACCGCCCAAAACAGGATAACGCGGCCCCTCAAGATGGATGATCGGGCAAAGTTCTTTGACCTCGCGCGGGGTGATGAAGCGTGTCTCAACGCCCTGCAGCGAATTTGCGTGTGCCGTGCGCAAATAGCCGCGCTTTTCATGCTCGGTCTGCGCCAACATGATCACGCCACGCGGGCTGAACATGATGTTATAGTTCAAATCTTGGCTCAGGGTTTCATAAAGGCTGCGCGATTTCTCATAGATCGCGGCAGATGGGTCTTGGAGATAGTTCGAGCGAATGATCGTGGTGTTGCGCCCCGTGTTCCCGCCGCCAAGCCAGCCCTTTTCAATCACCGCTACATTGGTGATGCCAAAATTCTTACCCAAGTAATAGGCCGTGGCCAAACCATGGCCGCCTGCGCCAATGATGATCGCGTCATACTGGGCCTTTGGTGTTGGGTTGCGCCACGCGCGCTCCCAACCTTGGTGATATCCCAATGCCTCTTTGACGATGGCAAAGACAGAATAGTGGCGCATGGCGAAAGACACTCCTGAAAACTTGCCCCTGTTTGGCCCTGTTCGGGACGCAAAAGGATACTGCGGGCGGCATATTTGCGCGCAAAAACGACCAGATGCAAAACGCAATTCCTGCATTTCTTGCCGCGCTTTGCGGGCCTGCGCAAGATGGTCGCGGCTTTGTGTCACGATTATGCTTTTGATCTGCGGGCCAAGGGCTTACATCTGAGCCAAGACGACATTCGCGGGAGAATAGGCTTGATGGTTTTCTGGATCGCAACTGCTGCAATTTCTGTGGCAGCTATCTTGATTTTGCTGCGTGCTTTTCTGCGCGGCGTATCCGCGACAACCCCAACCGAAGCCTATGATGTGCAGGTCTATCGCGACCAATTGCAGGAACTTGAGCGCGATGAAGCGCGTGGCGTGCTATCGCCGCAAGATGCAGAACGCGCCCGCGCCGAAGTTTCACGCCGCCTGATTGAGGCAGATCGCGCCCTGCAAGCGGCCCAAGAGGCGGGAACGGGCCTCGCCAATGGCAAGGTTTTGATCCCTGTGGGTTTGGTTGCGACATTGGCCCTTGCGGTTTTGGTCTATGCGCAATTGGGGGTGCCCAATTATCCAGATATGCCGATTGCAACCCGCATTGAACGGATTGAAGAAAATCGCGCCACCCGCCCCTCACAGGCCGAGGCGGTGGCCGAGGCTTCGGTGTCGGCCCGCCCTGCCATCCCCGAAAACCCAGAACTTGAGGCCTTGGTTGAACGTTTGCGCGCGATAATGGCCGAGCGGCGCGATGATCCAACAGGATGGCGCCTCTTGGCGGAAAACGAGTTGCGCCTTGGCAATTTCGAGGCTGCCGTTGCCGCGCAAGAACAGCTTGTCGGCCTGCTTGCCCCAGAAACCCCCGAGGGTGTGGCCGCAAGGGCCAATCTGGCCGAAATGATGATTTTGGCGGCGGGCGGGTATGTTTCACCCGAGGCTGAGGCCGTGTTGACCGACACCATCGCGCAAGAGCCGCGCAATGGAACCGCGCGCTATTACATGGGCCTCATGTATGCCCAAGGGGGGCGCCCTGATCTGGCTTATACAATCTGGCGCACTCTTTTGGCCGAAAGCACGCCTGATGCGCCATGGCTTGAACCCATCCGCTTGCAGATTGAAGAAGTGGCCTTTCTTGCGGGTGATCCCATCAATGTGGATGACCTGCCTCAACCCCGCCGTGAAGACGCCCCTCTTCGCGGCCCCGATGCCGCGCAAATGGAAGCCGCAGGTCAAATGAGCGCCGAAGATCGCGCTGCAATGATTGAAGGCATGATTGGCAATTTATCGGCCCGTTTGGCCAATGAGGGTGGCACTGTTGAAGAATATGCACAGCTGATTACGGCCTTGGGGGTTCTGGGCCGCCTTGATGAGGCGCGCACAATTCTGGCTGAGGCGCGCGCAAATTTTGCGGGCCAAGACGGCGCTGCGGCAGTGCTCGACAATGCCGAGGCAGGCCTGCCCCAATGACCGAGGGTTTTGTCGACCTTCACGACTTTGCAGCGGCCACCCCGCCGCCTGCCGCGATTTTGGGTTTGGATTTTGGCACCAAAACCATTGGCATTGCCATCAGCGATTTGTTCCAAAGCGTTGCAACCCCGTTGGTCACAATCAAGCGCGAGAAATTCACCCAAGACGCCGCAGAATTGGCGAAACTGGTGGCGGCACGCGATATTCGCGGCCTCATCCTTGGCCTGCCCCGCAATATGGATGGCAGCGAAGGCCCCCGCGCCCAATCAACCCGCGCTTTTTTGCGCAATATCGGCCGATTTGAGGGGCTGTCGCATTTGCCCGCCGCGTTTTGGGATGAAAGATTATCCACTGTGGCCGCAGAAAGGGCGCTTTTAGAGGCGGATACGTCCCGAAAACGTCGCGCCGAGGTGATTGATGCGGTCGCCGCAAGCTATATATTGCAAGGATCACTGGATCGCATGCGGGTAATCCGCAGCGCAGAATAGAGGCAGGGCAGGCAATGGTGGATGAGGTTTGGTCGCGCGAAGAAATCGCTTCGCCTTGCATAAAAATCTGCCTTGTTCATCCGACCGAACGGATTTGCACAGGATGCTATCGCACGATTGATGAAATCAGCACATGGGGCCGCAAGTCACCCGAAGAACGCGCGGACATCATGAAAGCCCTGCCAAGCCGCGCAAATCTTTTGAGCAAGCGCCGTGGCGGGCGCGCGGCACGGGTGCAGAGCTAGGCAGGCTCACGCATCATCTGCATCGCGCGCGCAATCACCTTGGGGCTTGCATCGGCTGTTTGTGCCTCGGTCGACAAAATACGCCGCCATGCGCGCGCGCCAGGCTGCCCCGCAAATAGCCCCAAAATATGACGCGTCACATGATGCAACCGCCCGCCTTGCGCGATATGACGCTCGGCATAGGGGATCATCGCCTCGGCCACCTCATGCGCCGACAGCACTGTGCGCGGGTCATCAAAAACCACTGCATCCGCGTGGCCCAAGATCACATAAGGGCTATGATAGGCCGCGCGCCCAACCATCACCCCATCAAGACCATCCCTAAGGTGGGATGCGACCGCGTCTAGATCCTCAACACCGCCATTGATTGATAGATGCAGGTTCGGAAATTCTTCCTTCATGCGCCGCACCAAGGCGTAATCAAGCGGCGGGATGGTGCGGTTTTCCTTGGGGCTTAGCCCCTCAAGCCACGCTTTGCGTGCATGAATTGTCAGACGCCTGACCCCTGCCTCTGCCATCTGTTTCAAAAATGCGGGCAAAATTTCGGCGGGGTTTTGATCATCCACCCCGATGCGGCATTTCACAGTCACCTCGACAGTCGCAGCATCCTGCATGGCCCGCACGCAATCCGCAACAAGCTGTGGGGTCTTCATCAAAACCGCCCCAAAACACCCTGATTGCACCCGATCAGACGGGCACCCCACATTGAGATTGATCTCATCATACCCATAGGGCGCAGCAATTTTCACCGCCTGCGCCAATTCAGAAGGATCAGAGCCCCCCAATTGCAGCGCAACGGGATGCTCGGCCGCATCATAGGTCAAATGCCGTGCAGCCTCCCCATTCACCAAAGCGGCGGAGGTCACCATTTCGGTATAAAGCAAAGCGTGACGCGACATCAGACGATGGAAATAACGACAATGCCGATCCGTCCAATCCATCATGGGCGCCACGCTGAGGCGGGCATTGTGGGTGAGGGTCTGGGTCACATCATTACCGCGTTGGTGGTGGGGCCTACCAATATGCGGGGTTTCGCAAGGCAGGCGCGCAGGTTGCGGGGCCTTCTAGCGGTAAAATCGGGGCCTTTGTCAAGGATTGTGCAATCCACCCTTGCGGTTGGCTTAACGGGTAAGGTGCGGGCAAAACCACAGGGTCAATGGCCGCAAACCCCGTCTTTCCGTAAAACGCAGGGTCACCATATGTGACCACGATATCGCCCACCAACTGTGAAAGGGCGTAGGCAATCAACCCCTGCCCCACGCCCTGCCCCTGATGGTTTGGCAATACCGCCATTGGCGAGAGTAAGAACACAATCCTACTCGTCTGCAGAAAATAGAGCCGCGTGAAAATCACCGCGCCCACGCACAGATCGCCCTCATGGGCGGCAAAGGCTGCAATGTCATTTTCTGGGGTAGTTTTGATCAAGTCAGCGGCCAGTGTTGATACAAATCCCCCCTCCTCCGCCCCTTCAGAGGCGGTGAAGCTTTTCAAAAACACATCCGCAAAAGCGGCGGGATCAGGATTTATGGCACGGCTATGCTGCATGTCTGGCAGAGTTAGCATCGGCCATCACGAACTCAAGCCAAAATGCGACTTTGCCCTCTGGGCTTGGCAAGTTCGGCATTTCCCCCTAAAACCCGCCCGAACAGCAGAGGGGCGCACCGGCCCCTCGCGGCCAAAATCAACGCTTGATCACGCTGATCGGACATGACCCCGCCTTGGCATTCCAAGGCCGGCAAGGGACTAGATTTGATGATATCTCTCGCGCATTACCGCCATGAATGGACGCATAATATCCGTGGCGATCTTTTGTCAGGATTGGTTGTGGCCTTGGCCCTGATCCCTGAGGCAATCGCCTTTTCCATCATTGCAGGTGTTGACCCCAAAGTAGGGCTTTACGCCAGTTTCTCCATCGCGGTGATTTGCGCAATCACAGGCGGGCGGCCTGGCATGATTTCGGCGGCCACCGCCGCCACCGCCGTTTTGATGGTGACATTGGTGCGCGATCACGGGCTGCAATATCTCTTGGCGGCCACTGTTTTGGCGGGCCTTTTGCAAATCATGGCGGGTCTTTTGCGGCTTGGCTATGTGATGCGCTTTGTTTCAAAATCCGTCATGACGGGCTTTGTGAACGCCTTGGCCATTTTGATCTTCATGGCGCAATTGCCCGAACTTGACCCGCGCAATGTACCGATTTTGACCTATCCCTTGGTCGCGGCGGGGCTTGCGATCATCTATCTATTTCCGCGCCTGACGCGGGCTGTTCCATCACCCCTTGTCACGATCATCGTGTTGACGGCGCTATGTGTCTTCATGGGGTGGGATGTGCGCACTGTAGGCGATATGGGGCAATTGCCTGACACGCTGCCCGTATTTTTGATCCCTGATATCCCGCTGACTTTTGAAACATTGCAGATCATTTTCCCGTATTCACTCGCCGTTGCGGTTGTGGGCCTGTTGGAAAGCCTGATGACCCAGCAGATTGTGGATGATCTGACCGACACAGCGTCAGATCGCAATCAAGAATGCATCGGCCAAGGTCTGGCCAATTCTGCCACCGGGTTCATCGGCGGGATGGCGGGCTGCGCCATGATTGGGCAGTCGATTATCAATGTAAAATCAGGCGGGCGGGGACGGCTTTCGACCTTTGTGGCGGGAATTTTCTTGTTGATTCTCTGCGTCTCGCTTGGTGACATCGTGGCGATTATCCCCATGCCCGCCTTGGTCGCGATTATGATCATGGTGTCGATTGGCACATTTTCATGGTCATCCATCACCAATTTGCGCGAGCATCCCAAATCCTCCTCTATCGTGATGTTGGCAACCGTGTTCTTTGTGATTTACACGCACAACCTTGCAATTGGCGTTTTGGTTGGGGTGCTTCTGTCTGGCATTTTCTTTGCGTGGAAAATCTCGCAGCTCTTTCGCGTTACATCGAGCATCACGGCCGATGGACGCCATCGCAACTATCGGATTGAAGGCCAGCTTTTCTTTGCCTCCTCCGAAGATTTTATGAAGGCCTTTGATTTCCGAGAAGCCTTAGATCGTGTCACCATTGATCTGACCCATGCCCATATCTGGGATATTTCATCCGTAGCCGCCTTGGATATGGCGATTTTGAAATTCCGCCGCGAGGGTGCTGAGGTTGAGGTCATCGGCCTAAACGAGGCCTCAGAGACCATCGTTGATAAACTTGCCATTCATGACAAACCAGGCGCTTTGGATGCGCTGACGGGCCATTAAGGGGATTGTGTGATGACCGATAAACCAAACCTGATGGCGCTTGTGGATGCCTCGGCCTATTCCGAAAGCCTGTGCCATTACGCAGCATGGATCGCGGGGCAGAACGCGTGGAAGGTCAAGCTTTATCACATCTTAGGTCGCCGGTCGGGGCATGATCGGGGAGATTATAGCGGCGCAATTCGACTTGGTGCGCGCAGCCGCCTTTTGGCCGAGCTGTCACAAATGGACGAAGCCCGCGCGAAATTGGCCCAAGAGCAAGGCCGCGCTGTGCTAGAGGATGCCGCTGCCCTTATCAGCGCCGAGGGGGTCGAGGTCGAAACCCGCCTGCGGCAGGGGGATCTTGTCGATACGGTGGCTGACAAAGAACAAGCGGCTGAAATGATCATGATCGGCAAACGTGGCGAGGCTGCAAGCCACGCCATGGCGCATTTGGGGTCAAACCTAGAACGGATTTTGCGCAGCGCGCACCGCCCCGTCTTCATCGCCAATCGCAGCTTTGCCCCTATTTCTAAACTTTTGATCGCATTTGATGGTGGGGTCTCTGCCACAAAGGCAGTCGATTATGTCGCCACTTTGCCCGCGTTTTCAAAGCGCGCCGTCACTTTGGTTTTTGCGGGAACACCAAGCGCCGAACAGATCACGGCGCTTGAGGCGGCAAAAAATCGTCTGACCGCGGCAGGCATGGGCGCTGACATCCTGATCGAGGCGGGCGAGCCCGAGCACCTGCTTGCGCGGCTCTGTGACAGTGACAGCAGCAGTGGCGCTGCCCATGATCTCTTGGTGATGGGGGCCTATGGCCACAGCCGTGTGCGCCAATTGATGATCGGTTCAACCACCACGCAGATGATCCAATCCTGCAAGGCCCCCGTTTTGGTCATGCGGTAACGCCCTCTCACATGGGTGTGAGGGAAAGAAATAAGACTAGGCGCGCGCGGAATTCTTCGTCAAAAGCGGTGAAACGCTGTCGAATGAGGCTAAGGGGACCACGATGAAAAAACGCGCTATAGCCGCATTTTTGGTGGTGCTGATTGTCTTAGGGTTTTGGGCTCTATCCGCGCTTGATTTATCCCTAGAGGGGCTGCGCGGCTTTGTGGATGGCGCGCAAATGTGGCGCGACCAAAATGCAGGGCTTTTATGGGGCCTCTATTTCCTGATCTATGTGGCGGTCACCGCGCTGTCTTTGCCTTTGGCGGTTTGGATGACCTTGGGGGCTGGCGCAATTTTCGGCTTTTGGTCGGCGTTGTTGATGGTGTCCTTTGCCGCATCCCTTGGGGCGACCTTGGCCTTTCTCACCGCCCGCTATCTGGCGCGGGATTGGGTTATGGCCCGATTTGGCGCGCGGCTTGAGGGCGTCAATCGCGGGCTTGTACAAGATGGGGCCTTTTACCTCTTCACCTTGCGCCTTGTGCCGATTGTGCCCTTTTTCGTTGTTAATCTAGTGATGGGCCTATCGCCGATGAAGGCCTTGACCTTTTACGGAGTAAGCCAACTGGGGATGCTTGCAGGAACGGCCGTTTATGTGAACGCAGGGACGCAATTGGCAACAATCACAGCCGTTGCTGATATTCTGTCGCCCGCGCTGATTGGATCTTTTGCAGCGCTTGGCCTTTTTCCATGGATTGCAAAATTTGCGATTGCGCGCACCAAACGCTATCGCGCCTATCGCCCCTATACGCGCCCTGCCCGTTTTGATCGCAATCTGATCGTGATTGGCGCAGGCGCAGCTGGTCTTGTTTCGGCCTATATCGCCGCTGCAGTCAAGGCCAAGGTCACCTTGGTTGAGGCCGGAGAAATGGGGGGGGATTGCCTCAATTTTGGCTGCGTCCCCTCTAAGGCATTGATCAAATCCGCCAAGCGCGCCCATGACATTGCCCATGCCGAGGAATATGGCCTCATCGCAGCGCCCCCCAAGGTGGACTTCTCGCGCGTCATGGCCCGCATTCATGAGGTGATTGAAACCATCGCGCCCCATGACAGCGTAGAGCGTTACGAGGGTTTGGGGGTCGAAGTGATCAAAGGCTATGCCCGCATCCGTGACCCTTGGCATGTTGAGATCACGCAAAATGATGGCAGCGTCACAACCTTATCCACCCGCGCGATCATCGTGGCCACGGGCGCATCCCCGACCATCCCCCCCATCAAGGGCCTGTCCGAAGTGCCCTATCTGACCTCTGACACATTATGGTCAGAGATGAAAACCCGTGACACCGCCCCACAATCCATGGTGGTTTTAGGGGGTGGGCCGATTGGCTGCGAATTGGCGCAAAGTTTCGCACGGCTTGGGGTTCAGGTCACACAAATCGAACGCGCGCCGCGGCTTTTGGCGCGCGAAGATGAGGAGGTCAGCGCCGCCCTTCTTGCCGCGATAGAGGGCGATGGGGTTGCCGTCAAAACAAGCTCAACGGCGCAATCCGTGAGCCGTGCGGGTGATCAGATTGCCGTGGAAATCGAAGGGCCAGAGGGCCGTGAGGTGATCCTGGCCGATGATCTTTTGGTGGCAGTCGGGCGCAGCCCGCGCCTAACAGGGTTTGGCCTTGAGGAACTGGGGATTGTCACAGATCGCAAGGTCGACACGAATGACTATTTGCAAACCCTTTTCCCCAATATCCTCGCCGCAGGCGATGTCGCAGGCCCTTATCAATTCACCCATACGGCAAGCCACGAGGCCTATTACGCCGCCGTAAACGCGATGTTTGGGGATATTAAGCGCAGCAAAGCCGATTATCGCACTATTCCTTTTGCAATTTTCACCGATCCCGAAATCGCCCGCGTTGGCCTGTCCGAAAGTGAGGCCCAAACCAAGGGCGTGGCTTATGAGGTCACGCGCTATGATCTCGATGATCTTGACCGCGCCATTGCCGATGGCACCAGAAAGGGGTTTGTAAAGGTGCTGACTGCAAAAGGCAGTGATCGCATTCTTGGGGCCACGATTATCGGGGCCGAGGCGGGAAATCTCTTGGCCGAATTCACCTTGGCCATGAAACACGGGCTTGGGCTGAACAAAATCTTGGGCACCATTCACATTTATCCAACCCTCGCAGAGGCGAATAAATATGTCGCAGGGAATTGGCGCAAAGCACGCGTGAACCCCCGCGCCCTTACGCTGCTGCAGCGGTTTCACGACTGGAGGCTCGGAAAATGATCGATGCCCGCCTATTGCCCCTACAACGCCGCCTGACCCGCCCCTTTGCCGAAGCTTTGTATAAGGCCAATATCAGTGCAGATCAGATCAGTTTGTTTGGCTTTGCTCTGGGGCTGTGCGCCCTGCCTGCGCTTGCAATGGGGCACTTTGGGTTGGGTCTTATGTTCATCCTGCTCAACCGCCTTTGTGACGGGTTGGATGGGGCTGTGGCGCGGATCGCGGGGCCAACAGATCGAGGCGCGTTTTTGGATATCGCGCTTGATTTTCTCTTTTACGCGAGCATCCCAATTGGGTTTGCGCTCTTCGACCCGACTCGCAACGCCCTGCCTGCTGCGCTCTTATTGGCCAGTTTCATTGGTACGGGCGTGTCATTTATGGCTTATGCGGTGATTGCCGCGAAACGCGGGTTGCATTCTTCAGCCTTTCCGCAAAAAGGGTTCTATTACTTGGGCGGCCTGACCGAAGGGGCCGAAACAATTGCCGCATTTGTGGTCTTTTGCCTTTTCCCCATGGCCTTCCCTGCCTTTGCGTTTATTTTTGCAGCGGCCTGCGCCATTACAACACTCACCCGCCTCATCGCGGCATGGGTGGCTTTTTCACCGAACACGCATTGAGAGAGAGACCTCATGATCAAACGCCTTTTGCCGATACTGGCCCTTATGATGGCTACACAAACCCATGCGCAAACATGGCAAGAGACAGTGGATGCCGCGCGCGGGCAGACTGTGTATTGGCATGCTTGGGGCGGTGATCCACGCACGAACAGCTATATTGATTGGGTCGATGCGCAGATGCAGGCGCGGTTTGGTATCGCGGTCGAGCATGTGCCGCTGACCGACACGGCAGAGGCCGTGACAAGGGTTCTCTCAGAACGTGCCGCAGGTCAGAACACGGGCGGCGCGGTTGATCTGATCTGGATCAACGGCCCAAATTTTCTAGCGATGAAAGAGCAAGATTTGCTGTTTGGCCCCTTTGTTCAACGCCTGCCAAATGCGCGCTTTGTTGACCTGTCGCCTGATGCGCCTGCATCGGTTGATTTTACCGTTCCCGTTGATGGGCTAGAGGCCCCATGGCGCTTGGCCAAATTTGTGTTCATCCATGACAGCGCCCGCGTTCCGAACCCGCCACACTCTATGGGCGAATTGCTTGATTGGGCGCGTGACAATCCCGGCCGCTTTACCCATCCCGATCCTGCCAATTTCATGGGGGCCAGTTTTCTAAAACAGGCTTTGATCAGTTTGGTTGATACCCCCGCCATCCTGCAAAACCCTGTGAGCGAGGCGGATTATGCCGCCCTCACTGCCCCCCTTTGGGCATGGTATGATGCCTTGCGCCCCTTGATGTGGCGGGAGGGTGAAACATTCCCTGAAAACGAGTCGATCCAAGCGCGCCTTTTGAACGATGGCGAAATCGATATCACCATGTCCTTTGACCCAAGCTATGCGGCAGCGGCCATCAATTTGGGGCTTTTGCCCGACACGGCCCGCGTTTTTGTGCCCGAGGGGGGAACGCTTGGAAATATCAGTTTTGTGGCGATCCCCTATAACGCGGCCCATGTTGACGGGGCGCAGGTTGTGGCAGATTTCCTGTTATCGCCCGAAGCGCAGGCGCATATGCAAAATATCGACAATCTCGGCGCGTTTTCCGTGCTTGACCCCGCGCTGATGGATGCCGAAGCGGCAGCGTTTTTTGCAGACCTTCCACAAAGCCCCGCCTTGCCCGAACTGGCCGATCTGGGGCCAACCTTGCTTGAACCCCATGCCAGCTGGATGACCGCCATCGCTGAAGATTGGGCGGCGCGCTACGCACGCTGATGGGGCGTGGCGCATCTATCGGTGTGTTCAGCGCGGCGGCGGCCTTGGTCTTGGCCCCGATTGTCGCGGGCTTTGCCATTGGCCTTGCGGCCAGTTTGGGCTTTTTCCCCGCGATTGGCGCAGATCACCTGACATTTGCGCCCTATCAGCGCTTGATGGCGGTGCCCGAGTTTTGGGGCGCGCTTGGTCTGTCGCTGCAAACAGGGGGGGTGGCCACGGCCATCTCACTGTTGCTTGCGCTGATCTTCGTGGCGCAAGGCGGGGGGGAAAGCCGTATCTTAGCCCCGCTATTGGCCATTCCCCACGCTGCAATCGCCCTTGGCCTTGCATTCTTGATTGCGCCTTCGGGGTGGATCATGCGCGCGCTTACGCCCCTTTTGGGCTTTGAGCGCCCCCCAGATCTGGCCTTGGTGAATGATCCTGCGGGGTTTGCATTGATCCTTGGCTTAGTGATCAAAGAAACCCCCTTTTTGGTCATCGCTATCGCCAGCGCCATGGCGCAATTGCCCGTGACCCGCACGCGCCAAATCGGGGCAAGCCTTGGCTATGGCACGCTGCGCATTTGGGCGCTGCTGATCTTGCCGCAGCTTTACCCGCTGATCCGACTGCCTGTGATGGTAGTGTTGGCTTACGGGCTATCTGTGGTGGATATGGCCTTGATCTTGGGGCCGAATGCGCCGCCAACCTTCGCCGTCTTAGTCACGCGCCTGTTCATCGCGCCTGATTTGACGCTGCTATTGCCCGCATTTGCGGGGGCTATGGTTCAAATCGCACTGATTGCCTTGGCCTGTCTCAGCCTATGGTTATGTGAGCGCGGCATGATGCGACTTGCCAAGGCCGAGGCGCGCATGGGGCGGCGTGGGGGAACGCGGATACCCCTGTCATGGACCACGCCCCTGCCGCGCGGGATCATGGGGTTGGGTCTGCTCGGCATTGTGGGCTTGCTTTTGTGGTCGATCACATGGCGTTGGGTTTGGCCTGATGTTTTTCCACAATCCCTATCCCTCAGGGCATGGCAAAGCGGCGATTGGGCTGCGCCCCTTCAGACAAGCCTTGAGATCGCAGTGATCAGTCTGACAATCGCAACACCGCTTGCGCTTCTGACACTCGAGGCGGTGGATCATTTGCCCAACAAATTGGCGAAACCTATCCTTTTGCCGCTGATATACACCCCGCTGTTGATGCCCCAAATTGGGTTTCTTTATGGGGTGAATATTGCCGCGCTGAAACTTGGCATCACGGCAGGGGTGGCGCCCGTGATTTGGGCGCATATTTTGTTCGTTTATCCCTATATTTTGTTGATGCTGCTCGATCCGTGGCGCGCACTAGATCGCAGGGTTTCACAGGCGGCAGCCGCACTTGGCGCAGGGCCGTGGCGGCGGTTTTTCGCTGTGAAACTTCCCTTGATGCTTCGGGCAATCATGGTGGCCATGGCAGTTGGCTTTGCCGTTTCCATTGCGCAATATCTGCCGACCCTCTTTGTGGGCGGCGGCAGGGTTGCTACGATCACCACTGAGGCGGTCACGCTCGCCTCAGGCGGGGATCGCAGGATCACAGGGGTTTATGGCAGCCTTCAGGCCGCGCTGCCCCTGTTGGTCTATCTGCTGGCCTTCTTGACCCCGCGCTATGTTTGGCGCAACAGACGCGCGATGCAAGCGAGGGTGACATGAGCCTAGAGATCAGAGACCTAAGCCTCAGCATTGGGAAACGGAGGCTGTTTCAGCCCCTCAGCCTGAGTGTTGCGCGTGGCGAGGTTGCCACGATCATGGGGCCATCTGGCATCGGAAAATCCACCCTTTTGGCGGCGATCGCAGGCCATCTTGATCCATCCGTCACGGCGACTGGTCATATGACCCTTGAGGGGCAAGACCTAGCCGCCCTTACCCCCGAAACACGCGGGGTGGGCATGATTTTTCAAGATCCGTGCCTTTTTCCCCATCTCAGCCTTGGTGACAATCTTGCCTTTGGTCTGCGGGCAAGCGCCGACCGCACCGCGCGCCGCGCAGGCATAGAGGCAGCCCTTGAGACAGCGGGCCTTGCGGGCCTCTATGAGGCAGACCCAGACACCCTTTCAGGCGGCCAAAAATCCCGTGCCAGCCTGATGCGCAGCCTCTTGGCAGAGCCGCGCGCGCTGTTGATGGACGAGCCTTTTTCCGCCTTGGACATGGAATTGCGAGATGAGATGCGCCGCTTTGTTTTTGCACATATCCGCGCGCGCAATATTCCTGCGGTTTTGGTCACACATGACCCCGCGGATGCAGAGGCCGCGCACGGCCCCTGCTGTCAGTTACAGCGAGATTAGATCACGTCTAGCTCTGCCTTAAGGTCGCCCATCTCTGCGCCCCCTGACATCAAGCGGCGCATTTCCTTGTCACCGATCTCGGTAGCGGTGCCCGCCCCAATCGTTTTACCAAGCGCAAGGAACGTGTAGCGATCCCCCACCAGACGCGAATGGATTTCGTTATGCGTGATGAAAATAATCGCAATATCCCCGCGTGCGCGGACGCGTTTGATTGTTTTCAAAACACCCATCTGCTGACGCTGACCAAGCGCTGATGTTGGTTCATCCAAGATCAGAACCTTGGCCCCGAAATAAATCGCGCGCGCAATCGCCAATGTCTGACGCTGACCGCCCGACATTGTGCCAACCGCCTGCGTGGGGTCAGAGAAATCAATACCGATTTTCAGCATCTCATCATGCGCAATCTTGTTCATTTCATTCATGCGCAAGCTGCCAAGCGGCCCCGTCAATTCACGACCCATAAAGAAATTACGGGTGACGCTCATCAACGGGTTCAGGGCCAAATCCTGATACACTGTGCCAATGCCAGCCGCAGAGGCATCCCGCGGCGAGCGGAAGGTAACAGGTTTCCCTTCGATATAGATTTTGCCTTCGGTGGGTTGGTGAACACCTGCAAGGGTTTTAATCAGGGTCGATTTACCCGCCCCGTTATCCCCCAACAGGCAATGCACCTCACCTGGAAAGACCTCAAGGTCAACGCCACCGAGGGCCGTGAAAGGGCCAAAGCGTTTGACCAGATTTTCTACGCGAAGATATGGTTCAGCCATGGTTAAATCCCTCCCGTGATACGCTTGCGGATACGCTCATTGGCGAAAACCGCAGCAAGCAGGATACCGCCAAGGAAAACGCGGAACCATGCGCCATCGATAGCAGGAATGAAGAACACCGCATTCGCCACAAGGCCAACGGTGATCGCCCCAAAGACCACGCCAAGGATGGATCCAAACCCGCCCGTCATCAGTGTGCCACCTACAACCGCGATGGCAATCGCGAACAATTCCATCAAATTGCCTTTGGCGGCATCTGATGTGTTGGTGTCATACACCTGACATGCGGCAAACATCGTGGCGCAAAAGGCGGTGAACATGAACAGGCCCACTTTTACCTTGTCGACTGGCACACCATTGGCGCGCGCGGCCTCTTTGTTGTCGCCTGTCGCGTAAATCCAGTTGCCGATTTGGGTGCGGCTGAGCACGAAATAAGACACGCCCGCGATCACAATCCACCAGAAAAACCGCGCGTCAAACCCGTGAACCCATTGTTCGCCATTGCGGTTAAGATTACCGCCAAGCGCGAACCAAATATCATAGAACCACCCGAACACCTCGCCGCCCATGATGTCGGCGAACCAGCTTTCCAGTTTGAAATCTTGCAAACCCGAGATTTGGGTCGATTGGTTGATCAGGCGGAAGCTAACTTCGGTAACCCCGCGCAAGAAAAACAAAAACGCCAAGGTCACAATGAAGCTCGAGAGGCCAGATCGCACAACGATCATGCCAATCACCCAACCGATCCCTAATGTCATCGCAAGGGTGATGAAAAACGCTGCGGCAGGGGTTGCTTCGCCCAGACCAAAGGGCAAACCCCATTTCAGCATCATCGCCATCGACATGCCCGCAAAGCCAATCATCGAACCGATTGACAGGTCAAATTCGCCTGCAATCATCAACACAGCGGCCCCCGTGGCAATGATCCCATATTGGGCAATAATCGCGATGTTATTTTTCAGACCCAAGGGGTTAAACGCCTTACCATCCGAGGCAATCGCCAAGGCCGCAATGATGATAATCATCACCACGAAAGAGCCGATCTCGGGACGGCGTAAGATTTTTTGAAAGGCAGTTTCTTGTTGAAGCCTGTTCGCTTCGCTTCGATCGGCCATATCTCACATCCTGTTTTTATTTGGATTTTGAGGGTGAAAACAGGCGGGAAATCCCGCCTGTTTCAAGTCTCGACTGATCACAAAACTTAGCGATCGATGCCTGCGAGTGCAGAAACCGATGCCGCGTTGGATGCATCCACAAAGCCTGGGCCAGATGGGATGTTCGCACCAGGCAACAGGCCTGCGCCTGTGTTGTAGAGGTGCAGGACGATCACAGGCATGTAGCCCTGCAGACGCTGCTGCTGGTCGATTGTGAAGGCCGCATCACCTGCTTGGATCATGTCCATCACGCCAGGGGAAAGGTCGAAACATGCCAAATGCACGTCTGCGCCAACTTCCTTGATCGCGCGGTTTGCCGCTTCACAGACATGTGGGCCAACAGCCAAAACGCCATCGATGGATGCGTCTGCCTGCAGCGCCGCTGCGGTGCGGGTTTCGATCTGTGCAGGGTCGTTTGACACGTCAATCATGTTCAGATCGCCGCCGATACCTTCAAAGTAGCCTGTGCAACGATCCACAAGCGCGGTGTTGAACGCTTCTTGGTTCAAGCAAAGCCCGTTGGTCACGCCTTCTGCTGCTGCGCGCTCACCGGCCTTTTGACCTGCCAAACGCTCTGGCTGACCTACGTGCATCAATGCACCCAGCTCTGCAGATGCTTCGAGGCCCGAGTTCATGGTGATCACAGGGATACCATCGGCAACAGCGGAACGAATTGCTGGCCCGAGCGCGTCTGCGTCAGGCAGCGATACGATGATTCCATCGGGCTGCGTTGCTGCTGCGGCTTCGATCAGCTGCGCCATTGCAGCCATGTCGCCAGATACGTCAAAGTTATATTCAAGGGTCGCACCTACAGCCTCGGCTGCATCACGGCCACCCTTTTCCACCACAGGCCAGAACGGGTCTGTGCCCTGCGTGTGGGTGATCATAACATAACGCTCAGCATGTGCCGCACCTGCCATCAAAGCAGCTGCTGCAGCGGTGAGAATAAGTTTTTTCATGGTCTTCCTCCCAAGTTATATGCTCCGAAGAGCTGTTATTCTGCGCTTATGGCAGAATTCTTTGAAACACCTACGGGCGCGCCCTCATGCTTGGCCCCTCCTCATGGCACCAATGCATGGGCAGGCGCAGGTGCCTGTCCATCATACCCGCCCCAGACAGATTGATCGAAATGAATGACAGAGCCCGTCATCATCCCGCTATCGTCTGACGCCATCCACAAAACTGCTTTTGCCACCTCCACCGGGTCAAGCAGTCTTCCGTAAGGTAATTCTTTTGCGGCGCGATCAAGGGCGCCTGCATCTCCCGTCTCCGCCTCTTGCAAGGCACGTTCGCCATCGGAGTTCATCCATCCGATATCCAATTGGTTCACCCGCACCCCATTGCGCATGAGGGCAAAGCCCGCATGGCGGCTCAGCGTGGCAAGCGCACCCTTTGACACCGCGTAAGGCGCAAGAAACGGTTGCCCTACCCGCGAAGATGCGGATCCAATATTGACGATGCTGCCTTTGACACCTGCCTCTTGCATCAGCAAAACGGCGTCTTGCATCAAGAAAAACGGCGCACGGGTGTTAACCGCAATCATCTTGTCAAACAGCGCGGCGTTGGTGTTCAGCAGATTGCCACGATCGGTCATGCCTGCCGCATTGACCAAAATATCCACGCGGCCAAAATGCGCCTTGGCTGCGGGAATAATACCACGCACCGCATCCAAATCGGCCAGATCCGCGCCCACAACGTGGCATGGGGTGCCAAATTCGCCCGCGATTTCATCGCAAACGCGCTGACCTTTAGCGCTATCACGACCGACCAGAATAAGCCCCTCGGCCCCCGCTTGTGCGAATACGCGCGCAATCGCGGCCCCAAGACCTTGGGTTGCGCCCGTTATGACGGCAATTTTTCCGTCAATACGGTTCATCCAATGACCTCATAATGCGCCTGCGCCATGACATCCATCAGGGTCTTATGCCCCGTGATGGCCATTTCCTTCGGCGGATTTGGTTTGGGGTCTTGTTCGGCTTCGATCACGAACCAACCCTCATATCCATGGCCTGCAAGCGCTGAAACAATCGCATGAAAATCTAAATCCCCATCCCCTGGCACTGTGAAGGCCCCCTTAACAACAGCATCAAGAAAGCTTTCGCTGCTTCGGTCAAGGGTGTTTATCACATTTTTCCGAATATCCTTCGTATGCACATGGGTTATCCGCGCGTGATGATTGTCGATGACGCGCAGATTATCCCCGCCAGCAAAGGCCATATGCCCCGCATCAAACAGCAGCGGAACCGAGGAATGCTTCATAAACAAATCAAGCTCAGACTCGGTTTCGACCACAGCGGCCATGTGATGATGATAGGAAATCGGCATCCCTTGGGCCGCGCACCAATCGGCAAAATCCGACATCTTGCGCCCGTAGGCGGCCATCTCGGCCTCGCTAATCACTGGCTTTTGCGCCAAAGGCACTTCGCGCTTACCCTGCACAGATCGCGCTGTTTCCCCGTAGACGATGCACGGCGCGCCTGCGGCTTTGAAAAACGCCATTTGCTCTGCAATGCGATCTTTCTCGCGCTCGATATCCCCATCAAGCAATTCACCCGAAAACCAACCGCCACAAACCGAGATCCGATAGCGATCCAAGATCGGGCCTAAAACCGCCATATCCATTGGAAAGCGGCGGCCTGTTTCCATGCCGCTAAACCCTGCCTCGGACGCTTGGGCCAGACATTCCTCTAGGCTGACGTCATCTGACAATTCAGGCAGGTCGTCATTCCACCATGCAATCGGGGCAATGCCCAATTTGGCCTTCAACATGAGGTTTACACTCCAATCCGCTGTTTTTTGCGGAATTCTTCTTGCCCCTTGCGGGCGGCTTGAACGCTTTCACGGGGGCTGACTTCGGGCACGCCGACATACCAATCCGCGCCGCCATCTGTCCAAGTATAGGCATCAGAGGCGATTGAAATCACGGTTGTCGCATCGGTGGTCTGTGCCCATTCCATCGCGGCCTCTAGATCAGCAAGGCTGTCACAATGGCGCGCATAGGCCCCCATGGCCTCGGCATGTTTTGCAAAATCAACATGGCGCACATTGGCAGGGTCTTTCACGCGGCAATCCTTGAGCAGGTTGTTGAACCCTGCCCCGCCCGTATTGGTCTGCAAACGATTGATCACTGCATAACCACCGTTGTCGCAGACGATAACAATCATCTTATGGCCTGAGATCACCGAGGAATGGATGTCGGAATTCATCATCATATAAGACCCATCCCCGACCATGACGATGGGTGTGCCTTTGCTGCCTGCCATCGCCATCGCGTGGCCCCAGCCCCCTGCAACCTCATAGCCCATGCAGGAATAGCCGAATTCACAATCATAGGTGTGCGGTGCTTTGCAGCGCCAATTTTTGATCGTTTCACCGGGCAAGCCGCCTGCGGCTGTCACCATCACATCTTCGGGGCGCGCCATGCGGTTCACAACACCGATGACCTGCGCATAGGATGGCACGGCCTGGTTTGTGGGCGCTTGGCCCTTGTCCAAGAAATCATTCCACTCGGCATACCATTTTTGCGCCTGCGCCATACGGGCAGACGGGGCAGACCAATCGCCTAATTGCGCATCAATCTCGGTGATCGCCTCAAGCGCATCCCCCACAACGGCCTGTGCGCGGTGCTTCTGCGCATCAAACCGCGCGGCGTTGATATTGATAAACCGCGCATCCTTCGGGAATGTTGTCCATGATCCTGTCGTGAAATCCTGCAGACGGGTGCCAATGGCAATCACCACATCCGCCGTTTCGGCCAATTGCCGCGCGGCCTCGGTGCCCTCAATCCCCATTGGGCCTGCATAGGCAGGGTTGTCATGCACAACGCCGCCCTTGCCCGCAATGGTTTCAGCCATGGGGATACCACGGCGCTTCGCGAAATCAGCCACCGCGGCCTCGGCCCCAGAATAGCGCACCCCACCCCCCGCGATGATGAAGGGATTCTTCGCGGTTTTCAGGATCTCGACCGCCGCCTCGACCTGATCGCGCGAGGGGCGTGGGCGGGCGATAGTCCAAACCTTCCGTTCGAAAAACGCCTCTGGATAATCATAGGCCAATTCCTGCGTGTCTTGCGGCAGACCAAGGAAGGCCGGCCCACAATCCGCAGGGTCTAGCATCGTGGCCACAGCCGCAGGCAAGGATTGGATGATCTGCGCAGGATGGGTGATCCGATCCCAATAGCGCGTCACAGCGCGGAAACTGTCGTTCACCGTGATGCTTGGATCCCCGAAATGCTCGACCTGCTGCAACACAGGATCGGGCAAGCGGTTCACATAGGTGTCGCCCGACAACAACAAGACGGGCAAGCGGTTGGCATGCGCAACACCCGCAGCGGTGACCATATTCGTGGCCCCTGGCCCGACAGATGAGGTCGCGACCATGATCTGACGGCGTTTCTTTGCTTTGGCATAGGCAATCGCGGCCAAGGCCATGGATTGTTCATTTTGCCCGCGCCATGTGGGAAGCTGATCTTGAACGCGCTCTAGCGCCTCGGCCAAGCAGGTTACGTTACCGTGGCCAAAGATCCCGAACACCCCTGCAAACAGCGGCACCTCCTCGCCATCAATGATGGTGAATTGATTAACCATGTAGCGCACGATTGCCTGCGCCATAGTTAGACGCACAGTGCCGTTTGCACTTGCTCGGTTACTCATACCAGCACCCCTCCCCTGGGCTAGATTCGTCCTCACACGAAATGTATATTGACAAAAAAATTTTTATGCAACGATCATTGCAAAAACTTTTTGACGCTGCAATAGTGACGCTGAAAGACTGTGCGCTTGCTTAAACTTTGGGCGAGGGATTCCCCCAAATCGCGACCGCAGTCATGGGGAGGTTAGAAATGAAAGCAAACAGACTCAAGGCCTTATGGCAAGGGGATCAGCCCGCGTTGAATGGGTGGTGTTCCATCGGTTCTAGCTTTACCGCCGAGATCATGGCGGCGCAGGGTTTTGACAGCATCACCATTGATATGCAGCATGGCGCGTTGGATTATGGCATGGCTTTGCCCATGATGCAGGCCTTGCGCAATGCAGGCCCCACGATCATGGCCCGCGTGCCGTGGCGTGACCCCAGTTGGATCATGAAGGCCTTGGATATGGGCGTTGAGGGGATCATCTGCCCCATGGTGAATTCTCGCGCCGAAGCAGAAGAATTCGTCAGCTACCTGCGCTACCCCCCGCATGGGCAGCGCAGCTATGGCCCGACCCGCGCGGTGATTGCCGACCCCAGTTACAATGTCAAAGACGCGAATGCGCAGGTTCTGGCCATTGCCATGATCGAAACCGCGGCAGGCATGGAACATCTTGAGGAAATCGCAGCGACCCCTGGCCTAGACGGTATTTATGTTGGCCCTGCTGATCTGACCCTCGGCACCCAAGCGGGGCGTTTGCCCCCAGGATTTGACCGCGAAGAACCCGAGATGATCGCGATGATTAAGGAAATCGCCGCCGTATGCCGCAAGAACAAAATCGCCGCCTGCCTGCATTGCGGCAACCCCGCCTATGCGGCCCGCGCCATTGACTGGGGCTATCGCCTCACCACTGTTGGGGGTGACGTGCGCTTTTTGGCGCAATCAGCCCGCGCGGCGGTCACGGGCTGGCATGAGGTTGTGGGCCGCGCCGGTGGGTCGGACAGCACGGGTGCTGGCAAAGGGGGCTATTGATGACACGGCTCTTGGTTGCAGGGGCGCTTCACCCGACAGGTGAGGCGCTGCTTGAGCGGCTTAAAACGCAGGGCGTGGATGTCACCTATGTGACCGATCCCGCACCTACGGCCTATCTGCCCTATCTGCCGCAGGCCGATGCGCTTGTGCTGCGCACACAACCCCTGACGGCCGAGATGATTGCAACTGCACCAGACCTGAAAATCGTCTCGCGCCACGGCGTGGGATATGACGCGGTGGATGTAGATGCATTGTCGGCCCGCGGAATTGGCTTGGCCATTGTGGGGGATGTGAATTCTATCTCCGTGGCCGAGCAGGCCATGATGATGATGCTTGCTGGCGCGAAACAGGCGCTAGAGGCGCATTTCGCCACGCGTGGCAGCGAAGGGTTCGAGTGGAACTGGCGTAATCTATTGCGCGCGCGTGAGGTGTATAACAAACGCCTCTTGATCATCGGCTATGGCCGCATCGGGCGGCGTTTGGCGAAAATGGCCGATGGGTTTGGCATGCATATATCCGCCTATGACCCCTATCTTTCCCAAATGGGCGCATGGCCCGAAGGGGCCGCGCAAGAAGTGACAGATTTATCCGCAGCCTTGGCTGAGGCTGATTTCATATCGGTGCATATCCCCGCCGCCAAAGGCGCGCTGCTGGATCGCGCTGCCTTTGGGAAAATGAAACGCGGCGTTGTGATCTGCAACACGGCGCGCGGTGGCGTTGTCGATGAGGCGGCCCTGTTGGCGGCGCTCAAGGATGGCACGGTGGCCGCGGCAGGATTGGATGTGTTCCAATCCGAGCCCCCTGCCCGTGATAACCCGCTTTTCTCGGATCCGCGGGTGATCCTGTCGCCCCATATTGGCGGGCTGTCCAATGAGGCGGCTGAACGTATGGCCTGCGCCTGTGTGGAAAACGCGCTGAACTTTATCGAAGGCAGGATTGATCCTGCGCTCATTGTCAATCACGAGGCAATCAATGGCAGCTAAACCGAAACTTCGCATTGGCTTGATTGGATCGGGCTTTATGGGCAAAGCGCATGTGTTTGGCTTTGCTACCGCTGCGCGGGTGTTTGATCTGCCCTATGAGGTGGAATTACACACGCTGGCAGATGTCACGCTTGCGGGGGCTCAGGCCGCGGCGGCTGGGTTTGGCTTTGCCCATGCCACGGATCGGTGGCAGGATTTAATCGAAAACCCCGATATAGATGTGGTCGATATCACCGCGCCAAATGCGTTGCACAAAGAAATGGCCATGGCCGCGATTGCGGCGGGCAAGCATGTCTATTGCGAAAAGCCCTTGGCCCCCTTGGCGCGTGACGCAGAGGAGATGGCCATTGCGGCAGAGGCGGCAGGGATCAAAACCCAAGTTGGGTTCAATTACCTGTGCAACCCCATCATGGCGCTGGCCCGCGAGATGATTGCGGGCGGCGAATTGGGTGACATTCGCAGCTATCGCGGCGTGCATGCCGAGGATTATATGCGTGATGCAAGCGCACCCTATTCCTTCCGTCATGATCCTGCGGGCGGCGGGGCCTTGGCCGATATTGGCAGCCATGCTTTGGCCACGGCGGAATATCTGTTGGGGCCCATCACCCGCGTTATGGGGGATTGCGTCACCATGATTGACCACCGCAAGGATGCCACGGGCTCCGCCCGCAAGATCGAGGTCGATGATGTCGGGCGCGCCTTTTTGCGGTTTAAAAATGGCGCAACAGGGTCGATTGAGGCCAATTGGGTCGCCACGGGCCGCAAGATGCAGCATGATTTCGAGGTCTATGGCAGCAAAGGCGCCCTCATCTTTACGGGCGAGCGGTTCAACGAGCTGCATTTCTACAACACCGATGACGCAACAGGCCGTCAAGGATTTCGCAAAATCGAGGCCAGCCCAGATCACCCGCCCTATGGGCAATTCTGTGTCGCACCGGGCCATCAGATTGGCTTTAACGACCTCAAGGCGATTGAGGTCGCAGGCTATCTTGATGCCATCGCAGATCGCGCGCCTGAACCCTTTAACTTTCGTGCTGGGTTGCGCATCCAATATCTGGTTGAAACCATCCAAGCCTCGGCCAAGTCCGAGACGTGGATCGCGACAGTCTGATCGGGGGCGTGATGGATCACAACACATCCCTCACCGATGCCCCGCCGCCTGACACCTATGAGGGGTTCATCCGCCTAATCCATGAACGTCACGGCGCGATGAGCAACACCTATCAGGCCATCGCGCTCTATCTGACGCAGAACCCCAATGATGTGGCGGTGCGCTCGGTCAATGCGATTGCCGAAAGCTGCGGGGTGCATGCCTCGAGTTTCGTGCGCTTTGCGCAGGCCGTGGGGTATAAAGGGTTTCGGGATGTGCAGGCCCTGTTCCAACAACGCCTAGAGACGGCTGCGCCTGGATTTGGGGCGCGGGTGCAATCCTTGCGCGATGGCATGGCCGCCCGCGATGATATCTCGGAAATCGGGTTCCTGCGCGAGATGATCGTGCAAGACATTGCTTCGCTCGAAGGTCTGGTTGATGAGATTTCAGGCGTTGATATGGCCGCCGCCGCCAAGCTGATGGAGCGGGCCGAAACCATTTATTTGGTCGGACAAAATCGTTCTTCGCCCGTGGTTTTGCTGATGCGCTATCTGCTGACCATGATTGGCAAACGCTGCATCCTTCTGGATGCCAGCGGCGGCCTTGCCACCCATATGGCGCGTAGTATGGGGCCGCGAGACGTGCTCTTTGCGGTATCCTTTCGCTACTACGCCAATGAGGTTGTGCAGATTGTCGATCAGGCCGCCTCGGAGGGGCATGATGTTATTGCCATTTCCGACACGACCCTATCGCCCCTCGCAAAATCGGCAAAGATCCTATTCGCCGTGCCTGAATACCAGCAAAGCCTCTCGCGCTCCTTGGCCGCGCCCATGTGCGTGGCGCAGGCTTTGGTCGTGGCGACAGCGGCGCGCTTACAAAAGGGGACAGAAGCACCGCTGATCCCCCATGTAACCCAAAAAGACACTTAAACCCCGACTTCCAAAGGAAAGATCCGCAATGAGCGTGAAAAAAGACCTTGATGTCATCACAATTGGCCGCGCTTCGGTTGACCTTTACGGCGCCCAAATCGGTGGCCGCTTGGAGGATATGCGCAGCTTTGACAAATATATTGGCGGCTCACCCACCAATATGGCCGCAGGCACAGCGCGTTTGGGGCTGAAATCTGGCCTTATCACGGGTGTGGGTGACGAGCATATGGGGCGGTTTATTCGCGAAGAACTGACCCGTGAAGGGGTCAATATCGAGGGCATCAAAGTCGATCCCGATCGCCTGACCGCGTTGGTGCTGTTGGGGATCCGTGATCAAGAACGCTTTCCCTTGATTTTCTATCGCGAGAATTGCGCCGATATGGGGCTGTGCGAAGACGATATCGACCCCAGCTATATCGCGCGCGCCCGCGCAGTTGTGGCAACAGGCACGCATCTCAGCAACCCGCAGACCGAAGCCGCGGTATTGAAAGCCTTGCGCTTAGCCCGCGAGGGGGGTGCCCGCACCGCCCTTGATATTGATTATCGCCCGAACCTCTGGGGCGTGGCAGGGCATGGCGATGGTGAAAGCCGCTTTGTGGAAAGCGCGGCCGTTACGGCCAAACTGCAATCAACCTTGCATCTCTTTGACCTAATCGTGGGCACAGAGGAAGAATTTCACATTGCGGGCGGCAGCACCGATACGCTGACGGCGCTGCGGGCCGTGCGCGCAGTCAGCGGTGCCACATTGGTGTGCAAACGCGGGGCCGCAGGGGCCGTGGCAATCACAGGCGAGATCCCTGCAAGCCTTGATGACGGGATCGCAGGTCAGGGTTTTCCGATTGAGGTGTTCAACGTGCTTGGCGCGGGGGACGGGTTTATGTCAGGCCTTATCAAAGGTTGGCTTGATTGCCCCGCGGGTCAGATTGATTGGGCGACCGCACTAAAATACGCCAATGCCTGCGGCGCATTTGCGGTGTCTCGGCATGGCTGCACCCCCGCCTATCCGTCATGGGAGGAACTGCAATTCTTCCTTGCACGCGGGATCACTCGGCCCGACTTGCGCAATGACGGGCCGTTAGAGCAGGTTCATTGGGCCACCAATCGGGGGCCAGATTTACCCGATATGCACATCTTTGCTTTTGACCATCGTATGCAACTTGAAGAGATGGAGGGGGCAAACCGCGCCAAGATTGATGCGTTCAAAGAGCTATGCCTTGAGGCGGCGCGCGTTGTGGCGGATGATCGGGCGGGATATGGCATTTTATGTGACAACCGATTGGGTCGCTCTGCCTTGCAGGCGGCATCTGACAGCCCGCTCTGGATTGGCCGCCCTGTGGAATGGCCGGGCTCCTGCCCCTTGGTGCTTGAACCTGAACTTGGCCCCGATTTCGGCGGGCTTAAGGAGTGGCCGCGCAATCATGTGGTGAAATGCCTGTGCTTTTGCCATCCCCAAGATGACGATGCACTGTGGCAAAACCAGATCGACACCGTCAGCCGCCTCTTTGCGGCGACCCGCCGCAATGGGTTGGAATTCTTGCTTGAGGTGATCCCCTCAAAACGCGGCGCAGTGGATCAGACAACCACCCCAGCCGTGATCCAACGCTTTTACGATGCAGGCATCTTTCCCGATTGGTGGAAATTGGAACCCTTTGCCGATGACGCCTCATGGGGCGCTGTGACCCAAACAATCACAGCAAACGATGCGCATACGCGGGGTATTTTGGTTTTGGGGCTTGATGCCCCCGCCGATGATTTGGCCGCAAGTTTCGCCTTCGCCGCCCGTCAGCCCTTGGTCAAAGGGTTTGCAGTGGGGCGCACAATTTTTGGCGATGCAGCCCGCGCGTGGCTTACAGGGCAAATCAGCGATGCGCAGGCAATTTCGCAAATGGCAGATCGCTATCGCAGCCTTTCGGCGCTGTGGGATCAGGCCCGAAAAGGATGAAAGATGGCCGCGCATAAAACCCTTGCTGATCCCATTTTCAACCCGCGGTGGCGGCGGGTGGCCTTGACCCTATTTCTCTGCCTCTGGACAGGGGTCGAGATCTGGAACCAAACCTATGGGTGGGCCGCATTCATCGCAGCCATCGCGGTCTATTGCGGATGGAATTTCTTTGTCCTGTGGGAAGATGTCCCAAGCAAGGAATAAGGGCGGCAAATGTGCCGCCCCCTTGGTTTCTTAGATTGATCCAGCTTCGACCATGTAGTTGTTTGCGGTGCACATGGCCGCATCGTCAGAGGCCAAGAACAAAACCATCCGCGCGAGATAAACGGGTTCGATCTCATCGGGCAGACATTGACGATCACGCGCCTCTTTCAAGGCCTCAGGCGTCACCCAAAGCTGTTTTTGCCGCTCGGTCATCACCCAGCCCGGAACGACTGTATTTACGCGAATGCGGTGATCCCCCAAATCGCGCGCCATTGTGCGGGTCAGGCCGTGCACGGCCGATTTGGAACTGGTATAGGCGGGCATATCGCCGCTGGCCTGCATCCAAGAGTTCGACCCAAAATTGATAATCGAGCCACCACCCGCCTCAATCATCGCGGGCGCTACGGCCTGAATGGCGAAAAACATATGACGCAGGTTCGTTGCATATCGCTCGTCCCAATAATCTGGTTCGACTGTCCGCCAATCATGACGATCATCACGGGCGGCATTATTCACCAAAACATGTGCAGGCCCGCAGGCCTCGGCCAATTTTTTGAAGGCTGTTCGCAATGCCGAAATATCGCGCAGGTCACATTGCTCGAAATGCACAGTATCGCCCAATTCGGCGGCCAAGGCCGCACCGCCCTTGGCATCAATATCGACAAAACCAACGCGGCTGCCTTGCGCTGCAAAAGCCTTGACGATTTCCGCGCCAATCCCAGATGCACCGCCCGTAACAAAGACGGATTTATCCTTTAGGCTCGGATATATGGCGAATTGTGATTGATCAATCTGACCCATGGATCTGCCCCTCCTTTGGCAATGCCTCTTTACGCGCGAAACCTAACCGCTGCCCCTTTGGGCGGCAAGGCGCAAAGCGGTTAATCGTGGAAAGGATTGACAGAAATGAGTGGCAATGGTTGCATCTGTAAAGGCGTGCATAAGGGAGGATGCCCGTGAACAAAATCACCCGTGATTACAGCCTGCTTGGCGCATCGGCGGTCGAGGCAGAGGAAAAGGGTCTGGCTGCTGCGCAGTGGTATCACTCGGATATCCCGCGCGAGGATATGCGCCGCCTGATGCAGCGCAAAGATGGGCCTGCCATTCGTGATACGATCCTTTATTTCGCGGTCTTGATCGCCTCCGCCACGGGCGGGATCATGCTGTGGGGGTCATGGTGGTCAGCGCCCTTTTGGGTGATCTATGCCACATTTTATACTGCAGGCGCAGATAGCCGCTGGCACGAGGCAGGTCATCGCACGGCGTTCTTGACCCCTTGGATGAATGCCGTGGTCTATCACATCGCTTGCTTCATGCTGTTCCGTAATCCTGTCTTGTGGCGATGGAGCCATTCCCGCCACCACACCGACACGATCATCGTGGGCCGTGATCCCGAAATTATCACCATGCGCCCGCCGCAAATATTTAAGGTTCTATGGCTCTTTATTGGCAGCCATACATGGGATGGGTTCAAGGCCACGTTCCGCCACGCCCTTTATGGGCTGAACAAAGAAGAACGCAGTTTCACCCCTGACCGCTATTGGAAAAAGGCGCAGGTGATTGCGCAGATTTGGCTTGCGATCTGCGCCGTGGTTTTGGCATTGGTGCCGATCACGGGGTCGATCTTGCCGTTGATGTTGGTGGGCGTTGGCCCTGCCGTCTTGGGCTCATGGCATCTGATCATGACGGGCTTACTGCAGCATACGGGCATGGCCGATAACGTGCTGGATCACCGTCTCAATTCCCGTAGCGTTTACATGAACCCCATCAGCCGTTTCATCTATTGGAACATGAATTACCATGTCGAACATCATATGTTCCCCATGGTGCCCTATCACAATCTGCCCGCCCTGCATGAGGTGATCAAACACGATCTGCCGCCTGCAAATCGTGGCTTTGTCGATGGGCTGCGCGAGGTGGCGCATGCGCTGAAAATGCAGTTGAATGACCCCGAATATCAGATTGAGAAAACCTTACCCCCAACCGCAAAACCCTATCAGGCGCATCTGCACGATCTGGAGGTTTAGGGTTTCAGCGCGCGCAAAATGGGGCGGGTCAGAGCGACCAAGGCTTCCTCGGTTTGGCCAAGGATTTTGATACGATCAAATTCAGCGGGCTGCTCTGACATCACATTGGACAAGGCCGCACCAAACCCCATGCGCAATTCGGTTCCGATGTTGAATTTACAAATCTTAGACATACGCGCCAAATCTTGACGCTCTCGCACAGGCACGCCTGAGCCGCCATGAATAACCAGTGGAATGTCACAAAGCGCCTCAATCGCAGCAAGGCGGTTGCGATCCAGACCTTGGTGCTTTTCTTGTTGTAAATGCACATTCCCGATAGAAATCGCCATTGCATCTATGCCCGTCTCTTGGGCAAATCGGGCAGCCTCCTCAGGGTCAGTGCCCCGCGATTTTGCCCCATCCGCATAGCCGACATACCCGATCTCACCTTCACAGGAGACACCCGCCGCATGGGCCATCTCTGCGATTTCTGCGGTGCGGGCAATGTTTTGCGACAGGGGCAACGCCGAGCCATCAAACATCACCGAGGAAAA
Source organism: Rhodobacterales bacterium HKCCA1288 (assembly GCA_015693905.1). Taxonomy (NCBI): domain Bacteria; kingdom Pseudomonadati; phylum Pseudomonadota; class Alphaproteobacteria; order Rhodobacterales; species Rhodobacterales bacterium HKCCA1288. Next base: position 426,418 of record CP065161.1, on the reverse strand, counting down.
CCCTGCCGCTATTGCTGCGGCGCAATCCTCAAGTGATGTGCCGTGATCCAAATGGCTGACCACGGGCACCGAAACGCTTTCGGCCAATTCGCCAAACATCGCCCCCCAAATCGAAATCGGCATATGCGCCCGCGCGCCCGGGCCCGCCTGCAAAATGATGGGCAGCCCCTCTAATTCAGCGGCGCGCGTATAGGCGCGCGCGTCTTCCCAGCCCAAACAGACCACCCCTGCCACCGCATAACCTTGGGCCAAGGCAGGGGTCAGGACATCGGTGAGGGTCGCGCGGGTCATTTAAACTTGGCCACCATATCCAAAATGCCTGGGATCGTGTGGATCTGTTCGGCATGGGTTGGTTGGAAATATTGTTTGAGCGAGCGTTGGCTCAGCCCGCCTAGAATGGTGAAGTAATACATCTCATAGCCCGGCAACGCGGCGCAAGGGTGATAGCCACTATCAAGCAAAATGGTCGAGCCATCCATGATATGATAGGCTTCGCCCACCTCATTATCGACCCGTTGCAACATTTGCACACCCGACCCGTAATTCGGGCGGAAGCGGAAATTATAGGTTTCATCATGACGGGTTTCGATGATCTCGCCCCCGTCATCCGTTCTATCCGTGTCATGTTTGTGACTGGGAAAGCCTGACCACCCACCTGCCCCTACAGTGAACAATTCCGACACCAAGAGCCGCCCCACCTTATCCGCGTATTTAGTGCCGAGGATATGTTTGATCTTGCGATGCGTTTTGGTGTCATCCGATCCGTATTGGATCACATCTAATTCTGCCTCGCGCACATCAAACGGCTCCAAAACCTTGTCATATTTGGCCCCCGCAATGAAGGTTTCGGTCGTGTCACTGACACATGTGATCCGCACCCGCGCGCCCACGGGAACATAAACACCCTCGGGTTCGCCATCCCAAACATCGACTCCGCGATTGCCAAGGCGGGGAAAGGACGCGCCATCAACATCCACATCAACACTGCCCGTAGCGGGCACGATGCAGGTCTCATAGCCCGCGACCTGATAGTCGAACACCTCGCCTTTTTTCAGCTTTACGATGTTGAAATAATTCAGCGGCACCAAATCGTGATCTACGTCAACGATGGGTTTATTTTGGTTGTCATGGGGTGGGATATGCATCGGGCCCCTCCTTTACTGATGAATTTCGATGAATTGGGATAGGGCCGCGCGGTCGGGCATGGCCCCCGCACAACCTGGATGCGAGACGGTGATAGCCGCAGCAGCGGCACCTTGATCCACGGCATCGGCAAGGCTTGCACCATTGGCCAAGGCCGCAAGGGTTGCGGCCATAAAACTATCCCCCGCCCCAACAGGCTTGAGCGGCGTGGCGGGATAGGTGCCTGTGCGAAATTCCTGATCCCCCGTCATGGTGATCGCACCTTCGGCCCCCATTTTGTAAATCACCAATTTGCCCCGCGCAGCCAAGCCCCGGGCCGCGTCAAGACCGCGCTCATAGGCGCCTGCCATAAATCCGAATTCCTCATCATTGCCGACAATCATCGCCGATGCATCTGCCGCACGGGTCAGAACATCGGCTGCAACTTCGGGCGAGGGCCAAGAATAGGGCCGATAATCAATATCAAATATAATCGGCACACCCGCCTTTTCGGCCAAATCAAAAGCGGCAAAGGTGGCACTGCGCGAAGGTTCCGCTGCGAAAACCGTGCCTGCGGTGACAAGCGCGCCAAAGCGGCCATAGTCAATATCTGCAACATCCTCAGGCGTGACCTGAAAATCGACTGCATTGTTGCGATAGATGCAGACCTGAAAATCCTCCATCACCGATTCATAAACCGCCAAGGAGGAGCGGTATTCCCCCGCTAGAGTGCGGATATGCCCCACATCCACGCCATACTGGATCAGCTTGTTTCGGATAAACCGCCCCACCGTGTCATCGCTGAGCGAAGTCACAAGCGCGGCTTGCATCCCCAATTTACAGAGGCCTGCACAAATATTCGCAGACGACCCGCCAAGATCGGCCCGAAAATTTTCGCCAAATTCGGCCTTCACCCCAATCGGATCGGCATAGAGATCCATGCCCGCGCGGCCAAACACCACGAAACTGCCTTTTGCGATTCCACTGTGTAATTGCGCATATAGTTCGGACACTGACCCCCGCCCCTCATTCGTGACCTTGCTTGCACTGCAATCGTGCTTGCATGACTATGCGTTCAAAGCTACTTCTTTTGCAACCGCTTGCAAGTGCATTTCACGAGGGGGCCGCCATGTCAGAAATTGGGATTGGAATCATCGGAGGCGGCTATATGGGCAAGGCCCATGCCGTGGCCATGTCCGCCGTTGGTGCGGTGTTCAACACCACATTGCGGCCCCGTTTGGAAATGGTCTGCGCGAGCAGCGCAAAAAGCGCAGAAACCTATCGCGCCGCATATGGTTTTGCCCGCGCAACCGATGATTGGCGCGTGTTGGTCAATGATCCAAAGGTGGAGGCCATTATCATCGCCTCGCCGCAAACCACACATCACGACATCGCGCTTGCCGCATTCGCGGCGAAAAAACCCGTTTTGTGCGAAAAACCCCTTGGCGCTTCTTTAGCGGAAAGTCAGGCTATGGTCGCCGCGGCAGAGGCCGCAGGTGTCGCCAATATGGTTGGCTTCAACTACATCCGCACCCCTGCCAGCCAATATGCCCGCGCGCTGATTGCACAGGGGGCAATTGGCCAAATCACATGGTTTCGCGGCGAACATACCGAGGATTTTTTGGCCGATCCAAACCTGCCCGCAAATTGGCGCACATCGGGAATGGCAAATGGCACAATGGGGGATCTGGCCCCGCATATCATCAACGCAAGCCTTGCGCTGATGGGGCCCATTGCATCGGTCATGGGGGTTTATGAAACCGTCCACAAATCACGGCCAGAGGGCGTGGTGACAAATGACGACCATGCGCAGTTCATGTGTCGCTTTGAAAACGGGGCCATGGGGCAAATCTATGCCTCGCGCATCGCAACTGGCCGCAAAATGGGCTATGCTTACGAGATCACAGGCACCAAAGGCGCCATTCGATTTGATCAGGAAGATCAAAACGCGCTCTGGCTCTATGAGATGACAGGGCCAGAGGCCACGCGCGGCTTTCGCAAGATTTTAACGGGGCCTGCGCATCCTGATTACCTGCCCTTCTGCCAAGGGCCAGGTCATGGCACGGGCTATCAAGACCAAATCATCATCGAAGCCCGTGATTTTCTGCGCGCAATTGAAACGGGCGAGGCGATTTGGCCCACCTTCCGCGATGGTCACGCTGTGAACCGCGTGATTGCTGCCGTAATCGCCTCAAGCGATCAAGGCGCGTGGTGCGATATTTCATCTGTTTAAACGAGGGCATAACCCATTATGACAATCGAAATCGGCAATGCGCCCTGCTCTTGGGGTGTTGAATTTGCAAATGACCCCCGCAATCCAACATGGCGCAAAGTCCTGCAGGATTGCGCTGAGGCGGGCTATCGCGGGATTGAACTGGGGCCTGTTGGCTTTATGCCCGAAGATCCCGCAATTTTAGGCGAGGCGCTTGATGAATTTGGCCTCACCTTGATTGGCGGCGTGATTTTCCGCCCCTATCATGACCCTGACGCATGGGAGGATGTGCTCGATGCCACGCATCGCACCGCCCGCGCCCTTAAGGCACATGGGGCCGAGCATCTGGTGATTATCGACAGTATCTCACCGCGCCGCGCCCCTACTGCGGGCCGCGCTGATGAGGCGGTGCAGATGGATAAGGCCGAATGGACTGGTTTTCGCGACCGCATCGTAGAAAGCGCGCGGATTGGCGCCGAAGACTATGGCCTAACGGTTGGCATCCACGCCCATGCGGCAGGATTTATGGATTTTGAACCTGAATTGATCCGCCTGCTTGATGAGGTTGATGAGGGCCTTTTGAAAATCTGCTTTGACACGGGCCATCACTCCTATGCGGGGTTTGATCCTGTGGCCTTCATGCAAAAATATGTCAGTCGCATTTCCTATATGCATTTCAAGGATATAGACCCCAAGGTTAAGGCAGATGTGATTGCCAATCGCACAGGGTTTTATGAGGCCTGCGGACAGGGGATTTTCTGCAACCTTGGCCAAGGTGATGTAGATTTTGAGGCGGTGCGCAAGGTTCTTTTGGATGCAAATTTCGAAGGCTGGTGCACAGTCGAGCAAGATTGCGATCCAACCCTAGATGTGCGCCCCATTGATGACGCACGCGCCAACCGCGCCTATCTGCAATCCATTGGTTTTTAAACGAAAAGAGATCAAATCATGACAAAACTGAAATGGGGTCTAATCGGTGGTGGCGAAGGCAGCCAGATCGGCCCTGCACATCGCTTAGGCGCACAGGCGGATGGGCATTTTGACTTTGTGGCCGGCGCTTTGGATCATCGCGCGGATGTGGGTCGCGCCTATGCGCAGCGTCTGGGAATTGCCGCTGATCGCGCCTATGGCGATTGGCGCGAGATGTTGGCAGGGGAAAGCGCCCGCGAGGATCGCGTTGATCTTGTGACTGTGGCCACGCCAAATTCCACGCATTTTGAAATCACCAAAGCCTTTCTTGAGGCAGGTTTCAATGTGCTTTGCGAAAAGCCCATGACGGTGACAGTCGAAGAAGGCGAAGAAATCGTAAAAATTGCCCGCGCAACTGGCCGTATTTGCGCGGTGAATTATTGCTATTCCGCCTATCCGATGATCCGTCAGGCGCGTGCCATGGTGCGCGCGGGCGAATTGGGCAACATTCGGTTGGTCGTCACCAATTTCAGCCATGGCCATCACGGCGATGCGGAAGATGCCGATAACCCACGGGTGCGGTGGCGCTATGACCCTGCGATGGCGGGTGTTTCTGGGCAGTTTGCTGATTGTGGGATCCATGCGCTGCATATGGCAGGGTTTATTTGTGATGATCACGTCACCACATTGTCCGCTGACTTCGCCTCAACAATTTCATCGCGCGTGCTAGAAGATGACGCGATGGTGAATTTCCGAATGTCCAAGGGCACTGTCGGGCGGCTCTGGACATCTTCGGTTGCGATTGGCCGCCAACACGGGTTCGACATTCAAGTCTTTGGCGAAAAAGGTGGCTTAAGATGGGCGTCTGAGCAGCCCAATCAATTGATCTATACCCGCACAGGCGGGCGCACGGAGATCATCGAAAAGGGCGAAGGGGGCTTGCATGACGAGGCCACCCGCCTCAGCCGTGTCGCCATTGCACATCCCGAAGGGTTTCCCTTGGCTGTGGCCAATATTTACTGCGATCTGGCCGATGCCATTCGCGGTCAGGCCCGTGATGGGTTGCCAACGGCAGAAGATGGATGTCGCTCGCTGGCGGCTGTTTATGCGGCGGTGGCCTCAGCCAAGGATAACGGCGCGTGGCAGGAGGCCCGCCCACCTATGTTCAGGGGGTAAGCGGACGCAAACTTGCGCGTTCGACCAAATGACAGGGAAACATCTGTGCCTCAGCCTGCGGGCTGGGGTATTCACTCAGGCGCACGACAAGCGCCAGCGCCGCCCCCACAATCGCCTCAATCGGCTGCGCAATCGTGGTGAGGCGAATATTAGGCCACGCGGCCATTGCCATATCATTCAGCCCCAATATGCCAATATCATCAGGGCAGCGTAGACCCGCCGCGCCAATCGCGGCCATAGCGCCTATGGATAGAATATCATCGCCACAAAAATACACCTCCGCAGGCCCCGCGGACAGTTCGGCGGACATGGCCGCCTGCCCCGCCTCGAACCGATAGGCCGGCACAAAGCGCGCGCGGCAGCTAAGCCCTGCCTCTGCAAGGGCCGCGCGGAAACCCGCCAAACGATCTTGGGTTGAGGTGGCCCCTTCTGGCCCACCAAGAAACCCGATCTCGCGATAGCCGCGTGCGATTAATGTCTCGCCCGCCAAACGGCCTGCAGCGTGGTTATCAATGCCCACAACATTGACCCGCGCCTGCGGATCATGGCGACCAAAGGCGTGAACCACAGGAACGCCCTCTTCATAGAATTGCTCGACCAAACCAGCGGGCAAGGTGGATGAGGCCACCACCACCCCATCGACCGAATATTGCCGCAGCATTGCGGCGGCTTGTTCAATATCGCTCACATCGCTGAGATTAACCAAAAGTGGCCGCAATCCCATTTGCTGCAAGCCACGGGTGAACTGATCGAAAATCTCGAGAAAGACGGGGTTCTGGAAATTATTCGCAACCAAGCCAATCAGCTTACTGCGGCCAGTGGTCAGGGATGAGGCCAAGGCGTTCGGGCGATAGCCAAGGGCAGCAGCGGCGGCCTCGACCCGCGCGCGCATCGCAGGCGAAACAGATGCACCATCGGTAAAGGCGCGAGACACGGCAGAGGGTGAAACCCCCGCCTTTGCCGCAACATCCCTAAGCGTGATTTTCGCCTTGCGCATCAAACCCGTCCCCTCTCCGCGTCTGACTATGACCCAAAGCGGGGAAGCGCGGCAATCACAAAGCGCGACTTACGAGGACACGACCGCCTCAATCTCGGGGCGGGTTGGCATTGCCGGCGCCGTGCCTTGGCGGGTGACAGACAGGCTTGCCGTCGCGCAAGCAAAGCGCAACGCGGCCTCGATCCCCTGCCCTTCGGCAAGCGCCACAGCAAAGCCGCCATTGAACGCATCCCCCGCGCCCGTTGTCTCGACCACCGCGCCGCAATTAAAGGCGGGTTGGTGCAGGGTTTGCTGCCCATCATGGTAAAGGGCGCCTTGCTCACCCAAGGTGATCACCGCCGCCTTGGCACCAAGATTAAGCAATTTTTGCGCGGCCAATTGCGCGCTTTCAGGGGTGGTCACCTTTACCCCTGTCAACTGCTCCGCCTCAATTTCATTGGGCGTCACATAATCACAAAGGCCCAAGATATCCCGCCCCAATTCTTGCGCAGGTGCGGGGTTTAAGATCGTAAGCGCCCCTGCGGATTTCGCCATGCTCAACCCGTGCTTTGCAGCGGATAAGGGTTGTTCGAGTTGGGTCATGAAAACCTTTGCCGCGTTAATGACGCTGGCGCGCGCCTCAAGATCAGCAACCGCAATCTGTGCTGCCGCACCAGGGCTGACGATAATCGCGTTATTGCCGCTGCCCTCTTCGATAAAAATATAGGCAGCCCCCGTATAGCTTTCGGGATGGTGACTGACATGGGGGGTCACGCCGCACTCGGCCCAAAGATCAAGCGCCATCTTGGCAAAATCATCTTGGCCAAGCCGCGTGATCATATGAACATCCCCGCCTGCCTTGGCTGCCGCGACCGATTGGTTCGACCCTTTGCCACCTGGCCCCAACACAAAACGTGACCCAATCAGCGTCTCGCCCATCACGGGCTGACGCGGTGCGGTATAGGCCGTATCAGCCACAAATACGCCCAAAATCACAATCGCCTTAGACATCCATTTCCCCTATGCGTTAGGGCCAATCACGCCTTTGCGCAGCATGAAGCAGCCGTAAAAACGCCGCTCGCCCGTTTGAATCACAGCATAGCTTTCCCGCGCCATATCATAAAAGGCAAATCGCTCGATGCTGATCATGGGCCGCTCCGCCCCTTCGGCAGCGTTGATTTTCTGCTGCACCTCGGCCTGAACGGCGGGGATTGTGTCAGGCTCGCCCACAATTTCCATGCGGCCTGCGAAATCATCAACAAAAGTATCAAGGGGCATGACCGAAAGAACCGCCTCGACCGCCTCGGCAGCGGTGAGGTTATCCATGCGCAATAGGTTGCCGTAAACCGTAGCGCGGGCAACCGAGTCAGATGGAAAATTCGTGTCCGCAATGATGAGAACATCGCCATGCCCCATCATGCGCAGAACATGCAAAACATCGGCATTAAGCCTTGGATCAATTCCTTTTAGCATGATACCCCCCCTTTTCTCGAATAGTGATGATCACACGCGTTCTTTGGTGGATTTATCGAAAATATGCAGGTGATCTGGATCAGCCGTCATCGTGATCGTTTGACCCACCTTGAAATCGCGCCGCTCGCGCGAGATCAGTGTAAAATCCTGCCCCGTGCTGTGGCGCAGCATTACATGTGTCTCTGAACCTGTTGGCTCAATCACTGAAATCGTGCCAGAAATCCCCTTATCCGCGATTTGCAGGGCCTCGGGGCGGATGCCGATGATAACCTCTTGGCCTTCGGCGACGCCCGCCCCTTTTGGCAAGGACACCACCGCATCACCGATCTGCGCCGCCAGAGAACGCCCAGATTTGACCACCTGCCCTTCGAAGAAATTCATCGAAGGGCTGCCGATAAAGCCCGCAACAAAGACATTGCGCGGGCGATCATACAGCTCAAGCGGGGTGCCAATTTGTTCGATATAGCCGCCCTGCATGACCACAATCTTATCGGCCATCGTCATCGCTTCGATTTGGTCATGGGTCACATAAACGGTCGTTGTTTGCAGCCTTTGGTGCAATTCCCGAATTTCGGTGCGCATTTGCACGCGCAATTTCGCATCAAGGTTTGAAAGCGGCTCATCAAACAAAAACACCTGCGGATCACGCACAATGGCGCGCCCCATGGCAACGCGTTGGCGCTGCCCGCCTGACAAGGCGCGGGGATAACGATCAAGATAGGGGGTCAGACCCAAAATCTCGGCAGCGCGATCAACGCGGCTGTTGATCTCGCCCTTATCCATGCCGCGCATCCGCAGCGAAAAGGCCATATTGGCACGCACTGTCTTATGAGGGTAAAGCGCGTAATTCTGGAACACCATCGCGATGTCCCGCTCGGCAGGCGGTAGGTTGTTGACCAAACGATCCCCGATGTGAATCGTGCCCCCCGTGATCCCCTCAAGCCCCGCAATCATGCGCAAAAGCGTGGATTTCCCACAGCCAGAGGGGCCCACCAGAACAACAAATTCGCCATCCTCAATATCGACATCCAACCCATGCAACACGGCCGTTTCGCCGTAAGACTTCAGCAAAGATCGGATTTCTACGCCTGCCATTCTGTCACTCCTCCCATGCGCTTTGGCTTGGACGTTAAGAGGAAAATTTTGTGCTGTCCATGACTTAAACATACTAACATGTTAGAATCTTGACAGACACAAATCTGGCTGAAAAGGTGGAGGGGCTGGCTTGAGCGAAATCAGCACTATCCGCGGGAGGCGGGCAAAGCTGGCACACCGACTGTTGTCAAAGACGCGAAAAATATCTGGGAGGATAGGTCGTGAAAGTTGAAATGTATAAGGCTATTATGGCTGCGCAAATGAGCCGCCGTAATATGCTCAAAGGTGCCGCCAGTGTCGGCGCCATGGCCGCACTCAGCGGCGCGGGCGCGTTGACAGGTGCAAAACCTGCGCAAGCCGCAGCACATGGCGATTTGCGGGCGCAATTGCTACAAATTCCAGGTGTGGGCATGGGTTCACCCACCGATGCAGACTGGCAGCGCGTTGGCGAATTATGCCTCGGGCCAACCCGTGAACGTGTTGCTGAAGGCGAGTTTGAAGGTGTTGAGCTGACCTTCTTGGGCCTCAACAACCAAAACCTGCATAACTTCTTGTTCCGTGGTTTCCTCAAACCATGGGAGGCCTATACAGGCGCGAAGATCAACTGGATCGACCTTGCACAGGCCGATTATAACCCCCGCTTGCAGCAAGCGATTGCCACTGGCACAGTTGATTTCGACATTATCGAAATGGGCGCCCCTTTTGAAGGTGACACCGCAGGCAAAGGCCTGTTGGATGAAATGCCAGAATGGGTGAAAGACCAGATCGAAGCCGATGATTTGGTAGGGTATTTGCAGCCACCTGTGGGGACATGGGATGGCAAATCCTATCGCATCACCATTGATGGCGACTGCCATACATTCTGCTATCGCAAGGATTACTTCGGCGATGGCGCAATCGGCGGGGCCGAAGTGCCACGCACATGGCAACAGGTGAACCAAGTGACCAAGGATTTGGTTGGCAAGACCGACCCGCTGACTGGTCTGCCTGCACATGGCTATCTTGATCCGCTCAAAGGTTGGGGTGGTTTTGGCTTCTACTTCATCGCCAACCGCGCGGCTGCATATGCTAAGCACCCAAATGATCCCGCGTGGCTGTTTGATCCAGACACAATGGCCCCACGGGTGAACAACCCAGCATGGGTTCAGGCCATCCAAGATGTGATGGATTTGATCGACACCCCAGGCGCCTACCCTGCGGATCAGATCAATGCTGATCCTGGCACAACGGGCTTCCAGCAATTCTTGGCTGGCACAGGGTCGATGCTGATGTGGTGGGGTGATATTGGCTCGAACGCGCGCACTTCAGACACCTCCGTTGTGGGGGATGTTGTGGGCTTCGGCATCAACCCAGGTTCGGATCGGGTCTACAACTCGCAAACGGGCCAGTGGGAAGACAGCTATAACGAAGCGCCCAACATGGCCTATCTGGGTTGGGGTATCTATGTCACCAAAAACGTGCAGGGCGATGACCTCAAGCGCAAAGCGGCTTGGTCAGCGGCGGCACATCTGGGCGGCAAAGATATCTCGCTGTGGATGTCGGCCTATCCATCGGGCTTCCAGCCCTATCGTAACTCGCACTTCCAGTATGACGAATGGGAAGCAGCGGGCTATGACCGCGATTATATCGAGGATTATCTGGGCTCGAACGCGGATAGCTACAACCACCCCAATGCGGCGATTGAGCCTCGTATCCCTGGCATCTTCCAATATTATTCGGTGGCGGAAGACGAATTGGCCAAAGGCTTTGCGGGTCAATACGGATCGGCACAAGAGACCGCTGATGCGATTGCAGCCGCATGGGAGGGAATCACGGATCAAATTGGTCGTGACACCCAAATCAGCCTCTATCGCGCCTCTCTCGGGCTCTAAGGGCAAAAAACACGCTGTGGCCGATCTTTCAGGGTCGGCCACAGATTTGTTAATCCATTTACACAATAAATCGGGCGATAGGCATGGAAGACGGCGACAGGCTTCACGTGGTGACGGCGGATCATATTTCGGATCAACGCCGCCGTTTGGGAAAAACCCTTGTCTGGGGATCAGCCGCGCTGATGGCCTTGATCATGGCCTTACAGACCCTTGATGGGATTGGCACGCTGTCCATCGGGTTTGAAAATTGGCGGCCCTCTCTTTATGCGTATCTCTTTTGGTCAACCTGCCTTTGCGTGTCGCAAGTTTTGATCCGCGGCGAACATGGAAAGCGCACATTATTTGTTCTGCCCGCCGCATTATTCGTGATCTCTATGGTGGTGTTCCCGCTGCTCTTTGGATTGATCATTGCCTTTTCAGATTGGAACCTCTCCTCGCCCGATGGGCGGCAATTTAACGGCATCGACAACCTGCGGCAGATGGCGGGCGACCCGTTTTACTGGAACGCGATGCGCAACATGGTTTGGTATACGGCCGCTATTGTTGTGGAATATGCGATTGCCTTTGGCCTTGCGCTGTTGCTGAACGGGCAAATTCGGGCGCGCAAATTCTTTCGGGTGGCCTTCCTTCTGCCATTGATGCTGTCCCCCGTTGCGGTCAGCTGGATGATTGGCAAATCCATGTTGGAAATCCGCTTTGGCCCGATTTCGCGCTTTATGCGCTATATCGCCTCCGAGCCTTCAGCCGACCTGCCTGCCCCGCTGTTTTGGATTGGCTCCCATATCAGCGATTTTGGTCAATGGTTGGGATGGGCAAGCCCGTCCTTCTTCGGCTCTGCGGGGGTTGCGCGTGCGATGATCATGATGATGGACGCGTGGACGTTCATCCCGTTCATGATGATCATGATCCTTGCAGGGCTTCAGGCAATCCCGCGCGAATTGTTCGAAGCGGCAGAGGTCGATGGCGCCTCGAAATGGCGGCAATTTTGGGAGGTGACCTTCCCCTTAATGTTGCCCGTTTCCATCACTGCGATTTTGATCCGCATTATCTTTAAGCTCAAATTGGCGGATATCATCATCAACATCACCTCGGGCGGGCCAGGCGGCGCGACCGATAGTGTAACCAGCTTTATTTTCCGAGAATATCGTGACCGATCCAATGTGGGATATGGCACGCTTTTGGCGATTGTTTATTTGGTTGTGATCGTAATTGCGATGACAATCCTGATGAAACTAGCAGATCGCTGGATGAAACCGAGGTATTAAAATGTCGGCGCAGATTTTCAAAGACAGTGACACTGACCGCAAATTTCGCCCCGTTTGGTATCTCTCTCGCGGTCTGATCTATGGCGTGTTGATCCTTTGGGCCGTTGTGTGCCTGTTTCCAATTTTTTGGACAGCCACAACAGCCTTTAAGACCGCGCCTGATGTGATGCAGGGCAATATCATCCCTTGGGCAGATTTCACGCCCAATTGGTTAGGGTGGCGGTCGCTTGGCCTATCACCTGATACGATTGGAAATGAATCCACTGTGCGCGAAGAATTTCTCAAGCGATTTTGGAATTCGACTGTTGTCTCTGTCACCGCTTCGTTTTTTGCGGTGGTTTTGGGCAGTTGCGCCGCCTATGGACTGTCGCGGTTTAGCTATAAATTCGGCTTCATGCGCAATTCGGACATCTCATTCTTTTTCCTTAGCCAGTTGATCCTGCCACCTGTGGTTTTGGCCCTGCCCTTTTTGGTTTTATATAAATCGCTTGATCTTCTCGACACGCGGATCGGGTTGATCTTGCTATATACGCTGACGGTTCTGCCCATTGTTATTTGGATCATGCGGGATCAGTTCAGCTCAATCCCGACCGAGTTGGAAGAAGCAGCTTTGGTGGATGGTTTGTCGATCTGGGGGGCCTTTAGCACCATTGTGATGCCAATCGCCCTGCCTGGTATGGTGGCCGCGTTCATCTTGTCGCTTGTGCTGACATGGAACGAGTATTTCTTTGCAGCACTTCTGACCTCATCTGCGGCAAAGACCTTGCCTGTGATGGTGGCCTCACAAACGGGCTCACAGGGCATTTCATGGTGGTCTATGGCGGCGCTGTCCTTTGCGGCGATTGTGCCCTTGATCATTATCGGCATCATCCTTGAGCGATACATCATCAAAGGCATGGCAGCTGGGGCGGTGAAATAATGCTGAAGGGCATTGATCAGCGCCTTTCCGCTGAAATCGTCTATGCGCTGATGCAAATGGGGCATGGGGATGATCTGGTGATCTGTGACATCAATCACCCCGCCGTGACCATCGCAAAAGAGACAACCTATGGCAGGCTTTTGGATATGGCGGGGTGCGATATTCCGACCGCAACGCGCGCCATTCTGTCCCTCATGCCGCTCGATAGCTTTGTCCCTGCCCCCGTTAAGCGGATGCAAGTTGTGGGTGACCCCGAAGGGGTAGTGCCTATCTTCGGCAAGATGCAGAAGGTTTTGGATGCCTCAAACGGCGCACCTGTCTTGATCGAGGCCTTGGAACGGTTTGCCTTCTACGAGGCTGCAAAGCGGGCCTTTTGTATCATTCGCACCGCCGATAGCGGGCCTTACGGCTGCTTTATCCTGAAAAAAGGTGTGGTGGATTTAGCGCCGCTTTAGCGCGCGCGGGGTATTAGCTCAGGCGCTTGCGCATCTCAGCCATGATCAAGGATACCCCTTTCGCGCCAAGCTCTGGTGTCGCCTCACTCGCACTGGACGTATACCATGCTGTGTTCTGCGCCATGCGCGCAGCCTCGACCACATCGGGGGCAAGCGCCATCATCAGGGCAGTTTCCCCTGCCCCTGCATGATCAAAGGGATAATGCGCCGTCACCTCAGGCCCCATAAGCGGATGAATTTTGATCCAGTTGAAAGGATCACTGCCCGTGGCATGCTCGGCATAGTAATCGGCCATGGCGTTATCGCCCCACCACCCTTCGCCGCGCGTCTCTTGCAGATACCGAAACAAGGCGCGCCGCGCCGCGAATTTGAACGCCAGATCTGTTGGCATACCTGCGGCGAAGTTTTCCGATTGGTGATGGATAATGCCGTGAATATTGCGAAACCCGATGCGCAAAAGCGCAAAAAACATATCCTCGGCCAGTGCCGAAATTTTGGATGCATCAATATCCATGCTGCCCGTGCCCTCTGGCCCCGCAACCGCATAACTGGCCGCGCCATAGGCAAAGGGAGGTAGGATCACCAAATCCATCTCCGCCTCAAGACGCGTGAGGATCTCTGTGACCGCCAAGAGATCCATCCCAACGGCCATATGTTCGCCGTGATATTCCATAACCCCAAGCGCCAAGGCGACAGGCGTGTTATCGGCAATCGCATGCCGCATTTGATGGGGCAACATCCGCTCGAACCGCATTACTGCCCCCCAGCGAGGCTATGCGCCACGCCACGGCTGTCCTCGTATAATTGGCGAAACAGCTTATAGTGACTGGCATGCGCCGCACTATGGTTGGGCGCCACTTCGTGGGTGGCAGGGTTCCATTTGCTGATATCCTCAGGCCGCGCAGCCCCAATGGCGCAGGCGGCAAGGAATGCGTCCCCAAATGACGCGCCGATGGTCTTTTCACAGACGATCTGCGGGATATTCCCAAAATCTGAGGTTGCCTGTAACCACAGCGGGTTTTTCGTGCCGCCCCCAACCGCCAAACAGCGTTCGGGTGCATGGCCTATCTCGCGATAGGTTTCGATAACATGGGCGGTTCCCATCGCGATACCCTCAATGAAGGCGCGATAGATGTCGCCACGGCTATGGGTTAGGTTCAGGCCAAAAATCGCCCCTTTGGCCAGCGGGTCATGGATCGGCGTCCTTTCGCCCGAAAAATAGGGCAAGACCAAAACGCCATTGGCCCCCACGGGGGAGGCTGCCGCCTCCAGTGCCAATGTGCCAAAGGCCGTGTCCTTTGGCAGGTCTGGGGCGAACCTGTCGCGAAACCAATGGGTCAGCGTGCCCGATGTCGCAAGACCCGCCATTGAGGCGTGGCTGTCGGGCCAAAGCCATGGGGCATACCACAGTCGTGCGTCACTCACCCGTTCTGCGGTGCGCTGTATGATAAAGATGGTCGAGCCATACATCATCATCATATCACCCGCCTCTTGCACCCCGACACTCAGCGCTTCGGCGGCGGCATCAATTGTGCCTGCCGTGACGGGGGTGCCAACGGCCAATCCCGTCTGCGCAGCGGCCTGTTCGGTCACCCGCCCTGCAATCTCGCTTGACCATAAAAGGCGCGGCAAACGCCCTGTTTCGATGATCTGATCGCTTAAGGATTGCGTCCAGTCCTGCATGGTTACATCGTAAAGCGGGCTGAAATTTGCGGCCGTGTAATGGTCAATGACATATTCCCCCGTCAGGCGATGCACGAGAAACGAGGTCGAGGTCAGGATTTTCGCTGTGGCCGCGTAAAGATCGGGCTGCGTCTCTTTGAGCCATAAGATTTTTGGCCCCACAGATTGCGAGGTCAGCGCGTTGCCGCAGCGTGCCAAGATCTGATCTTCGCCGATCTCAGCATTAAGGCGGTCAATTTGCGCGGTGGCGCGGGTATCCACCCCATAAAGCACGCCATTCATTAAGGGCGTGCCTGCGGCATCCACGGGCAGCATACAGGGGCCGATGGCTGAGGTGGCGATGCTGGCAATCTCATGCGGATCAACCCCAGACTGGGCAAGCAGCGCCTTGGTGACTGCAACGAAATCACCCCACCAATCTTCTTCTGCGCGATGCTCGGCCCAACCCGCGCGTGGCACGATCATCTCATGTCTGACAGCGGCCTGCGCCAAAATCTGGCCGACCTCATTGGTCAAAACACCTTTTGTCTCATAGGTGCCAATGTCTACGCCAAGAAACACGGCCATCGCCCAAGCCCCCCGTTAATCGCGGTTGAGATTGAAATCTGGGCCAATTTGCGCAAGCCCTGTTTCAAGAAGCTGCGCAAGATCAGTCAAATCACTGAGCGCGCAAACCTCGAGACTGGAATGAGTGTAACGGCATGGAAAGCCCAAATCGATTGCGGCAACACCCTGCCCCATCTGCTGAATATAGGATAGGTCGGTCAAAACCCCGACCTGCGCGCTGCGCTGCAAGGGCAGATTGGCGGTTTTGGCAGCGCCTTCAAATAGGGCAACCATCTTAGGGTGCGGGATCACACCATTGAGGGTGCCCCGACCATGAAAGGAATAGAGCGACATTCCCGGGCCACCGCCCAAAACCATCTCGCCCCGATCCGCCAATTCAGGCGTGTCACAGGCCAGCATCAGATCCAATTGTATGGCAATATCGGGCTGCAAAATTTGTGCAGCAGACATTGCACCCCGCAAATTGAATTCTTCTTGAACCGAAAAGACGATGGCAACAGGCGGCCCTGATTTACGCGCTTTAAGGCGCGCAGCCAAATCCAAAAGAACGGCACAGCCCGCGCGATCATCAACGGCTGTGCCCGCAATGCGGCCATTCGCCAATTCAATCACATTGGGCCGATAGACCACGGGCGTGCCGATTTGCACCCCTGCGGCCTCTGCCTCAGCCTTGCCTGTAAAGCCTGCATCAATGCGGATCTGCAGCGTGGTCAAAACCTGATATTTCTCGTCAGGGGTGGTTGCGTGATGCGATTTATTGGCAATCACACCGTCAATATCACGCCCCTCCCCGATACAGAGACGCACCGCCTGCGAGGCTTGCGCACGCTCGGGAACGCCGCCCATGCGTTCAACCCTGATGCTGCCATCTTGTTCGATTTTACGCACAAAGAACCCAAGCTGATCCATATGCGCAAAAACCATCACGGACGGCGCATCAAGATCACCTGAAAACCGCGCAATAAGATTGCCGAGCCTGTCGGTTTCATGCGCAATACCCATTTGCGACAGACGCACTGCGATGGCGCGGCGCACCCGATCCTCGTGGCCAGAGAGGCCCACGATCTGCATCAGATCAATAAGATCTTTTTTTAATTGCTCGCTCATCTGATTGCTCGCACCCGATCCATGAAATCCTTGGCCCGATCAGGATCAACCGCGTTCCATGTATGCCCATCGAACTTGAGCGCCGATCCGATGATACAGCCATCCGCGACCCGCATAACATCGGCCACAGTTTCATGCTTAACGCCTGTATTGGCCAAAACGGGCGCATCGGGCAAAGCCGCCTTGACGCTTTCGAGATCCTCCATTTTTGCGGCCTCGCCCGTGATGGTGCCAGAGACGAGAACCGCATCAGGGATGGACGAGAACACGGCGCTGCGCGCACGATCCGCGACCGAACGCTGATCAAGGCTATAGGCAAATTCGGCGCTGATATTGAAAAACTTTGCAACATCGCCCGCGCCGACACGCGCGCCGTAGCGATAGGCCGCCCCCGCATCAGGCGCCCAAACTCCCATATCCGAGGCATAGGTGCCTGTGAAAATCTCACGCACAAAACGCGCGCCCGTTGCCGCCGCCAAAGCAAGGCTTGCTTTTGGATCCCACAAAACATTCACGCCAAAAGGCACAGTGATCTCGTCGCGCAGCCGACCGATGACATAGGCCATGGTCGCGGTCGAGGCAGTATCTACATTCAATTCATAGGGGCGATCATTCTCATTTCCAAACATCACCGCATCAACGCCTGCGGCCTGCAAGGCGTGCAAATCGTTCCTGCAGCCTGCAATCAACCCCTCAATACCTGCCTCTGCATCATAGAGCGGCGCACCTGGCAGGGCGCCGAAATGAACCATGGCGATGACAGGTTTCTTATCCCCAAAAATAGCTTTGAATTTCTGCACGATACTCTCCTATGCGCGACCTGCGCGAGACATAGCCTAACGTGAAACTATCTTGCATCCAAGGCAAAACATACTAGCATGTCAGTTAAACCTTGGAGGGCGCATGATGATCAAATTTCGCAATTGGGATCGCCATGGAAATGGCGGGCTGAGGCTGAGCGAGCTTGGGTTTGGTGCGGCCCCTTTGGGCAATCTCTATCGCGCGATCTCTGAGGAGGATGCGCAAAACACCCTGCAAGATGCATGGGATGCAGGGGTGCGGTATTTCGATACTGCGCCGCTTTATGGGCTTGGCCTCTCTGAGACGCGGATCAACCATTTTTTGCGGGGCAAGCCGCGCGAAGACTATGTGATCTCGACTAAGGTTGGGCGGCTGATGCAGGTCACAGCCCCAGAGGCGCGGGATGGGTTTGGGAAATGGTTTGATGTGCCCGCGCGGCGCGAGGTGTTCGATTACAGCTATGATGGTGTGATGCGCTCTTTTGAGGCCTCGCTTGAGCGGTTGGGAATAGACCGCATTGATGTGCTTTATGTGCATGATCTTGACCTCTTCACCCACAAGACCGATACCGTTCTAGAGGAAAAGCGCGCCGCATTCATGGAGGGTGGCTTAGCCGCGCTGACCGCCTTGCGTGATCAAGGGGTGATCACGGCATTTGGTGCGGGCCTGAATGAATGGCAAGCGTCACAATGGCTGGCCGAGCGTGGCGATTTCGACATCTTCCTTCTTGCGGGCCGCTACACGCTGCTTGAGCAAGAGGCGCTTGAAACCTTTCTCCCCCTCTGCGCCGCGCGTGGAATTGGGATTGTCATTGGCGGCCCCTATAATTCGGGCATTTTGGCGACAGGTGCGCGCGAGGGTGCGTATTTCAACTATGACCCTGCCCCGCGACACATCTTGGACAAGGTCGCGGCCATTGACGCGGTTTGTGCCGCGCATGATGTGCGCCTTGTCGATGCCGCCTTTCGGTTTCCGCTGATGCATCCATCGGTGATCTCGGTGATCCCCGGTGGGCAAAGCCCTGCAGAAATGGCCAGCAATCTGCGCGCGGCACAGGCGCAAATCCCGCCCGCCCTTTGGTCTGATCTCAAATCCGCAGGATTGATGCGCCAAGACGCGCCAATCGTCTAACATCGCAACGGGGATATAAACGATGCAAATTGATGCCCACCAACATTTCTGGAACCCTGCCCGTGGCGATTATGGATGGATGGATCCCTCAAACGCCACGCTCTATCGCCCCTATGGCCCGGATGATTTACGCCCGCATTTGGCGCGTCATGGTATTGATAAAACCGTTTTGGTGCAGGCCGCCCCAACGGTGGAGGAAAGCGCCTATATGTTGGGCCTTGCCGATGCCACGCCCTTTGTTGCGGGCGTAGTGGGGTGGATTGATTTTGAAAACCCAGACGATGAGGCAGTCTTAGCGCGATTTGCACAGCATCCTAAATTCGTGGGCGTGCGCCCCATGATCCAAGATATTGAAGATGATAACTGGATGCTGCGCACAGATATCGCATGGGCCTATACGGCCATCGCCAAGCATGATCTGTGCTTTGACGCGCTTGGATTTCCGCGACATTTGGAAAATTTCCACACCATCTTGACCCGCCACAGCGAGATGCGCTGCGTGATTGATCACTGCATGAAGCCGCAAATCCACGCACATAGCGCCGAGACGTTTCAGGTTTGGGCCGATGGCATGGCGGCTTTGGCGCGTGACACCAAGGCCTATTTGAAATTTTCGGCCCTTGTGACCGAGGCAAATGAAGGTTGGACAATCGAAGACCTGCGTCCCTATGCGGATCATGTCTTTGGCTGTTTCGGCGCAGAGCGCATCATGTGGGGGTCAGATTGGCCCGTCTGCCGCCTGCGGGCGGAATATGACGCGTGGCGCCATGCGGCGGAGGAGCTGACCAAAACCCTAACCGCCGAAGAACGGGCGCGGGTCTTTGGCGGCACGGCGGCCGAGGCCTATCGCTTGGCACTATAGGCCAAAGGCGTGGCGCAGTTGCGCAGGGGTAATATCGGCGCGCCCCTCAAGCGGGGTTGAGACATGAAGGGCCGCCGCCCCTTGGGCAAAGGCCGCCGCCGCCGCTAAATCGGCACCGCGCGCAATCTCAGCGGCTAGCGCCCCCACGAAAGCATCCCCTGCCCCATGGGTGGAGATGACGGGCACGCGATGCGCCTTGGCCCCAAAGCGGGTGCCGTCCCGCGCTTGCGCGATATAGCCATCCGCGCCCAGTGTAATGATCACCGCGCGCCCTTCGCGTGCAAGCTGCGTTAAGGCCGCTTCAGGATCGGGCAGATCATGCGGCAGCCCCGCCTGCATTGCGGCCTCTAGGCGATTAACCACCAAAATATCCGCTCGCCCCACCATCACCGCATCGCGCGTCAAGGCGGGGGCCGCATTCCAAATGACGGTGACATCCTGCGGCAAACGCGCCAAGAGCGCGTGATTTTCTGCAACAGGGATTTCGTTTTGCAGCACGACCACTTTGGGGGGCGGGTCAAGTTTTGCCTGCTGCGCATTAATTTGGCGGTTCACGCCCGAAACGACTACCGCGCCATAGCTGCCATCATTTTGCACAATGGCCACGCTCATGCCTGAGGCCCCATCACAGGTGGCAAGCATAGACATATCGACATCTGCGCGCGCAAGTTCAGCGCGCAAAGGCTGCGCAAAATCATCCGTGCCAACCACGCCAATCATGGCAACCTTGCCCCCCATGCGGGCGGCAGAAACCGCCTGATTGCCGCCTTTGCCGCCAAAACGATAAGCCACATCTTTGCCCATCATCGTCTCGTCTGGGGCGGGCAAAGCGGGGGCGTTGACAATTACATCAAGATGCAGCGCCCCCATCACAAGGATATCAGCGCCCATCAGGGATCACCCCGCCATAAAGCCGCTCGGCAATCAGTCGCTGGGTGAGTGCCGCGTTTTGCTTTTGCAACAGATCCGACAGCTCTGAACTTTCGGCGAGTTCTGCGGCAATGGTGCGCAACCGCTCGATGAGCAGGATATTTGTGCGCCCCTCTTCAATCGGGTTCAGGCCCGAATGGTCGGGAAATGTGTCGAAATAAACGACACCATCATAGCCCATGCGGTGCAATTGCACGAATAGCTCGACTGTCGCCACAGGATGCACCGTGCCCGCCATCAAGCCATCATCGCGCTTGCCATAGCCATCATTCAGGTGAACCCCCAAAATCTTGGCATGGCGCTGCGCCAGATAGGCCACATGCGCGGGCATCTCGTTTGCATAGAGAACATGGGCAAAATCCACAGTGACGCCCAAATTTTTGGCCCCAACATCACGAATGGCCAATAATGTTGTGGCCATATCGGGCATCAGCGCAAAGGCGCGCGGCTCATTGGGTTTATATTCGATAGCAATTTGCAGATCGCGGTTATGGGCGCTGACCTCAGCCAAAGCATCAAGCGTATCGGCCCAAAGACGCGCATAATCAGCCTGAAGCGCGTAATCAAACCCGTCTTGCCCCATCCAAAGGGTCATCACGCCCCCACCCATTTCCGCCAAAGCATCTAGACCCTGCTTGGTCAAATCAATCGCCTTGCGCCGTGTTGCGGGATCTGGGTTGGTAAAGGCCCCGATAGCAAAGGCAGGGTCAGAGTAATAGCGCATCGCAAGGCCGTTTAACCCCAACCCATTGTCGCGCAACATTTCGCCAATCTCACGCGCAGGACGCCCTTCGAAGTGATCAGGATAGTTCAAATCCGCCGCATCCATCCCTTCAACACGGGCGGCGGCGGCAATCATGCCCGCGATACCCCGCCCCTCGGCCAGTGGTTTGAATGCATTCAGACGCGCGGCATAGCGGGGTTTATTCGCAGGATAGGACATTTACTGACTTTCAACTGGGGTCGAACAATTCTGGATGGGTCTTTTCAAGCGGAATCAAAGATTTCATCAATTGGCCCAAATGGGCGCGCATCGCTTTTCGCGCCGTTTGCGGGTCACGGGCGGCAATCGCATCGACCAGATCACAATGTTCTTGCAATGTCTCGGCCACGCGCCCTGGCATGGGCAAGATCAATTGCCGCGCGCGATCCACATGAACCCACCCCGTTTTGGCAATGGTCGATAATTGCTTGAACCCCGTAAAGCCGATGATGAGATCGTGCATTTCGCCATCTAGCCGATAAAATTCGGCAAAATCGCCCTCCTCAACCATCACCTTTTGCAGGCGCAAATTGCGGCGCAATTCGGTGATCTGCTCGTCTGTGATAATCTCGGCCAAAAGCTCGGCGCAGGCCAGTTCGATACTTTCCCGCAGAAACGCACCTTCGCGAATTTCTTCCATCGAAAAGCGCGCGACAAATGTGCCAGATTGCGGCACAACATCCACCAGACCCTCGTTAGAGAGGCGCGTGATCGCCTCGGCCACAGGGGACCGCGACACGCCGAGCGTTGCGCAAATATCCTGCTTGCGCAGCGCCTCGCCCGGTTTGTAGCGCAAGGTCAAAATTGCCTCACGCAGGGCGGCGTAGGTGCGCCGTGCCAAATTCCCTTCATAGGAATCCAAAGACCGCAGCCTAACTTCGCTGCCTTGCGTGGGGTCTGATGGTGAATTCTCTTGCATCGTGTCGCTCAATCTCGATAATTCTAGCATGTTAGTATGATTGCCGTGGAAATTTCAAGATCGTAAACTCTCACTTTGAATGAATGATGCCAGCGATGACCCAAGATATTTTGATCCTGAACGCAGATGACACGGTCGGAATTGCCTTAGTTGATATCCGATCAGGCGCGGCTCTATCATCTTTTGAAACCCTTGCGCAATCCGACATTCCAAAAGGGCATAAATTTGCATTGCGCCCTATTGCCAAGGGCGCGGCGGTCATCCGCTATGGTCAAATTATCGGTTATGCGACCGAAGATATTGCCGCAGGCGCACATGTGCATAGCCACAACCTGTCTTTTGGCGATCACAAACGCGGCTATGAATTTGCCACGCAGAACACCCCCCTGCCCGCGGCGGAAAAAAGCGACAGCTTTATGGGCTATCATAGGCCTGATGGGCAGGTCGGCACGCGCAACTATATTGGCATTCTGACATCCGTGAACTGCGCGGGCAGCGTGGCCCGCTTTATCGCGGAGGCTGCTGAAAAATCAGGGCTGTTGGAGGATTTCCCAAATGTCGATGGGATTGTCCCGATTGTGCACAGTTCTGGCTGCGGGATGTCTGGTTTGGGTGAAGGGTATCAGATGCTTTTCCGAACCTTGGCGGGATATTCGAAAAATCCAAATTTCGGGGCGATCCTGTTGGTCGGTCTTGGCTGCGAGGTGATGCAGGTGCCTGACCTGATCGGCCCCGCCCGCCTGCGCGATGGCGAGAGTTTCCGTTATATGACCATTCAGCAGACAGGCGGCACAAAGCGCACAATTGAACGGGGTCTCAGCATGCTGCGCGAGATTGCAGCCGTGGCCAATCGTGCAACACGCGCCCCTGCGCCCGCCTCAAAATTGGTGGTAGGCATGCAATGTGGGGGCTCGGACGGCTATTCTGGCATCACCGCCAACCCTGCCATGGGGTATGCCTCTGATTTAATCGTGCGCCAGGGCGGCACCACAATCCTGTCTGAAACCCCTGAAATCTATGGGGCAGAGCATCTTTTGACCCGCCGCGCGATATCGCCCGAAATTGGTGAAAAACTGATTTCGCGCATCCAGTGGTGGGAAGATTATACCGCCCGAAACGGCGGTGAGATGGACAATAACCCATCCCCAGGCAACAAACGCGGCGGGCTGACCACAATTCTTGAAAAATCTTTGGGCGCGGTTGCCAAAAGTGGAACAGCCCCTTTGGCGGGGGTTTACGAATTTGCAGAAACCCTGACCACGCAGGGCTTTGTCTATATGGACAGTCCTGGATATGATCCATGCTCGGTCACAGGGCAGATTGCCTCAGGCGCAAATATCATCACATTCACCACGGGCCGTGGGTCTGTGTCGGGCTATATGCCCACACCTTGTATCAAGCTTTCGACCAATGATGATCTTTACGCCCGCATGGGGAACGATATGGATATCAATTGCGGTGACATTATCAGCGGCGGCATCAGCCTAGCCGATAAGGGGCAAGAGATTTACCGCGAAATCCTACGCGTGGCCTCAGGCGGCACCACGAAAAGCGAGGAACTGGGCTTTGGCGGGGTCGAATTCGTGCCGTGGCAAGTGGGGGCGGTGATGTAGTTGGATCACAGCGTCAGCTTGCGATCCAGATGCACGTATCCACCATCCACGAACATCCATTGCCCCGTGGTATGGCCCGACCGCGCAGAAAGCAAAAACACCACCATTGCCGCGATTTCCGCGCTTTCGGTCATGCGGCGCGACAAGGGAATTGCGGCCTCGATCTTGCCGCACATCCCATCTGGATCAGGCAAGGTCGACAGCCAGTTTTGATACATGGGCGTCATCACCTCGGCGGGCAAAACGGCATTCACGCGGACACCCTCTGGGGCCAGCTCCGCCGCCCATTCACGCGTCAAACCCAAGACGCCCGCCTTTGCGGCCACATAGGCCGATGTGCCGCCCTGCCCTGTCACAGCGGTTTTTGAGGCCACATTGACCACCGCGCCACGGCTTGCGCGCAGGTCATGATGCAGGTGATGCATCAAGGTGTAATATTGCACGAGGTTGAGATTGAGAGAGGCCCGAAACGCGTCAGGCCCCGCCTCTAGACCCACGCCATCATTGAGGCCTGCATTATTCACAAGCCCGTAGATCGCCCCAAATTCAGCGCGAATATCGCGCAATGCCGCCGCACAGGCCGCATCATCGGTCAAATCAAGGGTGACGGATGTCGCAATCTGCGCCACCTTGCAGGGTTTTTTGTCGATCACGATGACCTTGGCCCCTTCGGCCACAAGATCTTGCACAATCGCCTCGCCAATCCCCGATGCCCCGCCTGTCACGATGCAGGGTTTCCCCTCTAGCCCAAAATCCATGACCCGCCCCCGTTTGTCGCTTGCATGACCCCCACGTTTCACAGGGGCGAAGATCCATCCCATTCCCCTTGCTTGTGCGCAGGCTTTCGGCAATCCTATTGCTGCAACGCATAGAATGGAGCGGGACAGATGTTTGTAAGATGCGCCTTTTTTAAGGGTAAAATCAAGGATGGCATGGAGGCAGACTTCCACATCCATTGGCGCGAAAATCTTTTGCCGCTTTGGTCGGCCTTTCCCAATCTGCAAGAGTTGCGCGTGATGCGTGAAGTGGAAAGCGATGACCCCGACAGCCCCTTCCCGCTTGTGATGGCCATGAAATTCAAAACCCGCGATGACATCGAAGAGGCGCTGAATTCCCCCACAAGATGGCAAAGCAAAGAAGTGTCAAAGCGGCTTTTTGACATGTTTGACGGCCATGTCATCCACACGGTCTTTGCCGCCGATCAGTTTGATCCGATGTAAGCAACTCATCAAAGGGTGAGGTGGCGGACAGACAGGGATTCGAACCCTGGAGACGGTTTCCCGCCTACACGCGTTCCAGGCGTGCGCCTTCGACCACTCGGCCACCTGTCCGTAGGGCGATCTCCTATAGGATATCACCCCCCTTGTGCAACCCGTGAATTGACATCCCCCGCAGAGAATTTCACCGAGGGACGAGTTTAGGCAAACCCGATGCTGACGCGGCGGTTTTGGCGGCCTTTGTTTTCGATTTTAAGGATCTCTAATTTGCCGATCTCGCCTGTTCGCGCAACATGGGTGCCGCCGCAAGGTTGCAGGTCAATCTGGGCCGCCCCTTCGCCGATTTGCACAAGACGAATACGGCCCGCGCCGCGCGGAGGTTTGACCGAGAGGGTTTTGACCATCTCAGGCTTTGCGTCCAATTCCGCCTCGGTGATCCAGTGCTGTGTTACGGGCAGGTTGCGATCAACCAATGCGTTCAGCTGACCTTGCAGGATCATACGCTCGGGCAAACTATCGGGAATGTCGAAATCAAGCCGCCCACGTTCTGCGCCAATCGCCCCGCCTGTCACCCCATAGGGCAGCACAACAGACAACAGATGCAAGGCGGTGTGCATGCGCATATGGTTAAAGCGGCGCGCCCAATCAAGACGCTGCTCAACCGCCGCGCCAGATTTTGGCAGGGCCACGGGTTCGGCAGGCAAGAGAACAACATCCCCGCCCTCGCCCTTCATCGTGGTGGCGATGGCGATGCGCCCGCCCTCGTAATCCAACCACCCGCTATCGCCCGGCTGTCCGCCCCCTTGGGCATAGAAGATGGTTTGATCCAAGATGATCCCACCTGCATCCGTCAGCCCTTTAACGGTCGCAGGCGCAGTTTTGCGATAGGCATCTTCCAGAAATAAAAGCTCACTCATACCAGCACTCAAGATTTAGGGGCGGCAAGCGCCTCGGGGTTGCGCAGCCACAAATCACGCTGTGCGAATGGGATTTCGATACCTGCCTCGCGGAACCTGCGGAGCAGTTCAAGGTTCATCTCGGATTTCACCGACAATAGGAAATTAACATCTCGCAGGATCGCGCGAATTTCAAATTCCAACGCATCCGCCCCAAAATTCACCATCAAGATGGTTGGTTTTGGTTTCAAGATCACCATCGGATGCGCCTCGGCCACCTCGGCCATGATTTTCATCACAAGCTGCGGATCGCTGTCATAGGCCACCCCAACAGGCAAAATCAGGCGGCCTGTGTTGGAGGAGTGGGTCATATTGGTGACCACGCCCGCAATCAAATCGGCATTCGGCACAATCAAATCAGAACGATCAAAGGTTTCAATTCGGGTGGAGCGCACAGAGATTTCGCGCACATAGCCCATCTGACCATTGACCTCGATCCAATCGCCCTCTTTGAACGGGCGCTCGATCAACAAAATGATCCCTGAGACGAAATTGGACACGATTGTTTGCAGGCCAAAACCGATACCGACCGACAGCGCACCAGCCACAATCGCAAGGGAGGATAGATCAATCCCTGCCGAGGTGATGGCAAAAAGTGCGGCCAAGAAAATGCCGACATAGCCCGTTCCCGCCAAAATCGCGCTTTGACCGCCTTGGTCGATTTGGGTTTTTGGCAGAAGGTTATAGCGCAGCGTGCTTTGAAGCGCGCGGGTTGCCGTATAGCCAATCGCAAAGACAATCGCGAAAATCAGGAAATTGCGGGGCGAAATCGTTACGCCGCCAATGGTGAACCCCGAGACAATCTGCGCCCAAATGTCAGATAATTGCGCGGGCCGCACCCCCCAGATCAGGGCAAAGGCGGGCAAGGACGCCAAGACCAAGATAAATCCAATCAAGGTCGGGGTCAGGGCCTCGTCCAACCCCTCGTTGCGGCGGGTTAAGGCCCCGTAGGCATCAGTCACCACCCGCTGCAAGATACCTAGAACCGCAAGCAAAGACAGGCTGAACAACATCGGCAACAGGAAGGACGATCCCGCGGTGAAATACCCAACCCCCGCTAAAATCGGCCCCAAAAGACCAAGCGCCATGACCGCCAAAGACAGCGCGCGTGTCATGCGCAGCATCAGGGGGCGCGCGCCCTCCAACTGGGCTGAATTTTTGACGTGAAGGGCCAAAAGACGACCTAATTGCCACATCATCAGACCCGCCAAGACCACGATTGGGAAACTGATCACCAATCGATCAGCGGAGGTGAAATTTTCGGTTTGTGCGACCTGCCCCACCAAAAGCCACAGCCCCACAATCGCCCCCAAAACCCGCGCCAAGCGGCGCCCTGTCGCGCGTGTCGCCTCGTCTAGCTGCAGAAGGGGGCGGTTGGCCTCATCGAAGGGAAAAACCTGCCGCCCAAGCCATATCGCCGCCATAAAGCTGAGCGCCATCGGGGCGGCCATTTGCACCAACACCGCCGCGCGAAACCCGACCATGCCCGAAATCTGCACCGCATAGGCCAAGGCCCAAACCCCAAAGACGGGCATGGCATGATGCAAAAGAGACAGACCAAACAAGGCAAGCCGCGCCGTGGGGGTCGGGCTTGGGCTGTGATGCGCTTGCATCCACCGCCCCACAAACCCCCTGCCACGGGTCAAAAGAACAAGCCCCACAATCACAAAGATCGCCACAAGCGGCAGGTTCGCCCCAAGGGCGGATAACTGCGCAGGCGCAAGTGAATAGGTTACGACCTCCTGCCCTACAGCAAAAGCGAAGCCAAGCAGTGTTGCAACCGCACTGGGCCAATTGGCGGGGTTAATCGGGGCGGGTTCCAGCTGCAACAAGGCGCCCGCCTGACGGGCGGCGATTTGCGCATCAATTTCGCCGATGAGGCCTTGCGCCTCGCGATAGGCCGCCTCCGCGCGCCGCGCGGGTGCCTCTGCATCGGTCAGGCGTTGGGTCAAATCCGCGCGTTCTGCGGCAATCGCAGCAGGCTCGACCTCCCCCTCTGCGGGGACAGGGCCAAGGGCCGCGATCTGTTCGCGCAAAGTTGCGATGCGACTGGCATTGATATCTTGCGCGTCCAAAAACACCGTGCGCCACGTGACGATCTCAGCGCGCACCGCCTCAAGCATCGAGGTTGACGCGCGATCCCCGTCAATCATCACCTGCGCGCGCGCACTCAGTTGTGACCACGCAGTGTAATCGGGCGGGTCTTGTGCCAAAACCTCGGCTGTGAGGCTAAGCCACAAGACCGCAAAAGCGATCAAAAGCCGTGTCAGGGCCAAACTTGGTCGTGCGAATTTCATCATTACTCAAATACCACGGGCAAATCCGCCGCACCGCAGTCAAGCCACGCGGGCACGGGTAAGCCCTTTTCACGCAAGAATTCAGGGTTGTAGAGCTTTGATTGATAGCGGGTGCCATAGTCGCACAAAATGGTCACGATGGTATGACCCCGCCCCATCTCGCGCGCCATGTGAACCGCGCCTGCAATATTCACCCCTGATGAGCCGCCAAGGCACAAGCCCTCCGTGCTGAGCAAATCAAACACGATTGGCAGCGCCTCTTGATCCGAGATGCGATAGGCGCAATCGGGCGTAAACCCCTCTAGATTAGCGGTGATGCGCCCCTGCCCGATCCCTTCGGTGATCGAGGTTCCGGGCGCGTCAAAGGTTCCATTGGTGTAAAAGCTATAAAGCGCGGCCCCTTCAGGATCAGCCAAACCGATGCGCACGCCTTTGGGTTGCAGCGCGGCACCAACCCCCGCCAATGTGCCGCCCGAGCCAACCGCGCAGATGAACCCATCCACCTTGCCCCCGGTCTGTTCCCAAATCTCTGGGCCCGTTGTCTCAATATGCGCCTGACGATTGGCGGTATTGTCAAACTGATTGGCCCAAATCGCCCCATTAGGTTCGGATTTTGCAAGTTCAGCCGCCAAACGCCCTGAATATCGCACATAATTGTTCGGATTTTTATAGGGTGCCGCAGGCACTTGCACCAATTCGGCACCTGCCAAACGCAGCATGTCTTTCTTTTCTTGGCTTTGCGTTTCGGGGATCACGATCACAGTGCGAAACCCAAGCGAGGCCCCAACCAGCGCAAGACCAATGCCCGTATTTCCCGCCGTGCCCTCAACAATCGTGCCGCCGGGCTTGAGATCACCGCGCGCAATGGCATCGCGAATGATGTAAAGCGCTGCGCGATCCTTAACCGACTGACCGGGATTCATGAATTCTGCTTTGCCCAAAATCTCGCACCCAGTCTCATCGCTGACTTTGTTCAGACGGATCAGGGGCGTATTGCCAATCGCAGCAGAAAGATCGGAATAAATGGTCATAGCGCGCCCCTTTTTGGCAGAATTCTTTGCTTTCTCAAGGGATAGGTGGGATGGGGCGATAACTCAAGGGGCGTTGGCGCTATTGTGAGGGCCAGCCCCGCGCGGCACGCATGCGATCAAGCGCCATTAAAGATAGCAAAAGCGGTGCATTGCTGAGGCGCGCCTCCTGTACAAGGCGAAAGGCTTCGTCAAAGGGCAAGGTAAAGGCGCGAATATCCTCGCCTTCGGCCAACAGGCCATGGGTGCTGTCATAATCCTGCGCCAAATCAGCAAGGCCGATGTAAGAAATCAGGATTTGCGCAACCGCCCCTTGGCTTGGGTAATACCGCCCGATGAGATGCAGCGCGTTCAGCGCAACCCCTGCCTCCTCGCGGGCTTCGCGCTGTGCAGTCTGCTCATAGGTTTCGCCCTCGTCACATATGCCTGCCACAGTCTCAAGCAGCCATGGGTTTGGGTCACCTTGAATCACAGCGGCGGGGCGGAATTGTTCAATCAAAAGCACCAAGTCCCTCTTGGGGTCATAAGGCAGCACAGTGACAGCTTCGCCCAGATCAAGGATCAAACGCCCCGCAGGGTCAGACAGGCTACCATCAAATCGTTGGTAAGAGGCCGCAATGTCGATTAAATTAAAAAATCCATTATATACAGCACTTTGATGCGCGATATTCAAGCGGCGCTTGAGGGTCTCGCCCGCAGGCGGATGATCGCCCGCACGCAGATGGGCCTGCGCCCGCGCGCGAATAATTGGCAGACGGGCAGCAACGGCCTTGGCCGTTTCAATACCATATGACGACATGATGTCTTGCGCGGCCAAACGTGTCAGCGCGCCATGTGCCACAGCCCAAGTTGCAGGGTCAAAGGCCCCACCTTTAGGCCAAGACCCACCTTCAGGTGGCAGATAAATCTGCAGCGGTCGCGCCTCATAGGAAATGGTTGTGCGGGTGTATCCAAACACATCCTCATAAAAATCTAGCCGTGCGAGATCGCCCGCATCCAACCCTTGCAAAATGTCGATCTCGCAGTCCGCCCCACCCTCGGGCCAGATCATGGGATAATGCTGTCCCGCAACCATCGCCACACGATAGCCAGAAAGACGGGCAGATGGCATCTCGCCCCCTGCCCGCCCTAAGACAATCTTGAGGATATCAGGATCACGCAGCGTGCCGTAAAGCGCGAGATCAGTCATACTATCCCTCAGCTTGGCTTGCGCACCGTGATTTGGGTCACATCGCAATTGCGGAAATGAAAGGTTGCAGCACAAGAGGTTAGATAGAAATTCCACATCCTGCGGAAGCGATCATCAAACCCAAGGGCGGCCACCTCATCCCAACGATCGTTGAAAGTGTCATACCAACGCCGCAAGGTCTGGCTGTAGCTTTCGCCAAATTCAATTGACCCCGCTACCTCAAGCCCCGCTTTGTGAACTTCTTCGCGCAAAACAACGGGCGATGGCAGCATGCCACCGGGAAAGATATATTTCTGAATGAAATCGACCGTATTGCGGTAAATCTGCCAACGGCGATGCTGAACTGTAATGATTTGCAAAGTCGCCTGTTTGCCAGGCTTCAAGCGATCTCGCAGCGTTTTGAAATAGACGGGCCAATATTTCTCGCCAACCGCCTCGAACATCTCAATCGAGGCGATCCCATCATAAAGCCCCGTTTCATCGCGGTAATCTTGCATCTTGATCTCGACCTGATCAGACAGGCCCGCGCGGGCAATCCGATCAACCGCGTAATCATGCTGCTCGCGCGAGATGGTTAGGCCCGTGACCTTGAGGCCGCGTTCGCGCGCAGCATATTCGGCAAACCCACCCCATCCACAGCCGATTTCCAAAACATGATCCCCAGGCTGTGCGCCCATCTGATCCACCATCGAGGCGTATTTGGCGATCTGCGCGGCCTCAAGGCTTTCTTGGCCCGTTTGGAACAGGGCCGAGGAATATGTCATCGTGTCATCAAGCCACAATTTGTAGAAATCATTACCCAGATCATAGTGATAAGAGATATTCTTGCGCGCCTGAGATTTGGAATTGCTTTGCAGCCAAAACCGAAACCGTTCATAGGCGCGGGCGATTTTGAGACCCAAGAAACCGTCATAGATATCGTCATTGCCCGCGTGAACCAGATCAAGGAAGGCTTGCAGGTCAGGGGTTGACCACCACCCATCCAAATAGGCCTCGCAAAACCCAAGATCCCCTTCGCGGATCAGGCGCGCAAATACATCCACATTGTGAATGTGAATTTCAGCAACAGGCCCCTGACCAGCCCCTTCGGCGCGGAAGATGCGACCATCGGGCAGAACCATATCCAAACGGCCGTTTTTCATGTCCACAGATTTGGCAAAAACCGCCTCAAAATAGCGCGGTAGGTTTGGTTCACCTTTGGTGGTTGTTTTTATTGTCATCGTTCCCCCTGACATTGTCAGCCAGTTTCGCCTTAAACCTGTGCAGGCTCAAGCGAATTCATCTCATCGTTGCATGTGTTAAGAATTTCGCGCGCTATATGCGGCAAGCGCCCGCGCGCGCCCCTCGGCCAGATCCACAATTGGGCGGGTGGGATAGCCCATTTTGGGCTGCAAATTCCACGACCGCGGCGCGGCTTCGAAGAAATCAAGCGCGGTTTGCGGTGCAGGGTTTGATAGCTCAGCAATCCAGCGCGCCCGATACCGCCCGTGCTTGTCGAATTTTTCGCCCTGGGTTTCTGGGTTGAAGATGCGGAAATAAGGGGCCGCATCAGGGCCAGAGCCCGCAACCCATTGCCACCCCATTGCATTGGCGGCGGGATCCCAATCAATCAGGCAATCGGCGAACCAATCAAGCCCAATTTTCCAATGGCACATCATATGTTTGGTCAGATAGGACCCCACCAACATCCGCGCGCGATTGTGCATGCGCCCCGTCACATACAGCTCGCGCATCGCAGCATCGATCACTTGAATGCCTGTCCGTCCCTGTTTCCACGCCTGAACCTGCGGGGCATCAGGGTCGGTGGCCCATGGGAAACTGTCCCAGTCAGGGCGCCAATTCTCAGTCGCAATCTGGGGCGAATGATAGAGAAGATGATAGGCGAATTCGCGCCAAACTAATTCCTTCACAAAATGCTCGGCCCCCGCCGCACCATGGCGATGTGCCTCCCACCCCATATGCCAAATCTCGCGCGGGCTGATTTCGCCAAGCGAGAGATGCTCGGACAGGTTAGAACAGGCGTCTTGATCGAGAAAATCACGCTTGTCCTTATAGGCGGCCACCTTGTCACCGAGGAATTGCGCCAGACGGGTTTGGGCGGCCTCGGCCCCGATTTGCGCATAGCGCGCCAAAACGCCCGCGCCACGGCGCATCTGCGGCGCAAGGTTCAGATCCTCGGCCGATAGGCTGTCAAGCGCGTGATCGACCCCGCGCAAGGCGGGCACAGGCAAGGGGCGCGCCACATCACGCCCCATCACCGCGCGCCAATAGGGGGTATAGACGCGATAAAACCCGCCCTGCCCTGTTTGCACTTCCCATGGCTCGAACAGGAGATGGCCATTATGGCTCTGCGCGGCGATGCCTTGATCGCGCAACGCGGTCTTGATGGCACTGTCGCGCGCGCGAGCATGGGGGTCATAGAGCCTGTTCCAATGCACCGCCTTGGCCCCAGTCGTGGCCACAAGATCCGCCAAGACCGCATCAGCCGCCCCCTTGCGGATCACCAGATCAAGACCCTGCGCATGATAGGCGCGGGCCAAGGCGCGCAGCCCCATTTCATAGCGCCAACGGGGGGCCGCGCCCATCTGATCAATGCTGTCATCCAAAATCACAACGGGGATCACAGGCCCCATGGCGGCGGCGGCAACGAGCGCGGGATTATCGCTGAGGCGAAAATCACGGCGGATCCAATATAGGACAGGCGCGTCTGTCATGGCCCCTCTTTTTTATCTTTGGCCGTTGGCGCGATTGGCCTTGGCATTTCCTGTTTTGGGGCGGCGTCACAAGGCCCAACCCGATCATTTGGGTGCAAGCTAGTGCAGCATCTGGCGGGTCAAGGTATGGGGGGTAAAATCTCGGGTCACAAACTGCTTAATGCTTTGGCACTTGCCCGATCCCAAAGCGCGAATTTCGCGAATCCTCTTGCGTGATGGTTGGCTTCGCCCTAGCGTCCGTTGCGATTTTTCCCTTAACTCACAGGATCGGGATTGCTGCTTATGACCAAGAAAATGCTCTTTAGCACTGTTGCACTGATGGCGATGTCTGGTGTGGCCCTCGCCCAAGATAGCGAATTGACCGTGTTCGATTATTCGGGCTTTGAAGAACCTGGTTACCACCAACCCTATATCGACCAACATGGCGCAAGCCCCAGCTTCGTGTTCTTCGGGGATGAGGACGAAGCGTTTCAGCGTCTCGTCTCTGGGTTCAAATCTGATGTGACCCATATTTGCGCAGGCTCCGTGCCGCGGTGGCAAGAGTCGGGCATCATCGAACCATGGGATCAGAACCGCATCGCGGCCTTTGACAATCTCGATGCAAGCCTGGTGGGCCAAGATGTGCTTGCGGGCACGTCTGAATTGTTCTTCCTGCCCACCGATTACGGCACGACCGCGATCACCTATAACACCGAGGAAGTGACCGCCGAACAGGTGGCCTCCTTGCAGGTCTTCACTGATCCCGCCTTCGCAGGCCGCTTGTCGATCCCTGACAATGTGGATGACGCCTATGCGCTGGCCTATCTGGCGACAGGCGTGACCGATTGGACAAAAGCCACAGATGCCGAGTTCGAGGCTGCCACCGAATGGCTGCGTTCGATCCACGAAAACCTGCGCACCTATTGGACCGACCCCGCCGAATTGGGCCAGTTGATGGCATCGGGCGAGGTTCTGGTGGCTTGGGCATGGAACGAGGTGCCCGTAGCATTAGCCGATGAAGGCTTCCCCGTTGGGTTCGAGCGTAACACGGTCGAGGGCACATCCGTCTGGCTCTGCGGCTATGTGAATATGGCCGATGCACCAGGGTCCGAGGATAAGGCCTATGACTTCGTCAACGCGATGCAGTCCGAGGTGTCAGCACAGCCCCTGCTGGATGGCGGCTTTGGCACCGCCAATAGCGCGGCCCTTGCCGCCCTTGGCGCAGAAACGCTCGAGGCCAATGGCTTGGGCGAAGTGACCGTGCCCGTTCTGGCACAGCTGCCCATCAGCAACGACCGCCGCGAAGCACAGGCCGAGGCCTTTGTGCGGATCAAAGCAGGCTTCTGATTAAGGTCAGATGGTGGACATGAGACGAGCGCCCGAAAGGGCGCTCGTTTTTGTTTGGGGGGCACTCGGGCCAGCCCGTGAAGTCATCGACCGCATTAAAAATCAGTGTTTTGTATCTTTAGGTGACCGCATCATCCACAAGCCACGCACATCTTCGTGTAGTGGTCCTTCCCAACCTCTTCGATGAAACTTATGGCTGCTTCGGCCGCACGAATAGCTTCTTCAAGAGTAAGGTTCGGCAGAGTGCCAAGGCCGTCTATTGTGCCGTGTGACTCAATTTGCACGAGCCGCTCGAGGGCGCGAACGTCGAGCTTGTCTTTCACGGTATCGTGGTGGTCCATGAGCGCGCCTGCAAAACTCGACTGTCCGGGAGAACAGAAGGTTGCGAACATCTCTAAAAGCTTTCGAGTCGCATTGGGAAGCAAGAACACATAATCTGTCGTCCCTTTGCGAGCTGCATCCCGAACCAAACTGAAGAGGTAATGATACTCGCTATCATAGTTCACCAGCAACGTGTGCATAGTGGTCAGCGAGGTCACGCGCTCATCCCCATTGCCAGAATTCCGACAGTCGAGCGACAAGAGCGTGGTCACCTGTTTAGTGGCATCCCGCTTCTGAAGGGTTTTAAACTCGCGCTTCACCATGTTCATGAAGCTCGTGTTGTGGGTGAGAACGATCACCTGAGCGCACTTCTTGGTCATGCGGGTCATCAGACTATAGGCATGGGTTCGAGCGGCGGTATCGAGACTCGAAATCGGGTCATCAATGACCAGTACGAGATCTTCAACCTTGCGATCCTCGGCAGCAAGTTGTGTTAGGAAGTAGCAGAAGGAAACCGCTGTCCGCTCTCCTTCACTGAGCTCTGTTGCAGGTTTTCCGCTCGGGCGAAGGATTTTATAGCCGCCAGCTTCGGCGACTAGGCGAAGTTCTTTATGCCCTAGGTAGGCCCATATGAGCTCGTTCAATTTGTCCGCGCCAATACCGTTGTCCTGTAGATCGTTGAGAAGTTCTAGCTGACGTTCGGCAAGACGCTTTTCGTCTGTTTGGGCAGCCTTGAGCTCCTCTTCAGCGTCCCGCACTGCCTTCTGGAAGCGGCTCCAACCACCTTGGTTAGTCGCCAACACGTGTGCTTCGATTTTCGTGAAGGCATCCTCCTGCATTTCGGCAAAAGTCGTGAAGGCTTCGTTATGCCTCTTAACGACTTCAGTCAGAGTGGTCTCTACGGCTATATAATTCTGCACCCACTCCTCAATGTTGAAATCGGCGATGTCTCCAGTGATGGCGACTTCTTTAGTGGGGTTTGCCGCCCGCACGCCGAGCCCTTTGATAAGCTCCCCGACATGAAGGCCAAGCTGCTTAATAGCGGCTTCAAAAAGCACTCGGTTCTCTACAAAATCCTTCCGCTCTTCCGCGGTAACCTCTGCCTCCTTCGGAATAGACCTATAGAGGTCTCTAAGAGCTTGTTGATGTGCCTGCCCTTGCCTCACAGCGTCTTCTAGGACGCGCAAAGCCTCTGTCCACGATTTGTCGAACACACGCCGGAGCTGCGCTCGTCGCTCTTCAGAGAAAGCGTTACCACAAAGCAAGCAATCGCTCACACTGTGTTCGTCATGATAATGGAGCCCTTCTTCTACCCAACGAAGAGCATCAGAGTGAGCTTCGAACTCCTTCAAGGCGATGCTAGATACGCTCTGAGCAAGCAGAGCTTTGCCAGCCGTGAACCAATCAATTAGGCTAGCAGGAAGGCTTGGGAAGAACGAAAGCGTTGGCAATGGTTGCCGCTGAGCAAGCACTTCTTGGTTTTTTGTCAGCTCTTCTTCGGACAACTTCCTTCCCGCGCCGAAGGATACTTTGGAGTAATGCCCTTGAATTTTTCGAGCGTCGTAGGACTGTGTGTATATGCTTGATGAAGCGACTTCTCGGATGTTGCGAGCCACTCTAGTTTTGAAGTCCGATAAGTCTTTATCAGCTTTGGCCTTCGCCTTTTCTTTAGCCTTAGCCTCCTGTTTTGCGACTGCAAGTTTCGGCGTTACTTCATCAAACTCTTTTCGGGCATCGACTTTCTTTTCGCTAAGATATGCAATTCCCTTCGTGCTGCTCCTATCCCACTCAAAGTTTCTCGACACAAAATCCGTATTGAAGACTAGCAAGTTATTGCCAAACGGATTTGAAGTTGATTCTTGCGTAACCACAGTGCCGTCTGAGGTCTCTATGCTAAAAGTCGTTTCGGCAGGCAGCCGAACCTCTAGCCCCCCCCGCTCAATCGAAGAAAATAACCTTGAAAGAGTGGTCTTGCCTGAGCCGTTAAACCCATAGAGAAGGGTTCTTGGCGCAAAAGTAACTTCCGCAGAAGCGGAGAAATTCTTCCAAACGCCCGCATTTTTAATTTGCGACACCTTAGAAATGATGATCGAACGCTCTTGCATTGCAAAATCCTTAAACGTTTTTCATACACAAAATGTATGTTACTTTATATCCTCATTCCATCCCCCCTTCCCATCCGCCCCCACAGCGCCTATATTCCACCTGCTCCCTTCGGGGGGCTATGGACATAAACGCGCTCGTAATAAGCGGATCGGACCCGGGGGCGGTACCCGGCGGCTCCACCATACCCCGTCATTTGCGGATCATGGGGCCGAAATAGGATCGACGAACGTCTAAAGGGGTTAGCTTTGTCTCGGTGAGATACCACCGTTATCGGTTCAAATCGTACAGTTGCAAATGACAACCGTGCTCCGGCAATGGCTCTGGCTGCGTAAGCAGTTCGGGTCGCCGAAACTAAGCCCTTGCGCCTAGCCGCGTAAGGCGGGGTCCGCAGGCACCTGGCAACAGAAGCCTGCACTTCCCCCCCGATTTCCAATCAAGACGCGGAAAAGATTTTCTTGCAAATGCAAGGAAAAGTGATCCAATCCCCCGTCCCCACCGAATAAGAGGAAAGACAGGGCTTGGAAGGGTCAGATGGGCATCGTTGATATTCTAAATTTCGCGGCGGGCGCGATCACCATCGCCCTTGGCGCGCTTGGGTGGTTGGCCACGCGTTGGACGATGGATGTGCTTGATATGCGCGCAGGCCCCACCAATATGGCCTATACCGAAGTCTCTGCCGCCTCGGGCTGTTTGTTTGTGGGCCTTGGTCTGGGCGCGATCTTGATCAATGACCCGCTGGCATGGGTTGTGGTGGGATTGGCCTATGCGGGGGCGGCGCTTGGTCGGATCACCTCGATCCTGCGCGACAAGGCGTGGTCGCGTCAAAGCCTGACCTTTTTTGGCTGCGAAGCGGGATTGGCCGCGTGGTTGATCCTCGCAAATAGCTGAGGCGCGGGCCAAAACCGCGCTTTCTTTCCGTTCCGAATCTTCTATGCTTGGGGCTGCAGATGCAGCAAAGGCAATGATGATGAGTTCGAGTTCCAACGCCTCTATCCCCTATGGTCGCTTGATGCATCACGCGATGCGCAAGCTGATCCAGACTGTGCTAGAGGATGTTGCGGATAACGGCCTGCCCGGGAACCATCATTTCTTCATCACCTTCGCCACGGGCCATCCTGATGTGGAAATGGCCGATTGGCTGCGCGAGCGCTATGACGCAGAAATGACCATTGTGATCCAACATTGGTATGACGCGCTTGAGGTGGATGAGGACGGGTTTTCCATCGTTCTGAATTTTGGCGACAACCCTGAGGCGCTGCGCGTGCCTTTTGACGCGATTGTCACCTTTGTTGATCCTTCGGTTGAATTTGGTCTGCGGTTTGAATCGGTGGAAGCCGAAGATGACACCCCTGATCCAGACACCCCCGCCGAGGATGACCCCGTCACAGACCCCGACCCCGCCCCGAAAGGGGCCAAAGCGCAGGGCGAAGTGGTATCTCTGGATCGGTTCAGAAAAAATACCTGAAATTTGTGGGCATCCCGCATATTCGACATAAATAAATTACAATAACCCTGCATCGGATGCGGTATGAACAAAGATCTGCGCCTATTCCTCTCTCAGATTGTGTCAAAACCTCATCAGGTTGTGGCATTGGCCCCCTCATCGGCGGCGCTGTGCCAAGAGATGGTTGCAGGTCTTGATCCCAATAAAGGCCCCGTGATCGAATTGGGCCCAGGCACGGGCAATATCACCCGCGCCATTTTGGGCCGTGGCATTGCCCCGCAGATGCTGCATTCGGTTGAGATGAACCCCAACTTTTGCACCCATCTGCGCGAGAGTTTTGCAGCGGTGAATGTCCATCACATGAGCGCCTGTGATCTCGACAAGTTGGGGTTAAACAATGTGCAGGCCGTGATCTCGGGTCTGCCGCT
Source organism: Rhodobacterales bacterium HKCCA1288 (assembly GCA_015693905.1). NCBI lineage: Bacteria > Pseudomonadati > Pseudomonadota > Alphaproteobacteria > Rhodobacterales > Rhodobacterales bacterium HKCCA1288. The sequence continues at coordinate 387,543 of CP065161.1, read as the reverse complement.
CCTGTCGATGCCCATCGGGGTGCAGCGCGATATTCTCAAAGGCAGTTTCAACAGCCTCGCGCCCGAGGGCAGCTTTGTGCAATTCACCTATGGGCCAAACCCTTCGGTGAATGCCGATCTGCGCAAAGAGATGGCCCTGTCATGGACACGCAGCGATAAGATTTGGCGCAACCTGCCCCCTGCCCGCGTCTATCGCTTTACGAGGCCGATGCACTTAATTCCCCGTTGCGATTAAGCGGCGCAGGCCCTATTTGGTATGCAACAGCATACTGGAGGATCTTTGATGACCCAAACCCGCACCGAATCCGATAGTTTTGGCCCGTTGGAGGTTCCTGCCGACCGCTATTGGGGCGCGCAGACACAGCGCAGCCTGATGAACTTCCCCATTGGGTGGGAGAAACAGCCCGTTGCCATCGTGCGTGCCCTTGGGGTGATCAAACGCGCCTGTGCCGAGGCGAATAAGGCAAGCGGCAAGCTGCCCGCGGACTTGGCCGATGCCATGATCACCGCCGCGCAAGAGGTGATCGATGGCAAGCTTGATGATCATTTCCCCCTTGTGGTGTGGCAAACAGGCTCTGGCACGCAATCCAACATGAACGCGAATGAGGTGATCTCGAACCGCGCGATTGAGATTTTGGGCGGTGTGATTGGGTCGAAAACTCCCGTTCACCCCAATGACCATTGCAATATGGGGCAATCGTCTAACGACACCTTCCCCACCGCCATGCATATCGCCGCCGCAATGACCGCGCGCGATGTATTGCTGCCTGGCCTCGACAAACTGGCCACCGCCCTTGAGGCGAAGGCCAAGGAGTTCAAAGACATTATCAAGATTGGGCGCACCCATACCCAAGATGCGACCCCGCTGACCTTGGGGCAAGAATTCTCGGGCTATGCGCAGCAAATCCGCAATGGGATTGCCCGTATCGAAATGGCCCTGCCGGGCATTTACGAGTTGGCGCAGGGCGGCACAGCGGTTGGCACTGGCCTGAACACCGATAAAGGCTGGGACACCACCGTTGCGGCCAATATGGCGCGGATCACGGGCCTGCCCTTCATCACCGCGCCCAATAAATTCGAAGCCTTGGCCGCGCATGACGCGATGGTCTTTATGTCGGGCGCGATTAAAACAACGGCGATGGCCGCCTATAAGATCGCCAATGATATGCGCTTCTTGGGCTCTGGCCCGCGGTCTGGCCTTGGGGAATTGATCCTGCCCGAAAATGAACCAGGCAGCTCGATCATGCCCGGCAAAGTGAACCCAACACAGGCCGAGGCGATGACACAGGTCTGCGCCCATATCTTGGGCAATGATGCCGCGATTTCCTTTGCGGGCAGCCAAGGCCATTTTGAATTGAACGTCTATAACCCGATGATGGCCTATAACCTGCTGCAATCCATGCAGCTGTTGGGGGATGCTGCCGATAGCTTTACCGAGCGTATGCTGAAAGACACACAGGCCAATGTCGAGCGGATCGAAAAACTGATGCGCGAAAGCCTGATGTTGGTCACCGCGCTTGCGCCCACAATCGGTTATGACAATGCCACCAAGGTTGCGAAAACTGCGCATAAGAATGGCACCACCTTGCGCGAAGAGGCCATTAATCTGGGCTTTGTCGATGGGGAAACCTTTGACCGCGTGGTCCGCCCCGAAGATATGATTGGCCCCAAAGGCTAATCACTGCTGCATTTTCATCACGGATGATGGGGTGCCTCTTGCAGGCACCCCATTTTTCTTGCCAAATCACTGATGAAACCGCCAGATAGCCACCTTGCAAAGAGTGACGAGTATGAGCCAGATCATCAATCTACGCCGCGCGCGCAAGGAAAAACAACGCATGAAGAACCGCGAACAGGCATCTGAAAATGCTGTAAAATTTGGCCAATCAAAGGCTGAGAAATTACTCGCCGCCACGCGCGAGGCGCGTCTACGCGAAGTGTTGGATCAGCATAAACTGACCCCCGATTCAGAATATGATGCAGAATGACTGACCGCCCCAAAAAGCGTTCCCTCACCTTGCGCGGGCATCGCAGCTCCGTCTCATTGGAGGATCCGTTTTGGGAGGAATTCTGCGCCATTGCCGCTGCGCGCGGGCAGTCGGTGAATGCCCTAGCCGCAGAAATAGACGAGGCCCGTGGATTATCCTCGGGCCTTGCCACGGCGATTAGATTATTTGTCCTGAAGGAACTGCGCGCTCAAAGAGACGCGCGGTAAATCTTATCAATATTCGCCCCAAGTGCCGCGTTAAATTCGGCATCGGATTGCGCCACATTTAAGCCTTCGGTCAGGGCACGGCTAAAGCTTGCTATCATTTTTGGGTTTTGCGACAGGCGCGCACAAGCGTCATCTGTGCTATAGCCCCCCGACAGGGCCACCACCCGCAAGACACGGGGGTGATCGGCCAAACCATCATAAAGCCCTGCTTCATTTGGAATGGTCAGCTTGAGCATCACCTCCTGGCCAACGGCCAGTTGATCCAAATGGCGGGCAATGGCATCGCGCAATAGGGTTTCCGCCTCGGATTTTGTATCTGCGTGAATATTCACTTCTGGCTCAATAATCGGCACCAACCCTGCTGCGCAGACCTCTGCCGCAAGATCGAATTGTTGCGCCACGACCGCCTCGATGCCACCAGCATTGGCGGCATGGATGACCGAGCGTTCCTTGGTGCCAAAGACGCCAAAGGCGCGCGCATCTGACAAAAGTGCCGTTAAGCCCGAAATCGGTTTAAGAAGCTGCACATCATCGCGTGTCTCTTCCAAGCCTTTGTCGATTTTCAAAAACGGCACTACGCCCTTATCGCGCCACAGAAGTTCTGACACAGGCGTGCCGTTGATCGTGTCGCGCATGGTGCGCTCGAACAGGATCGCGCCTAGGATTTTCTCGGCGGTGAAATCGCGCGCCATAATGATCCGTGCGCGCATCTGATGCATCAGCGCAAACATTTCCGCCTCGCTGCTATAAGCATCTTCCGTGATGCCATAAAGCGCCAGCGCCTTTGGGGTGGAGCCGCCCGATTGATCCAAAGCGGCGATAAAGCCTGCATCCGTCATGATGCGCGTGCGCATGTCTTGGAACATATCAAACATCGTAAAACCGCCTTTTTCTAGCTGCGCCTTTTGGCTGCATACGCCAATAAAACAAGGCTGCATAGGGGCATGGGCGATGTTATCGCTACCGTTAGCGCTGCGTGATATTTAGCCAAATCCCATTGGCGGCGCGCAAGGTGAGATGGGCCACAGGGCGCGGAGGGGCGCGCCCTTCGATCAAGTCGAACCGATAGGCGCGGGCCAGCATAGCCAAGAGCACAACCCCCTCGACCATTGCAAAGCCCGCGCCTGTGCAGATGCGCGGCCCCGCTGAAAACGGCAAATACGGCCCCCGCCTGCGCCCTTTTTCCCATCGGGTGGGGTCAAACTCATCAGGATTGTCCCACAGCCGTGTATGGCGGTGGATATGAAAGGGCGAGATGACCAATTGCGCCCCGCGTTTGATCACGCGATCTCGAAACCGCTCGGGGCGCGTGGCTTCGCGCACCATCATGGGCACGGGCGGATAAAGGCGCAATGTTTCGCGAAACACATCGCGCGTGACGGGCAACTGAGACAGCACCGCAAAATCACATCCCCCCTCTAGGGCGCGCGCCTCATGGGCGATACGGGTCTGCCACTCAGGGTAAAGTGCTAAAAGGTATATGGCCCATGCCAACGCACTGGCCGATGTTTCATGACCCGCCAGAAAGAAAATCGCGACCTGATCCACCATTTCATCAGGCGAGAAGCCCTGCCCCGTTTGCGGGTCATGCATCGTCAAAATCTTGGTTGCCAGATCATCTGGGGCCTGCCCTGCGGCAATCTCAGCCACGCGCTTTTCTGTCATCCGCGCGATCAAGGTGCGGATATCGCGCGCGGCCCGTTTGGTGGATTTTGCAAAGCCACGTGGCATAAATCGCGGCATAAATCGCGGAAATGGCAAAAATGCCGCCAAATTCACCAAGGGCTGCGTTCTTTGATAGGCGCGAAACCCGTGAAACACGGATTGGGCCGTTTGATCCTCAATCGGAACTGAAAACAAGGTGCGAAAGATCACATCAGCCGCAGCGTGGCTGGTCTGCGCCTCAATCTCGACCTCGCCTTGCGGCAGCCGTGCCACCGCAGCCTCGGCAGCGGCCCAGATTGCGGGGAATGTGGCCCGCAGGCGCCCCCCCTCGAAGGCAGGGTCTATGATACGGCGCTGCCGCTTCCATGTCTCACCATTGGTCAGGAATACTGAATTCCCCAAAAGCGGGCGCAGGCCTTCGGAAATGCGATCAGATTTTGGAAAATCATCGGGACGTTCTTTCAAGACCAAATCAACCAAATCGGGTTGGTTCAGCAGGTAAGAGCGGAAAAACGGGGTGCGAAATTCCGCCATCCATGCGTGGTAAAGGCGCGCGGGCTGCGCAGACAGGATATCGCGGCGAAATAGCCGCAGATATTGGAGGAGGCCCACCCGATCCGCGCGGGCGGGCGGCTTGGGGGGGAGAGGCGCGTTCATGTTACACCCCGATGCGGCGACACGGCCCGCGTGATCCGCGAGGGCGATGGCGTGCGCCCACTATAGCGGGCAGCCAAACTTTGCCCGCCTGCGGTAAGCGCGAAATAATCATAATCCCCGCCCCCATCAAACGCGTTGAGATATTGAAAATGCGTCTCGAACAGCCGCCACCGCAGCGCCGCCCATGTGGCGGGTGTCAGGGTTTGAGAAAAGGCGGCAGAAATGACAAGCGGCCAAGATTGGTTGTCAGGGGCCACGCCAGACACAGCCACAGGATCACAGAGCGCAAAGCAGCACCCATCGGCAGGCGCGCTGATATCGACCCATGTCAGGGCCTGATCGGTGCTTAGCGCCGCCAGATCGCCGCGCAAGCGCGTTGCGCGTGGCAAAAAGCTGACCATCGGCACGACATGGCCCAAGGTCAACAGCGATAGCGCGGAATGCGCCCCTCCTGCGCGGCGCAAATCCGCCATTAAGGACACTGCCAAATACGCGCCCGAGCTGTGACCGATCAGCAAAACCTCGTCATAGTCAGCAAGACAGGCGGCGGCGAGTTTGGCCTGAAACGCCGCCAAGCGCGCCTCAAGCGCGGGCGGGTAAGCCCCATCTTCCCGCGCGGCATAGGCATAATCATCAATCAGGTAATGCGCAAAAATCGGGTCTTTTCGGGCGGCCAGTGACAATGCGGCATAACCTGCCACGCCTCCAACAAGCGCGCCAATGGGGCCAAATTGTGCCCCTGCTCCCACCAGTAGCGCAGCAACCAATAATTCAGTCAGCAGCACCAAGACAGGGTAAGAGATCGCAATCACGGGCCCCTTGCGCAGCGAGAATAAGGGCGCAATCGCCCCAGCCCGAATATAGGTCATCGCCGCACGGGTGAGATTAACAAAACTGCGCCAAACACCGCCCCCACGCATTTCTGCGCGCACCAAATCAGACCATGCCAGAACCTCAATTCGTGTTTCGCATTCCTGCCCCTCGATCACCGCATCCACGCGCCATGCGTGGCTGCCATCCGCGCTGATTTGGATCACATGGCCTGAGAGACGGGCCTGTTTCGCGGCCTCGCGGCGATACCGTTCGCGCAAGGCGCGTGGCGGCGCAGGGTCAAACCCTGGCACAAAGAACACCGCCCTACGGCGCACGATATGACCCACCCTATCCATGCGGCCAGACTATCGCCGAAAGAGTGAAAATTGCTATATGAAAAAGAAACCTTTAACCAAGCGAACCAAGGGCTGGGAAATTCTCTAAAAGCCAGAAAGAAAAGGCGGAAAACGCACCCGTCAAAAGGGCAAGCCCCACGACAATCAAAAGCGCGCCCATCAGCCGCTCGATCAGCTTCATATGGCGCTTGAGCCGCGCCATGACCCCCATCGCACGCTCAAGAAACAGCGCGCTTAGCAGAAACGGAATCCCCAAGCCTGCGGCATATACCCCAAGTAAGATTGTGCCGCGCGCAAGGCTGGCCTCATTCGCGGCCAAGGTCAGGATCACGCCAAGCTGCGGGCCGATGCACGGCGTCCAGCCAAAGGCAAAAGCCAAGCCCAAAACATAGGCCCCAAGTGCAGACCCGCCCCGATCACCCGCATCAAGCCGTGCTTCGCGATCCAACATCGGGATACGGAAAACCCCTAAAAAATGAAGGCCAAACACGATGATAACCGCGCCTGAGATACGGGACAAAAGAATTTGGTTTTGCAGAAAAAACTTGCCGAAAATCGAGGCGGTAAAGCCCAAAAATAAAAACACGGTCGAAAGGCCCAGAACAAAAAACAAGGCCGCAACGACCGCACGATTGCGTCCCCGCCCCTTAGCCTCGTCTAGGCTGATCCCGCCCATATAGGCCAGATAAGGTGGAACAATGGGCAACACACAAGGGCTGAGAAAACTCAGCACCCCTGCGGTTAACGCCACTAAGACCGCGGGCAAAAGCGATGCGCCATATAAATCGATTCCGAACATGAGTTTGGCTTTAGGGTATTTTTGCCCCTGCGTCACCCATGGCCTGTCTGCGCGGGAGATCACATTCTTGTGGACGGCAGGCAGGCCCGCAGGCTAAGCCACACCCCATGCAAGACCAACCCCCATATGAGATTGAAATTGATGCGCGCGATTTGCGCTGCCCTCTGCCTGTTTTGCGTCTGCAAAAGGCGATACGGGCGGCGCAGATCGGCGCGGTGGTCAAGCTCTGTGCCACCGATGCGATGGCCCAGATTGATGTGCCGCATTTTTGTGCCGAGGCGGGCCACGCCCTCATCTCATCTCACCAAGAGAATGGCACCTATACGTTTTTTGTGGAAAAACGCGGTTAAGTGAAAACCGTAAACGCGCGGGGATCCCAACTGACGCGGGCGCGCGCGCCGACCTCGAGAACGGGGCGGCCTACAACATTACGCATAGAAATCCGCACAGGGCGCGCTGCCCCGTCAAGGCGCAAATCATAATAGGTCATATCGCCATAATAGACGACCTCATCCACCACACCTTGGGCGGTTCGCGCGGATTTGGGATCATCGTCAAAGAGGATCGACAAGGTTTCAGGGCGCAGCCCAATAGAAACGGCCCCCGCAGCGCCTGATCCAACCACTTGCTCGGGGGCGATCTCCGCGCGGCCAAGCCCCGCGATATCTACAGACAAACCGCCCGAGTGTTCCAAACTGCCCTCAAGGAAATTCATCATCCCGATGAATTCCCCCACCCTACGGCTGACAGGGCGGCGATACAGGCGCTCGGGGTCATCCAATTGCGCGATCTCGCCCTCGAACATCACCGCGATGCGATCAGACATGACCAAAGCCTCTTCTTGGTCATGGGTCACAAGGATAAAGGTAATCCCCACTTCGCGTTGCAGTTTGATCAATTCAACCTGCATCACCTCGCGCATTTTTTTGTCTAAGGCCGAAAGCGGTTCATCAAGAAGCAAAACCTTCGGCTTTAGGATCAGGGCACGGGCCAAGGCGACACGCTGCCTTTGCCCGCCCGAAAGCGCATGTGCCGCGCGCGCGCCATAGCCCCCAAGGCCCACCATTTCCAAGGCCTGCCCTACGGCGCGTGTCTTATCCACTGTAGACATCCCCGATTTTCGCAAACCAAAGGCCACGTTTTGCTCGACATTCAAATGCGGGAAAATCGCATAGGATTGAAACACCATATTGGTGGGGCGATGGTTTGGCGCCACCCCCTCCATATTCTTGCCGCCAAGCATGATCGCGCCTGAGGAGATCTCCTCAAAGCCCGCAATCGCGCGCAAAAGCGTGGTCTTGCCACAGCCTGATGGCCCGAGCAGCGAAAAGAATTCACCCTGCCCGATTTCGGCCGTGATGCCCCGCAGCGCATGATAATCGCCGTAATATTTGTGGACATTCTCTAGACGGATGATTGGCTCTTGCTTGGTCATAAAAACCCTCCAACATCGCGCTTGCCTGCACGGCGCAGGCCACGGCGGCGGAAATATTCGGCAGTGATCAACAGAATAATCGACAACGACACCAACAATGTGCCAAGCGCCATGATCACAGGAACCCGCGCAGGAAAGCGCAGCAAACCCCAGATATAAACGGGCAAGGTTGGCTCATTCCCAGACAGGAAGAAGGCGATAATAAATTCGTCCAGACTGATCGTGAAGCAGATCAAAAGGGACGCAATGATCCCAGGTGCGACAAGCGGCAAAGTGACAAGGCGAAACGTGCTGAGCGGTGTTTCGCCCAAATCCACAGCCGCCTCTTCCAGGCTTTTGTCCATATTGGCAAAGCTGCCTTGCAGGATCGCAATTGAAAACGGGGTGCAGATCAAAACATGGCCCGCAATCACCGACCAAATCCCCGTGGACAGCCCCGCTTGGATCAACACGACCAATAAGGACACCGCCACGATGATTTCGGGCAGGACCAAGGGCAACATGACAAAGCCCACAATTCCCCCTTTGGCAGGAAAATTATACCGCGTGGCCGCGCGTGCCGCGAACAGGCCAAAACAGGTCGACAAGACCGCAACCGAAACCGCGATAAAGACGGAATTGTGCGTGGCTTCAACCAAGGCTTGGGTGGTGAAAACCTCGATGAACCAGCCAAAGGTAAAGCCCTGCAACGGGAAGGCGATGACGGTGCCCGAATTGAAGGCAAATAAAGGCAAAAGCACAATCGGTGCGTATAAAAACACCAAATAAAGGATCACATAGATCTTAAGGCTTTGCCCCTTCATTTCGACTTGCCCCCGCGTGTCCACCGCAATGTGCCAAGGATCATCACAAGCGAGACAAACCCCACCATCAACATTGCCAGAACCGATAAGGTCGCCCCCATCGGCGCGTTATTGAGGCGCATGAATTGTGTTTGGATCATATTGGCAATCATCGTGCCATCCGACCCGCCCACAAGACGCGGGGTGACGTAATCGCCGATTGTCGGAATAAACACGATCAAAACCGCCGCCAAAACACCCGGCATCGCAAGGGGCAATGTGACGCGCAAAAACACCATTACGCGATTTTCTCCCAAATCGCGCCCCGCCTCATGCAAGGATCTATCTATTTTCTCAAGACTGACGAAAATCGGCAAAATCGCAAATGGGGCGTAAGCATGCGCCAACGTAATAACCACGGAATTGGCCGAGTAGAGGATCCAGGCCAAAGGCTCGTCTATCACACCAAGGCCCACCAATGTGCCGTTTACGGGCCCATCATAGGCCAAGATCACCCGCCACAAAAACACGCGGATCAGGTAGCTTGTCCAAAACGGGATTGTGATCAAAAACAACCACAAGGATTTGCGTTCTGGGGCCACATAGAAAGACACGAAATAGGCCACGGGAAAGGCCAATACGACCGTGATAGCCGTCACCGACAACGATATACGCAAAGAGCGCGACAGCAATTCCATATATAGCGGGTCTGTGAAGGCCTCGCGGTAATTCGACAAAGTAAAGCTGCGATCAATCGTCATGAAATCCTGCGTCCAGAAGGAAAACAAAACAATCGCGGCCAAAGGCGCCGCCAGCAGCAAAACCGCGTAAATGAATGGGGGCGCGATCAGAACCATTCCTTTGGTCTCATCGCGGCGCAGGAACCTTCCCAGATCAAAGGATCGGGCCATTTATATCCCCCAAATTCGCCCCTAATCAGGGGTGCATAGCATTCGACCTTTAGAAGAAATCAATCTTTGCGCAAGGGATTCGATGCGTGAAGGCGCAAGATCGGGCGCTTGCGCGAATATTCTGCACAGTCGTGCCGCACCATTGCCTACGCCTTGGCCCTTGCACCAACGCAGGCAAGCCTGTAGCCCCTTTTTCACCAACACTGACAGGCCCATCATAATATCTATGCCCCAATCTGCACGCGCCTCCCTTGATAAGGTCAAAACCTATCTGATCAATTTGGATCGCGCGCCTGCGCGCTTGGCCAAACTTGACGCGCGGCTTCGGGCGATTGGCCTGCCCTATCAGCGGATCGCGGCGGTGGATGGCAAAATGCTGCAGTTTCCGCATCCTGATTTCAGCGATTTGGCCTATCGCCTGCTGCATGGCCGCAGACGCGCGCCCGCTGAGGTTGGGTGTTACCTCAGCCATATCGAGGCCTTGCGCGAATTTCTAAACAGTGACGCGGATCACGCGTTGATCTTAGAGGATGACATTACATTCGAGCCTGATTTTACGCAGGTGATGCAGGCCGCGATCGCGCGCGCGGGCGAATGGGATATTCTGCGCCTTTCAACTGTGAATACGGGCCGCGCCATTCCCTATAGCGGGCTTACAGGGCGCTATCGTCTGGCCGTGGCCCTGACCCGAGAAAAAGGTGCGGGGGCCTATATGGTCAATCGGCGCGCGGCCAAATGGTTGGTGCGGCAAATGCCCATGCGGTTGGCCTATGACATTATGTTTGACCTCGAATATCTTGCAGGCCTGCGGGCGGTTTTCGTCAAACCCCTGCCTTGCGCGCAAATTACGGGCGAGGTGACGCAAATCCAAAACCAAGGGCCGGATTTCAAACTGCCCAAATGGCGCTATTTGACGGTTTTGCCCTATCGCGCATGGCTGGAAGTCTCTCGCTTGATCATACGGCTATTTCAACTATTCCGTGCATGGGGCACTGGCCTTCTGCGATAAGATGATCGCAGCAAAATCAAAGCTTTGATTCAAAATCTTTGCATCAAATATTTTTTACGCGAGAGTCTAAACTCAACCTTAAGCTGTTCGTTATCATCTGTAACTGAATATAGATGACGGATGCCTTCATGACCCTACAGCGCGCCACACCACATCAGCATGATATTGATGGCGAAGAAGCCCGCCTTTCTGCCATCGTAGATCAGGCTCTCCTGTCCATGGTGAATGACACCCAAGCGGTCATTCATTTCAAAATTGACGGCACTATCATTACGGCTAATCACAACTTCCTTTCCACACTCGGCTATCGATTAGATGAGGTGGTGGGGAAACATCACGCCCTTTTTGTGGATCCTGACTATGCCCGCAGCGCGGCCTATGCGAAATTTTGGGATGATCTGAAGAGCGGCAAAATATTCACGGATCAATTTCCACGCCGCACCAAGACAGGTCAAACCATCTGGATCCAAGCCACCTATGCGCCCGTGAAGGATGAGAACGGCAACCTGACCCGTGTTGTCAAAGTCGCAACCGATATCACCGAACGCGTCACAGCAATCGAGGAAATCGCAGAGGCGCTATTTGCCTTGCGCGACGGCGATTTAACCGCGCGGGTCGCCCTCAGCCAACTGCCTGATCTGGCAAAGGTGGCTGTGGCCTATAATGAGGCCGCAACGCAATTGGGTAATCTGATGCGCAATGCAACCGATGTCAGCCGCGAGGTGAAGGAGGTGGGTCAAGCCATCAACAGCGCCGCAGATGCATTGGCAAATCGCGCCACCGAACAGGCCGCGCAGATCGAACAAACGGCTGCTGCGGTTGAGGAACTCACCACCTCGACAAAGGCCAATGTCGACACCGCGCGGCGGGTTTTATCAGGGGCCAATTCCACCCGTGACCGCACCCGCGAGAGCGAGGCAGTGGTGGCTAATGCCGTTGCCGCCATGCATAAAATCAAGGAAAGCTCTGATCGTATTGCGCAAATCATTTCCGTGATTGACGGGATCGCGGCACAGACCAATCTGCTGTCTCTGAATGCCGCGATTGAGGCCGCACGCGCGGGCGCAGCAGGGCGCGGGTTCTCGGTCGTGGCCTCGGAGGTGCGGCAATTGGCACAACGCAGCGCCGATAGCGCGCGCGAAATCAGCACCCTCATCGAAGAAAGCCGCCGCCATGTCACAGGCGGGGTTGATTTGGTCGATAAAACAGGCAGCGAACTGCGCCGCATCTTCGAAGATATTGGCCAAGTCGCCCATGAGGTCGATGGAATCGTGGCGGGTGTCAGCGAACAAAGCATCGCCCTTGCTGATATTAATAGCGCCATTTTCAATATGGAACGCGCGACCCAAGAAAATGCCACGATGGCCGAAGAATTGGTCAAAGACAGCGGCGCCATGACCCAAGCCGCAACGGGCCTGACGGGGGAATTGCAGTTCTTCAAGCTTGGGGGGGCGACACAGGGCTATGATCGCGCCTATCCAGCACAGAGCGGGCCGATGCCATCACAACAGGACTATGCGCGCGCCATATAAATTGAGCGCGCACAAAATGGGGACGCGTCAAAGGGACAAAGAAAAAGGCCACCCAAACGGGTGGCCTTTTTGTAATCTTGAAAAGCGTTGATCCAGATTAACGCTTGGAGAACTGGAAGCTGCGGCGTGCTTTGCGCTTACCGAACTTCTTACGTTCCACAACGCGGCTGTCGCGGGTCAGGAAGCCTGCCGCCTTCAGCGCGCCGCGCAAGGAGGGATCATAAAGCTGCAGCGCCTTAGAGATGCCGTGCTTTACCGCGCCTGCCTGACCTGACAAGCCACCGCCTTTGACGGTTGCCATCACATCAAACTGATCTTCCACACCAGCCACAGAGAAAGGCTGACGCAGGATCATCTGCAACACAGGGCGGGCAAAATAGGTTTTGATCTCTTTGCCGTTCACGGTGACCTTGCCAGAGCCTGGCTTGATCCAGACGCGGGCAACCGCATCTTTCCGCTTACCCGTTGCATAAGAGCGGCCAAGCGCATCGCGCACAGGCTCGCGGGGGGAGGCATCCACGGAAATGGATGTCGCACCTGCGGCGGGGGCAGAGCCCTCAGCCACGGCGCCTTTCAGCTCATCGAGCGAAGAGAGTGTCTCGGCCATGGTTTAGCTCCGCGTGTTCTTTTTGTTCATGGATTTTACATCCAGAACTGTGGGGTTTTGTGCCTCATGCGGGTGCGCTGCACCTGCATAGACGCGCAGATTGGTCATCTGGCGGCGCGACAGCGGGCCACCAGGAAGCATGCGCTTGACCGCCTGCATCACAACGCGCTCAGGATGCGCACCTTCGAGGATCTGGCCTGTGGTGCGGCTCTTGATCCCGCCGGGATAGCCTGTGTGCCAATAGTTTGGCTTGTTGCGCTTGTTGCCCGTCACCTGCACCTTTTCAGCGTTGATGACGATGACATTGTCGCCCATATCCATATGGGGCGTGAAGGACGGCTTGTGCTTGCCGCGCAGCCGCATGGCGATGATCGAGGCAAGACGACCGAGAACAACGCCCTCAGCGTCAATCACGATCCATGACTTGTCGATATCCGCAGGAGTTGCGGTAAAGGTTTTCATGTATACGTTCCTTGGTCTTAGATTTTGACCGAAAAAAGAGGCCGCCTGTGCGACCCCCGTTAAAGATGGCAGGCTTATGCGGCAGAGACGGGGTAAGGTCAAGCCTTTTTAGCGCGATCAAATTCTAATTAATTATTTAAAATCAATCGCTTAAATATGGGGTTATATTTTACCCCACTATTTCCTTACCCAAAACCCGCAAAACTGCCTCAGCCGCGCGGGCCTTTGGGTCGCGATCCCCTGCCCCAAGCCGCGCCATGCTCACTTCGGCAGCTTGGATTTGATCATTGCGCGCGGTCTGATCGCTCACCAACCGCTCAAGCGCCGTCAAAACAGGCGCAGGTTCAAAACCCTTCCCCAAAAATTCGGGGATATGGCGGGTTTCGCTGATTAAATTGACCAAAGTGACCGTGTCAATTTTCAACATCCACCGCATCAAAACCCGTGACAGCGGCGCCATATCATAAGCAATCACCATCGGGGTTTTTGCGGCAGCCAATTCCAAGGACACGGTTCCCGAAGCCGCAAGCGCCAGATCCGCCGCCCCAAAAGCGCAGGATTTTTGATGTGGATAGTCCGCGCCCGCGGCCCGCGGGTCGAGCAGGTGCGCCCTTGGCCCAAGATCCCAAGCAGCCATCATCTGCGCGACATCATCGGCAATGGCGGGGGCCGCAGGCAAAACGATGTGGGCGCGTGGATGCGCCTGCAAGAACCCGCGCGCCACCTGCCCAAATCGGGGGCCAAGCCGCGCAATTTCGCCCCGCCGCGAACCAGGCAACATCAACAGCATGGGATCCCCTGCCCCAACACCAAGGCCCGCGCGATAGGCGCTGCAGTCCTCGGGCGCGGCTTGCGGCATCTGCGCGACTGGATGCCCCACAAAATCACAGCCCATCCCCACAGCCTGCATCAATGGCGGCTCAAACGGGAACAGCGCCAGCACATGGTCAACAAAGCGTGCCATTTTACGCGCACGCCCCGCCCGCCATGCCCAGACAGTTGGGGCGACATAATGGATCACAGGAAGCTTTGCAGCGCGTTTCTTCACCTGCTTTGCCACGCGCAAGCAAAAATCGGGGCTGTCTATAGTGATAAGCGCGTCAATCTGCCCCTCAATCACTGCATTGGCCGCTTGATCGCGGCGCTTGAACAAATGCCGAAGGCGCGGCAGCACCTCGGCCAGCCCCATGACCGACAGATCAGACATGGGAAAGAGGCTATTTAGCCCTTCGGCCTGCATCAACGGGCCACCAATGCCTGAGAATTCAATGTCAGAACGCGCGGCCTTCAGCCCCGCCATCAGGCTGGCCCCAAGCGCATCGCCCGAAGGTTCGCCCGCAATGAGAAACAGTTTCACGGCGCGGCCCATAGGGTGATGCCCGCCGATGCCGCGCGGGCGAGAACCTTTTCCCGCTCAAGGATCAGCGCGCCGCCTGCCTGCACCACCAAGCCAGATAGCCCCGCCTTTTGCATCATCGAAATCGTCTGCGGGCCAATTCCGGGCATATCAACGCGCAAATCCTGTCCTGCCTTAGGGCGCTTCATCAGAATACCCCCCGAATTGGGGCAGGTCTGCGCCACGAATTCCAGCATCGCATCTGTGCCCGGTAGGGTTTCAATCGCTAGAACTTGGCCCTTGGCCACCACGGCACCTTGGCCGACATCTTGGGGTGCAAGGGCCGCCAAAACGGCGGCAGCGCGATGTGCATCGGCCTGCAAGGCCGCGCTGACCTCGCCCACCATCACGCCCTCGGACGCCAAAAGATCGGGGCGGATGTCATGCGGGGCGCAAATGGTGAATCCCTGCTCCTCCAACAGCGCGATCACGGCGCGCAACAGCCCGTCATCGCCCTGCTGCAAGGCCGCCATAAGGCGTGGCATCAGCGCGGCTGTGCCCGCATCAAGCGCGGTGGGGTCAAATACGGGGCGGCGCATTGCACCAGCAAGGCACAGCTCCGTCACGCCTTCGGATTTCAGACGCGCAAACAGGGAGGCCAATTGCTCGAACCGCGCCTCAATCTGCTGCGATGCGCGGGCGTCCACGGGCGTGCCGTGGAAGGTGACCAATATCGCGTCCCCCGCCTCAAGCAGCGATTGCGGAAGGGCACCCCCACCTGCCAAGATTGCGCGTTTTGGCATGATCCCCCCGTTCAACCCGGCGTTAAGAATGACCGATCCGAGCCTTTGAGCACAAAATCCACCACATCCCGCACATATTGGGAATTTGGTGCCTCTTCTGATAGACGGCGCGCGCGTTCCTGAAATGCACCTTCGCCTTGCGCCAAGGCCTGATAGGCGGCGCGCAATGCGGTGATATCATCCTTGGCCACGCCACGGCGTTTTAGGCCGACCAAATTCAGACCATCCAAGGCCCCACGCGGGCCTTGCACGAGGCCATGGGGAATAACATCATTGGTCACCATCGTGACCGCGCCAATGATGGCCCCGCGCCCGATGCGCACAAATTGGTGGATGCCCGAAAGCCCGCCAATGATCACGCCATCCTCAATGATGCAATGGCCTGCAATGGCGGATTGGTTGGCCACCACAACATGGTTGCCCACGATTGCGTCATGGCCAACATGCGCGCCTGTCATAAAGAGGTTGTCATCACCAACACGGGTGATCCCACCCCCGCCATCTGTGCCCGTATTCATGGTCACACCTTCGCGGATGCGGTTGCGTTTGCCCACAATCAGCTGCGTCTTTTCACCCGCATATTTCAAATCCTGCGGAATATCGCCGATATTCGCGAAGGGGAAAATCACGGTTTCAGTGCCAATTTCGGTCAATCCTGTGACCACGGCGTGGGATTTCAGCACCACCCCCTCATGCAAGGTCACCTCAGGGCCAACATGGCAAAACGGGCCAATCTGGCAGCCCGCAGCGATATTCGCCCCGCTTTCAACGACAGCCGATGGATGGATCGAGGCCGAAGGATCAATCGCCATTACGCCGCCCCACCCGTGGCACCCTCAAGATCCATCATCGCGGTAAATTCAGCCTCGGCTGCCATTTCCCCCTCGACAGTGGCCTGCCCCTTAAAGCGCCAGACCTTACCACCGGGCTTGCCGCGCGTGGTTTCGATTTTCAGCTCCAGCACATCGCCCGGCACAACCTTGCGGCGGAATTTGCAGGCATCAATGCCCATGAAATACACAAGCAAATTGCGAT
Organism: Rhodobacterales bacterium HKCCA1288; assembly: GCA_015693905.1. NCBI lineage: Bacteria > Pseudomonadati > Pseudomonadota > Alphaproteobacteria > Rhodobacterales > Rhodobacterales bacterium HKCCA1288. The sequence goes on along the minus strand of CP065161.1, from coordinate 371,126 downwards.
CCGCCATATCCATAGCCACCCCAACCATCACGGCGGCGGTTTGCGCCATCGCCTCGATGATTGTGACGCCGGGCATAATGGGGGCGGATGGGAAGTGACCCTGAAAATGAGGCTCATTAAAGGTGACATTCTTGATGCCCGTGGCCGAATGATACCCTTCGATATCGCGCACGCGGTCAATCAACAAAAACGGATAGCGATGCGGAATAATCCGCTGGATCAGATGAATATCTGCCTCTTTCGGCGTCTCGCCCGTCATTTTGGTCTTCCTTTATCAAATTCCGCCTTGCGTGGGTGGGACGGTCACATCCCCCCGCGGCCTTGCATCCCTAGCACTTTGGCGCCCCTTGGGGCAAGCCTGCGCAAGCGGCCTTAGCGCCCTTCAAATGTGGGTTTGCGCTTATCGTTAAAGGCCAAAACGCCTTCTTTGAAATCGCGCGTGCGGCTGAGCGCGCCTTGATGCGCGGCTTCTTGCAGCATTTGCGCCTCAAGCCCCTGTTGCGCCGAGGCGCGCAGTGCAGATTTTATCTTACTGTAGGCCTGTGTGGGGCCACTGGCCAAATGCGCGGCGCGGGCGCGCCATGTGGCGTCAAATTCGGCCTCACTTGTGGCTTGCCAAATCATCCCCATCGCTTCGGCCTCCCGCGCGGTGACAGGTTCGCCAAAAAGTGCTGCCCCCATGGCGCGGGCCTGCCCCACGAGGCGGGGCAAAACCCAAGTTGCCCCCGCATCAGGCATGAGGCCGATTTGCGCAAAAGCTTGGATGAATCGCGCATTTTCGGCAGCAATGACGACATCACAGATCAAGGCAAGGCTTGCACCCGCCCCCGCCGCCACGCCATTGACCGCCGCAATCACAGGGATCGGGCAATCGGCAATCGCCGAGATCAGCGGCATGTATTCATCCCGCAAAACCCGCTCAAGATTGAGATCAGCCACACGGCCCGCATCGCCTAGATCCTGTCCCGCGCAAAAGGCGCGACCTGCGCCCGTGATCACCAAAACCCGCGCAGAGGCCCCCGCCTGACCAATCGCATAGGTCAATTCGGCCCGCATCTGCGTGTCGAGCGCATTTAAGACATCGGGACGATTGAGCGTAATCACCGCAATGCCATCATCCAATTCATAGAGAATCCGCTCGTAGTTCATGATCGCCTCAATTTAGGTTTGGAAGGCTCAACTTTGCTTGTCGCCAAGAATACGCGCAAGCGCGGCCTGCTCTTCTGGGGTGAGCTCTGCTTCGGTGGGGTTCGTGCTGCGCGCTCGCGTGCGGATAAAGGCAAAGGCCACACCAAAGCCCAACAAAAGCAAGGCAGGCCCCGCGAGCCAAAGCGCCAGATTGCTACCCGACATCGGCGGACGCATCAGCACATATTCACCATACCGATCCACCACTTCTGCGATGACCTGCTCGTTGCTATCGCCCATCATGATCCGCTCGCGCACGAAAATGCGCAGATCGCGGGCGACTGTGGCGTTGCTTTCGTCAATCGATTCATTGCGACACACCACGCAGCGCAAATCTGCTGAAATCTCACGCGCCCGCGCCTCGAGGGCAGGATCAGGCAAAACCTCATCAGGCTGCACCGCAAGCGCGGGGGTTGAGATCAACCATACTGCGGCAAGCGCGGCTTTTGCGAAGGCCCGCATCATTCCGCAGGCACCCCAACAGCGGCGCGATCCCGCGCGGCCCCTGCCGCGACACGATAACGCCGATCGGTCAGGCTAAGCGCCCCGCCAAGCGCCATGATGATTGCGCCCCCCCAAATCCAATTTGCAAAGGGTTTGATCCATGTGCGCACGGCCCACCCCCCATCCAACTGGGGATCGCCAAGCGCCACATAAACATCACGGGTAAAGCCACTGTCGATCCCTGCCTCCGTGGTGGGCATGCCCGCCACGGGATATATCCGCTTTTCAGGGGTCAAAACATCCACGATACGCCCGTCTTTGGCGACTTCGACAAAGGCCATGGTTGAGATGTAATTTGGCCCTTGCACCTCGCGCACATCGCGCACTGTCAAATGATAGGCGCCCACATCGAATTCTTCGCCGATTTGTGCCACGCGGATATCTTCGATTTGATAGGTCACCAAGGCCCCCACACCAATAAAGGTGATGCCTAGCCCTGCATGGGCCACGGCCTTGCCCCAATCGGCGCGCGGCAGGCGGGTCAGGCGGCCAAATTTCGCGGCAATCTCACGCCCCTGCCCTGTGCGCTGCCACAGATCAACGGCGGCCCCTGCGACCAGCCAAACCCCAAGCGCAAGGGTAATCAACCCCGCCAAGGAACGCCCCGTTCCAAGCGCATAAAACAAACCCAAAAGCGCGATGGTCAAAAGGGCAACACCACTCATCAGGCGCATGGCACGGCCAAGCTGCGCGCGTTTCCACGGCAACACCGCCCCAATGGGCAAGGCCACCGCAATGGCAAAGGCAAAGGGCGTAAAGGCCGCATTAAAGAAAGGTGGCCCTACCGAAACGGTGCGGCCCCAGAACATCTCTGCCACCAAGGGCCAGATTGTGCCGATGAACACAACAAACGATGACACCGCCAAAAAAAGGTTATTCAAGACCAAACCGCTTTCGCGGCTCACAGTTGAGAACACGCCCTTAGCCTCCATCGCGCCAGCACGGAAAGCATAGAGCGTAAAGGCCCCGCCCATGAAAACGGCCAAGATTAGCAGGATGAACATCCCGCGCTCTGGATCATTCGAAAAGGCGTGAACCGATGTGATGATGCCCGAGCGCACGATAAATGTGCCGATGAGCGAGAAACCAAAGGCCAAAATCGCCAAGAGAATTGTCCAGCTTTTCAGCGCCTCGCGTTTTTCGACCACAATTGCCGAATGCAACAGCGCCGCCGCAATCAACCACGGCATGAAAGAGGCGTTTTCAACTGGATCCCAGAACCAGAACCCGCCCCATCCAAGCTCGTAATAGGCCCACCAAGACCCAAGTCCGATCCCGATGGTCAGGAACACCCATGCCGCCAATGTCCATGGGCGCACCCATCTGGCCCATGCTGCATCAACGCGCCCTTCGATCAAGGCCGCCACAGCAAAAGAGAACGCCATACTAAGGCCAACATACCCCAAGTATAAAAACGGCGGGTGGAAGGCGAGACCAGGATCTTGCAGAAGCGGGTTCAAATCTTGGCCATTAAAGGGCGGCAATTCGAGCCGCAAAAACGGGTTCGATGTGAACAAAATAAAGGCGTAAAACGCAACCCCCACCGAAGATTGCACGGCTAAGACGCGCGCACGCAGGCGCGGCGGCAGGTTTGCACCAAACCACGCGGCTGAGGCCCCAAATAGCGCCAAAATCAAAACCCATAGAAGAAGCGAGCCTTCGTGATTGCCCCAGACACCGCTGATTTTATACAGCAGCGGCTTGTCGGTATGGGAATTGGCAACAACCAAATTCAGCGAGAAATCAGAGGTTACAAAGGCATAGGTCAGCGCGGCAAAGGAAATCGCCACAAGCGCGAATTGCAAGCTGGCCGCAGGGCTGGCAACCGCCATCCACGCGCTCCAATTTTTATGTGCGCCAATCATCGGCACAATCATTTGGAACACAGCCACGGCAAAGGCCAAAACCAAAGCAAAATGGCCAAATTCAACGATCATCTCTGCCCTCCTTCATCACAGCACGACCCGCATGATCTAGATTTTGCGGTCCCTTCGTGGCGAAGAGTAACGACAAAGCCACCCGCATCCAAGGGGTTAGCGCGAAAGAGCCGCACCCCTGCTCACAGCGCCGTGATCTACCAACGGACATCTTAGCGCCCTGTGAGTGCCCCCAAGACACCGCGCATTACGGCGCGCCCTGCCCTTGTGCCCAATTGACGGGCGAAACTTTTGGCAAAGGCTGTGCCAACACTATCGCCACGCGAGGATGCTTTTGGCTTGGGGCTGCCCCCCGCAGTATAACGGCGCGCTGCGGTAAACTCGCGCGCGGCTTCTGCCTCGGCCACCTCTTGGACTTCGCGTGCAGCGGCGGCTTCTGCCTCGGCTGCGGCCTTTGCCGCGCGGGCCTGTAGGATCTCATAGGCGCTTTCACGATCGAGTGGAGGGCCATATTTGCCCTGCAGAGGCGCGGATTTCACCATCGCCTGCCGCGCCGCCTCATTCATTGGCCCCAATTTGGACGATGGCGGGCGGATCAAACAGCGTTCAACCACGCTTGGTGCGCCTTTTGCCTCAAGGAAGGACACCACAGCCTCCCCCACCCCCACCTCGCGGATGGCTTCGGCGGTGTCGAAATTCGGGTTCGGGCGATAGGTGTCCGCCGCCTGACGCAGGTCTTTTTGGTCTTTGGCGGTAAAGGCCCGCAATGCGTGCTGCACCCGATTGCCCAGTTGGCCGAGAATCTCATCGGGCACATCGGCGGGGTTTTGAGTGACGAAATACACCCCCACCCCCTTTGATCGGATCAAGCGGGCGACCTGTTCGACCTTTTCAACCAAGGCCTTTGGCGCGTCATTGAACAGAAGATGGGCCTCATAAAAGAAAAACACCAATTTTGGCTTATCTGGATCCCCCACCTCGGGCAGCGTTTCAAAAAGTTCTGATAACAGCCACAAAAGCGCGGTTGCATAAAGGCGCGGTGACATCATCAGACGATCCGCCGCTAAGATATTGATCACCCCACGGCCATCCGCATCGCAGCGCATTAAATCTGCCAATTCCAATGCAGGTTCCCCAAAGAAACCTGCCCCGCCCTGATCCTCTAACACCAATAGACGGCGCTGGATCGCCCCGATAGAGGCGGCCGCGATGTTGCCGTATCGCAATTGCAATTGATCTGCATTTTCGCCCGCGAAAACCAACAGGGCCTGCAAATCCTTGAGATCAAGAAGATCAATTCCTTCTTCATCCGCAAGGCGAAAGGCAATGGTCAACGCCCCCTCTTGCGCCTCGGTCAATTCCAACAGACGCGACAGAAGGACAGGCCCCATCTCGGTCACCGTGGCACGGATAGGATGGCCCTTTTCGCCGAAAATATCCCAAAAGCTGACGGGAAAAGCGCGATAATCATAGGGCGCAAGACCGATTTTCTGCGCGCGCGACATGAAGGCATCATGCAATTTGAACCCGGCGCTGCCCGCCTCGGCCAGACCCGACAGATCCCCCTTCACATCAGAGAGAAACACAGGCACGCCTTGCGCGGAAAAGGCCTCGGCCATGATTTGAAGGGTGACGGTTTTTCCCGTTCCCGTTGCGCCCGCAATCAGCCCGTGGCGATTGGCGTATTTCAAAAGTAACTGCTGCGCCGTGGCATAATTCGCCCCGCCGCCACCTATAAAAATGGCCTCATCCGACATAAGTAACCCCAAAATTTCGTAACCCTGCCCAAACAATACATTCTTAATGCTTTTGTGCCAGTATGATTTGCAGTGATGCTGATGCTTGTGTGTTTTGTATCCTCCTCTTGGGTGTTGGCGTCATTGTTCTCCCTGTGGACTGGCCGCGCCACGCATCTCTGCTGGCGCGGCTTTTTTGTGCCCCATCGGCCCGCAGTAAAAAATCGCAGCTTCATAAAAAACCCCTGTTGACGGAATGAAAATCCTGACATAGCGTTCGCATCAATAAGTCGGCCAGTCCGACAGGGAGCGATAAATCAGTCGCAAAGACTGATCAAAAAAGAGCCTCGTTTTGAGGCTCTTTTTTGTTGGGGACGCGCCACATGGAAAACATGGCAATTCTGCCCCGCCGGCCAAGAATTTAGATCATATCGCGCTGCACCCGCTGACAATGGTGCCATGCTATGTTAGCGCAGGGGTCATATGACATATGAGGATATTATGACCCGATTTTCACGTCACCTTTTGCACACGGTTCTGGCTCTGGCGCTTTGCGGGGGCGTGGCCCCACAGGCCATCGCGCAAGACACTGAAACCTTTGGCGCATGGACGAAAATTTGCAGCGGCGAAGGCGAGGCACAAACCTGTCTGATTTCGCAGGTGCTGCAAGATACGGATGGCAATAACGTGGCCGAGGTCAGTATTGCCGATGTCATTGACGGCGGCGATACGGTGGGCGCGATCAGCATCGCAACCCCGCTTGATACGCTGCTTTTGCCAGGTGTTCGGTTCAAGGTCGATGAATTCGATGAAAACCGCCTACCGTTCAATTTCTGCCAACCCGGTGGATGCGTGGTGCAAATTGGTCTGACGCAAGACAATATTGACGCCTTCGAAGGGGCCACGGCGGCAGCTGTCACCATCGTGCCAATTGCAGCGCCCGATGCAGAGGTTGCCCTAACCCTGTCTTTTGACGGGTTCACCGCAGCCTTTGCCAGCCTTCAACCTGAATAAACCATCAGGAGCAGCGCCCCGCTTAGGGCGCTGCTTTTAATGCCAAAACTGCGTTTAACCCGCCAAAGGCAAAGGCGTTGGAGAGAACCGCATCAACCTTGGCCTCTCGTGCCTCATTGGGGACAACATCAAGGGCGCATTCAGGGTCGGGCTCCTCATAGCCGATGGTGGGCGCAATCACCCCATCGCGCAGCGCCATGATACAGGCCAACAGCTCGACCGCGCCTGTGCCGCCGATTAAATGCCCGTGCATCGATTTGGTGGAGGATATCATCAGATCATCGGCGTGATGGCCAAATACATCGGCAACAGCCGCGCATTCCACCTTGTCATTGGCCGCCGTGCCCGTGCCATGCGCATTGATATAGCAAATATCCTCAGGGTTCAGCCGCGCATCCTTGAGCGCGCCTGAAATCGCCCGACCTGCCCCTTGTTTGGACGGCATGACGATATCCGCCGCGTCCGATGTCATGGCAAACCCCACCACTTCGGCCAAAATCTCGGCGCCACGCCGTTTGGCGTGATCATATTCTTCGAACACAAACACCGCGGCCCCTTCGCCCTGCACCATCCCATTGCGGTTGGCCGAAAAAGGACGACAGGCATCTTTGGACATGACCCGCAACCCTTCCCAAGCTTTCACCCCACCAAAGGAGAGCATCGCCTCAGACCCGCCCGTGACCATCACGTCACAGGCCCCGCCGCGGATCAATTGAAAGGCCAAACCCATCGCATGGTTTGACGAGGCGCAGGCGGTGGCCACCGAAAAGGATGGCCCCTTAAGGTTCCATTCCATCGACACATGGCTGGCTGCGGCATTGTTCATCAGCTTGGGAACAACAAAGGGGTGAACGCGATTTTTCCCCTCTTCATAGACAGTGCGGTAATTCTCGTCCCATGTATTAACACCGCCCCCTGCCGTGCCCAGAACCACGCCCGCCCGCGTGGCCGCCTCGCCCCCAAAAACAAGGCCAGAATGATCCAAGGCTTGATGCGCAGCGATTAAGGTGAATTGCGTAAAGCGGTCATAGAGCGCAATTTGCTGGCGGTTGAACAGCGCCTCTGGATCATAGCCCGTCACTTGCGCCCCAATTTTGACGGACAGCCGATCCACATCGCGCAAATCAAGCGGGCCTATCCCACATTTGCCTTCGCGCATCGCCGCCAAAGTGGTCGGCACATCATGCCCTAATGCATTGATTGTGCCCTGCCCCGTGATAACAACACGTCTCATCCGTGCTGCTCGGCCACGAGTTTTTCGACTGCCGCCACAATGGCCGCAACCGATGAGATATCAAAATCACTTTTGTCAGGCTCATTGGCGTTGAACGGCACCTGAATGTCGAATTCTTCTTCGATGGCAAAGATGGCTTCGACCAACCCTAACGAGTCGACCCCCAAATCTTCGAGTGTTTTTTCAGGCGAGACATCGCTTGTCTCAAGCACCGCTTGTTCTGCAATGATCTTGATGATCTGCTCAGAAATATCTCCAGACATAAAACCTTGCCTCCATCAGCATATCCAAAGGCCTAGCCTTTCGGATTGGTCAGTTTCTTCTCAAGCGCCGCCACAGTTTTTGCAAGACGCGGCAATCGCCTTAGCGCCTTATACATCTCGATATGTGTCTCCATTTTGACAGCCGGGCTGCCCATCACCATTCTGCCCGATGGAAGGCTAGAATAAATCTTGGTGGCCCCTGCGGCGACCACATCAGAGCCGATCTCGATATTATCGGAGACACCGCACTGTCCGCCCAAAACCACGCGATCGCCCACGCTACAAGATCCCGCAAACCCGACCTGCCCGCAGAGCAGGCAATCGCGACCAATGCGGCAATTGTGGCCGATATGAACCAAATTATCGATCTTTGTGCCTGATCCGATTTCCGTATTGGCCACTGTGCCGCGGTCAATCGCAGCGCCTGCGCCAATTTCGACATCATCCCCGATGACGACACGACCCAAGGAGTGAATGCGCGCCCAAGATTGCGGGGTCTGCGCCGCGTCTGATTTCCCCAAGGATTGGCGGGCAATTTCGACTTGGGATTTTTCTGGGGTGACGAAAGAGAACCCATCCCCCCCAATCACCGCATTGGGTTGAATGATCACACGATCCCCAATTTGCACATGATGCGCGATGCGCACACCCGCATGGATCAACGCATCGGCACCAATTTCCGCGGCTTCGGCAATGCTGACATGCGGGGCGATGCGGGCGCGCGGCCCAATGATGGCGCCCGCCCCGATGACCACGAAAGGCCCGATGGCGGCATCCGCGCCAATTTGGGCGCTTGGGTCAATCACCGCGCTGGGGTGAATTCCGGCCACAATATGTGGCCCTTGATCCATGAGAGCCGTGACACCCGCCATCGCATAGCGCGGGCGGGCGATTAAAATCGCAGCCTCTAATCCAAGCGCCTTCCAATCCGTGCCCTCGGCCACAATCGCGGCCTTGGCCTGTCCTTTGGCCAAATCGGGCAAATATTTTTCTGACATCGCCAAGGCCAGATGATCAGCGGCGGCCATGGCGGGCTCGGACAGGCGCGAGACGACTAATCCAACCGCGCCTTCGGCTTTTGCGCCCAATTCTTTGGCGATATGCTCAATGCTGCTGCCAGCCATGTGGGATGCGCCTTATTCTTGCTATGGCCCAACCACGGGGCCACCCTTTGCCTTTACCTTGAGCCTTTAACTTGAGATTGCCGCAACGGAAACCCCCGCCGCCTCAAGGGCCTGCCACAAATCGGCATTGCGCCCGTAAATATCGGCGCGATGCTGCAGTCGCCCATCGGGATCCACAAAGGATGTCCAATAGACCAAATGCACGGGGATCGGCGTTTCAAGCTGCACCGTTGTTTCGCGACCCGTTGCAAGGATACGCGCGAAATAGGCTTCGGGATTGTCCACTTGAGGGGCCAAAAGATGATAGGCGAAATCAAACGGATCCTGCAGCCGCACGCAGCCATGGCTATAGGCCCGCGTTTCGCGCGCGAAGAGGTTTTTTGCAGGTGTGTCATGCAGGTAAATGTTCCACGGATTGGGGAACATGAATTTCACCAACCCCAAAGCATTGCTGGTCGAGGGGGCTTGGCGCAACGTATAAGGGAAGGTGCTCGCCGTGTATTGGGTGAAATCCACCTGCGCGCGATCGACAACTTGCCCCCCACTCCACAATTCCAACTGACTTTGCGCTGTGGGGTCTTCTTGCAATTGCGGCAGATATTCGCGTGTGGTGATTGAACGGGGCACCGTCCAACTGGGGTTAATGACCATATATTCCATGACGTCCGAGAATTCGGGCGTGTGACGGCGTGGATCGGGGTGCCCTACAACCGAACGGGTTGAGAAGGTCACGACATCTTGATCCACCACAGTCGCATGGAAGTCAGGGATATTGACCAAGACATGGCGCTCACCGCGGTCAAAATTCATCCAACGTTGCCGCTCCATGGCCAAGATCACATCTTTAAGGCGCGTTTCGGCATCCACATTGATCGCGGCCAATGTATTGGCGCCAACAATTCCATCTTGGGTTAACCCGTTATCCGCTTGAAAGCGCATCACCGCCCCGACCAGCCTATCATCAAACAGGGCTGGCGCAGGCGCTTCGGTGGCCGTTTGCGCATCATTCGCGGTTGATAGGGTTACGGATGCAGAACTGGGCTCTTCGGCGAGATATCCCATCGCTTGCAACCGCGCGATCAAGGCCGCGACAGCGGGCCCTTGGTCGCCCAATTCCAGTCTTTCCGCCACCACAGGCGCGCCCCATCCGCCCGCTTCAACCACGCGCGCCAAATCAAACATTGCGCGCTGAAGACGGGCATATTGCGGGTGCTTCGGTGTCAAATTTGACAAATATATCAATGGATTATCAGCCGATGCAAAACCTGACAGCAGGGCCTCACTGCTTTGGCGCGGGGTGGTTTTATGAATGTCTTCGGCCAAAGTCGCAGGCTCTAACACCCCTGCGCTGATATCTTGCGCATAGTCCAGATAGGTCAAAGCCGCGCGCAACTCGGTTGCAATATCTGCCCCAGTTGCAAAGCCCGCGCGTAAACCTGCAATGTCATAACTCGCGCGCGGCAGGCCGTGATCGCCAGATGCCTCGAGGGCCGCGAGCAGCGCAGCGCGGCGCAGCTCAAATTCAGGCCCCTCGCCCGTCCAAATTGGCGCAAAGTCGCGTGCGGCATAAAAGTCGAATACCTCAGGATGGCTTGCAAAGCGGGCCGCCACCGCCTGGCGCGCGGCGACATCCTGCCAGAACTGCGCCGATGATGGCGGAGAGGTAACCACCGTGGCAGGCAGGCTTTGCGCCACAGCAGCGCCCGCGATGATCAGGCCTAAGCCCGCGCCAGTCACCAACTCAACCCAAAAACCAGTTCTTTCAACACGCACGATAATACCTATTTTCAAACGAACCCCTATGCCAAATATGGGGAAGAAGGCGCGCGCCGTCCATGTTCAATCGCGGGCGCACGATCGCTCAGGCGTCACGCCTATGCAGCGTTGCAACAGATGTTTTTTACCCTTTACGAGGGTCTGATGGCCGCCACGAGGCCAAACCCGCGCAGAGGCAGGTGAATTTTTACGCAAAAACAGTGCATTACACCGATTGGCAAATTTCCGCCGAATCGAAAGACCCTTTCCGCCAAAAGGTTAATCAATGCTTTCACAATCATTTCACCTGTGTCACATTTCGTGACGTAACGTGCGAATAAAAAACCGCCCGCTGTCATTCACGCTGGATCCGTCCAGCTCAGGGACAGAGGCACCCGTAGCAAGTGTAGTGGTAATCAGGGCAGAAGCATGGGGACTGGAATGAAATTGATTAGCCGTCGGGGCTTATTGCGGGCATTTGCTGCGACAACGATCGCGGCGGCACCTGTATCTGCTAACGCCTTTGGGATTTTGCGCGGCGCAGGCGATTTTCGCAAATTGCGCATGCATAATGGCCGCACGGGCGAAACGCTGGATATGATTTACTGGATTGATGGCGACTATATTCGCCCCGCAATTGAAGAAATCAGCTACTTCATGCGCGACTGGCGCCAAAATGAGGTGCATGCGATTGACCCGCGCACCTTGGACATCATGGCAGCCTCTCATAATCTGTTGGATACAAACGAACCTTATCTGTTGTTGTCTGGCTATCGCTCGCCTGCAACCAACGCGATGCTGCGTCAACGCTCGTCAGGTGTTGCTCGCAACTCACTCCATATGGTTGGCGAGGCGGCTGATTTGCGCCTCACCTCCCGCAATGTCAGTCAAATTGCGCGCGCGGCTGAAAGCTGCGCCGCAGGTGGGGTTGGGCGGTATTCGCGCTCGAACTTTGTGCATATGGATTGCGGCGATGTCCGCCGTTGGGGCGGGTAAGTCAGCCATTATTCGCCTCAATTCGGCATAAAGTGCGCTTATTTCGGCGTAACGTCTTTGTGTGGCTTGCCATTTTCACTGGATAATTTTCGCGCCGCCCCCACATTATGGCTCAAACCCCATAAGGAGTGAGCCGTTCCTAATGACAAAATATCAAAAGACGCTGCAGGCCATCGCGGCACTGACGCCCGAGCAATACCACATTACCCAAGAAAATGGCACCGAGCGCCCCTTTACGGGGGCCTATACCGATTTAGAGGCGCGCGGGATTTATGTAGATATCGTATCTGGCGAGCCGCTGTTTTTGTCTAATGACAAATTTCATTCTGGCTGTGGTTGGCCCTCATTCACAAAGCCCATCAGCGATGAAATGGTGGTCGAAAAGCGCGACCTCAGCCATGGGATGGTGCGCGTTGAGGTGCGCTCGAAATATGGCGACAGCCATTTGGGCCATGTTTTTCCCGATGGGCCACGGGATCGCGGGGGCTTGCGCTATTGTATCAATTCGGCCGCTTTACGTTTCATTCCCGAAGCAGATATGCAGGCCGAAGGGTATGGCGAGTATCTGATGATGTTGGAGGCGTGAACAATGGCGCAAGAACGGGCGGTTTTAGCGGGTGGATGCTTTTGGGGCATGCAACAATTGATCCGCCGCATGGATGGGGTGTGTGCAACCCGTGTTGGCTATTCGGGGGGCGATGTTCAAAATGCTACCTATCGCAACCATGGCACCCATGCCGAGGCGATTGAAATTTTCTTTGATCCCGAGCGCCTAACCTATCGTGATCTGTTGGCGTTTTTCTTTCAAATTCATGATCCCACCACATTGAACCGTCAGGGAAATGATATTGGGATGTCCTATCGGTCTGCGATTTTTTATGTCGATGAAGCGCAACGCGAAACCGCGTTAGAGGTTATCGCAGATGTCAACGCATCGGGGCTTTGGCCTGGAAAGGTTGTGACTGAGGTAGCGCCTGTGGGCCCGTTTTGGGAGGCAGAACCTGAACATCAAGATTATCTTGAGCGCCTTCCCAATGGGTATACCTGTCATTTCCCGCGCCCTGATTGGGTGCTGCCAAAGCGCGCCTAAATGACAACCGATTAGATCAAAAAATGGGCCAAATCGCTGGCCCATTTTTGCGTTCTGCGGTTTCATCAATTTTAAAAATCTTCCCAAACAACACCGCCCGTGCTGGCCTCACGTTGCAGATACGGGCGTTGCGGTGTGGGGATGATCTCGGGCTTTTCTGGCGCCTGCTTCGTCCCATGATCCTGCATCTGAGGGGGGGCAGGGTCGGCCATAACATCTGATCCATTGAGCAATGCCGCGCGGGCAGCCTCACCCCAATCTTGCGATTTTTGATCTTTTGCCGAGCCTAATTTTTCTGCGCGCGCGCCATAAGGCAGGGCGTGATGCCCGTCTTTTGCCGCCATATCCGTGCGGGGCTTGGCCTTTGCTTGACCCTTCACCGCGGCATCCCCCTGCCCAGTTAAATGAAAACCATTAAGCGCCGTGATCAAATCCTCCGCGCGGGCCAGCAAAGTTGCCGCTGCGGCATTTGCCTCCTCCGCGACAGCGGCGTTTTGTTGTGTGACTTGATCAAGGGTATTCACACCTGTCGTCACCTCCTCTAGGCCTATGGCCTGTTCATGCGCCGCAGATGCAATCTCACTGGCGAGGCTTGAGGCCTCCTGTGCAGTTTGTAGGATTTCATCCAATGTGCCGCCCGAGCGTTTTACGAGATCAGACCCGTTCGCGACTTGCGCGGTGCTTTCGGAAATCAGATTGCGAATTTCGCGGGCAGATTCGGAGGCGCGTTGCGCCAAAAGCCGCACTTCGGAGGCCACAACCGTGAACCCGCGCCCTGCCTCGCCCGCGCGGGCGGCTTCAACGCCTGCGTTCAACGCAAGAAGGTTGGTTTGAAAAGCAATATCCTCGATCACGGCGATGATCCGCGTAATTTGACCAGAGCTTTCTTCGATGCGCGCCATGGCATCCATCGCCTCGCGCATGACCGAGGCGCCGTGCTCGGCGCGTTCACGATTGGCGCGGCTGGCCTCCTTGGCGCGCTCTGCGCGCTCGGAGGTGCTGCGCACACTTTCGGTCAACTGGTTTAATGCTGCAGATGATTGTTCCAAAGTGGCCGCTTGCGTTTCAGAGCGGCCCGACAAATCCTCGCTCGCCTTGGTGATTTCCTCTGACCCGCCACGCACGGCCGTTGCCACCGCACGGATGCTTTGCACTGCCTCAGACAAACGATCTACAACACCGTTAAAGCTGACGCGCAAAGGCTCGTAATCAGGGGGGAAAGGTTTTTCTGCACTGCTGTGAATACGATGGGTCAAATTACCATCGGCAAGATGCTTTAACCCTTCGCTTAAAACCGCCATAACCTCGCCTTGTTCAATGCGGTCTTGATCTATTTTTGCTTGCAGTTGGTTTTGCTGCTCCTCAAGAAGGCGCGTATCACGCAACTTGTTGCGGAACTTGACCAAGGCCCGCGCGATATCGCCAATCGGATCTTGCCGATCCTGCATCGCAATTTTTAACGACAAGTCGCCTTCGGATATTGTGGTGATGTCTTGGGCTAGCTGCTCAAGCGGACGCAGAAGTTGACCGATGGCGACATAAATCGCACAGGCGAATATTGCAAAAATCCCAAGTGCAGCCGCGATGACATAGGAAATTTTTGCCTGAATATTCGCCTGAAAAGGGGCCCAGCTTTGCCCAACGAATAAAATGCCTGCAACCTGGTCCGAACTGTCAATAATTGGATAATAATGGGTGAAATAAGGCAGCCCCAAAATATCGGCCCGGCCATGAAAGGCTTGCCGCGCGATAATCTCTTGATGAACGGCACCCGTATTTCCCAAAACTGTTCCAATTGCACGGGTGCCATCGGCGCGGGTAATATTGGTCGCACGACGCACGAATTCGCCCTGCCCTTCATCCCATACAAATAGCGTGACATACCCGCGGGTCAGAACCCCAATTTGATCGATCACACTGAATGAGAATGTATCGGGCACCTGCCCCCAATTCACCTGTGTAATCGTATCGGACGCATCTTTTTCAACCTCGAAATCGACCGCGTAAATGGCCATGAACTCAGCGGCGACACGGCCTGATTTCGACAGCGTCTCCTCGATATTTTCGACCATATTTTGGCGCATGCTTTCGATGAGCATCGCAGAAATGGCAACAGTGCTTGCTGTCAACAATGCCAGGATCATGGCGAGCATTTTAAACCGCAAAGGGCGTTGCCCCCAGACCCGATGGAAAATTTCAGAACGAACCATGGAACATCAACTCCTTCCGCGGTGTATCAAATTGGCCATGTGAAGGCCTTAATGCGCTTGCGTGATCTAGCTGCGGTCACGCCACTCACTTTCAGCTGTGCTACGTCCCTAAGTGATAAAATTCCGTATACACCGCTTAGAAAAGTTCAGCCTCACCTGCCCGTGGCTCAGGCAGGGCGGCATGAACCACTGGATCGGGCACATCATCGCCCAAGAATTTGATCTGGGCCCGACCCGTATTTGGGAAAAAGCGCAAACGTCTGGCCCGTGTTCCGCCTAAGGATTCAGCCAAACAGGGGATTTCCTCGTTTCGAAGAAATTCAAATGCAGCTAGCCCGTTATTGCGGCCGATATCGGGCAGTGTTTTGATCATTTTTGCACCGCCAAACAGCTTGGCGCGAATATCAGATTTCAACGCCCCTTTTTTCAGCAGGGCATTGAGCAATTGCTCCATCGCGGCGGCCGCAAAGCGGATGTCAGAATGATCGCCCCGCGCATTTGGCAGTAAAAAATGATTGATCCCGCCAATCCCACGCAGCGGATCAAAGAGACAGGCCGCAACACAAGATCCAAGCACAGTGGACATCACCACATCTGCGTCTTTTGAAACGGCAAATTCGCCTTGAACCACATGGATGACGCGCGCGGGCAAGGCGGCATGTCCATCACGCGCAGAGATATTCATGCCTTGACCCTTTCGCCCTGAAGGGTCGCAGCCGTTAGGTCACGAATTTTTGCCGCGATGTCGGATAGCGGCACTTGATGTTGCACGGCGCCGCGTTCAGCCGCCACCCGTGGCATACCATATACGCGGCTTGATTGGGCATCTTGCCCGATTGTGTTGCCGCCTGCACGGCGAATTTCCATCAAACCCGCGGCCCCATCATGGCCCATCCCTGTTAATATCACCCCCGTCACACGCGCCCCATACTCCGCTGCGGAGGTGAAAAGAACATCGACCGATGGCCTGTGGCCATGGACGGGCAGATCCCCTTGCAAACTGATGTAAGGCACGCCGCGCCCGACAAGGCGGGCGTGGTGCTCATTGCCACAAACCACATAGACCGTGCCCGCACGAAGCAACGCCCCCTCTTCCGCGGCACGCACAGACGCGCGGGCGATCCGATCCAATCGCGACACAAGACTATAGGAAAAAGCCCCGCGAATATGCTGCACAATCACAGTTGGGGGGCAGGTTGTGGGATAATCGGCCATAATATGATCAAGCGCCTCAACCCCACCCGTTGACGCACCAATCACCACGATTGCCTGCGGGTCAGGGCGAAAGGTTCCCACATCCTGAGGGCTTGGGCGCGCGGCAAACCGTTGCGCGATGCTCAGCGCATCGGCCTGTGAATTCAGGGGCAAACAAAGCGCGGGCAAATCGCCAAAATCGGATTGGGAGCCATAGATCAAACATTGTGCCCCGATCATTCGGATCATGGCAAAAAACATCTCAAACTCAGGCAAGGCCGCCAATTCCGATGACAGAAGAATAACATCAGGCATGTGATCTTCGGCCAGAACATGGCCATCGCTGAGATCCGCCCCCTGCCCCAACAGACGCGCAGAGGGCACTGTGCCAAGCGCCTCAACCAAGATGTGTCGCCGCGGCGCGCGACTGTCTATAACCAGCAATTTGATATGCGACATCGGCCGAACCCCAACGCCCCTATGGGCCAAAAACCTATGAACGCGACCATAGGCAGCAGCCCTTAACGCAAGATTTAAATTGGCCTTCTCCTCCCCCAGTTCGATTAGCGAAATGATGAAAAATTAGCTCAGTTTGCACGGGCTTTTTCCGCAGCTTGGCAACGCTTCGTTAAATATCCTGCCCTACTCCTGTGCCGTGACGCGGATGCAAGACAGGGATTTAAGAATGGATTTAGAAATACTTGATGAACAGGGCCGGCGGGTGATCGCGCTGCCCGCGCGGGTCGACACACGCGCGGCGACCCAGCTGCGCGATGCATTGCTGCAAAGCCAAACAAACCCCGTCATCATCGAGGCGCATGGCCTGCAATTCTTGGGGGCCGCCGCGCTTGAGGTCGTGCTAATCGCAGGCGAGGCTTGGCGCAAGCAGACCCTGCCCTTTCTTTGGCGCGGCACGGAATGGCCTACACATTTAGCCCTGCTTGGAACCACCCCATCGGCAATTTTCACAGGAGAGGCCGCATGAGCCTGCGTATTCTGGCGATAGACGATTCGCGCACAATGCGCCATTTGATCGGCGCGGCGCTTGAGCCGCATGGCTATGACATGCATTTCGCAGAAGATGGCGTAGCCGGGATGGAGATCCTACCCCAAGCCGACCCGCATTTGGTGATTACAGATATTAATATGCCACGGATGGATGGTTTCGGCGTGATTGAGGCTGTGCGTGCGACTGCGGATTACGCCAGTATCCCGATCCTTGTTCTGACCACGGAAAGCGGGGCCGAACTTAAGGCGCGCGCGCGCGCCTCGGGGGCCACGGGATGGATCGTCAAACCTTTCGATGAAGAAAAGCTGCGCGCCATTATCGGTCGCACGATCGGCGCATAAGGCGCGGCGCGAAGGAGGGTGAAGATGGCCAGTCTTGCCGATTTAAAAGAGCTGTATTTTCAAGAATGTGACGAATTACTCGAAGCCATGGCCGAAGGCCTGCGCGAGATGGAGGCACATTCGGATGGCGGCGAGGCCATTCATTCCGTCTTTCGGGCCGTGCATTCGATTAAAGGGGGCGCTGGTGCATTTGATCTCTCCCAATTGGTGGAATTCGCACACAGGTTTGAGACGCTCTTGGATCATATCCGCGCGGGCCGTTTGGCCCCTGATCCCGATTTGATGGGTCTTTTGCATCGGGCGGGCGACCACCTCAGCGACCATGTGAATGCTGCGAAAGGCGCTATTGATCCAATCCTGGAAAGTGATCCGAAAATTCTTGCTGCCATGGATGCGGCCCTGCCCGCCGATGCAGAGATGGCAGCAGAGGTCATCCCTGACTTTACCCCCCTCACCTTGTCCCTCGATGCCCTCACAGGGCTTGCGCTGCCCGACACAAAAAATCCGCGAGACGCCATAAGTGACAAAAACCCCGCCCTTATTCAGCGGATCATTCGGTTTGCACCGCATGCTAGCCTCTATCGCGCGGGCCATGACCCTGCACTCTTCATGCGCGCCTTGGCCGATTTGGGCCAAATCGATGTCACCCTAACCCATGCTGAGCTACCAAATCTCACGGATGCTGATATCGGATCTGCGGGTCTGTCATGGGACATCACCCTCACCAGCGATGCCAGTGATCAAGAAATCAGCGGGATCTTCGAATTTGTCGAAGATTTGGCCGATATCGCCATCCGCAGAGTTGATGATCAATCCATGGCGACCTCTGAAACAATTCAAGCGCCCCCTGAGCCGACAGACGCATTTCCCCCCAAAAAACTTGCAGAGGGCCAAGATGCGCCCCCCGCCCTCAGTCAGAAACAGCCGCCCCAACCCGCGCAAGGGATGGGCACCGCCAACCAATCGAAAACGGTGGCGACCATTCGTGTCAATCTCGACCGCGTTGATCGGTTGATCAACCTCATTGGCGAATTGGTGATCAAGGAAGCGATGCTTGAACAAACCATTGATATGGCGGGGCTGCCGCAAAATTCGGACATTCACAAAGGGCTTGATGGGGTTAGACAATTAGCGTCTGAAATCCAAGAAAGTGTCATGGCGATCCGTGCGCAGCCCCTGAAATCGGTGTTCGAGCGGATGCATCGCGTGATCCGCGAGGCCAGTGATGCCACGCAAAAACCTGTGCGCCTCGTGACCGAGGGGGAAGAGACAGAGGTTGATAAAACCATCATCGAAAAATTGGTTGATCCGCTCACCCATATGTTACGCAATTCGATTGACCACGGCCTAGAACCAAGCGCGCAGCGCCGCGCTGCGGGCAAGGATGAGGAAGGCGAAATTCGCCTCACCGCCGCACATCGATCAGGTCGGATCGTGATTGAGGTCAGCGATGATGGTGCGGGCATAAACCGCGAAAAAGTCCGCAAAATTGCTGAGAGCAAAAACCTGATCTCACCTGACGCGCAGCTCAGTCAGACCGAGATCGACAACCTTCTGTTCTTACCTGGGTTTTCCTCAAAAGACGAGATTTCCGCTCTCTCTGGTCGTGGGGTTGGCCTAGATGTCGTGCGCCGTGAAATCACCTCGCTTGGCGGGCGGGTCATCATACAATCCACTAATGGGATCGGGACGTCATTTACCATATCTCTCCCGCTCACATTAGCGGTGTTGCAGGGCATGTTGGTCGAGGTCGAAGGCCAGACCGTGGTCATTCCAATCAATGCAATTGTTGAGACGATCCAACCCCATACGGTCAAAATTCACAGCACGGGCACCCATACCCGCGTGGTGCAAAATCGCGGTGACTTGGTGCCCTTGGTCGATGCGGGGCACTCCTTAAACCTGCGCGCGCCGCTGCAAAATATAACGGATCGAATTTTGATCATTGTTGAAACGGATAAGTTCAATCGCGCAGCACTTTTGGTCGACCGCATCCACGATACACGCCAAGTGGTGATCAAAAGTCTCGAAGAAAACTACGGTGAAATTCCTGGCATTTCCGCAGCTACAATCCTTGGAAATGGTAGGATTGCGCTGATCCTTGACCCTGACGAAATTGTCCATGCCGCAGGTGCAGGACCACTTCCCATTGCTTTGGAGGCTTGAACATGCTCGACAATACCCTGCGCACTGCGTCTGACACGCGCCAAGACATGGTCGCCTTTCGGGTCGCTGATCAGGATTTCTGCATTGATATCGGGATGGTGCGCGAAATTCGCAGCTGGTCAGAAACCACATTCTTGCCCCATGCGCAGCCCTATGTGAAAGGGGTGATCAATTTGCGCGGTGCTGTGGTTGCGGTGATTGATCTGGCCGCTCGATTAGGACTGGGGACCACCCAAGAAGACCCGCGCAACGTCATCATTATCGCCCAGGTGGAAAATCAAACCGTGGGTCTTTTGGCGGATCATGTTGCCGATATTCTGCCCGTTCCTCCCGAGGCGATCAAACCCATGCCCGATGTCGCCGCTGAAGAGGCAAAAGCCTTTATAACAGGCTTGGTCACACTTGATGATAACCGATTGCTGCGCAAGCTTGATCTGACGCGCATCCTGCCAGATGCGAAATCCATCGCCAGATGACCCAATCCGATTGTGACCCCACCTTGTCAAGCGTGGCCTTTGAAGGGCTGCGCGACATGCTCTATCGCGAAAGCGGTATTGTCATTTCATCCTCAAAATCGAGCTTGATGGTCTCGCGCCTCAATCGCCGTTTGCGCCATCTGGGCCTGACGGATTTTGATCGCTATTTGCTGGCGTTAGAGCAAGATGAAACGGGCCAAGAGCGCCGCGAATTTGTCGCGGCCATGACCACGAATGTCACCTCGTTTTTTCGCGAAGGGCATCATTTCAAACAGCTTGCCCGCGATATTCTGCCACCTCTGATTGCGCGGGCGAAATCACAAGATGCGCGCCTGCGGATTTGGTCAGCGGGGTGTTCCACTGGCGAAGAGGCCTATTCCATCGCCATCACTCTGCTTGATCTTTTGCCTGATGCGGCCCGATATGACATCAAAATCCTCGCAACGGATATTGACACCTATGCCATCGACAAGGCGCGTGCAGGCCGATATCGCGCGGGGCTGACAAAGGGCCTCAGCGCAGACCAAATATCTCGGTATTTCCAAGAAGAACATCATCAAGGCGAGCCGTGGTTGAATATCCGCGCGGAGCCGCGTCATCTGATTGCCTTTGAACCACTGAACTTACATGGCCCTTGGCCAATGCGCGGCCCGTTCGATGTTATTTTTTGCCGCAATGTCGTGATCTATTTTGATGAAGCCACCCGCACAGAGCTATGGCAACGCTTTGCGAAAATCGTAGCACCTGGGGTTGGCTGTTCACAGGCCATTCAGAACGTCTCGATACGCAGGCGTTAGCGCATTTTAACCTAAACGGCACCACCAGCTATCGCCGTAGCGCAGAGGCACAGGGTGACACCACATACAGCGCCCCCATGGCCCTAAAAATGCAACAAGGAGCCTGAATATGAGCCTAAAGAAGCAACTACATGTCATGGTTGTTGACGATATGTCCGTCAGCCGTGGCTTAATTGATCAGGCGCTTGATTGGATTGGCATTGAAAATGTCGTCTATGAACCTGATGGTCGCAGCGCGCTGCGCCGTTTGCAGGCACAGCCCGTGCATCTTGTGATTTCGGACTACAATATGCCTGAAATGGATGGTTTGACGCTGCTCCAGAATTTGCGCGCCAACCCTGCCACGCAGCGCATTGGTTTTATATTAATCTCAGGCCGCATCGATCAGGCTTTGATCGACCGAGGTCGGGCTTTGGGAATGAATAATTACCTGAAAAAACCCTTTACGCGCGATGCTTTTGCACACTCGATTGAATCTGTTTTTGGCCCCCTGTGAGGCGTTGATCCGCTCGCAGTTTGAAACTTGCCACAATAAGACGGGATCACAATGCCTGACAGCCAGCCGCAGACTGTGCCAGACTGTGCCGAAACAGATCTTGACCTTTGGCACATTGAATTGAACGAATATCAGTTATTGGATGACGGGCCGCATGACATCTCGGACAGCGAAGGCCACGGCGCCCGCCCTTTTGAGATTTGTATGCAACGGCTTTACGCCGAAATTTCTCTATGCGCCGAGATAGCAAGAGATCTCGATCAGGCCATTGGCAGCAGCCCCGAAATGACCAAGCATTTTAGCACAACCCATCTTGCAGCTTTGCAGAAGCTAGATCTGTTGTGCCAACTTTTAGAAGGGGCGCAAATATACAGCCAGGGTCTTTGCGACATTTCCTCTGATCGTGCTGGAGATTTACGGCAGCCGATTGAGGACGGCCAAACCGTTGCAAGGCTTCTCTTGGGCGCACAGCGCAGCCGCATCGCGCAGAATGGGTGAAAAGCGATCCGAGAACGCGATGCAGTAGGACCTTGCCCTGTTTGATCCACATGGGTGAACCGCAATCGCGGGATGTCTATTTTGACACCCCTGCGCCTGAGATCCCCCCGCGGGGCCAAAATTTGCGGGCGAAACCCCAGAAAAAATCTCGCTCGCATGGTCAAGTTCATTTTGGCAAAGGCCGCAGGAGGAAGGTCGCGCGCCCCTTGCGCAACGCCGTGTGTATAGGCGCAACCCAGTATCGAGTATCGGTGCGTGTTGACCTTTTGGCCCCCCAATCATGAACCGATGACGAGAAGAACCGCGGTTTTCTGCGCATCTCGCGGGGAAGCTTGACTTCGGAAGAAAGGTTGAACCTTCGCACTGAATGGGCGCCTATCCTTGCCAACAGGGTCGGCCACAGGCCCTTGGGCATTCGGCAACACCCTCCGCAGGGCGCAACCAAGGCACCAGCGATCGCTATGGAGGGCCCCATGATTTGACCAATTGAACGGCGGAATATTTTGGAGGCCGCGGCCTTGCGCTAAACCAGATATGCCAAACGCACTGCACCCCAATGCCTGCCAAAGATATCAATCGGGGCAGAGACATCTTTCATCATCGCAAATTCCCCATTGCCCATATCACGGCGATAGGCCTGCAAGAGGAAGGGTTGTTGATTTTGCCCCGCATTCAACCCCACGCGATCATTAAAGATCCGCCGATTACGCCCGTGGCGCGCATTCCAATCGGCCTCATTTGGGCGATGCGGATGACTGAATTTCACATTATGGGTTGGGATATACCCATTCCTGTCAATGGCCGCACAAAACACGACCTTGTCTGAAAATTTCAATACGGGCTCTTGCAGTGGCGGCAAAACCTCATCGGTAAAGGCGGTAAAGCGCGTTATATGTTGTTGCGGATCTGTGCCTTCGATCGGCACATAGACCTCGTCAAAGAGGTCGTTTAGCAAAATCTGCCCCGCCTCAACTGCGTCTCTAAACCGCTCGGCCACTTGTCGGGACACCTGCTGCACCGCGCGGATGTAAGCTGTGTCAACTGTGTCAACCCCAAGCCGCGCGGTCAGTGAGATCATCTGCTCTGACGTATCGGTCAGGGCGGTCAATTTATCCGAGGCAGAGGCAAGAGAAACGGACGCCGTTTCAACCGCCTTGGTCATCTGGTCAATTTCGGTCTCTGCATGGTTCAAATCATCCCCGATGGCACGCGCCGCGCCCACAATATCGGTTTGCACCTGATGCACGACTGTCAAAACCTTGGGCAAAACCTCGACATCGGCGCCGACCATATCGGTGCTGTTGCGGATTTGGTCGGCCAATTTCGTAGCCGCCCCCGCCTGCGCGATTGCGGCATTCATCTGCGCGCCAAGCGCATCCATGGTTTTGCTAATTTCCGCAGTGGCATTACCTGCTTGATTTGACAGCTCCTTCACCTCGCCTGCCACCACCTTAAACCCGCGCCCATGTTCCCCAGCACGGGCGGCCTCAATCGCCGCATTCAAAGACAAAAGGTTCGTCTGACGCGCCAATTCAGACACATGGGCCGAAATTTTTGTCACCTCAACCATACTATGAGACACGCGCGACAATTGGGCCGAAATATCATTCGCATGGGCGGTCAGCGCAGACACATCTTGCATCACCTGTTTTAACCTGTGCGATGTTTCGTCCACCCGCGCACGCGCATTGGCCGCCGTATCCAACGCCTCGCCCGCGGCATGAACAACCTGCCGCCCGCGTTCAGCCATGGAATGGACGCCCGTGCGCAATTGTTGAAAGCCTTTGGTCTTGCTTTTATACAGCGCCGTTACATCCTGCACATCGCCAGACACCTCGGCCAATGTGACCGATAAGACCCCAACCCGATCCGCCACATCTTGAATCACGCCGCCCAAATTCGCAGCTTGGCGCGTCTGTTGTTCAACGGGCGAGCCGAATACCGCATCATCACCATTAATAAGGGCTTTCGCATTCAGCGGACGATTCATCGCGCACTCCAAAAACAGCGTGTGTAAGGGGCGTGCAACACAGCCAACCCACGCGCTGTCTGTGGAGCAGAAAGCATAAAATTCGGTAAATCTGCGCGAAGAATATCTAGCGTGTCAGCCCCGTCAGGAACCGCCGAAACAGGGGTTGGCTTGCCGCGCCAAGGGCACGGGCATCTGCGCCAACTGTGCCCTCTTGCACTACGGGTCGCTCTAGGCCTGTGAAATCAAGCCCTGCCAATTCTGCCTCAACCCGCGCCACCAAGGCCGCACGGATGGGACTTGGCATCCAGCCATCAATACGGATCACGGGAAAATCAATCACCGAAATCGCGGCATGGGTCGCATGGGCAATCGCCCGCCCCGCCTGTGCGATCCAGCCATTGCGAATATCATCGGGAATGTCCCACTGCGCATGCGTGCGCCACAGCGTCATCGGGTCGATCCCCCGCGCCTCAAGCGCGCGTTCAAGCAAAACAAGCGAGGCTTGGTCAATCAACTGACGCAATTCGCCTTCGGCATCGGGCACTGGCATCGAGCCAATCGCCCCCGCATTTCCCGTCACCCCTGCATAAAGCCCGCCCTCCATGACCACGCCGCCGCCAATGAAATAGGCGATGTAGAAGGACAGCATCGAAGCGGGCTGACTGCCCGTGCCAAAGGCCAGTTCCGCCGCGCAGGCCGCGGTGGCGTCATTTTGTAGAAAGATTGGAAACGGCAATTCCGCCTGCAATTCGGCCTGAATATCGTGATGGCGCCACGGCTCCATCTGGGCGGGGCTTACGCCGATAATGGGGCCCCAGTCCCACATCTGAAAGGGCATCGCGATCCCCAACCCCTCGATGCGCGATTGCGCTTCTTTGGGAAGCGTCTCCTGCAAGTCAGACGCGGCCCTAAGGGCAAAGCGCAGAACATCCGCATAATCGGGATAAACCTGCAGATTTATTCGCCGCTCTAGAATATTGCCCAAGAAATCGGTCAGCACCATTTCCGAGGAACGCCGCCCAATTTTCAGACCCAAGAAAAAGGCACCATTGGGGTTTAGCGTCATCGGAACGGAGGGCTGCCCCACGCGACCGCGCTGCGGCTCGCCACGCAAAAGAAGCCCGTC
Source organism: Rhodobacterales bacterium HKCCA1288 (assembly GCA_015693905.1). NCBI lineage: Bacteria > Pseudomonadati > Pseudomonadota > Alphaproteobacteria > Rhodobacterales > Rhodobacterales bacterium HKCCA1288. Next base: position 346,060 of record CP065161.1, on the reverse strand, counting down.
TTCCTCAAGCGCGCGCATGATCACCGAAACAGTCTGCGCCGACAGGTCACTCAGCCGCGCGATCTCTGCCTTGGCCAATGCCCCGTGACGGCGGATCAATGTGAGAACCACGCGCTCATTTTGCGCACGCATACCCGTTTGGTTGGTGCCGCGAAACTCGGCCCCGCCCTGTGCTATTGTTTTGTCACTGCCATCTGCCATGACATCCTCCCTGCCAAAAGATGCGCGCGCTGTCACCTCCTGTCAATTAATAAATAAGAGTGATTTATTTATTGACAGGGCTAAATGCATCGCGCATCACATTGGGCATAGGCAGATTCTGCCTCCATTGGATCATTGGGGAGGAAAAAATGACCAAAGGTTTGAAAACAGTGCTGTTGGGGGGTGTTGCAGCCCTCGGTTTTGCAAATGTTGCATCAGCACAGGACATCACCGCATGTCTCATCACAAAAACCGACACAAACCCCTTCTTTGTTAAAATGAAGGAAGGCGCGACCGCTGCCGCCGAAGCGGCAGGGATTAACCTGCAAACTTACGCAGGCGCGATTGATGGCGATGTTGAAAGCCAAGTTGCCGCTGTTGAAACCTGCATCGCGGCAGGCGCACAAGGGATTTTGATCACACCATCTGACAGCCGTGCCTTGGCCCCTGTGATTACACAGGCCCGCGAAGCTGGTGCTTTGGTGATCGCGCTTGATACACCGTTTGAGCCTGCAGATACGGCTGATGCAACCTTTGCCACCGACAACTTCCGCGCAGGCGAATTGATCGGCCAATGGGCCGCTGCTGCGATGGGGGACACCTCGACCGCACGGATCGCTATGCTTGACCTCAACGCGTCCGAGATTTCGGTGGACTATCTGCGCAACCAAGGCTTCCTCACGGGTTTTGGTGTCGATGTAAAAGACCCAACCGATATCGGTGATGAAGATGACCCGCGCATTGTTGGCAATGATGTCACCAACGGCTCGTCCGAAGGTGGCCGCACCGCGATGGAAAGCTTGCTGCAAATCGACAGCGGCGTGAACGTGGTTTACACGATCAACGAACCTGCCGCTGCAGGGGCCTATGAGGCGCTGCGCGCCTTTGGTTTGGAAAGCCAAGCCCTAATCGTTTCGGTCGATGGCGGCTGCCCTGGCGTGCGTGATGTTGCTGCGGGCGTGATCGGCGCGACCTCCATGCAGTTCCCGCTGAAGATGGCCTCATTGGGCATTGACGCGATTGCACAATTCGCAGCCGATGGCACGATGCCACAAAACACAGATGGCCTCGATTTCTTCAACACAGGCGTTCTCTTGGTCACTGACCAGCCTGTAGACGGCATCGAGTCGATCTCTTCCGAAGAAGCGTTGGAGCAGTGCTGGGGCTAAGCTCCTGACCTGATCTATCCCAAAGGGGGTGGCTTGCCGCCCCCCAATCCCAGAGGGCGCGGCGCATCCTACGCACCGCGCCCATCTGACCCGCCCTTCCCCCTTTGGGGACACAGGGGCAAAACTTTGATCCATCGGTTTTGGTTTGACCGCGCGCAGGTTTTTTGACGAAACTTTCGCGGCGCGACCGCCCCAATTGGAAGAGAGCCATGCAAGACCAAGAACGCACCGCACCTGCCCCGAAGGGCCAAGATTACGAGGCTGATCTCGCCAAAAGCGATGATCGCGTGGCGCAGTTTGAGCATCAAAAACGGGGCTTTGCGGCCAAGCTGCAGCATATTTTGCACGGCAACCCCACATTTGTGCCTGTGATCGTGTTGGTTAGCGCCGTTTTGGTGTTTGGCCTAATTGCAGGCGAGCGGTTCTTCACCCCGTTTAACCTGACTTTGATCATGCAGCAGGTTTCCATCATCGGGATCCTTGCCGCAGCGCAAAGCCTTGTGATTTTAACCGCAGGGATTGACCTGTCGGTTGCGGCAATCATGGTCTTGATCAGCGTAATTTCTGGAAAATTGGCGGTGGAATTTGGCGTTCCCGCCCCAATTGCCATCCTCATCGGCTTTGTCGCAGGCACATTTGCAGGCTATCTCAATGGTCTGTTGGTCACAAAGATTAAACTGCCACCCTTCATCACAACGCTTGGCACATGGAATATCTTTTTCGCGTTGAACCTGTGGCTGTCTGGCGCGCAATCTATCCGTGGCGAAGATATCGACAACGCCGCCCCCCTCCTCAAATTCTTTGGTGAGAATATCGAACTGGGCTCAGCGCGGCTGACATATGGCACGGTTCTGATGGTGTTGGTCTTTGCGGGTCTTTGGTATTTGCTGAACAAAACCGCTTGGGGCCGCCATGTCTATATGATCGGTGACGACAAGGACGCGGCCGAATTGGCAGGTATTCGCACCGACCGCACCCTGCGTCAGGTTTACATGCTTGCGGGGTTCATTTGCGCGCTTGCGGCCTGGGCCTCAATCGGGCGAGTTGGGTCCATCTCACCCCAAAGTTTTTATGAGGGCAATTTGCAATCAATCACGGCTGTTGTGATCGGCGGCATCAGCCTCTTTGGGGGGCGTGGTTCTATCATGGGCGCGCTCTTTGGCGCCCTCATCGTGGGCGTATTCCAGTCAGGTCTGCGCCTCGCGGGGGTGGATGTGCTTTGGCAAATTTTCGCAATCGGTTGGCTGATTATCATCGCCGTTGCCGTTGACCAATGGATCAGGAGGGTCTCCGCATGACACAACCCATTCTCAAAGCGCGCGGTTTGGTCAAACGCTATGGCCGTGTCACCGCCCTAGATCATGCTGATTTTGATCTGATGCCCGGTGAAATTCTGGCCGTGATCGGTGACAATGGTGCTGGCAAATCGTCACTGATCAAGGCGATATCAGGGGCGGTCACCCCCGATGAGGGCGAAATCACTCTTGAAGATCGCAAAATCAATTTCACCTCGCCGCTAGAGGCGCGCGAAGCGGGCATTGAATGCGTCTATCAAACCCTCGCGCTGTCGCCCGCACTGTCGATCACGGACAATATGTTCGTGGGCCGCGAATTGCGTAAAAAGGGTATTTTGGGCTCGGTTTTTGGGATGCTTGACCATCGCGCGATGGAGGAATTCGCGCGGCAAAAACTCAGCGAATTGGGTCTGATGACCATCCAAAACATCAATCAGGCGGTTGAAACCCTGTCAGGGGGGCAGCGCCAAGGGGTGGCTGTGGCGCGTGCTGCGGCCTTTGGGTCAAAGGTCATTATCTTGGATGAGCCGACCGCAGCCCTCGGGGTGAAAGAAAGCCGCAAGGTTCTGGATCTTATCCAAGATGTGCGTGCGCGTGGCACGCCTGTGGTTTTGATCAGCCATAACATGCCCCATGTGTTCGAGGTGGCCGACCGCATCCATATCCACCGCTTGGGCAAACGGCTCTGCGTGGTGAACCCGCGTGAAGTCTCTATGTCCGATGCCGTGGCCCTGATGACAGGAGCAATGCAGCCCGATCATGTCGCAGCCGCCTGAAGAGATTGCCCGTCAAATGCGCGATCACATCTTGGGCCTGCCCAAGAAACCGCGCCAGATCATTGCGGTTGCGGGGCCGCCCGCCTCGGGCAAAAGCACCGCTGCGCGCGCGCTTGCCCATGCCCTTGGGCGGGCAGGTAAATCCGCCGCCGTGATCCCAATGGATGGGTTCCACCTTGATAACGCGGTGCTTGCAGCGCGCGGGATTTTGTCGCGCAAAGGCGCGCCGCATAGCTTTGATTTACAGGGCTTTACGCAGCTTTTGGCTCGTATTTCCGAAAATTCCGAGGCTGAGATCGCTTATCCCTTATTTGATCGGGCGCGTGATATCTCGATCGCGGGGGCAGCCACCCTGCCCCGCTCCGTGGAATTTGTCATTGTCGAAGGTAATTATCTGCTTTTGGATCAAGACGGATGGCGTGATTTGCGCAAGTTTTGGGACAGCGCAATTATGTTGATGCCTCCGCGCGCGGAAATTGAGGCGCGGCTGTTGCAGAGATGGATTGATCACGGTCACACCCCCGAAGCGGCCCGCGCAAGGCGCGATGCGAATGACCTGCCAAATGCCGAATTGGTCTTGGCCAATGCCCTGCCGGCAGATTGGGTCATGGCGGAGGCCGCCTAGGCGCAAATGGCGCAAACGCGCCTTTTCGTGACGCGCCCCTTCCTTGACAAGCAGAGCCCGTCACGGCCAGCCTAGGCTGGCACAGTCGCGAACCGCTAAGAGGCATCCTATGGCAGACCCGATCTTGCAGCCGTTTCAGCTGAAACATCTGACCTTGCGCAATCGGGTCATGATCACCAGCCACGAGCCCGCCTATAGCGAGGATGGCCTACCCACCGATGCCTATCGCGCCTATCATGTGGAGCGCGCCCGTGCTGGCATTGCTCTGACCATGACGGCGGGCTCTGCCGTGGTCAGCCGCGACAGCCCACCCGCCTTTGGCAATCTCTTGGCCTATCGGGACGAGATTACCCCGCATATGGCCCGTCTTGCCCGCGAGGTGCATGACGAGGGCGCGGCTGTGATGATCCAACTCACCCATCTGGGGCGGCGCACGCGGTGGGACACAGGCGATTGGCTGCCTGTCCTCTCGCCAAGTGCGCTGCGCGAACCCGCACATCGCGCCTATCCCAAAGTGCTTGAGGATTGGGACATCGCGCGGATCATCAGTGATTACGCCGATGCGGCTGAACGGATGAAGGATGCAGGGCTAGACGGGATCGAATTGGAATCCTACGGCCATTTGATGGATGCGTTTTGGTCGCCCCGCCTCAATCACCTAGACGGGCGATACGGGGCTGAAACGCTTGAGACGCGCATGGCCTTTTCGATGGATGTCCTGCGCGCCATTCGTGCCCGCGTTGGGGATGATTTCATCGTTGGCGTCCGTTTTGTGGCCGATGAAGATATCAAGGGCGGTATTTCTGCCACCGAAGGCCAAGAGATTGCCCGCCGTCTGCGCGACAGCGGGTTGGTCGATTTCCTAAACGTCATTCGGGGCAATATCGACACCGATGCAAGCCTGACCCGCGTGATCCCGTTGCAGGGCATGGCCTCGGCCCCGCATCTGGATTTTGCGGGCGAGTTACGCGCGCAAACGGGCATACCGATCTTTCACGCCGCGCGTATTCCCGATTTATCGACCGCGCGTCATGCCATTGCTGCGGGCAAGTTGGATATGGTGGGGATGACGCGGGCACATATTGCCGACCCGCATATCATGGCAAAACTTCTCGAGGGGCGCGAGGAGGATATTCGCCCCTGCGTGGGGGCAAATTACTGTATCGACCGCATCTATCAGGGCGAAAAAGCGCTGTGTTTGCATAACCCCTCAACGGGGCGGGAATTAAGCCAACCGCATAAGATTGCCCCAACGGACACCCCGACCCGCGTCACCATTATCGGCGCGGGCCCTGCGGGCCTTGAGGCCGCGCGGGTTGCGGCCACGCGCGGGCATCAGGTGCATCTCCTTGAGGCCGCCCCGCAGGCAGGCGGGCAAATTCGCCTCACTGCGCAATCGCCCCGCCGCCGCGAGATGCTGGCGATCACCGAATGGCGGGTTGCACAATGCGAAAAGCTGGGCGTGCGCGTGCAATATAACACCTATGCCGAGGCAGAAGATGTTTTGGCGACTGCGCCCGATGTGGTGATTGTGGCCACAGGCGGCATGGCCCGCGAAGGGGGGTTAGAGACGGGCAGCGACCTCATTTGCAGCGCATGGGATATTTTGTCGGGCGATGTCAAACCCGAAGGCGATATGCTGATCTTTGATGAGGCAGGCGATCACGCGGGGTTGCAGGCCGCGGAATTTGCAGCCCCCCATGCCCGCAGCATTGAGATCGTCACCCGCGACCGCGCCATCGCGCCCGAGGTGATGGGCATGAACCTCACCCCCTATATTCGTGCGCTGCAACACTCAGGCGCGCAGATGACCATCACGTGGTATCTCAGCCATGTAACGCGCACAGGCAATCGCCTGACCGCGCATTTAATCAGTGACTATAGCGACAAAATCGAAACCCGCGAGGTGGATCAGGTCGTGGTCAATCAAGGCACAACGCCGCTTGATGATCTTTATTTTGCGCTCAAACCACAGTCGCGCAATTTGGGCGAGATGGATTACCATGCCTTTCTTGCAGGGCAGTCCCAAAAGATTATCAAAAATCCAGACGGGCAGTTTGACCTCTACCGCATTGGTGATGCAGTCTCACCGCGCAACACCCATGCCGCAATTTATGATGGGTTGCGCCTTGCGCGCAGCCTCTAAGAAAAGAGCCCAAAAATGACCCGCTACCCGCCCCTAGACAACGCCCATTGGCCCGCCGAAATCGCGGATATGCAAGCAGGGTTTGCGGGGCGGCTGAATGTCTATCGGGTGATGGCGCATCACCCTGCATTACTACGGGCTTGGGCAGATTTGCGGGATCATGTGGTGGTCAAAACCGCGCTTGGCCCCGAATTGAGCGAGGTGGTGATCCTGCGTGCCGCGCATTGGATGGGCTCGGATTATGAATGGGCGCATCATGTCAGCCGTGCGCGCGCCCTCGGGTTTGAAGATCACCGCATCGCGCGTCTCGCAGGCCCAATTGACGAGATCACAGGTCAGGATCAAACCATCGCCCGCGCAGTCGATGCCCTGATGAGCGCGCGCGCGATCCCCCCCCAGATGCAGGGGCCGCTTGAGGCGGAAATTGGCAAAGAGGGCATTTTTGATTTGATTGCCACAGTGGGCTTTTACAGCACGCTTGGTTTTATCCTCAATTCCTTCCCCCCACCGCTGGATGAGGCGGTCGCGCGCGAGCTGCGCGAAACCCCGTTTGAGGGCGCTTAGGCGCAGTTGACCTTGCCCCCTGCTGCCTTAGCTAGATGCGCAACGCACATCCAAGCGAGGCAAAAACATGCAGGCTACACGGGCAGAGGCAGAGGCGCGTCTCATCGAATTCACCCCCAAAATGGGCAAGGCCTATGCCAATGGCCGCAATTACGATCTGGGACATGGCGCACATAAATCTGTGTCGCGCCTGTCGCCTTATATCCGCCGCCGCCTGATCCGCGAGGCAGAGGTCGTCAAAACCGCGCTTGGCACACATGGCGCGGTTGCCGCTGAAAAATTCATTCAAGAGGTGATTTGGCGCAGCTATTTCAAAGGCTGGCTTGAGATGCGCCCTGCCATATGGCGCAGTTACGTATCAGGTCTTGAGGCCGATATGGGCGCGCTCGACCAAGATCGCCCTTTGTCCCGCGCCTATACCCGCGCCATCGAAGGGCGCACGGGGATAGACTGCTTTGACCATTGGGCGCGCGAATTGGTTGAAACGGGCTATCTGCACAATCACGCGCGGATGTGGTTTGCCTCGATCTGGATATTCACGCTGCGATTGCCATGGCGGCTTGGCGCGGATTTCTTTTATCGTCATCTCTTGGATGGGGATGCAGCGTCTAATACCTTGGGCTGGCGATGGGTTGCGGGCCTACATACACGGGGCAAATTCTACGCGGCCGAGGCGTGGAATATCGCAAAATTCACGCAAAACCGATTTACCCCGCGCGATGTAGATTTGGCCGTGGTGACAGAAGGGCTTGAAGCAACCGAACCTGATGGCCTGCCCCCGACCCTACCGCTGCGCCGCCCCGTTGCGCCACAGACGGGGAAGAAAACCCTTTTGCTGATCACTGATGAAGACTGCGGGATCACAGGCGCCGATATTGCGGGCTTTGATGTTGTTGCCGTGGTGGGGTTGACCCAATCGCATTTGCGCCATGCAAGCCCAAGTGTCGCCGCCTTCGAGGCCGAGGCCATTCGCGATTGCGCAAATCGGCTTGACCTGACCGCTGAAATGGTCGAGGCGCGCGATCCAAAACTCTTGGCGCAAATGGCCACCCGGCTTGGGGCCGTGCAAATCGCCACCCCCTATATCCCGCAAGGGCCGTTATTCGATTGGATGACCGAGGCGCGCAGGCCCCTTGAGGCCGCAAATATCGCCTTCGCCGAATGGTGCGACCCTTGGGATCAAAGGATATGGCCCCATGCCACGGCGGGTTTCTTCAAAGTAAAACAGAAAATCCCCCAGCTGATTGCCGCATTGGATTGAGAGATAAATTCTTAACTGGCATCGCCCGTAGCGCTGAGGCAACATGCGCGAAATTGTAATCTGGCGGGAGGGTAAAATGACAGCGCAAGGGCAGGATAATAATCAAATTTGGGTCAGTGCCGAGGCAATAACAAATTTCAGCCACGCCATATTGCGCGCTGCGGGCGCAGATGAGGCCACAGCCACAACCACTACAGATGCCATGATGCATGCCAGCCTGCATGGCGTAGACAGCCACGGCTTCCGCCTTTTGCCGCATTATCAGGCGGTGATGCGCGGCGGGCGTGTTAACCCGCGCCCCAATCTCAAATTCACCAAAACCCGTGCAGGCACGGGCATGTTGGACGCGGATGATGCGCATGGTGCGCGCGCACTTTATGCTGCAGCAGATCATGCCGCCGATTTGGCCCGTGAGGCGGGCATTGGTGCGGTTGGGGTGATGAACAGCTCGCATTACGGCGCTGCGGGGGCCTACACCATGGCCTTGGCCAAGCGCGGGATGGGTGGGATGGTCTTTGGCAATTCAGACAGTCTTGTGCGCCTGCATGACGGGGCCGAACGGTTTCACGGCACCAATCCGATCTCCATCGCCTTTCCCACCGCAGGAAACCCTTGGCTTTTGGATATGGCGACCAGTTCTGTGCCCTATAACCGCGTGCAACTTTATGCCTCCCTTGGCGTGACCTTGCCCGAAGATGTCGCATCTGACGCCGCAGGTGTGAACACAACCGACCCTAATAAAGCTGAAATGTTGGCCCCGCTCGGGGGCGAATTCGGGTTTAAGGGGGCCGCATTGGGGGGCGTTGCAGAAATCTTTTCGGCGGTTTTCACGGGCATGAAAATCTCGCCCGATCTCGATGCGATGGTGGGCGGTGACATGACCCGTCCGCGGGGCGTGGGGGGATTTGTGATTGCGATTGACCCAGAGGCCTTTTTAACAGGCCCGATGTTCATTGCGGGCATGGAGCATTACCTGACCAAGCTGCGCACCAGCACGCCACGCACAGGCGCGCGCGTCATGGCGCCTGGGGATCGCGAATGGGATGTGGCAGCCTTACGCGCTCAAAAGGGTATCCCTCTTGACCCTGTTACCCAAGCAAGCTTTGCCGAACTGACCAAGACAACAGGATTGTCGCTGTGACGGGGCGCTTTGATATCGCGGTGGTTGGTCGTGGCCTGATGGGCACAGCCGCTGCGCGGTATCTGGCGCAAATGGGTCATCGCGTGGCCCTAATCGGCCCCTCCGAGCCGCAGAACCGTGCAACCCATGATGGCCCCTTTGGCAGCCACCATGACGCAGGCAGGATCACGCGCGGCCTTGCTGAAAAGGCGGACTGGTCCCGCCTCGCCTTACGTTCAATGGCGCGATACCGTGAACTTGAGGCGGTATTAGGGCAAAGGTTCTACACCCCATGCGGGGTGATGATGGCAGGGCCAATCGCAGGGCCCGCTGCGGATTTTACGCGCGCCTTTCTGCAGGCGGCTGAGGCCTTGGCCATTCCCCATGAGCGGCTTGATGATGCAGGGCTTGCCGCGCGCTTTCCCTTTATGCGGTTTCCCGCAGGAACAGCCGCCGCATGGGAGGCCGCAGGCGGTTGGATCAACCCCCGCTTATTGCGCGCCGCAGAGGAACGCGCGATGGAACAGGCAGGGGGCGTGGTGATTGACGCCGCCGCCGTGGCGCAGGATCAGAGCACAGTCACCCTTACAACCGGCGAAACAGTGGATGCGGGGCATGTCGTCATCGCCACGGGGGGCTATGCGCGCACCGACAGGCTTTTGCCCGCCCGCCCCGATATGAACGTGATGGCACGCACCGTGCTTTTGGCCGAAATCGCGCCGGATGACGTGGCGCGCTTGGCCGAGATGCCCACGCTGATTTCCATGCCCGAAGATGGGCGCATGGATGAAGACCTGTATCTGCTGCCACCGATCCAATATCCCGATGGGAAATATTATCTGAAAATCGGGGGCGAACCTGCCTCGCCAAGCCTGACCAATCAGGCCGAGATGACCGCATGGTTCCGCTCTCAGGGCAGCGCAGAGGCCGCCGCGCGTTTGCAAGGCTATTTGACGGCAATTTTGCCCGATCTGCCAGTGCAATCCTATCACACCGATACATGCGTCATCAGTTTCACCGCCACAGGATACCCCTATATCGAGCGGCTTGATGATCACCTGACCATTCTGACAGGCGGCAATGGGGCCGCCGCGAAAAGCTGTGATGAAATCGGTCGCCTGGGGGCTTTGGCGGCCACAGGCCAACCCCTCGCCCCTGAGGGGTATGATACCGATTTCAAAACCAAATTTATCTGATTGTAACGAAAGAAAGGTTGCCGCGTCATGAGCCTATCCATCACCCTAAACTGGCAGCGCCAAGAGGCCACGCTGACCCCGCAGAAGTACAGCAACGCCCATGAGATCACCTATACTGATGACACCAAGGTCATGGGGGATGCCGCGCCCGATTGGGGCGGGAATGCCGCCTATACCAATCCAGAACAGGCCTTGGCCGCTGCGATGTCGAGTTGCCATATGATGACCTTTCTGGCCCTTGCCGCGAAGGCAGGTTGGCCTGTGGCAAGCTATAGCGACCATGCCGTGGCCCATTTGGGCAAAAGCCCCAAAGGCCGCATGGCCGTGACCCGTATTGATCTGCACCCCAAAGTGACCTTTGATACCGGCTTTTCGGTGGATCAGGAAACGCTTGACGAGATGCAGCACCGCGCCCATCGTTATTGCTTTGTTGCAAATTCCATCGCCGACTATGTTGAGGTGACGATCAGCTAAGCCCCTAATCTGGGAGAGGATGCCATGACCATAGCTAGCCAAACCAATATCCTAGACAGCGCGCTTGATGCGCGGGGGATTTTACGTCTGACCCTGAATGACGAAAAACGCCGCAATGCGCTGTCCGAGGCGATGCTGAACCACCTTCTTGAGGCGATCCATGCGGCAAGCGATGATCCTGAGGTGCGGGTGGTCATTCTTGCCTCTCGTGGCCCCGCTTTTTGTGCGGGTCATGATCTGAAGGAATTGACTGCCGCCCGCGCTGAGGGCGATGGGGGGCGCGCCTATTTCACCAAGATCATGGCGCTTTGCGCATCCGTAATGCAGGCGATTGTGGCCTGCCCCAAGCCCGTGATTGCCGAGGTGCGGGGCGTGGCCACGGCAGCGGGGTGCCAATTGGTTGCGACCTGTGATTTGGCGGTGGCCGAAGACGGCGCGCGCTTTGGCACACCAGGGGTGCATATTGGGCTATTTTGCTCGACCCCCATGGTCGCTTTGTCGCGCAATGTCAGCCATAAACACGCGATGGAGATGCTGTTGACGGGCGATATGATCGCGGCCCCGCGTGCGGTTGAGATGGGATTGGTGAATAAGGCTGTCCCTGAGGCAGAACTCAGCGCCACAACCGAAGAGATGGCCGCCAAAATCGCCGCAAAATCCACAATGACCCTCGCCACTGGAAAATCGGCCTTCTATCGCCAAGCCGAAATGGGGCTGGCCGAGGCCTATAATTATGCCGCGCAGGTTATGGTGGATAATATGCTGACCCATGATGCCGAAGAAGGGATCGGGGCCTTTATCGAAAAACGTCATCCACAATGGCAGGACAAATGAGCCAGATTTATCACGATGACCCAAGCCTTGCGCGGCGCGCGGCCAATCATCAACCCCTCAGCCCGCTGAGTTTTCTTGAGCGCGCTGCAGGCACTTACCCAGATCATGTGGCTATCATTCATGGCCCCTTGCGCCGCAGTTACCGCGATTTCTATGCGCGCGCGCGGCAATTGGCGTCTCGCCTGACACAAGACGGGGTGCGCAGGGGCGATAATGTCTCTGTGATCCTTGCCAATACACCCGCCATGTTGGAATGCCATTACGGCGTGCCAATGTGCGGCGCTGTTCTGCATTCTATTAACACGCGGCTAGATGCGGCCATCATCGCCTTTCAGATTGACCATGCCGAAAGCAAAATCCTGATCGTAGATGCGGAATTCATGCCACTGGCCCAAGAGGCGCTGCAACTGGCGAAATCCAAGCCGCAGTTGGTGCAATATGATGACCCCGAATATGACGGCCCGCGCAGCGATGTAACAGCCGAAGATTACGAGGCCTATCTGGCCAAAGGCGATCCTGACTATCAATGGGCCCTGCCCGATGATGAATGGGATGCGATTGCGCTTAATTACACCTCCGGCACCACGGGCGATCCCAAAGGTGTGGTTTATCACCATCGTGGGGCTTATTTGCTGGCACAGGGCAATGCGCTGATCACTTCGATGCAGAAACACGCGGTCTATCTGTGGACCTTGCCGATGTTTCACTGCAACGGCTGGTGCTTCCCTTGGACAATTTCCGCCATCATTGGCACCCATGTCTGCCTGCGCCAAGTGCGCAGCGCGCCGATTTGGCGCGCCTTGACCGAGGATGGCGTAACCCATCTATGCGGCGCGCCAATTGTGATGTCGGTGATCTTGGATGCGCCCGAGCGAGAGAAACTGCCATCACAGGTGAATTTCTTTACTGCCGCAGCCCCGCCACCAGAGCGGGTCTTGGCCGATATGCAACAGGCGGGGTTTGATGTGACCCATCTTTATGGCCTAACCGAAACCTATGGCCCCGCCGTGGTCAATGAATGGCATCAGGAATGGTCAGATTTGCCCCCGCCCGAACAAGCGCGGCTTAAATCGCGTCAGGGCGTGAAATACACGCCGCTAGAACAGTTGGATGTGCTTGATCCCGATACATTGCAGCCCGTCCCGCGCGATGGGGAAACTTTGGGCGAGGTCATGTTCCGCGGCAATGTCGTGATGAAAGGATATTTCCGCAACCCAAGCGCCACCGAAAAAACCTTTGCGGGCGGTTGGTTCCATTCGGGCGATTTGGCGGTGATCCACCCAGATGGGTATATTCAGCTGAAAGACCGCTCAAAGGATATCATCATCTCGGGCGGCGAGAATATTTCCTCCATCGAGGTGGAGGAGGTGCTTTACGGACACCCAGCCGTGGCTGTCGTGGCCGTGGTGGCCAAGCCAGACGAGAAATGGGGCGAGACGCCTTGTGCCTTTATCGAATTGAAATCAGGGGAACGCGCAAGCGCCGATGATCTGCGCGAATGGTGCCGCGACCGCCTTGCCCATTATAAATGCCCGCGTGATTTTATTTTCACAGAGATCCCGCGCACAAGCACGGGTAAAATCCAGAAATTCCAACTGCGCGACATGGCAAAGGCAGGGGCAAGCTAACAGGCTTATCCCCTGCGCCCCCCCGCACGCCGCGCGCGCAAAAGCTCCATAAGCTTTAGATCGCGCGCGCGATGCGCCTCTGGCAGGCTGTCTTGCGGGTGCAGATCATCCAAATAGGACGTCAGTCCTTGGTCTAAGGCAGCCGACCAATCGCTGATCTTTGTGTCGCCCTCAAACATGGTCTGATACATGCCCGCAAAGCGCGTGACATAATCCGACACGCCCCCCGGTGCATTCAGGTGGATTGTTTCAAACGGCCCCATAAACGACCATCGCATCCCCAAACCATCGCAAATGGCGCGGTCAATATCCTCGGGCGCAGCCACATCATTTTGCAGCAGCTTAAACGCCTCAATCAGCAGCGCACCTTGCAATCGGTTAACCACAAACCCGTCAATCTCGCGCTTCAATGTAATGGGAATTTGCCCTGTCTGTGCAATCAAATCGCGCACTTTTTGGGTAACCTCAGCTGCGGTAAAAGGGGCAGGCACAATCTCAACGGCGGGCACCAGATGGGGGGGATTGATCGGATGCACGACCAAGCAGCGCGCGCGCCCCGCGACATCAGCCGCATAGGACGAGGCAGGAATGCCCGAGGTTGAACTGCCAATCGGCACATCGGGCGGCAGAATTGCATCCATTTCGGCAGTCAGGGTCGCCTTTACATCGCGTTTTTCTGGGCCACTTTCTTGGACATATATCACCCCCTCAAGCGCCGCGGCCAAGCTCGCAGCCACGCTGATCTGACTGCGATACTCTTGTGCGGCAATCAGGCCGTGATCGGCTAAATCCTGCAACCGCGCCAAAACCTTTGGCGCCGCGCCATCGGCAACACCCGCGATAGGATCATAAAGCACAACATCATGGCCCGCTGCCACAAACACAGCCCCCCATGCCTGACCAATCAGCCCTGCCCCCACAATCGCAATCTTGCCCATATCTCGCGCCCTCCACCATCATATCTGCCGATATGCTATAGGATCGGCGGGGCGGCATTCCAGATGAAAAAGAAAACTGGCGCACCCGAGAGGATTCGAACCTCTGGCCTCTGCCTTCGGAGGGCAGCGCTCTATCCAGCTGAGCTACGGGTGCCTGAGCCCGCTTTTAGCGGCGCGGGCGCGGTTTCGCAATCATCAATCCGTGCGCGCTTAGGCGAAAAGATCGTGGCACAGTTCCAAGGCTTCGACCAAGGCATCCACCTCGGCACGGGTGTTATACATCGCAAAGGACGCGCGGCAGGTGGCCGTCACACCCATATGTTCCATCAAAGGCTGTGCACAATGATGGCCCGCGCGCACGGCCACACCTTTTTTATCAAGGACAGTGGAAATATCATGGGCATGCGCCGCCCCATCTATCGTGAAGGAAAAAATCGCGCCTTTATGCGCAGAATTCCCCTGAACATTCAGCCAATTCAGCCCCGCAAGGCGGGTGCGTGCATATTGGGTTAGATCGGCTTCATGGGCGGCAATTGCCTCCATCCCCACGGCGCTCATGTAATCAAGGGCAACGCCAAGACCGATTTGCTGCACGATGCCCGGTGTCCCCGCCTCGAATTTCATTGGGGGGTCATTCCATGTGATCTCATCACGATGCACTTCGCGGATCATGTCCCCCCCGCCCAAGAAGGGCTGCATCTCAGCCATGCGCGCCGATTTGATATAGATCGCACCTGATCCTGACGGGCCATAGAGTTTGTGCCCTGTGATTGCGTAAAAATCCGCGCCAAGCGCATCAAGGTTCAGCGGCATGTGCACAGCCGCCTGCGACCCATCCACCAACACGGGGATATCGCGGGCATGGGCGGCATCAATCACCGTTTTGACGTCAAATACAGTGCCAAGCACATTTGACATATGCGACATCGCAATCAGCCGCGTGCGCGGGGTGATCGCATCAATCATCGCTTGCGGGTCCAAATCCCCGTTCATATCTGTCTCGACCCAGACCAATTTCACGCCAAGACGTTCCCGCAGAAAATGCCACGGCACGATATTGGCGTGATGTTCGGCAATGGTGAGGATGATCTCATCCCCCGCCTGCAGGCGCGGCGCGGCCCAACCGTAGGAAACCAGATTGATGCCTTCCGTTGCCCCTGAGGTAAAGACAATCTCGCGCTCGTCCGCCACGCCGAGGAAGCGCGCAATCTTGCCGCGCACCCCCTCATAGGCCTCGGTCGCAACCATAGAGAGATGATGCAGACCACGATGCACATTGGCGTATTCCGCCTCATAGGCATGGGTCATCGCATCAATCACCGCGCGCGGCTTTTGCGCACTCGCCCCATTGTCGAGATAGACCAATGGCTTTCCGTTCACCTCACGTGAGAGGATCGGAAAATCAGCGCGGATTTTATCTACATCAAACATGGAAACCCTTTACGGCATCATTGGGACAAGACCGAAACTTGTCACGACTAGCGAAAGAAGAAAGGCAAAGGCGATGAGAAACATGATAATCGCCCAAAAGGTTTTCCAAACGGACGAAAACCCATGCAAAACAGTGACAAACTGCGCCATGAGCCAAAAGAATAGTGGGATAGAGGCAAGGCTGACAATATCGGCAAGAACCGACAAACCAATGGCAATGGCTACGATTTGAAAGGCCTGCACGACCAGAAACACGGCCTGCAACCAGACCATCAACGCAAGCGCACCGTCAAAATCGCCCTTGCCCCCAAAGCGCGCACCAATCACCGCGATGCCAAGGGACACCAAAACAAGGAAAACCGCCTGAACAATCCCCATCACGACAGGCATCGGCACGCCTGCGCCCGCCTCTGGCATCGGCACCATCAACAAGACCGCACTTGCCAACAGGGTTGATAGGGTAATGACCAAGGCCAAGCCCAACCACAAAACATTGCGCGGCAAATTGAGGGTCAAAACCGCCTGCGCCGCCTCTTGCGGGGCGCGGATCGTGTCACGCGTATGACGCCACAGACCCGATAGGGTGAGAATCTCTGACAGGTTCACGCGCCTAAACCCCTTCTGTTACGGCCTCTGGTGCGCGCTCTGCCTCAATCAGGCACGCCAGCCAAATCACCAAAAAGCCAAGCAATGTCACCAAACCCGTGGCATCGGATGCAGGCCCCTGCCCGATGAACCCTGCCACAAGCCCGTTCAGCAAAAATAGCGGTGCCGTCACCAAAAGCGACCAAAACAGCGCCAACCGCGCAGAATAAAACGTGCCGCGCCCGCGAAACAATTTCGCCACCAAATGCGAAATCCCTGCAAAGACATAGAGCATCAAAGGCATCACCATCATCATTGAGAAAAATGTGATGGCCAGGCGCGCCTGCAGTGGCACCGATGGATCCAAAAACGCCTCACGGCTCAGTTTGGGCCATTGCCCCACAAACATCAGGAAACACGCGATCATGACAAAGGCAATCGCCCGATCCTCGCGGCGGCCATGGTTCAGCATAGACCGCAGCACCTGTCGCGGGCGACGCCAAGAGGCGACAATATCGCGGCTGACTGACATTGCAGACCCTACCCTTTAGCCGCGCCGCCGTGCCAACCACAGCTCTAGCTGGGCCAATATATCTGCGCGCAGCGTCTCATCTTCGATCTCATCAATCGCCTCGGCCAAAAAGGCCAGAACCAAAAGATCGGTGGCTGTTGAGTGATCCACCCCGCGCGAGCGCAGATAGAACAACGCCTCTTCATCAATCGCGCCAGTGGTCGAGCCGTGGCTGCATTTCACATCATCGGCGTAAATCTCAAGCTCGGGCTTGGCCAAGAACGTGCTGTCATCATCCAAAAGCAGGGCTTGGCTGATTTGATAGCCATCGGTCTTTTGCGCACCAGGCGTCACAAGGATTTTCCCCTGAAACACGCCAGAGGCCCCGTTACGCAACACCTTTTTAAACACCTGACGGCTTTCGCAATCCTCACCGCGATGGGTCACAAAGACCGTGTCGTCATGATGGAATTCGGCCCGCTTGCCATCGCCAAGTGCTGCACCCGCCACATGGGCAACTGCATTATCCCCAACGATATCAATCACATGCTCGTTGCGGGTCAGAACGCCGTTGCAGGTGAGGGTAAAGCTTTTGTAATGCGCCGCCTCGGCCACGCGCACAAAGCTATGGGTCACGGCGCGGCGGGCGTGATCGCGCCCCTGTGCGCGGATGTGATGAAAGCGTGCGGTCGGGGCCAGATCAACCTCAGTGCATTTATTGAACCGCGCCGCCGCAGGGCCCTGTTCAAGCAAGGTCATCTCTGCGCCTTCCTCAACGCGGATCACATGGTGCAACACGGCATCGGAGGTTTCAGACTGATGCAGATAGATCAGGCTGACGGGTTTGGACACCCGCCCTGTGGCACGGATCACAATGCCATCCGTGGCAAAGGCCGTGTTCAGCGCAGCCAAGGGGCGCGCGACAGGGTCTTGGCCATGGGTTTCAAGATGACCATAAAGATCCATCGCCCAGTGAATGTCGGTTTTCAAAACATCCGACAGTCGCGAGATTTCCAGCCCCTCAAGGCTGAGATCATCTGATTGAGCCGCGTCAAACACACCATCCACAAAGACAATCTTGAGGCGATCAATGTCTTCAAAGACACGCCGATCTTGGCCCGGATCAAACAGCGCCGCTTCGGGTGTATCGGCCACGGTCAACTCGGCGGGGTTTGTGTATTTCCAATATTCATCCCGCGCGGTGGGCAAACCCATGGCGCGCAGCCGTGTGAGGGCAGTATGGCGCGCCTCATTGGCCCAATTGGCCCCGTGCGGCAACTCAAGCGCCGCAATCCGCGCCTCGGTCAAATCAATGCGTGCCTGCGCCAAAGCCATTACGCAACCTCCGCCAACAGATCCGCGTAGCCGTTTTTCTCAACTTCCAAGGCCAATTCTGGCCCGCCCGTTTTGATGATACGGCCATCCGACATGATATGCACAACATCAGGTTTGATATGGTCAAGCAGGCGCTGATAATGGGTGATCACAAGGAACCCACGCCCCGCATCCCGCAACGCGTTGACACCATCGGAGACCAGTTTCATCGCATCCACATCAAGGCCACTATCGGTTTCGTCCAAGATGCACATCTTGGGTTCCAACATCGCCATTTGCAGAATTTCATTGCGCTTTTTCTCACCGCCCGAGAAGCCCACATTGACGGGACGCTTGAGCATTTCTGCGTCAATCTTGAGGGTCTTGGCCTTTTCGCGCACCAGTTTCAGAAACTCTGCCGCACTTACCTCATCCTCGCCGCGCAGCTTACGCTGGGCGTTCAGCGCCGTGCGCAAGAAGGTCATATTGCCAACACCGGGGATCTCAACGGGATATTGGAATGCCAAAAACAGGCCTGCGGCGGCGCGCTCTTCGGGTTCCATTTCAAGGATGTCTTCGCCGAGCAAAGTGGCAGAGCCATCCGTGACGCTATACCCATCGCGCCCCGACAGCACATAGGACAAGGTCGATTTGCCCGAGCCATTTGGCCCCATGATCGCATGAACCTTGCCCGCCTCTACGGTCAGATCGACACCTTTGAGGATTTGCTTTCCTTCTTCCTCAAGTTCGACATGTAAGTTCTTGATCTCAAGCATTATCTTCTCCTTCAAGGGCGTAGGCCCTTTACCTTATTCCACCGTGACAGCCGTGCCTGAGGCACTGACCATCAGCATATTGTTGATAACTTCGTAATCTAGATCGACACCGACCACCGCATTCGCGCCCTGCTCGCGCGCGCGATCTTGCATTTCGGCCAGCGCGGTTTCGCGCGCACGGGCCATCTCGCCCTCATAGGCCCCAGAGCGCCCGCCGATAATATCAGTGATGCTTGCGAAAATATCGCGAAACACATTTGCGCCCAAAATCGCCTCACCCACCACGATACCACGATAGTCCGTGATTTTTCGACCTTCGATAGATTGTGTTGTTGTAACGATCATCCGCCTTACCCCATAACGCCGCGCAGCACGGCCATTGCAACCCAAGCCGCCATGCCCACCAGAACTGAGGTCAAAAAGATCGATCTGCGCACCAATCCACCGCGCTTGCCTTGGCGCGCCCGCACAGACAGGCCAATCAGCGCCCCAAGAAAGGTGCCAACGCCGATCCCCGCGGTTTGATGCAACAGCTCTGGCAACATGGGCTTATTTCCGCATGATCATTTTTGCCGATACATGGCTGATAATGGTGGCCGCCACGGCGGCGAAGGCCGCGAGGCCTGGCCCACCTGGATGCCAGATAGAATAGGTCAAGGCCATCATCACAACCACACCAATAGCAACCAACAGCGCATAACGCGGGCGTGGTTCCCCTGCGGTGAGCCAATATTTCCAGTTCATCAGCCGACACTCCCCTCAAGACTGATTGCAACCAATTGCTGCGCTTCCATGGCAAATTCCATTGGCAGCGCCTGCAACACCTCGCGGCAGAAGCCGTTGACCACCAAGGCCACCGCCTCTTCCTCATCCATCCCGCGGGAGCGGCAATAGAACAGCTGATCATCATCCACTTTCGAAGTGGTGGCCTCATGCTCAACCCGCGAAGAGTTATTCTTGACCTCAATATATGGCACAGTATGCGCGCCGCATTTATCACCAATCAGCAAACTGTCGCATTGGGTGTAATTGCGGCTGTTTTTCGCCTTTGGATGCATCGAAACCTGACCGCGATAGGTATTTTGCGCGCGCCCTGCGCTGATGCCTTTGGAGACAATCCGCGATTTGGTGTTCTTGCCCAAATGGATCATCTTGGTGCCTGTATCGGCCTGCTGCGCATTATTGGCGATGGCGATGGAGTAGAATTCCCCCTGACTGTCATCACCGCGCAGGATGCAAGACGGGTATTTCCATGTAATGGCCGACCCCGTTTCCACTTGGGTCCACATCACCTTCGAGCGATCCCCACGGCAATCGGCACGCTTGGTTACGAAATTGTAGATCCCGCCCTTGCCGTTTTCATCGCCCGGATACCAGTTTTGCACTGTGGAATATTTGATCTCGGCATCATCATGGGCGACCAATTCCACAACTGCGGCGTGCAATTGGTGGGTGTCGCGCATCGGGGCGGTGCAGCCCTCAAGGTAGGACACATAGGCGTCTTTATCCGCAATGATCAATGTGCGCTCAAATTGGCCCGTATTTTCCGCATTGATGCGGAAATAGGTGGACAATTCCATAGGGCAGCGCACGCCAGGTGGCACATAGACGAAGGAACCATCCGAAAACACGGCAGAGTTCAAAGTGGCGAAGAAATTATCCGAAATCGGCACAACCGAGCCAAGATATTTCTTCACCAGATCTGGGTGCTTTTGAATCGCCTCGGAAATGGAGCAGAAGATGACTCCTGCCTTTTCCAATTCATCCTTGAATGTCGTGCCGACCGAGACACTGTCAAACACCGCATCAACCGCCACTTTGCGCGGTGCGGCCTCGGCGTCTGCGCCTTCAACCCCTGCGAGCAACATCTGCTCCTTCAGGGGGATACCAAGTTTCTCATAGGTCGCCAAAAGCTTTGGGTCGACCTCGTCCAAACTTTTGGGCTTTTCGGTCATGCTTTTGGGTTTGGCGTAGTAATATTGATCTTGGTAATCAATCGCCGTGTAATTCAGCATGGCCCAATCAGGTTCAGCCATCTGCTTCCAGCGTTTGAACGCCTGCAGGCGCCAATCAAGCATCCATTTGGGCTCGTTATTCTTTTCTGAGATGAGGCGCACAATGTCCTCGTTCAGGCCTTTTGGGGCGAACTCCATCTCAATATCGGTTTCCCAACCGTATTTATACGCGCCACCCATCGCCTTGACGGTTTCAACGGTTTCGCGATCGACACCTTCGCGGATATCGCTGTCGAGTGCGGTCATGGGATCAACTCCTGTTTCTTCCTGATGGGTGCGTATAGGCCACCCACCCCCTCGTGCATCTATTCGATCGCAAGGGGTGCGGCGCGGTGGCCCTGCCGCATCTTATGATGATGCGGCCCCCTAGCGGTTTAACCCTGCCCGCGCCTTGCGCCTGTCATAGGCATCGGCCCAAGCTTCCGCGAAGGCCATTACATCGGCCTCCTGCGTTTGTGGCCCAAGAGAGACACGGATCGCGCATCCTGCCATCTCTGGCGTCAGCCCCATTGCCTGCAAAACGGCGCTGGATTTGACCTTGCCACTGGAACAAGCAGAGCCTGCGGAAATCGCAAATCCTGCTAGATCCATTGCCATCACTTGGCTTTCCCCTTTCCACCCCTCCGTGACCATCAGGCTGGTATTGGGAAGCCGCGCGACATCTTTCCCGACAAAAATAGTATCTTTGGCGCGATGTTCCAGTGTCTTTTCTAGAATATTTCTAAGTTTTTCCAGCTTTTTCGACAGGCCATTTTCAATATCTTGTATTGCAGCCTGCGCTGCACCACCAAATCCTGCAATGCCAATTAAATTCTCGGTTCCAGATCGGCGCCCCATTTCTTGACCGCCGCCACGAATTTGCGCCGCCACATCAAGGCCACGCCGCAAGATCAGCGCGCCGATTCCCTTCGGCCCGCCAATTTTATGCGCCGAGATAAACGCCATATCGACCCCCGACCAATCAAAGGCAAGCGGCAGCTTGCCAAAGCCTTGCGTCCAATCAGATACGGCCAAACCTTCGGGCAAGGATTGGATGATCCCCGTTTCGGAATTCGCAAGTTGGAGGGTCGCTTCTGCAGGATCTGTGACATGCACCTGACCTTGCGCATCGACCTCTAGTTCCTCGCGGATCCACGCGCGCACAGCGTCATGTTCAATCGCGGCCCCTTTAAGATTGCGCCCAGACAGGGCCAATGCGGCGGCCTCGGTCGCGCCAGACACGAACACGATATCGGCGGCCTCTGCGCCGATGGCACTGGCAATTTGACCGCGCGCGCGTTCCATCAACGCCTTGGCCGCGCGCCCCTCTTGATGAACGGAGGACGGGTTACCCACCACATCCATTGCAGCGATCATTGCCGCGCGCGCCTCGGGCCGAAGCGGCATTGTGGCGTTGTGATCCAGATAGACGCGCGCCATCAGGCCCCATCCACCACTGTAAAGAGGGTTGGAACGGCCGGGCATGGCGTCAAATCATTGCGGATCACATCCGAAAGCCGTGTTTGATGCAGGTAGACATAAACATGGGCGCTGAGACTTTCCCAAAGGCGATTGGTCATGCTTTGCGCACGACTGCCCGACATGCCGCCAGAGGCGCCCGCCCCCTTATGCATCGCTGAAACCGTTTCCTCGACCGCCGAGAAAATATCGACCACGCGAATTTCTGCGGGCGCTTTGGCCAGTTTATACCCCCCGCCAGGCCCGCGCACAGACACCACCAAACCCTCGCGGCGCAGTTTTACAAACAGCTGCTCAAGATAGGGCAGCGAAATATCCTGCCGCTTGGCAATATCCGCAAGAGAGGTCAACGCGCCGTCCGCTTGCAAGGCAAGATCGGCCATAGCCACCATCGCGTATCGGCCTTTTGTGCTGAGCTTCATCTTGCCCCCCGAATTGTGCCATTTTGGCAGCCCTGTTTCGCAGAAACTTTGCCGCGCGCCCTTATTCACACCAAGCCCGTGATTGACCTTTTGATCCGTCACGCTTAACTGCAATGCGTGGTGCAAACCGCACAGACACGCGCGCCCCGCGTTTAGGGGCAAAACCGCAGCATTGCGGTGACACAGGTTCTAGGTAGGGCGATTGCGCAGGTCAAGCATGACGCGCATGCGCCAGAAAGCGACAAGGGGAACGACATGCCCGAGGTGATATTCCAAGGCCCAGAAGGGCGGCTTGAGGGCCGTTATCATCCACAAAAGGCAAAGGATGCCCCGATTGCCATCGTCCTGCATCCGCATCCGCAATTTGGCGGCACGATGAACAACCGTGTGGTCTATAATCTGCATTACGCCTTCTACAATATGGGCTTCACCGTTCTGCGCTTTAACTTCCGCGGTGTCGGGCGCAGTCAGGGCGAATATGACCAAGGTCAGGGCGAATTGTCTGATGCAGCATCGGCCTTGGATTATCTGCAAACGATGAACCCTAACTCGAAACATTGTTGGGTTGCGGGGTTTTCTTTTGGCGCATGGATTGGGATGCAGCTGCTGATGCGGCGCCCGGAGATCACGGGGTTCATCTCGGTCGCACCGCCCGCGAATATGTATGATTTCAGCTTCCTTGCACCCTGCCCCGCGTCAGGTTTGATCGTGAACGGCACCGCCGACCGCGTGGCCAAACCCCAAGACACCCGTATCTTGGTCGATAAGCTGCATGAGCAAAAAGGCATCACCATCACCCATGAGGAGATGGAGGGGGCGGGTCACTTCTTTGAAGATGAAGAGACCCAGATGAACCCGATGATCGACATGGTTAAGGCCTATGTGAAGCGGCGCCTGACGGAAAACACGCGGTAATCCACCATGAGCACCCGTCTTGCCGAAGAAATCGCAGATGCCTTGGCCCAAGAGGCCCTGCGTGTCGCGCAAGAAACGGGGGATGAACGCCTGACTGATGAGCTGTGCCAAACCGTTGGTGCGCTTTCCCCCACTGTCGAGGAAGCCTTGCGCACTGCGATACGCATGCGCATGGCCGAAAAACGTGGCTATGATTTTTTGCGCACCAAACGCAGCCAAGCCCCAAACTAGTGGCATCACAAATCTGTATACAACGGCATACAGTTCTTGCGAATCCGCCAGAATTTGATATGCGCAGCCTCAGTATTTCTTCCCCGCGCGAGGCTGCCTGATATGACCAAAATCAAAGTTGAAAACCCCATCGTGGATATGGATGGGGATGAGATGACCCGCATCATTTGGGCCTTTATCAAAGATAAGCTCATCCTGCCCTATTTGGATCTTGATCTGCTTTACTATGATCTTGGAATCGAGGAGCGGGATCGCACCGATGATGCCATCACAGTGGCCGCTGCCGAAAAGACCCGCGAGGTTGGCGTGGCCGTGAAATGTGCCACCATCACCCCAGATGAAGCGCGGGTTGAGGAATTTGGCCTCAAACGGATGTATCGCAGCCCCAATGGGACAATCCGAAATATCCTTGGGGGCGTGATTTTCCGCCAACCGATTATTTGCAAAAACGTGCCCCGCCTTGTGCCAGGCTGGACGCAGCCCATTGTGGTGGGGCGTCATGCCTTTGGCGATCAATATCGCGCCACCGATTTCCGCTTTCCAGGCAAGGGTAAGCTTACGATGAAATTTGTGGGCGAAGATGGCACCACGATTGAGCATGAGATTTTCGATGCCCCCGCCGCAGGTGTGGCGATGGGGATGTATAACCTTGATCAGTCCATCATTGATTTCGCCCGCGCCAGTCTGAATTACGGGCTGAATTTGGGATGGCCCGTTTATCTGTCGACCAAAAACACCATTCTCAAAGCCTATGATGGCCGCTTTAAGGATTTGTTCCAGAAAGTGTATGACGAAGAATTCCGCGAGGCATTTGAGAAAAAGAAAATCTGGTATGAGCATCGCCTGATTGATGACATGGTGGCCTCTGCCCTGAAATGGTCGGGCGGCTATGTCTGGGCCTGTAAAAACTATGATGGTGATGTGCAATCCGACACTGTCGCCCAAGGATTTGGGTCGCTTGGGTTGATGACCTCGGTGTTGATGACGCCCGATGGCAAAATTGTCGAGGCAGAAGCCGCGCATGGCACCGTGACCCGTCATTACCGCCAGCACCAAAAGGGCGAGGCGACCTCAACCAATTCGGTCGCCTCCATCTATGCATGGACAGGCGGGCTTAAGCATCGTGCAAAACTTGATAACAATGACGCGCTGCTGCGCTTTGCGCAGACGCTTGAGAAAACCGTGGTCGATACAGTCGAAGCAGGCTTTATGACCAAGGATTTGGCGCTTTTGGTTGGGCCAGATCAGAAATGGCTGACCACGCAAGGCTTCCTTGAGAAAATTGATGAAAATCTGAACAAGGCACTGGTGGGCTAAGACCCCCCTTTCCTTTCAAGACCTTACACGCGCCGCACCCGTGCGGCGCGTTTTTTATGCGACAAAGCGGCCCTCACCCCTAAGCTGAAAGCCGCTCCTGCCGTTTCAACAGATGCGCGAACATCACCAAGGGGCGCAGCCCCGCATTTAAAACGGAACCCATCTGCATGTTTTCACACAGCTTTCTCGCGGGCGTGATCCAATCCAATCAGGATCTTTCCCAAGCTTCGCTTGCCACACGTATCTTGATCGGTCGTTTGCGCATCGAAATCCGAAGCACCCCTACATTGCTTGAAGCCAAGATCAAGGAATTGGCTGATTTTGCCAAAGCAAATGCCTTCGCCGCCGATGATTTGGCGAAAATGACCCGCTAACGAGGATAAAACAAAATGAAAAACGAAGTTTTGACCCTCGCGGAGGCATCCGCGCGCATCGTCTCAGGGGAAATCCTAAGCATTGCAGGCCACCCCGCTTATTTGGCGCAATTGCCAAAGGGAACTTGGATCGGGGGCAGCAGCCATTACTTTGTGACCTCTGAAGGTGGCAAAAAAATCGAAAACCGCCTCTATTGCACCAGTTTTGACGAGGCCGAAGCCGCAGAAATCCGCGTCATCGCCCCCGATAATTTAACCGATATCGCCACAGGGTATCAGACAGGCGGGGCAAGTCTGATCTTGATCCCCGCTTTTGGTCACGCACATCGCCGCTTTGCGATTGATGCGCCGCAAAACCCTGCTTTATTCGCGCAGCCCTTGATGGGATGGGTCGCAGGCACTGCGCTAGAGCGGATCGGCCAAGATCATGCCATTGTCATTGATGGCAGCACCGGTCAGACCCACGAGGATGCCGCGATCGTGATGCATCTCGGCTTTGCCAAAGGGGTCACCCCCAACTTGGAGATTGTGAATATTTTCGAGCAGGCAGGGGATACGGCCACAAGCATTATTTTTGAAACCTCTGGTTTCGAAGCGGAAGATGCCATGATCAACGGGGCCAAGCGGAATTTGGCACGTTATTTGACGGCGCAAAATTGGGATACGCGCTTGCCGCTCATCGCCAATTACGGCGGCGCCCATCTCAATGTGTCGATCAAATCGGTTGATGCCGATACAGGCATTGTCAGCTTCTATGCCCCTGTGCAGGAGGGCGTGGTCTATCGCCCCGCCGCAGCCCTTCCCGATGACTATGCCCAAGCCTTTGCCGGCTCGCTCTGCGATAAGGTCACAGGCGCTGATTACAGTTGTAATTGCATCTTGAACTATCTCTACGGCGAAATGGAGGGCAAATCAGTGTCAGGTTTCACAGGCCCAATGACCTTTGGGGAAATTGCCTATATGCTGCTGAACCAAACCCTTGTTCGGCTTGAACTGCAAAAGGCCGCGTAACGGCTTTTTTCAAGGCGGGCGGCTGTTACAGAAGCCCGTCTTCCATCACCCCATCGCGGCACATCTGCGCATAGAGCAAGCCCTCGCGCAGGCCACGATCTGCCACAGACAAGCGATCCGTTGGCCATGCGCGCAGCAGCGCCTGCAAAATCGCAGAGCCTGACATAATCAGACTGTGCCGATCCCGCCCGATCCGCGGATCATTGCGCCGCCCCTCTGGCCCCAAGGCAAGATAGGTTTGGATCACAGTGTCAATCTGATCCGAAGTCATCCGCAGACCATCGACCTTATTGCGATCATAGCGCTTGAGGCCCAAATGACTGGCGGCAACAGTTGTGACAGTGCCAGAGGTGCCGATGATCTGGAACCCTTCGCGTGCTTGATCCGCCGCATCGACATAGGGTGAGAATTTTGCAAGCTGTTCTTCGAAATACCATGACATCAGCGCAAACCGCGCCCCGTCATCTTCGACATCGTGATAAAGGTCTTTCAGGGTTGCCACGCCCAAAGGCACAGAAATCCAATCCACGACTTTCGCGCGGGGAAAAATGGTTTCCTCATGCCCAAACCCTTGATGCAGGCGCATGATCGCGCGGGCGCGTTCCGAGGGCGCAACCCGAGACAGGTCGATCCAAACCAATTCGGTTGATCCCCCCCCGATATCCACCACCAAAAGCTGTTCGGTTTTGGCTGACACCAATGGCGCGCAGGAGATCACCGCCAGCTGCGCCTCTTCTTCGGGCTTGATGATCTCCATCTGCAAGCCCGTTTCGCGCTTCACAAGGTTGAGGAACTCGCCCCCGTTGGTGGCGCGGCGGCAGGCCTCGGTGGCCACGATACGCATATGGCGCACTTGGTGTTGGGCCAGTTTGCGTTGACAGATTTTCAACGCCCCAATCGCCCGCGCCATCGAGGCACGCGACAAGCGCCCCGAGGCCTCTAGCCCGTGCCCCAGTTGCACCGATTTCGAGAAACTATCAACGATATGTAGATGCGTGCCTTTCGGCTGTGCAATCAACATTCGGCAGGAATTCGTGCCCAAATCAAGAGCGGCGTAAAGATCGGCTGGGTCTGCTTTTTCGATCTGTGCGGGGGCGGCAGGTTTGGGTTTGCTATAAAATCTACGCTGCCCCTGCCCCATATTCGGATCAAGGCCGCTTGGATCAGAAATATGCGCCACAGGCGCAGGGTTTACCCCGCCCTCTTTTGCGTCTCTCTGTCGGTTTGGGTTGCGGCGTTTGCGGGCCATTTCTGCCCCTCCTTCATGGGCATGGTAGCGCCCCCATGAAAAAGCGACAACTGCTTTCGCGTGGCATTCGGGGGCAGTTGGGCGCTTTGGCGCATGATCATCATGAAAATTTTGGGATGTTCGACCACTCGCAATGTGCGTATGCGCGGGCTATGTGCCTCTTACAAGGTCGGTTGCGCCGATTTTAGTGTCGAAATTAGTCCCATTGCGCGGGGGTTGCGCCCATATGGTGCGCCGTACGAGAAAGGAATCGCATTCAATGCCATCTGTGACCATCGTTTACTGGCGCGACATCCCTGCCCAAGTGATTGTGGGCAAAGGCCGCGCTGCAGCCAAATTGCCCCTGCCCGAACGGTTCGAGCAGGCAATTGACCGCTGCGCGATGAAGGTCGGGGCAAAAGATGACGAAGCCTATCTCGCCGAGTGGCGCCGTGTGGTAGAGGCCGAGGTCGAAGGTGACCCATCCGACATCGCGCGCGTCTATGCAGATCGTTTGGATGCCGACTATGACACCGACCGCCTCAAGCGTTTGATCGCGGGCGATGGCGTTGAGGCAGCCTGATGAGCCTTGAGCGCGTGAGGGATCAGATTATGGCCTTGTTAAACTTTAAAAAACCAAGCGCGCCAGTCGCGCCCCATTCCCCTCAGGTTGAGGCCTTTCTTCAAGGCTATTCGATTGAGGTTATGCCGCGCACCGCCGAAAAGGTGGAAGATTTCCGCGCCCTTTTGCCCGAGGGCACCCGCGTCTATATCGCCCATATTGACGGCACCGAGATTGATGACATGGTCGCGACCGCAGCGCGCCTTGCCCGTGACGGGTTCGAGGTGATGCCACATTTCCCCGCCCGCTCAATCAAAGACAAGGCCACGCTTGGCGATTGGATCGCGCGCTATCAGGGCGAGGCAGGTGTCACCTCTGGCCTCATCTTGGCGGGCGGCATCCCTCAGGCGCATGGTGAATTTGAAAGCTCGATGCAGCTGTTGGAAACGGGGCTGTTTGATCAAGCAGGGTTCAAACGCTTGCATGTGGCAGGCCACCCCGAAGGCAACCGCGACATCGACCCAGATGGCAGCGATGCCAATGTGATGGAGGCTTTGCGTTGGAAACAGGCCTTTAGCGCGCGCACAGATGCAAAAATGGCCCTTGCCACGCAATTCTGCTTTGAAGCCAAGCCCGTGATTGCATGGGTGAATGCCTTGCAGGCCGCGGGGATTGATCTGCCCGTCCATATCGGTATCGCAGGCCCCGCCAAGCTGCAAACCTTGATCAAATTCGCCATTGCCTGCGGCGTTGGCCCATCTCTGTCGGTTTTGCAAAAACGCGCCAAGGATGTCTCGAAACTTCTTTTGCCGTTCGAGCCTGACGAGATCATCGCAGAACTCGCCGCGCATAAGGCCGCAAATCCTGATTTCGGGATTGAATCCGTCCATTTCTTCCCGCTTGGCGGGATCAAGACAAATGCCCAATGGGCCATCGACCATGGCGGCGCATCCACGCGTCCGGCCGTTGAAGGAGTATAAGCCAGCATGACTCGCACCATCATTGAATCCCAAACCAAAACCACCGTGATCGGTTTTGACGAACCGTTTTGCGTGATTGGCGAACGGATCAACCCCACAGGGCGCAAAATCTTGAACGAAGAGCTGGAACGCGGTGATTTCTCACGCGTGCAAGCGGATGCCATTGCACAGGTGGCGGCGGGTGCGACCGTGTTGGACATCAACTCTGGCGCGGTGTTCTCGAACAAAATGGCCGAAGATCCCCGCTATGCCGACAATAACTTTGTTGAGCCTGCCTTGATGAAGGCCTTGGTCGAATGCGTGCAGGAAGTAACCGATTGCCCCTTGTGCATCGACAGCTCGGTTCCCGGTGCCTTGGAAAATGGTCTGGCTGCTGCCAAAGGTCGCCCGCTTTTGAACTCTGTCACAGGCGAAGAAGAACGCCTTGAGATGGTTTTGCCCTTGGTCAAGAAATACAACGTGCCCGTTGTTGCGATTTCTAACGATGACACAGGCATTTCCGAAGACCCCGAAGTGCGCTTTGCCGTTGCCAAAAAGATTGTTGAACGCGCGGCTGATTATGGCATTCCCGCCCATGATATCGTGGTTGACCCATTGGTCATGCCCATTGGCGCGATGGCCACAGCGGGCCATCAGGTCTTTACCCTCGTGCGCCGCTTGCGCGAGGAATTGGGCGTGAACACCACCTGCGGCGCATCCAATATCAGCTTTGGCTTGCCGAACCGCCACGGCGTGAATAACGCGTTTTTGCCCATGGCCTATGCAGCGGGCATGACCAGTGCGATCATGAACCCAGTCGCCCTGCCCGTTGGCCCCAAAGCGATTGCCGAAAAGAAAGCCGCGATTGAGGCCGCAGGAATTATCCTGCCCGCAGATCTGGACGATGAAACCTTCGTCAAATTGTTCGGCATGGGCTCGACCAAGCCGCGCGCGGGCAAGGAGATGGAGGCGATCCGCGCCGCCAACCTGCTGCTTAACCAAGATGACGGTGGGACTGCTTGGATCAATTTCAACAAAGATCCAGATGCCGCCCTGCAAGGGGGGCGCGCCAACCGCCGCGCAGGCGGTCGCCGCCGCGGCTAAGGCACCATTTTTTGAAAATCGCGGGCCAGAGCATATTTAACCTTATGCTCTGGCCTTTGCGCCAATAAAAGCAATGAAAGACCAAAACAGGATCCTTCCCGATGGGCAGCGCAGGCACAGATGACAAAGACCCTTTGGTGATTTTTACCCCCTCTGGCAAACGCGGTCGCTTTGCCAAAGGCACGCCCGTGCTGCAGGCGGCCCGCGCGCTCGGGGTGGATTTGGATAGTGTCTGTGGCGGGCGCGGCATTTGTTCCAAATGCCAGATCACCCCCAGTTTCGGTGAATTTGCCAAACATGGCGTCACAGTGCACGAAGATGCCCTTTCCGAATGGAACGAGGTTGAGGCCCGCTATGACCGCGTGAAAGGTCTGATTTCAGGCCGCCGTTTGGGCTGTCAGGCCAAGGTGTTGGGCGATGTTGTGATTGATGTGCCTGAAACCAGTCAGGTGCATCGTCAGGTCGTGCGCAAAGAGGCCTCGACCAAGCCAATCACTATGGATCCCGCCACGCGGATTGTCATGGTCGAGGTGGCCGAGCCTGACATGCATGAACCCTCGGGCGATTTTGAACGCTTGAAAGATGCCCTCGCACAACAATGGGATGTGCATCAGGTCAGCGCCGCCCTGCCCGTTTTGGCCAAGCTGCAAACCGTTTTGCGCAAGGGCAAATGGCAAATTTCAGTCGCCCTCTTTCAACCCGATGAGGGCGGCGTGGCGCAAATTCTTGAGATTTGGCCAAATCTTCATGAGGGCGGAATTTACGGCCTTGCGATTGATCTTGGCTCGACCACAATCGCGGCGCATCTGTGTGATTTGACCACGGGTGCAGTGATGGGCTCTGCGGGGATCATGAACCCACAAATCCGTTTTGGTGAGGATCTGATGAGCCGCGTCTCCTATGCCATGATGCAAGAAGGCGGTGCCACTGAGATGACCCGCGCGGTGCGCGAGGCCATTAACACATTAGCCGGGCAAATTGCCGAGGATGCGGGCATTGACCCCAAGCTGATCGTGGAAACCGTATTCGTCTGCAACCCCGTGATGCACCATCTGCTTTTGGGAATTGATCCTGTGGAATTGGGCCAAGCGCCCTTTGCACTGGCAACCTCGGATGCCTTGCGTCTCAGTGCGCCTGACTTGGGGCTGTCCACATTGAACCCACAAGCGCAGATTTACCTGCTGCCCTGTATCGCGGGCCATGTGGGGGCCGATGCCGCCGCCGTGGCCCTATCGGAGGCCCCAGAACAATCTGAGGATTTGGTGCTGATCGTGGATGTCGGAACCAATGCTGAAATCCTGCTTGGGAATAAGACCAAGGTTCTCGCCTGTTCCTCGCCCACGGGGCCTGCCTTTGAGGGGGCGCAAATCTCGTCAGGGCAACGGGCCGCGCCTGGTGCGATTGAGCATATCGAAATCGACCCCGCCACCAAAGAACCGCGGTTTCGCGTCATTGGCTGCGATCTGTGGTCTGACGAGGCAGGGTTTGCCGAGGCCACCGCGCAGACAGGCATTACGGGCATTTGTGGCTCTGGCATAATCGAGGCCGTGGCGGAAATGCGCGCCGCGGGCCTGTTGGACGGGTCAGGTCTGATTGGCAGTGCCGAGCAAACAGGAACCCCGCGGTCTATCCCCACAGGGCGCACCCATGAATATCTAATCTTTGACGGCACCGCCACGGGCGGGCCGCGCATCACCGTCACGCAAGGCGATATTCGCGCCATTCAATTGGCGAAATCCGCGCTTTATGCAGGCGCGCGTTTGTTGATGGATCAGATGGATGTAGAAGCGGTCGATCGCGTGGTTTTGGCGGGGGCTTTCGGCGCGCATATCAGCCCAAAACACGCAATGATTTTAGGGATGATCCCCGATGCCCCGCTTGAGAAAGTCACAAGCGCAGGCAATGCCGCAGGCCATGGCGCGCGCATTGCGCTGTGCAACCGTGCGGCACGCAAGCGCATTGAGGGGGGCGTGCGCGCCATCCAAAAGGTTGAAACCGCGATTGAGCCAAGGTTTCAGGAACATTTCGTGGCCGCAAACGCCATCCCGCATAAAACCGCCGCCATGCCCCATCTGACCACAGTGGTCAGCCTGCCTGATGTAAATTTTGGCGCCTCTGGCGGCGGGGCCAATGATGACGGGCGGCGGCGCAGACGGCGGGGCTGACTGAGAGAAAGGCAGAGGTTGACGAAACCCCTGCCTTATCGTATCGACTGGCCCATCAAGGCCATGCGCGGGTATGGTGAAATGGTATCACACGAGCTTCCCAAGCTCTTGGCGCGGGTTCGATTCCCGCTACCCGCTCCAGCCTTATGTCTTTCCCTAAAACACGACCTCTGAACCCAAACCCTGCGCGCGGGCACGGCTGAGGGCGGTTTGGGCTACGGCCAAATCCTGAAGCCCGACACCCGTGCCATCGAAAATCGTGATCTGATCGGGCGAGACACGGCCCTTGGCCGCCCCTGTGACCACCGCCCCCAAGGGGGTGATATCCTCGCGCCCAATCAAGCCTTGCGCCACGGCGTGTTGTGCCTCGCCGATAGTGACAGATTGTGCGACCTCATCGGTAAAGACCGCAGCGCGCGCAAAGAGTGCAGGATCAATCTCCTGCTTGCCGATTGTATCGGTTCCCATCGCAGAGATATGGCAGCCTGCACTGACATGGTCCGTAAGCAGGCTTGCGGCATTGGATGAGGTGATGGTGATGATCACATCGGCCTCCTGCATCGCGGCCAGATCAACGGGGGTGAACTCAACCCCCGCTTCGGCACAGACCTCCGCCAAGCGGGACAGGCGGTCAGGATTGCGGTTCCAACCCAAAACGCGGGTAAATTCGCGCACCTGCAGGGCCGCGCGCAATTGAAATGCCGACTGATGCCCCGCGCCCACCATACCCAAAACTTGGGCATCGGGACGCGCCAATTGATCAATCGACAGGGCCGATGCGGCGGCTGTGCGTAGGGCCGTCAACAGGTTCCCCCCCACCATTGCGGTGGGACGGCCTGTTTCAGGATCAAATAACAGCACACAGGATTGATGATTGATCAAACCGCGCGCGGCATTTCCGGGGAAATACCCGCCCGATTTCACCCCCATCACCGCGCCTGCGCGATCAAAGCCCGACTTGAACCCATATTGGCGCCCCTCGCCCAAGGCCTCGCGGATCACGGGGAAATTATAGGCATCGCCATCGGCCATCGCGGCGAAACAGCCGCGCATTGCCTCAAACGCATCTTCGGCACTGACAAGATCGGCAATCAAACTTTCTGGAATGATATACATCGTCCCCCCGCCTCAATAGGCCTTGCCACGGGCCGAGATGGGCCAAACCACCTCAACCTTGCCGCCCCGCACGCCGACATACCAATCATGCACATTGCAGGTCGGGTCACAGTGACCTGGCACAAGACGCAGCTTTTCATTGATGGCCAAAACCCCTTTTGGGTCGGCCACCACGCCATGCTCATCGCTGCATTTGACATATTCGACATCATCGCGCCCATAGATCACAGGCAAGCCACTATCGACCGATTGCGCCTTGAGCCCTGCATCGACAATCGCCTTATCGGCCTTGGCATGGCTCATCACCGAGGTCAGGATGAACAGGGCATTTTCCCATTCGCCGCGGTCAATGCGGTTGCCGTTTTCATCAAGAATGCGGCCATAATCCGCATCCATAAAGGCGTAAGAGCCACATTGAAGCTCGTTATAGACGCCCGATGTACTTTCGAAATAATAGCTGCCTGTGCCGCCACCGCCCACGATATCGCAGGCAATCCCTTCTGCGGCCAATGTATCGACCGCGTCCTTGACCATGGCCACGGCAACCGCAATTTTCGCTTTGCGGTCTTCATAGTGATCAAGATGCTGCATTGCGCCTTGATAGGCCTGAATGCCTGCAAATTTTAACCCCTCGGCCGCATCAATGGCGCGGGCTAAGGCCACAACCTCGGGGGTGGTGGTGACACCACAGCGCCCTGCCCCGCAATCAATCTCAACCAGACATTCGATGACCGTGCCGTGACGGGTGGCAGCCGCAGAAAGATCGGCGATGTTGCTCAGATCATCGACACAGCAAATCGCGCGCGCGCCCAAAAGGGGGATCCGTGCCAAACGATCAATTTTTTGCGGGTCGCGCACCTGATTGCTGACCAAAACATCCCGAATACCGCCGCGGGCAAAAACTTCGGCCTCGCTCACCTTTTGGCAGCAGACACCACAGGCCCCGCCAAGGCTTTCTTGCAACTTCGCCACATCGACTGATTTATGCATCTTGCCATGCACACGGTGGCGCATCCCATGGGCGGCGGCATAATCGCCCATTTTCTTGATGTTGCGCTCAAGCGCATCGAGATCAAGGATCAAGCACGGGGTCTGGATATCCGCCTCCGCCATGCCAGGCAGCGCGGGAATGTCATAGCCAACTTCCAGATTTTCAAAACTTGTATGGGTGTTCATGCTCTTAGCCTTTCATCCATGGCAAACGGTCTAAATCGACATTGCCGCCTGTAATAATCACCCCAGTGCGCTTGCCCGCAAAGAGATGTTTGTTCTTCAAAATCACCGCCAAGGGCACTGCACAGCTTGGCTCGATCACAATTTTCATGCGCGCCCAAGTCAGTTTCATCGCATCCACGATTTCATCTTCGCTTGCGGTCAAAATATCGGTGACATGGGATTTCACAAAATGCCAAGTCAGGTCTTTCAACGGCACTTTCAAACCATCCGCGATGGTCTGGGGCGCGTCATCCGCGATGATA
Organism: Rhodobacterales bacterium HKCCA1288; assembly: GCA_015693905.1. Taxonomy (NCBI): domain Bacteria; kingdom Pseudomonadati; phylum Pseudomonadota; class Alphaproteobacteria; order Rhodobacterales; species Rhodobacterales bacterium HKCCA1288. The sequence goes on along the minus strand of CP065161.1, from coordinate 310,861 downwards.
TGGCCTGCCCGAAAACTGCGCGCGGCATCATCCGCTTGGTCTGGTTCGGCGGCATATATTTTGATCTCAGGGGCGATATTTGACAGCGTCAAACAGGTGCCAGAGATCATACCACCCCCGCCAATTGGGGCCACTACAGCGTCAAGATTGGGCACATCTTCGATCAATTCACGCGAACAGGTGGCTTGGCCTGCAATCACGCGGGGATCATTATAGGGATGCACAAAATTGCCGCCTGTTTTCGCCTGCACCTCGGCAAAGACCGCCTCGCGCGAGGTTGTCGAAGGCTCACATTCCGTGATGATCCCGCCATAGCCCCGCACCGCGTCTTTTTTGGCCTGCGGCGCGCTGTGCGGCATCACCACATGGCACGGAATGCCCCGCCGCCCTGCTGCATAGGACAAAGACAAGGCGTGATTGCCACTCGAATGGGTGCAAACGCCGCGTGCCGCCTCTGCATCTGACAGGCCAAACACCGCATTACATGCACCGCGCACCTTGAAGGCGCCTGCCTTCTGAAAGTTCTCACATTTAAAGAACATCTCCCCCCCGACCAACGCGTTCAAAAAGCGCGAGGTCAGAATGGGCGTGCGGTGGATATAGGGCGTGATCCGTGCGTAGGCATCAAGGCTGTCTTGATAGCTTGGCACGGAAATTGGGCTAAGGTCGTTCATATTTTTACCCTCTCATTCAGCAGCTTGGCGAAGGGCGGTTTGATCCGCGCGGAAATAATCCTGCGCAGCGGCAACCCCTGACCCAAGCGGGATGTCCCATCCCAGATCGGCCATGCACATTTCGGCAGTGGCCAGACCAGAAAGAACCATAACATCGGTCAACATCCCCAAATGGCCGATGCGAAACACCTTGCCTGCGACCTCGCCCAGACCCACACCAAAGGCCACGCCATATTTAGTGGCGGCAAGCTGCGCGAGTTCGGTGCCGCATTTCCCCGCAGGCACCACCACCGCCGTCACTGTGTCAGAGGCCGTGGCAGGATCGGTTGCACAAATCTGCAGACCCCATGCCGCAACAGCACGGCGCACCCCTTCAGCCAATCGGTGGTGACGGGCATAAACAGCCTCTAACCCCTCGCCCTCAAGAAGTGCGATAGAGTGAGACAGGCCCGCGATCAGACCAACAGAAGGGGTGTAGGGATATCCCCCCGCCGCGTAGGATTTCAGCATGTCGCGGAAATCAAAGAAACAGCGCGGCAGGGTGGCACTGTCCATTGCCGCCAAGGCCTTGGGGCTGACGCCCAAAATCGCAAGGCCTGCAGGCAGCATGAAGCCTTTCTGGCTACCTGCCACGGCAATATCGACCCCCCAAGCGTCAAACTCAAATGGCATAGACGCAATGGATGACACGCCATCGACAAACAGCATCGCATCATGGCCTGCGGCATCGAGGGCCGCGCGTATCCCCGCTATATCAGAGCGCACCCCTGTCGCGGTTTCATTATGGGTGGCAAGGACGACTTTGATCTTGCCCTGAACATCCGCGCGCAACGCCGCCTCAATCTGCGCAATCGGGGCCGCCTGCCCCCATGGCACATCAATGATCTGGACGTTCAGACCATGGCGTTGGCACATGTCAATCCAGCGATGGCTGAACATGCCAAACCGCGCGGCAAGAACAGTGTCACCCGCACTCAATGTGTTGGTGATGGCCGCCTCCCACCCGCCTGTGCCTGTCGAGGGCAGCAAGATCACTTCGCCCTCGGTCATTTTCAACACGCGGCGCACCCCCGCCACGGCGGGTTTGAACATCGCGCCAAAGGCGGGACTGCGGTGGTCAAGCGTGGGCATATCACAGGCTTTGCGAATGCTCTCTGGGATATTGGTTGGCCCAGGAATGAAAACTGGATTTTGAAACGACATCTCGTGCGGCCCTCCCTTCAAAGGTTGGGTGCAGATTAACAGGGGGGCTTTACAGCTCGCAATTTTTTCGAAATAATTTTTTAATAGGTGAAAAAATACTTTTTCATCATAAAATTCAATGCGTTGCAGTTTTTCACTTCTCTCTTTGCAAATGAAAGGGCCGCAAATATGACATCAACCACGCGTCAAAGGGGCCGTCCGAAGGCCTTTCATGACAAGACCGAACAAAACACGGTGCAGGCCCTAGATCGCGCGCTTGCCGTGATGGAGGTGGTGGCACAAAAACCTGGTTTGCGGCTGTCTGAACTGGCCGAGGAAACGGGTCAGGCCACCGCAACGCTCTATCGCGCGTTGACCACATTGCAGACGCGCGGGATGGTCGAATGCGATGAGATGCAGCAGGTCTGGCATATCGGCGCGGGCGCCTTTCAAATCGGGTCTGCTTTTTTGCGCCGCACCAATGTTGTGGAACGATCCCGCGCAGGCATGACGCGGCTGATGCGCGAAACGGGCGAGACGGCAAATTTGGGTGTCGAAATGCAGGATGAGGTTTTATTCCTGACGCAAGTCGAAACCCACGAAGCGATCCGCGCCTTTTTTCCACCCGGAACCCGCGCGCCGATGCATGTCTCTGGAATTGGTAAGGCGTTATTGGCATGGCTTCCGCCCGCCCATGTGCAGTCAATCATCCTCAAACGGGGCTTGTCGGCCTTTACCGCGCATAGCCTAACAGATGAGGCAGCCTTGCGCGCCGATCTCGATCAGGCCCGTGCGCGCGGATTTGCCATTGATGACCAAGAGCGCGCCGAAGGAATGCGCTGCATTGCAGCCCCGATCTTCAATGTGCATGGCGAACCTGTGGCGGGCATCTCAATCTCTGGCCCCGCATTTCGGCTGTCGCTGACACGTTCCATGGATTTTGGCGGCATGGTGCGCGAAGCCGCCGATCAGGTCACCGCCGCCATTGGGGGGCGCTGCCCCTAGCGCGCGGCCTGCACCCATGCCACGATGGCGCGGCGCGCCTCATCATCCATTGCAAAGGCATTTGGGGGCGGCATCGCATGGGAAACGCCCGCCTGAGTATAAATCTGGCTGGCATGACGGGCCACATCCGCCTCGGTTTCGAGATAGACATTTTTCGGGGCCCAACGGATACCATCCCATGCGGGTTCACGGGCATGGCACATCGAGCAATTGCCGATCACGGCATAATAGGCCTCTTCAAACCCGTCTGCCGCGACCATCTCGGCCTCATAGGGCGTCAAGGCGCGGCTTGCTGCGGCCTCGTAGGTTTCTGCCGTGCGTGGGATTGACAGCCAAGCGATGACAATCATCAGCAAGACCGTGACCGCCCATGTCCAATGCGGCCCCTTGCCCGTGGCGTGCATCGTGTTGAAATAATGGCGAATGGTCACACCCGTCAGGAAGATCAAGCTTGCAATGATCCACGAATATTCGGTCGCAAAGGCGAGCGGATAATGATTGGACAGCATCAGAAAAATAACGGGCAGCGTGAGGTAATTGTTATGGGTTGAGCGCAGCTTGGCGATCTTGCCATATTTCGCATCAGGCGTGCGCCCCGCCTTGAGATCTGCTACCACAATGCGTTGGTTCGGCATGATCTGGAAAAACACATTCCCCGTCATAATAGTCGCGGTAAAGGCCCCCAAATGCAGCAGCGCCGCCCGCCCCGTAAAGACCTGATGATACCCCCAAGACATCACCACAAGGATCACAAACAGGATCAACATCAGGGTCGTAGGGTTCTCACCCAAAGGCGATTTGCAAAGCTGGTCATACAGAACCCACCCCAAGGCCAACGAGCCGCCTGAGATCAAAATCCCCTGCCACAGCGCCAAATTGGCCTTTGTCGGGTCAAGCAAGAACAACTCGCCCCCGACCCAATAAACAATCATCAACAAAGCTGCACCTGAGACCCAAGTCATATAGCTTTGCCATTTGTGCCAGATCAGATGCTCGGGCATGTTTTCAGGGGCGACCAAATATTTCTGAATGTGGTAAAAGCCGCCGCCATGCACCTGCCATTCTTCGCCATAGGCCCCTTTGGGCATATTTGGCACAGGCCGCAGCCCCAAATCCAAGGCAATGAAAAACAAGGATGCACCAATCCACGCCATCGCCGTGATGACATGCAGCCACCTGACGGAAAACGCGATCCAATCCCAAATGATGGCCAGATCATACATACCGGCATCTCCCTGTTGTTACTTGTCTTTCCTGCATACTAGGCGGCTGAGGTTTATTCTGCTATTACGGGCAAACGCCAAGCAGTATCAAAAAAAGCAAAACAATGTCCTATATTGATAATATCCGAACCTTTGTCCGTGTCTACGAGCTTGGGTCAATGTCGGCGGCAGGGCGCGATTTGCGCATCTCACCTGCCGTGACATCTTCGCGGATTTCTCAACTTGAGGAACATTTGGGCGTGCGTCTGTTTCAGCGCACAACCCGCAACCTCACCCCCACCGAGCAGGGCCAAGCCTTTTATAGGGGGGCAACGCGGATTTTGGAATCGGTCGAGGATGCCGAAGCGCAGATCGTCAACATCACAGAGAACCTCAAAGGCAGTCTCTATGTGGCCGCACCTTTGGGGGTGGGTCGGCGCTTGATCGCGCCCCATGTGCCAGATTTTATCGCGCAATACCCTGAAATTCATGTGCGTCTGCGCCTGTCAGATCGCAAGATTGATCTGACCACCGAAGGGCTTGATCTGGCGTTTTTCCTCGGGGAACCCGAGGATAGCAATCTGCGCATCCGCAAGATTGCGGATGTCGCGCGGGTATTGTGTGCAGCGCCTGCCTATATCGCGGCGCGGGGGATGCCCAAATCAGGCGCTGATCTCGTGACCGAGCGACATGAATGCCTCAACTTGCGCTTTCCAGGGGCAAAGGAATTTCAATGGCGGTTGCAAACCAAAGCAGGGTTTGAGCGGTTCCGCGTGGCCGGGCGTTACGAATCCGATGATGGCGATGTCCTGACAGACTGGGCTTTGGCGGGGCATGGGATTGTAATGAAACCCATCTTTGAGGTGGCCGAGCATCTCAGCTCAGGCGCGCTTGTGCCCGTGGCAACAGAAACCCCACCCGCCCCTATTCAAATGGCCTGTCTTTTCACCCATCGGCGCAGACAAGACCCCAAAACGCGGCTTTTCATGGAATTCATGATTGACCGCGTGGGGGATGTGATCCGCAACAGCGCGCGCGATTAACTGCCGCGATAGGTGGAATAGCCAAAAGGCGACAGCAAAAGCGGCACGTGGTAATGCGTGTCTTCTGACATGCCAAAGCGGATCGGGATCATATCCAAGAAACGGGGGCTTTCGGGTGGCACGCCTTGCGCGTCAAGATAGGCGCCTGCGTGAAAGCAGAGCTCATAAACCCCGCGCGCAAATTCCGCGCTTGGCAAAATCTGCGCATCGGTGCGCCCGTCTGCGTTGGTTTCAACAGTTTTGATCAACTCCGCCCCAGCACCGCTGATGCGATAAAGATCAATTTTCATGCCTGCCGCAGGGCGGCCCGTTGCCGTATCCAAAACATGGGTGGTCAAATATCCCGCCATCGCGCGCGTCCTTTTGCCTGTAAATGAACCCTAGAAAATCTCAAAACTTGCGCCCATGATAGGCGAGATTATGCGCCTGATACAGTGCAGAGCGATCAAAAGAGTGCTTATAGATTTTTTTTAAAATCATCTGCGATTATCTGCATTATGCCATAGAAAAACAAACGAGGCTGATATGACACGCTACCCCCGAGATTTACGCGGCCACGGGCCAGATGCGCCCCATGCCGCTTGGCCCAATGGCGCGAAAATCGCTGTGCAGATCGTGCTGAATTACGAGGAAGGTGGCGAAAACAATATCCTGCACGGCGATGCTGCCTCCGAGGCTTTTTTATCCGAGATCACAGGCGCGCAACCATGGGTTGGGATGCGCCATTGGAATATGGAGTCGATCTACGAATATGGTGCGCGTGCAGGGTTTTGGCGGCTTTATTCCATGATGTCCGACCTACCCGTGACAGTTTATGGTGTGGCCACGGCCCTTGCCCGCAGCCCCGAACAGGTGGCGGCGATGAAAAAGGCGGGTTGGGAAATTGCCAGCCACGGCCTGAAATGGGTGGAACACAAAGATATGCCCCCCGAAGAGGAGCGCGCGCAAATCCGCGAGGCCATCCGCCTGCATACCGAGGTGACCGGAACCCCGCCACGCGGGTGGTATACGGGGCGCTGCTCCATGAACACTGTGGATCTTGCCGCGCAAGAGGGGGATCTGGCCTATATCGCAGACAGCTATGCCGATGACCTGCCCTATTGGGTCAAGGCGGGCGGCAAGGATCAACTGATCGTGCCCTATACAATGGATTGCAACGATATGCGCTTTGCAATCCAAGCAGGTTTCACCGAAGGCGCGCAATTTGAGCGCAGCTTGATCGACACCTTTGATCAGCTTTACGCCGAAGGGGCGGCAGGCGCGCCCAAGATGATGTCGATCGGTCTGCATTGCCGCCTTGCAGGGCGCCCTGCCCGTGCGCTGGCGCTGAAACGCGCGCTTGCGCATTTCCAAGCACATGAGGGCGTTTGGTTTGCTACTCGCGCGGAGATTGCCGATCATTGGGCCGCGACCCACCCCGTGACCGCGCGCATGACCCCCTCGCAAATGACACGGGAGGAATTTGTCGCCGAATTTGGAGGCATGTTTGAGCATAGCCCGTGGATTGCTGAACGTGCCTTTGAGATGGAGCTTGGTGCCGCACATGATTGCGCGGCGGGGGTTCATTCGGTTCTTGCGCGCGCCTTTCGCAGCGCCAGTGCGGCGGAACAGCTTGGGGTGTTGCAAGCCCACCCTGATCTGGCGGGGAAACTGGCCGCGGCCAAGCGTCTGACGGCAGACTCCACCGCCGAGCAGGCCTCAGTCGGGCTTGATAGCCTGACAGATGCAGAACGCGCCGAATTCACCGCCTTGAATGACCGCTATACCGAAGCCTTCGGATTTCCCTTTATTATCGCCGTGCGCGACAACACCAAGGCCAGTATCTTGGAGGCCTTCAAGCGCCGGGTGACGCAATCGCGCGATGTGGAATTCACCGAAGCCTGCCGTCAGGTCGAGCGTATCGCAGAATTGCGTCTGATAGATCGGTTCGCACAATGAAAATCATCATCGAACCCATGAGCGCCGATGCCTTCGCCCCGTTTGGCGATCTGCTTGAGGCGAAAGGCACGCCTGATAAAATCATCAATCAAGGCCTATGTGGCCGTTTCCACGACCGCGCGCGGATGGATTTTTCGGATGGGCGTGCGGGGATCAGTATCTTTCACGCAGAAAAGCGCGATTTGCCCTTAAAGCTTGATCTGGTCGAGCGGCACTCTGAAGGATCTCAGGCCTTTGTTCCGATGAGCCACCAGCCGTTTTTGGTGGTCGTGGCCGAAGATCAAAACGGGACACCGCAGAACATCCGCGCCTTCCTGACCGAGGCCGGGCAAGCGATCAATATTCATCGCGGCGTCTGGCATGGGGTGCTGACGCCGCTTTATGACCCTGGTCTTTTCGCGGTCATCGACCGCATCGGCGAAGGCCCCAATTTAGAAGAATATTGGCTGCCTGATGAGGTGATTATTGCCACCTCATAAGGGCATGTGGCGGTTCACATCTTTGTAGAGCAGATAACGGAACTTGCCCGGCCCCCCTGCATAGCAGGCTTGCGGGCAAAAGGCGCGCAGCCACATATAATCGCCCGCCTCAACCTCGACCCAATCCGTGTTGAGGCGATAGACGGCCTTGCCCTCTAGCACATAAAGACCATGCTCCATCACATGGGTTTCCAGAAACGGGATCACCGCGCCAGGCTCAAATGTCACGATGGTCACATGCATATCATGGCGCAGGTCAGCCGGGTCAACAAAGCGCGTGGTGGCCCATTTCCCTTCTGTGCCCGCCATTGGCGTGGGCGCGATATCGCGCTCGTTCAAGATTAGAACATCAGGGTGATCAAGACCTTCAACCTCTTGATAGGCCTTTCTGATCCAATGAAACCGCAAAGGCGACTGCCCACGATTATATAATTCCCATGCATGGGCAGGCGGCAAATAGGCGTAACCGCCCTCCTCCAACAGATGGGTTTGACCATCCACTGTCAGGCTTGCTTCGCCCTCCACCACAAAAAGAACCGCTTCGGCCTCCTCATCGGTTTCAGGGCGCGCGCTGCCACCTTCGGGCGCGACTTCCATGATGTAATGCGAAAAGGTTTCAGCAAAGCCCGACAGGGGCCGCGCAATCACCCAAAGGCGGGTTTTCTCCCAAAAGGGCAGGAAACTGGTGGTAATATCGCGCATCGTGCCGCGTGGGATCACGGCATAGGCCTCGGTAAAGACCGCACGATCTGTCAAAAGCTGTTCCTGCGGGGGATGGCCGCCTGTGGGGGCGAAATATTTGGGGCTCATAAAGGCAACTCACATTGAAAACTGAGACTATGATAGGCGCTTGTTGCGGCGCTGTCGCACCCAAAAAGCACGAAGGCAGTTTTCGGGTTTCTTTGACAATCACAGCACTCTATTAGGCAATTTTTGCAGACTGCACCTTAGGCAAGCCGCCCATCTCAAGGATCAGATCAACGATTTTCTCTACGCCCTGCTCATTGCGCAATTGCGCCATCACGAAGGGCCGCCCTGCGCGTGCGCGGGTGGCGTCAGCCTCCATCACCTCAAGCCGCGCCCCGACATAAGGCGCGAGATCAGTTTTGTTGATCACCAAGATATCCGAGCGTGTCAGTGCAGGCCCGCCTTTGCGCGGAATATCCTCGCCCGATGCCGTATCAATCACATAAATCGTCAAATCCGCCAATTCAGGGCTGAATGTCGCCGATAGGTTATCGCCGCCACTTTCGATCAACACGATTTCAAGGTCAGGGTGGCGCGCCTGCATTTGCGCAATCGCGGCCAAATTGATGCTGGCATCCTCGCGGATGGCCGTATGGGGGCAGCCCCCTGTCTCAACCCCAATGATCCGATCAAGGGGCAGGATCTGCATCCGCATCAGCGCCTCTGCATCCTCTTGGGTGTAAATATCATTGGTGATGACACCAATGGAAAACTGGTTTTTCAGACGCGCGGCGAGCCTTGCGGTCAGCGTGGTTTTACCCGCGCCAACAGGGCCACCGATCCCAATTCGAAGCGGGCCATTTGGGGAAAGATTGGTCATGATTGAAACATCCTCGCAGGGGCCAACCCGTGGTGTGCGGCGGCAATGTCAGAAAGAAAGGCGGTGCTGTGCAAATCATCCAAACTTGCGGTTTCAGCAATCGGGGCAAGGGCGGTAATCTGGGGCGAAAGCCGCGCCAATATCCCTTGTGCCGCCACCTGCCCCAAGGGCATCAAGCGTTGCGCCGCAGCGACAAGATTTGCGAAAAACCCCTGAAGATAGAGGGCCGCCGCATCGGCGGGCGCAATCCCGCGCTGTGCGGCCACAAAGCCTAGCGCGATTGGCACAAACAGATCAGGCAGGCCCTCCTGCCCCCAAACATCGCGCATCAAGGCGCTGAAACTGGCCCCCATATTTTGCGCCTCGCGCAGACGGGGGGCCGCAAACTGCCATGCGCGGGCCTCATCTTGGAGTGCGATCAAGGCGCCATGCCCCTCGGCTTTGGCGCCAAGCCCGATCCAAATCGCATCATTGCGCCCCGTGCCATGATGCAGCAGGTCACATAACCAATCCTCAAGATCATCGGCAGATGTGATTAGCCCGTCTTGAATGGCGGCCTCAATCCCATGACTAAAGGCAAAGCCCCCCACAGGGAAGGCAGGCGAAACCCACTGCGCCAGTGTGATATAATCGGCATCAATGCGCATGGGGCATATGCGCGCTTGCGCCATGTTCATGGGCATGGGTGCGCCCATGGCCGTAGGCCCCGCCCTCGGGGGTGAAGGGGCGGGTTTCTTCCACCAAATCCGCCCCAAGTTGCCCCAACATATGCGCGATTACGGGATCGCGGCGGATGATCAGACAGCCCTGTCCAATCTCGCAAGGGGTGTGGCGATTGCCAATGTGCCACGCGAGACGCGCTAAGTTTTCACCACGGATGACCAACACCGCCTCAGGGGCGGCGCGCACTGCAATGCGGCGACCATCGGTCAGCACCAAAACATCCCCCGCGTCCAGCGATGTGGTCTGCGCCAAATCCAATAAAAACGCCCGCCCACCATCGCTGATAAGGCGCTTGCGGCGTAAGAACCGCGCCTCGTAATCCAGCGTGATCGTGTCAAAAGAAAGGGCCACGCCCGTGACAGGCCCGCGCATCACCTCATGGCACAAGGGTAGATCAGTCATCCTTCCCCCCTTTTTCAGAATAGGAAATAGCGCTGCGCCATTGGCAGCACCTCGGCAGGTTCGCAGATCAGCAATTCCCCATCTGCGCGCACCTCATAGGTTTCAGGGTTCACCTCGACCTGTGGGGTGGCGGTGTTCAGCTTCATATCTGCCTTGCCGATGGCGCGTGTGTTGCGCACCGCAAGGGTCGCTTTGGCGAGGCCAAGCGCGGATTTGATGTCGCGCGATTGCGCGGCCTCGGATACGAAACTGACCGATCCGCGTTCCACCGAACGCCCATAAGCCCCCCACATGGGCCGCGAATAGACGGGCTGCGGGGTTGGGATTGAGGCATTGGGATCACCCATTTGCGCCATGGCAATCGTGCCGCCGATCAAGACCATCTCAGGCTTGACCCCGAAAAAGGCAGGTGACCACAGCACCAGATCGGCGCGCTTGCCAACCTCAATCGAGCCAATCTCATGCGAAATTCCATGCGCAATGGCGGGGTTGATCGTGTATTTCGCGACATAGCGGCGGACGCGGAAATTGTCATTCTCGCCCGTCTCCTCGGGCAGGCGGCCGCGTTGTTTGCGCATCTTATCCGCCGTTTGCCATGTGCGGATGATCACTTCACCCACCCGCCCCATCGCCTGACTGTCAGACGCAATGATCGAAAACGCGCCCATATCGTGCAGGATATCTTCGGCGGCGATGGTTTCGCGGCGAATGCGGCTTTCGGCGAAGGCGATATCTTCGGGGATGGATTTGTCCAGATGGTGGCAGACCATCAACATATCGAGATGTTCCTCGACCGTGTTCACGGTGAAGGGCCGTGTTGGGTTGGTTGAGGACGGGATCACATGTGCCTCGCCGCAGATTTTGATGATGTCAGGCGCATGACCGCCCCCCGCCCCTTCGGTGTGGAAGGCATGGATCGTGCGGCCTTTCAGCGCCTTGATCGTATGTTCGACAAAACCCGACTCGTTGAGCGTGTCGGTATGGATCATCACCTGCACATCCATCGCATCGGCCACGCTGAGGCAGCAATCGATTGCAGCAGGCGTTGTGCCCCAATCTTCGTGCAGTTTCAGCGCGCAAGCCCCGCCCATAATCTGTTCCTCAAGGGCGGCGGGCAGGCTGGCATTGCCCTTGCCCGCGAAGGCAAGGTTCATCGGAAAGGCATCCGCCGCCTGCAACATCCGCCCCAAATGCCACGGCCCAGGCGTGCAGGTGGTGGCAAGCGTGCCATGCGCAGGCCCCGTGCCCCCGCCCAACATCGTGGTCAGGCCCGAATGCAGCGCATCTTCGATCTGCTGCGGGCAGATGTAATGGATATGGCTGTCAAACCCGCCTGCGGTCAGGATACGCCCCTCGCCCGCGATGATCTCGGTGCCTGCGCCGATGGGGATGGTGATCTTGGGCTGCGTGTCGGGATTGCCCGCCTTGCCGATGGCGGCGATGCGCCCATCCTTCAGGCCAATATCCGCTTTATAAATCCCTGTGTAATCCACCACCAACGCGTTGGTGATGACTGTGTCCATCACCCCTTCAGCGCGGGTCAGTTGCGATTGGCCCATACCATCGCGGATCACCTTGCCGCCGCCAAACTTGACCTCCTCCCCATGGGGGCCTGTGAGATCACGCTCGACCTCGATGATCAAATCTGTATCGGCAAGGCGCAGTCGGTCGCCTGTGGTCGGCCCAAACATCCCTGCATGATCGCGGCGCGAAATTGAGGCAGGCATCACAAATCCCCCATGATTGCGGCGTTAAAGCCAAAGACCCGCCGCGCCCCAGAAATCGGGATCAGAGTGACCTCGCGGCGCTGACCAGGCTCGAACCGCACCGATGTGCCTGAGGCAATATCAAGGCGCATCCCACGGGCGGCCTTGCGGTCAAACTCTAGCGCGGGGTTGGTTTCAGCGAAATGATAATGGCTGCCCACTTGCACAGGCCTGTCGCCCGTATTGGCAACCATGACAGTCATCGCCGCGGCACCCGCATTCAGGGTCAAATCCCCTTCTACAACAAACAACTCGCCCGGGATCATTTCCGCTGCTCCGCAATGATCAAAACAGCCAATCCAATTGCGCCAAGAGCGCCAAGCGCCACGGCCCAAGGTTCGACCCCATGCGGGTGAAGATGCAGACCCTCATGCGCAATTGCAGGGCTAGCAAGCATGAGGGACAGGGCAGAAAGGATCATAGTTTTCATGAATTTATTCCTTTATCTTCAACGAATAGGGTTATGGACAGTGACCAATTTTGTGCCATCGGGAAATGTGGCCTCGACCTGCACCTCGTGGATCATCTCAGGCACGCCTTCCATACATTGATCGCGCGTGATGACATGGCCCCCTGCCTGCATCAAATCCGCCACACTGCGGCCATCACGGGCCCCTTCGACCACCGCATCGGTGATCAGCGCGATTGCCTCGGGATGGTTCAGCTTCACCCCCCGCGCAAGGCGGCGGCGGGCCACCTCAGCGGCCATCGAGATTAGCAGTTTATCTTTTTCACGGGGGGTGAGGTTCATCTCTTACAGGCTCCAAGAACGGGGAAGATCATGGGGGGATAAGGCGCGCAAAACGGGCACCAAAGTGCGGCGCAGGCCAAACCCATCTTCGGCTAGAATGCGCAGCAGCAATAAATCCGCTTGCGGGGCTGATACGGCAGCGGTTTGGGGCAACAGGGTGCGGATCATCTCAAGCTTGGCGCAGGCACCAGGCGCGGCACATATCACCGTGGCAAATCCCGCAGCCCCCTGCCCGATGGCGGCACGCGCAAGATGGGCGTGAAGATCACCCTCCATCCGCAGCGCATCGCGATAGAGGGGACGCCCTGCGCGGGTGATGCTGATGTGATCTTGCAGATAGCCCTGTCGCACCACCTCGCCCATCGCAGCGCGCCCAAGGATAACGCTTTCTGCGGCCAATAGATACGCGTCTTCGGCCATCTCCACGCAGAGGCGCCGCCGCAGCGCGCCGCCATCAAACAAGATCACCTCCTGCGGCAGCCATGACAGCGCAGCCCCTGCTGCAATGGTTAACTGCGTGCTGACCTGACCACGGCCCGTTGCGGCGCGATAGATGCGTTCGGCCGATTGCGTGGTCAACGTCAGATGCCCGCCCGCCACATCGCCCACAATGGCGAAGCGATCCCCGCCTGTGATGCCGCCAGCAGTGTTGATCATCACCGCCTCAACGGTGCCTTCGCGGCGCGGAAACAGCGCGCGCAATGATCCTTCGGCCCGAAAATCCTGTAATCGCCCCGAGGGCCCCAAAGCCACACGCAAAGCCCCCTTTGCACGCGGGGGGGCGCATGGTGGCGATATGGGCAAAGTTTCAGTCACGCGGAGGCGGCCTTGATGGTGGATTGCACGTCTGACCCACGATTTCCCTCTCGGGCAGCAAGGAAAAGAGGCGCGCTTGGCCCCAATCGGCCCCCGCGGATGATTGATTAAATTTTAATCGAAATTTTGATCTGCGCCCAAAAATAGCGCGAAATGAAAAGCCCCCGCGGCGCGTGCCTGCGGGGGCCAAATCACTCGGGTCAATTTGGCGCGCGCTCTGCCCATCCTGCAAAGATACGCTCAAGCGCCACAACCACATAGAACAGCAAGATGCCAAGGGCGGCCAACATGAACAGCACCGCAAACATCAATGGATAATCTGCGCTAATCCGCCCTGAATCGAACAACGCCCCAAGGCCGCGACCATGCGGGCTGACGATTTCCATCAAATTTGTGCCAATAAAGGCCAAGGTGACAGCAACCTTCAACGCCCCGAAAAATTCGGGCAGGGTTTTGGGCAACGCAATTTTCCAGAAAATCGTGAATTTCGAGGCACCAAGTGCGCGCAAAATATCGCGATATTCAGGTTCTAGCGTGGACAATCCGATTGAGACAGAGACTGCAATCGGGAAAAACGAGATCATAAAGGCGATAAGCACGGTGTTGAAATCATGCTGACCCACGAAGATCAGCGCCACAATCGGCACCACTGTCGCCTTGGGGATCGCGTTGAAGCCAACCAAGAGCGGGTATAACCCCTCGCGCGCGATGCGCGAAAAGCCCATGATCATCCCCAACCCTGTGCCAAACACCACCGCCAAGGCCAAACCCACCACTGTGCGCCAAAGCGTTTCCCACGAGGCCACAACGAATAATTCGCGGAATTGCCAAAATTTTGGGATCAAATCCGAAGGTGAGGCCATGCGATAATTGGGCAGTTGATAGAACCAGACCAACCATTCCCAGATGGCAATCACAGCCGCGATGAACAGGATCGGCACGCCGATTTTAAGGAACTTATCATTCATGCTGCGCCCTCCTGAGGAACGCGACCTTGCGCCAGTTGAATTTGGTGGCGCAGCACGGCCAACATATCGACCGCTTTTTTGCTGTAGAGATCTTCAAGACTGCGCTTGCCCGTCAGATCAACCTGCAAAATATGTTGGGCATGGGCGGGGCGACCCGAGAGAACCACCACTTGATCTGCCAAAAACACACTTTCGCGCAGATCATGGGTGATCAACAGGCAGGTAAAGGGCTCTTCCGCACGCAGATCATGCATGGTGCACCACAGGTCTTCGCGGGTGAAGGCGTCAAGCGCCCCAAAGGGTTCATCCAAGATCAGCACATCGGGCTTATGGATGATAGAGCGGCACAAGGAGGCCCGTTGGCGCATCCCCCCTGAAAGCTCGGAGGGTTTCTTGCCCTCAAACCCTTTGAGCCCCACCAATTCCAACAAATGGCGCGCGCGCGCCTCGCCCTCGGCGCGGCTCATTGGGGTTTTGACAATCTCCAAGGGCAGAAGCACGTTTTCCAAAATTGTGCGCCATTCCAACAGAACGGGGTTTTGAAACGCCATCCCCACTGTGGGGCGTGGCCCTGTTACCTTTTGACCTGACAACCAGACCTCGCCTTGGTCAGGGCGCATCAGCCCTGACACCAATCGCGTCAGCGTGGATTTCCCACAGCCCGAAGGCCCAACCACCGCGCAAAATGAATGTTCTTCAATCTGCAAAGAGAGATCATCAAGAACGGGCAAAGGCCCCGATGCCGTGCGATAGGCATGAGTGACCCCTTTTAATTCTATTTGAAACGCCATCTGTGCCTTTATCCCTGAAAAATTGGGCCAGCGAGATCAGGTCGCGCTGGCCCTTTATTGTCTTATGGTTTGGCTTTATTGGGCCAAGCTGCGCTCCTCAGCGGGGGGCAGATAGGCATCGGTGAAATAGAGCGATGCGTCAGGCGCGTTTTGGAAATCGTAAACGATGGTCATCTGCTCAAGCGCCTCAGCCATGCGGGCAGGGTCAATATCGCCCATGCCATTTTCAAGCGCATAAGCGGTTGCGATATTCGCATCGAGCGCCATTTGCAGACGCCGCGTTTCCAAATCAACATCGCCTGCAGGGTTGCGCGCGATTACGGCAGCTGCGCCTGCGGCAGGGTCAGCCATAGCATCGCGCACACCATCGACAACCGCACCCAAGAACGCGGTCACAATCTCGGGGTTCGCGGCGGCGTAATCCGTGTTTACGATGATCGCGTTGCCATAAAGTTTAACCCCGTGATCCGCGAAAAGGATCGTGGTCAGATCATCCTCAGGCACGCCCAAACGTGCGGCGCTGAGATAGGAGCTAAAATTGAAGCCCGTCACACTGTCCACTGTGCCTTCGGCCAAAGATGGCTCGCGCGTGGGGAAGCCAACAGGCTCGACCGTGATTGTGCTGACATCGATACCATTTACGGCTGCCAAAATCGGGAATTGCGCCCATGCCCCATCAGGGGGCGGTGCACCAAGGGTAGAGCCTTCGAGATCTTCAATCCCGTTAATCCCAAGGCTTTTACGACCCACAATCGAGAAAGGTGGGCTGTCATAGATCATCATAACGGCGGTCACAGGGGCGCCAGGGTTTTGATCTAGGAAGCGGATCAATGAGTTGATATCGGCAAACCCAATGGGAAATGCACCCGTGGCAACCTTGGGGATCGCATCAAGCGACCCTTCGCCTGCAGAAATCTCAACATCAAGGCCTGCATCTGCGAAATGGCCATTATCGATAGCCAAGAAATAAGGCGCAGATGGCCCCTCAAACCGCCAATCGAGCGTAAAGGGGATATCGGTTTGGGCGAAGGCAGGGGTGGTTGCAATCATCCCTGCGGCGATCAGTGGTAGTGTTTTACGAAGCACGGCTTATTCTCCAATCCAATGCAGCACTGTGAAGCCACCTCATGATCCCACCCGCCTGCGGTCAATCCGCGGCATGGGCAAGACGGCGCGCCATGACGAAGGCCTGTTAAAGATTAGGCAGTTCCAGAAATTTTGCCTAGAAAAAAAGCAAACCGCGAAGCTGATAGATGAAGAATTTGTAAAATTCCCTTAAATTTTTCTCCAATTGCCAAGCGAACCCCAAGCCCCTAGCGTGGCAGTCGCGTGAGAACTGAAAAAGAAAATAGCCCAAATGAACCAAGATAATTTTGTGATCCCTGCCCCCCCGCACCCAATGATTCCCGTGGAGGGGGGCGGCGTATTTCCTGTTCGCCGCGTGTATTGCATCGGGCGCAATTATGCCGCCCATGCGATTGAAATGGGTCATGATCCCGACCGCGAGCCGCCGTTCTTCTTTCAGAAAAATCCAGACAGTTTGGATGCGTCAGGCGAGATGCCCTACCCTGTTGGCACGTCTGACTTGCATCATGAGATCGAAATGATGGTGGCGCTGAAATCAGGCGGGCGCGATATCGCACTTGAAGACGCGCTATCCCATGTGTGGGGCTATGGCGTGGCGCTTGATATGACACGGCGCGATTTGCAGGGCGAGGCCAAGAAATTAGGCCGCCCTTGGGAGATCGGTAAATCCTTTGAGCACTCCGCCCCGATAAGCCCGCTTTTGCCAGTGGCCCAAGTGGGCCATCCCAGCACAGGAGAGATCACGCTGCATGTGAATGGGGCGCTGCGCCAAGAGGGGGATTTGGCGCAAATGATTTGGAAAACGCCCGAAATCATTCGCTATCTGTCGCAATATTTTGAATTGGCGGCAGGGGATGTGATCCTAACGGGCACACCTGCGGGGGTTGGCCCCGTGGCGCGCGGCGATGTGATGGAAGGAAAGGTTGCAGGTCTGGGCACGTTGCGCGTCCGCGTGACCTGAACCTGCAAGCAGGGGAGAAGAGAAAATGAGCGTCATCACACTGGGCCTCATCATGGGCATCTGTGGCACTGTTGCGATGGATATCTGGGCGGTCATCCTGACACGGATTGCGGGCATCCCTGCGCCCAATTGGGGCAATGTGGGCCGTTGGGTTGCGCATTTGGGGCGCGGGACAGTGTTTCACGCTGATATCAATACCAGCACCCCCGTGGCCCGCGAACGCCTAATTGGTTGGATTTTCCACTATGCGGTCGGTGCGGTCTATGGTGCGCTGTTTTTGGGGATCATGGGCCAAGCGTGGTTAAGCGCGCCCAATTTCCTGCCGCTTTGGATTTTCGCGATCCTGACCATCGGGGCGGGATGGTTTTTGTTGCATCCAGGCCTCGGGCTTGGATGGGCGCTTGCCAAAACCGCCGCCCCATGGAAGGGGCGGGTTTTGGGCCTTATGGCCCATACGGTCTTTGGCCTTGGAATGTGGATGGGCGCGGTGGCGCTTGGTTAACGATGCGCGTGGATATAGCGCAACAGGCTTGCGGTAGAAGGGTCTAACCCCTCTGCCCCCGCCGCGCCTTCAACGGCGGGTTGCAGCGCCAAAGCCAGTTCTTTGCCCAATTCCACCCCCCATTGGTCATAGGAATTGATCCCCAAAATTACCCCTTCCACAAACACCCGATGCTCATAAAGGGCGATGATCTGCCCCAAGGTGAACGGGGTCAGGCGGGGGTAGATCAGCGTGGTTGACGGGCGATTGCCCATGAAAACGCGGTGCCGCGCTTGGCGTTCCAATTCCGCACCAGACAGGCCTTTTGCAGCCATCATGCCGCGCGCCACCTCAAGGCTACGGCCCTGCATCAAGGCCTGAGATTGCGCCAAGCAATTCGACAAGAGCAGGGTATGGTGATGCGCCAATTCAGGCTCATGCCCTGCGGCGGCCACCATAAATTCGCACGGAACGACACGCGTGCCCTGATGGATCAGCTGATAAAACGCGTGTTGCCCATTTGTGCCCGGCTCGCCCCAAACAATCGGGCCTGAATGATATGGCAAATCCTGCCCATCCATAGACACGCCCTTGCCGTTCGATTCCATTTCCAATTGCTGCAAATAGGCGGGCAGACGCGATAGGCGTTGGTCATAGGGCAACACCGCGCGGGTCGCATGACCGCAAACCTGATTGTGCCACAGCCCGACCAAGGCCAATAATACGGGCATATTCTCGGGAAGATCAGCCTCGCGGAAATGGGCATCCATGGCCGCCGCACCCGCAAGGAATTCGTCAAACTGTTTTGGCCCAATGGCCAGCATCACCCCAAGGCCAATTGGCCCCCAGAGGGAATAGCGCCCGCCGACCCAATCCTCGAACCCAAACACGCGGGACGGATCAATACCATAGGCCGCTGTTTTATCCGTGGCAGAGGACAGGGCCACGAATTGCGCGGCAGGCTCGTTGACCGCCTGCGCCATCCAATCGCGCGCCGTTTGCGCATTGGTCATGGTTTCAATCGTGGTAAAGGTTTTCGAGGCCACAATGACCAAAGTTGTTGTTGGATCAAGCCCTTGCAGCGTGTCGTTGATATGTGCCCCATCCACGTTTGACACATAATGCACGCGCGGCCCATCGTGATAAGGTGCAAGCGCAAGCGTGGCCATCGCAGGGCCCAGATCAGACCCGCCAATCCCAATATTGATCACATCCGTGATCTTGCCGCCCTGCCCCTTATAGCGGCCTGCGCGCAGATCATCGGCGAACTGTGCCATACGGGCGCGGGTTTCTTGCACGGCAGGCAGAACATCCACCCCATCCACCATGATCGGGCCAGAGGGCGCGCGCAAGGCCGTGTGCAGCACCGCGCGACCTTCGGTTTCATTGATCTTTTCGCCCGCGAACATCGCCGTGCGTTTTTCTTCGACATTGGACTTGCGCGCCAATTCCACCAAGAGTGACAGCACCTCATCGGTGATATGTGTCTTAGAAAAATCGAACATCATATCGCCCGTCTTGGCCAAAAACCGCGCAGCGCGGGCAGGATCATTGTCAAAAAGCTGCGACATACGGGTGCTGCGCAGGTGATCCCACGCGGTGGAAAGCTCTGTCCAGATGGTCATGATTTACTCAGCCCAATGAATGGTGGCGGTCTTTAAAACAGTGGCAATTGGTGCTTGATCTTCAGGCAAGTCTGCGGCCCGCTCAAGTGCTGCGCGCTTTTCTGGCCCTGTGATCAAGATATGGCAATGCAGCGCGGCTTTCAGCACGGGGGCGCTCAAGGTGATCCGCGGCTCGCCCGCATTTGCGGCCCGCATCGCCATCAGGGGCGGCGCATCTGCGCTGAGAGCTGCGTTGAGATTATCCCCATCGGGAAAGAGGCTTGCGGTATGCATATCTGCGCCCATCCCCAACAGCAAAACTGTGATCGGCAAATGCGGCAACAGCCCGTTTGTCAGATCGGGGATGCCATCCTCTGGCGTATCGGCGCCGTTAAATAAGGGAATTAACTTTGCCGCGGATGCCTTTGATTGTAATAGCGTTTCCCTCAAAAGTCTTGTGTTGGAGCGTGGGCTATCCTCACCAAGCCAGCGTTCATCATTGAGAAAGACTGCAACATCGCGCCAAGCCAAATCCACTTCGGCCAAGGTTTTGAACACAGGGCCCGGTGTCGTGCCGCCTGGAACACAGAGCGAGGCACGCCCCGCCATGCGCAAGGCCTGCCCTAATTCCGAGGCGATACGATCCGCCAAGGACATCATCAATAGATCGCGGTCGGGATAGGTGATCAATTCCATGAGATCAGCCCACCTCACGCCAACGCCGCCCATCGCGATGCAACAACATCAGCGCATCTTCTGGCCCTGTGCTAAAGGCCTGATAGGGCACGGGGCGCTCATTGCGCGATTGCCACCCTTGGATGATTGGATCCGTCCAACGCCAAGCTGCCTCAACCTCATCGCCGCGCATGAATAGCGTTTGATTGCCACGGATCACATCCATGATCAGCCGCTCATAAGCATCGGGTGCATCGGCCGCATCCGCCCCAAGCGCCTCGGCAAAGGTCATATCAAGCGGCACATCGACCAAACGCATCCCCCCTGGGCCTGGCTCTTTGATGGTGACGCTTAGATCAATGCCCTCATCAGGCTGCAGGCGAATAGACAAAACATTGGGCTTCGTCCCTGCATCCTCATCAAAAATGGAATGGGGCGGTTCTTTGAAATGGATCACAATCTCGGACATCCGCGCGCGCATCCGTTTGCCTGTGCGCAAGTAGAATGGCGTGCCGTTCCACCGCCAATTGGCGATATGCACCTTCATGGCCACAAAACTTTCTGTGCGGCTTTTGGGGTCTTCGACATCGTCCAAATAAGACGCTGTCTTATCGCCTGCTTTATACTGGCCGCGCACAATATCCTCGGGGCGCACAGGATCGAGTGCGCGGATCACCTTAAGCTTTTCATCGCGCACCGCATCAGGGTCAAAATGATTGGGTGGCTCCATCGCGGTCAAACACAGAAGCTGCATCAAATGGTTTTGCACCATATCACGCATCGCGCCTGATTTATCGTAATAGGCCCCCCGCCCGCCAACACCGACCTCTTCGGCCACAGTGATTTGCACATGGTCGACATATTGGGCGTTCCACAGCGGCTCGAACAGGATATTCGCAAAGCGGATCGCCATCAGGTTTTGCACCGTTTCTTTACCCAAATAATGGTCGATGCGGTAAATCTGGCCTTCGTCAAAATGCTCGGCCAGAGTTGCGTTCAAGGCCTTGGCGGTGGCCAGATCATGACCAAAGGGCTTTTCCACCACAATCCGCGCGTCAGAGCGCGCAACTTTATGGGTGTGCAGACGTTCGGCCAGATCGCCAAACAAGGCGGGCGCGACCGAGAAATAAAAGGCCTGCACGACACCATCACGCATTGTTCCCGCGAGATCGGCCCATCCATCCGTGCCGCGCGCATCAATGGCGACATAGCTCAAACGCTGCAAAAACGCGGCAAGGCTGGTTTCATCGCGTCTGGCTTCGGGGGTGAATTCGGCAATGGCCGCGCGGACAAAATCACGAAAGGCTACGTCATCTTGGGATGTGCGCGCTGCGCCGATGATCCGCGCCTCGGGCGGCATTTGCCCGTCATGAAAGCGCCGATAAAGTCCAGGCAGGATTTTGCGCCGCGCCAGATCCCCTGTCGCCCCAAAAATGACCAGATCAAAATCTTCAACTGGAATGACGCGCGAAACCATTTTCTCTCCTTTGCCCTGCATCTGACCCAAATTCTTTGGGAAATTCACAGGTTATTGCCGCCTTTGGCCGCGATTTACGTTAGCGCTAACGAAAGCTAAGGCGGGCTTAGCCAATCTCGAACCCAAAGTCTAGCAGAGCCTGAAGATTTGGCAAAGCGGCGGGGCAGATTTTCGCGCGCTGTGGCGCGGCGTAAAATGAAAAAGGCTCAAGCGGCCTCCCCTCCGCTTGAGCCTCAACGCGACGTGAAACTCCCTTTCGGGGCTCGCGCGTATTCAATGTGCCTGCGACATTTTATCATTTGCAACGATCCGTCAAGAGTTTTGTCACACTCATGTCATCTGGCTTTGGCTTGACCTTTTCCGCCCTGTCGGGCATCGCCTCTGACATTGGGGCGATATTAGGATAAATGCGATGCTGCGCGGGCTCTATAATTGGACAATGGGTTTGGCGGGTCATCGCCACGCCCTGTGGGCCTTGGCGATTGTGTCCTTTGCGGAAAGTTCAATCTTTCCCATTCCCCCTGATATTTTGATGATCCCAATGATCCTTGCGCGGCCCAATCGGGCTTTTTTAATTGCCTCTGTCTGCTTAATCGCCTCAGTTTTGGGGGGTATTGCAGGCTATGCGATTGGGGCGCTGTTCTATGACCAAATCGGCGCGCCGATTTTGGCGGCCCTTGGCAAGGCCGATGCAATGGCCGAGTTTAACACGCGCTTTAATGATCTTGGCTTTTGGCCCGTATTGATCGCAGGGCTAACCCCCTTCCCCTATAAGGTCATCACCATCATGTCAGGGTGGACAGGCCTGCCTTTGGGGACATTCATTGTCACCTCGATCATCGCGCGGGGGATTCGATTCTTTGTCATCGCGGCATTGCTGCGCCAATTCGGCGCCCCTTTACGCGATTTCATCGAGCGCCGTCTGGGGCTGATGTTTACATTGTTCATCGTCATCTTGCTTGGCGGATTTTATGCTGTTAGGTTCATGGGATGATGCGGGATCTGAATTTGTCAAAATTATCCGCCCTCGCGGGTCTGGGGTCTGCCGCGACATTGGCGGGCGCTTTTGGGTTTCAGTATCTTGGCGGGCTTGCGCCCTGCGCCATGTGCCTGTGGCAACGTTGGCCCCATGCGGGCGCTGCACTGGTTGCGCTGTTCATCGTAATCATTGCCGCCATTGCCCCCAAATTGGCGCGCGGCTTGACCCTGATTGGGGCGGGCGCGATGCTCGTGAATGCAGGGATCGCGCTGTATCACACAGGGGTTGAGCGCGGGTGGTGGCAAGGCCCCACCTCCTGCACGGGGGGCGCAGAAGATATCCAGTCGCTTTCGGCCAGTGAATTGCTCTCAACAGACACCGCGCCTGCGATTGTTATGTGTGACGAGGTTGCATGGGCCTTTGCGGGTCTGTCGATGGCCTCATGGAATGGCCTGATTTGCTTGGCCCTGTTCGTGATCTGGGCCAAGGCCGCAGCGGCCAAAGCATAGCCCCACGCCTGTCCCGTGGGCTAGTGATAGGAAATCTCCTCAACGACATTGCGCCATGACCCGTCAGATATCAGCCGCCGATGCGCAAAACGCACAGAATGCAACGGTGCCTCAATCTCGCGCTTCCAGAAATCAATAAATCCGAAAATGCGCGGATAATCTGGCGCGAGATCGTAATCCTGCCAGATGAACACGTTGATAACATTACGATAATCAGGCATCCGATAGTAAAATTCCGCCGTGGTCAGCCCATACCCCTCAAGCATCAGCCCCGTTGCGGTTTCATCACTGTTGCGAGACCCCCAAGTCATCTGCACTTTCCCTTGCTTGGTTCATGATGTCTCATGATTGCAAATGCAAATTAAAAATCAACAAAAACAATGCATTAGCAGCATCCTGCGGTGGCTGATAACAAGCGGTAGACCGACAAAGGCCAATTCACCAGACAGGAGCATTGCGCCCTATATCGCGGGGGTCTATAGTGTCAAATAACAAAATATAGCTGTGCCAAGAGGTGCAGCATGTCATCGCAGAACAAGATCGAAAAGACAGCAGGCCCGCACAGTGACAGATACGCCCGAAACCCCCGAGAATGACCCCGCCACGCTCCCCGCGCGGCACCCGCATTCTGGCCCTTCGATTGATATCGCCGATGAGATGAAAACATCCTTCATCGATTATGCGATGTCGGTGATCATCAGCCGCGCGATCCCCGATTTGCGCGATGGCCTCAAACCCGTGCATCGCCGCATTTTGTTTGCGATGCACGAAACGGGCAACACGCATGAAAAGGCCTATCGGAAATCTGCACGACCCGTGGGCGATGTGATGGGTCAATATCACCCGCATGGCGACAGTGCGATCTATGACGCGCTTGTGCGGATGGCGCAGCCTTTTTCGATGTCCCTGCCCCTGCTCGATGGTCAGGGCAATTTCGGCTCTATGGATGGCGATAACCCCGCCGCCATGCGCTATACCGAAGTGCGCATGGACAAACCCGCCGCCTATCTTTTGGCCGATATCGACAAGGACACGGTCAATTTCCAAGACAATTATGATGGCAAGCAAAAAGAACCCACCGTTCTGCCTGCGCGCTTTCCCAATATGTTGGTCAATGGTGCGGGCGGCATTGCGGTTGGCATGGCCACCAATATCCCACCCCATAATTTGGGCGAGGTGATTGATGCCTGTCAGGCCTTGATCCAAGATCCCGACCTCAGTTCGGAACAGTTGATCGAGTTTATCCCTGCCCCCGATTTCCCCACAGGCGGGATCATCTTGGGCCGCTCTGGCGCAAGGCGGGCCTATACCGAGGGGCGCGGCAGCGTGGTCATTCGCGCGCGCACCCATATTGAGGAAATTCGTAAAGACCGCTTTGCCATCATTATTGATGAGATCCCCTAT
Organism: Rhodobacterales bacterium HKCCA1288; assembly: GCA_015693905.1. Classification (NCBI taxonomy): domain Bacteria; kingdom Pseudomonadati; phylum Pseudomonadota; class Alphaproteobacteria; order Rhodobacterales; species Rhodobacterales bacterium HKCCA1288. The sequence continues at coordinate 286,378 of CP065161.1, read as the reverse complement.
CAGGTGAACAAGGCCTCGATGATCGAACGCATTGCAGAATTGGTGCGCGAGAAAAAGGTCGAAGGCATCTCAGGCGTGGCGGACGAATCTGATCGCAACGGCGTGCGCGTTGTGATCGAGTTGAAACGCGATGCCACCCCTGATGTAGTGCTGAACCAATTGTTCCGCTTTAGCCAGATGCAGACCTCCTTTGGCTGCAATATGTTGGCGCTGAATGGCGGGCGGCCCGAGCAGTTGGATTTGCGGGGCTTTTTGACCGCCTTTATCGCTTTCCGCGAGGAGGTCGTGGCACGCCGCACCGCGTTTGAGTTGAACAAAGCACGCGAACGCAGTCACATTCTGTGTGGTTTGGCGGTTGCCGTCTCCAATGTCGATGAGGTTGTGGCCACGATCCGCGCCTCCGCAGATGCGGCAGCGGCGCGCGAAGCCTTGATGACACGGCGCTGGCCAGCAGCGGATATTGCCGCCTATATCCGTCTGATTGACGACCCGACCCATACCATGAACGATGACGGCACCTATAACCTCTCCGAGGCGCAGGCGCGCGCGATTTTGGAACTGCGCCTGCAACGCCTGACCCAGATTGGCGTCAAGGAAGTGACGGATGAGTTGGAGGAACTCGCAGGTAAGATCAAAGAATATCTTGCCATCCTCGCCAGCCGTGATCGGATCATGGCGATCATCTCGGAAGAATTGGCCGAGGTGAAAACGGCCTTCGCCGTGCCGCGCCGCACCGAGATTGTCGATTGGTCTGGCGACATGGATGACGAAGACCTGATCGAACGCGAAGACATGGTCGTGACCGTCACCGCAGGTGGCTATATCAAGCGCACGGCCTTGGCTGAATTCCGCGCACAAAAACGCGGCGGCAAAGGGCTATCGGGCGGCAGCCTCAAGGAAGACGATGTCGTAACATCGCTCTTTGTGGCCAATACCCACACCCAGCTTTTGTTCTTCACCACCGATGGGATGGTCTACAAGCTCAAGACATGGCGCTTGCCGCTTGGCAGCCGCACATCAAAAGGCAAGGCCATTGTGAATATCCTGCCCATTCCTGTGGGGGTTACGATTGCGGCGATCATGCCGGTTGATCGCCCCGAGGAAGATTGGGGCGATCTGCAAATTATCTTTGCCACATCCGCAGGCGATGTGCGCCGCAACCAATTGTCGGATTTCACCAATGTGAAATCAAACGGCAAGATTGCAATGAAATTGCCCGAAGATGGGACAGTCAGCCTTGTGAATGCGCGCATCTGCACCGAGGAAGACGATGTGATGTTGGTCACCGAAGGGGGGCGCGCGATCCGCTTCTCTTGCACCGATGTCCGCGTCTTTAAGGGCCGCGACAGCACAGGCGTGCGCGGCATCCGTTTGGGTGATGGGGAATCTGTGGTTTCCATGGCCGTGATCCGCCATTTCACCGCTGACCCTGCTGAGCGCGCCGCCTATCTCAAACAGCGCCGCGCCTTGGCAGGTGCGCCCGAAGATGAGGTCGAAACGGACGAGGATGAGGGCGTGGTGGCCGAAGGCACCCTTAGCCCTGAACGCTTTGCCGAAATGCGCGCCTCAGAGGATTTGATCCTGACCATTACAGAAAGCGGGTCTGGAAAGTTATCTTCAAGCCATGATTACCCTGTCAGGGGCCGTGGCGGCATGGGGGTTATGGCCATCGACAAGGCGATGCGCGGCGGGCCACTGGTGGCAGCCTTCCCTGTCGAGATGACCGATCAGATCATGCTCGCCTCATCAACGGGTCAATCTATTCGCGTGCCTGTTGAGGGCATCTCATTCCGTTCACGCTCGGCAGGTGGGGTGAAGGTGTTTAACACCAAGGCAGGCGAAACCGTTGTGTCAGTCGCGCGCATCGTTGAAGGTGATGACGAGGACACCGCCACGGCGGATGCGGATGCGGCCGAGGCCAGCGCAGAGAGCTGAAGCTCAGGCCCGCTCAAACCAAAAATTTACGACCCACATCAAGGGCCGCACCGCCAAGGCGCGTGCGGCCCTTACGATTTAAGATAAATTGCGGCCATTAACCATATGATATAATTCATATATATTTTTTCTTCACCATGCGCCATTTGCAAAAGAACCTTTGTTGAAAGCGCGTTCTGATGGCTGCACCAATCTCGCAATTTTGCCTTTGCCTCGGTCTGGCCTCTTTGGCTGCGGATATGGCGCACGCCGATAATTTGGGCCTGCGTGCCGCAACGCTTGGGCTTAACAGCACTGGTGCTGACCAAAATGGGGCGCATCTCAATCTTGATTACGCGATTACCGCGCATCACGGGTTTGAGGTGAATTTTGATCTGGCCGATACCGAAATCGGCACCATTGGCGCCGTTCGGGCAGGCCTACACCTCAGCCCTGCCGCTGATCGGCGCTATGGTCTTTTTGCCTATTTGGCCGATCTCAACAATGAAAGCAGCCGCTGGGGTGGGCTTGGCATTCAAGGGCGCCGTGAAATTGCAGGGCTTACGTTGGGGGCTTATGGCGGGCTTGGCCTGCGCGACAGCGCCATGGCGACACGCCCCCTTGGGGATGCAGATGTGCTTTTTGCAGGTGGTGAGATCCGTCTTGATCTGGGCCCCGCATGGCAGGCCTTTGCGCAAATCGGACTTGCAGAATTTGACGAATTGCGCCTGTCCACAACGCAGGTCACTGGCGAAATTGGTGTGCAATGGCTGGATCACAGCGGTGCAGTTGCGGTGACGGCAAGCTATGGTTTTGAAGAATTCTCCAACCCCGCCTTGCGCGATAGAGGCCAGTTCCGTCTTGGGGTCGAGATCGCCTTGGGGAACCGCCCTGTTTACACGCCCCTGCCCTTTGCAGACCCATTCCTGCCTGTGGTGGCGCGCGGCCTGTAACGCCCCCCAAAAAACCCGTTTCACCCTGCCCCGCTTTTGATCTAAGAAGCGCCCATGTCAGATAACGCGCTTCATATCATTGGCGGCGGCATGGCGGGCTCTGAGGCCGCTTGGCAGGCCGCAGAGCTTGGTCAACAGGTCGTCATCCATGAGATGCGCCCAAAGATTGGCACATTTGCCCATCAAACTGGGCATTTGGCGGAAATGGTATGTTCCAATTCCTTCCGCTCGGATGATCACGAACAAAACGCGGTCGGCCTTTTGCATTGGGAAATGCGCGCGGCAGGTGGCCTCATTATGGAAATGGCCTATCACCACCGCCTGCCTGCAGGGGGCGCATTGGCGGTGGATCGTGATGCTTTCGCCCAAGCCGTCACAGCGCGGCTGCACGCGCATCCCAATATTACGATTGAGGAAGGCGAAATCAGCACCCTGCCCGAAACAGGCCATTGGATCATAGCAACAGGCCCGTTGACATCAGGCGCGCTGGCACAGGCCATTGCCAAAGAGGCAGGTCAAGACAGCCTTGCCTTTTTCGATGCCATCGCCCCCATCGTTTATGCCGAGAGTATCGACATGTCGCGGGCGTGGATGCAGTCGCGCTACGACAAGGGCGAAACCGAGGAAGAGCAGCGCGCTTATCTCAACTGCCCCATGACGCGCGACCAGTATGAGGCCTTTATCGATGCCCTGCTGGCTGCCGAAAAAACCGAGTTTCACGAAGGCGAAACGGCGGGCTATTTCGATGGATGCCTGCCGATTGAGGTCATGGCAGAACGGGGCCGCGAAACCCTGCGCCACGGGCCTATGAAACCTGTGGGCTTAACCAACCCGCATCAGCCCGATGTGAAACCTTGGGCTGTGGTGCAGCTGCGCCGCGACAATAAACTGGGCACGCTTTACAATATCGTGGGCTTTCAAACCAAAATGAAATACGGCGCACAGACCGAGGTGTTGCGCATGATCCCCGGTTTGGAGGAGGCACGATTTGCCCGTCTTGGCGGCATTCATCGCAACACCTTCATCAATTCCCCCACGCTTCTCGATGCGCAAATGCGGTTGAAATCCATGCCGCATATCCGCTTTGCGGGCCAAATCACGGGGGTTGAGGGCTATGTTGAATCGGCGGCAATGGGTCTGCTAGCGGGGCGCTACGCGGTGGCAGAATTGCGCGGCCTCACCCCGCCCGATTTGCCCAATACCACCGCGATGGGGGCCTTGATCCATCACATCACAGGCGGGGCGGAGGCGAAAACCTTTCAGCCGATGAATGTGAATTTCGGTCTTTTTCCCCCGGTCGAAGGCCCGAAATCGGGGCGGCGTGGACGCAAAGACCGCTATAAGGCCTATACGGACCGCGCCAAGACCGATTGGCGCGCATGGCTTGATGCCTTCCCTGCCTAAGGGCTGTGTCACCCGATTTGCCCCGTCCCCCACAGGGCCTTTGCATTTGGGCCATGCCTATAGTGCGTGTCTGGCTCATGACATGGCGCGAATGACGCAGGGGCAATTTTTGCTCAGGATTGAGGATATCGACCAATCCCGCGCCCGCCCGCAATGGGAGGCGCAAATTTATGATGATCTGACATGGTTGGGGCTGTCTTGGCCCCTGCCCGTGATGCGGCAATCCGAGCAGATGGCCCGCTATCGCGCCGCTTTGGATCAATTGGCGCAACAGGGCCTGATTTATCGCTGCACCTGCCGCAGGCGGGATATCGAGGCGGCCAGTGCCGCCCCGCAGGAAGGGGCCCCCACATTCGGGCCAGATGGGCGCATCTATCCTGGCACTTGTCGCGGCCAGACTGTGACCAGTGCCGCCGAGGCCGAAGGGGCCGCCTTACGCCTTGATCTGGCGCGCGCCTTTGAGCGCCTTGCGCAAATGCGTTTCACAGAAACAGGGCCACGCCATCAGGGGCGGCATGAGATCACGCGCGATGCCGCGCTGGCCCATATTGGCGACCCTGTATTGGCGCGGCCAGACATGGGCAGCTCTTACCATCTCAGCGTGGTGGTTGATGACGCGGCACAAGGCGTGACCCATGTCATTCGCGGCGAAGATTTATTTGAGGCAACCGCAATCCATGTGATTTTGCAAAATCTGTTGGCCTACCCCGTGCCGCAATATCATCATCACGCCTTGATCCGTGATGAGCAGGGCAAACGTCTGGCCAAGCGCGATGATGCGCGCGCTATTGCCCTTTATCGGGATACAGGAAAAACCCCTGCGGATATTCGTGCAATGGTCGGGCTTTAGCCCTCGGGTTGCATCAATTCGACCTCGCCCCCCTCGCGGATCGCGGTGTAAAAGCAGCTGCGGCGATTGGTGTGGCAGGCAGGCCCCGTTTGCCGAACCACGAGCAAAAGACAATCGCGGTCACAATCCACTCGCAGATCAACCAAATCCTGCACATGGCCCGAGCTTTCACCCTTAACCCAAAAAGCCGCGCGCGAGCGGCTCCAATAGGTGACTTTGCCTGTTTCTAGGGTTTTTACGAGAGAGGCGCGGTTCATCCATGCCATCATCAGCACATCGCCCGTCTCGGCGCATTGCGCAATCGCAGGGATCAGACCCGCCTCATTATAGCGCAGGCTATCTGGGTCAAATTCCACAGCACCCGTCATTTCCACATCTCACCCTTTCCAAATGGTCATATTCACACTAGCTCTTGGGGGGAGATCATGGAAGGGGCCGAGACGCGCATGGCTGAGATGAGCGACACAAAATCCGATTTGGTGCAGCTATATTCGCAGCGAATTCTGGCATTGGCGGCGGATATTCCGCATCACGGGCGGCTTGAGGCGCCACAGGCCAGTGTCAAGCGGCGGGCCCCGCTTTGCGGATCAACCGTTACAGTGGATTTGGATATCGCCGAGGGGCGGATCAGCCGCTTTGCCCAAGATGTAAAGGCCTGCGCACTCGGTCAGGCCTCCGCCGCATTGATGGGTGCCCATATTCTGGGCCGCAACCGTGCCGAAATTGCCGCCGCCCGAGACGCGCTTGCCGCCATGCTCAAAGGTGAGGGGAACGGGCCAGAGGCCCCATTTGAGGGTTATGAGGTGCTGACCCCCGCCCGCGATTATCGCAATCGCCACGCCTCTATCATGCTGTCACTCGAAGCGACCCTTGAGGCGATGGAGCGCGCCGAAGACCCCTAAAAAAAACCGCCCCTGCAGGGCAATGCAAAGGGGCGGTCACAGTGATGCGGTGTATCGTTTCAACCGTGCGATTGGGGGATCGCGCGGCCTATCGGCATTGGGGACAGATCCGAGGCAAGGATCATGATGCCAAGGGGGCGCATACCCCTGAAACCTGAACCGCAGGCAGAAAACTTAGAAAAATTGCGGCAGATGCAGCAGCCCCATCGCCAAAACAACAAGGGACATCGCCCCGCAAAGATCGGCCAAAAGCGTGGTGGATGAACGCGTGATAATCGTTTTTACATCTGACAACATGGGCCATCTCCCGTTAATGTTGCCGGATTGTTCTCATACCCTGACGCGAGTCGTCAAGAACTTTTTGAGAACATTTGTGAACAAAGCGGGTCAGCCCGCCGAAATCAGGCGAATAGCCTTATCTTGCTCAAGCAACCATAACAGGGTGCGTGCGGCCTGACCGCGCGGCCCCTCAAGCGATGGATCAAGCGCCAAAAGCGCCCGCGCATCGCTTTGCGCCATCGCCATCAAGCCGCCATGTTGTTCCAGATCGGCCACGCGAAACCGCGGCAGACCAGATTGCGCCGTGCCAATCACATCGCCTGCGCCACGAATGGCCAAATCTTCTTCTGCGATGACAAAGCCATCATCCGTGTCGCGCAGGACATGCAAGCGGCGCTTGGCCGTTTCTGTCAGGCCATTGCGATAAAGCAGCACGCAAGTCGATGCACGGCTGCCGCGCCCCACCCGCCCCCGCAATTGATGCAGCTGCGCCATGCCGAAAAGATCGGCCTGTTCAATCACCATAATGCTGGCATTTGGCACATCCACCCCCACCTCAACCACCGTGGTGGCCACCAGAACCTTGGTGCGGTTTTCATTGAATTCGGTCATGGCCGCATCTTTTTCAGGGCCGCTCATCTGCCCATGGACAAGGCCCACCACCCCCTCGCCCAGTCGTGCGCGCAAGGATTTAAAGCGTTCTTCAGCGGCGGTGGCCTCGTAAACTTCGGATTCCTCAACCAATGGGCAAATCCAATAGGCTTGCTGGCCCTCTGCCACCGCCTTTTGCAGATGTGCCACCACCTCATCCATCCGCGCCTCGGACACCAAAGCCGTGGTGATCTTTTGACGATTGGCGGGTTTTTCATCCAAGATCGACTGATCCATATCGCCATATTGCGCAAGGCTCAGCGTGCGGGGAATGGGCGTGGCCGTCATCACCAACATATCCGCCAAAGCGCCCTTTTCCCCCAATCGCAGGCGTTCGCGCACGCCAAAGCGGTGCTGCTCGTCCACAATCGCCAAACGCAGATCGGCAAATTCAACATCCTCTTGAAACACGGCATGGGTGCCGACCAAGATCGCGATATCGCCGCGCGCAAGGGCGGCCAGTTTTGCGGCCCGCTCGCGCCCCTTATCCGCCCCTGTGAGAACCTCAAGCACGACACCTGCCGCTTCGGCCAAGGGGCGCAGATTGGCGGCGTGCTGTTGCGCAAGGATCGAGGTGGGCGCCATCATCACCCCCTGCCCACCCGCCTCGACCGCCGCCAAAAGCGCCATCAAAGCAACAAGGGTTTTGCCCGCCCCAACATCGCCCTGCAACAGGCGGCTCATCCGTTCGGGCGCGGCCATATCGGCCACGATTTCCGCAATGGCGCGGGTCTGTGCGCCCGTGGGGCTGTAGGGCAAGCTTTGCAGAACCTTGGCCCGCAGCGCACCATCGCCTTGGCTGATCCGCCCTTTGCGCCGCTTGGCCCGCGCCCGCGCAAGGGCAAGGGTCAATTGATGAGCAAACAATTCGTCATAGGCCAGACGCAGCCGCGGCTTGGCATTGGGGGCGGCCTCACTGGCCGATTGCATATGGTGCTGTGCCCGCATCGCAGTGGCCCAATCGGGCCACCCCTCGCGCGCCTTTAGGGCGGGATCAATCCATTCGGGCAGGTCAGGCACGGCTTGCAAGGCATCGGCAATCGCGCGCGCCATGATCTTTTGCGTCAACCCTTGCCCAAGCGGATAAATCGCCTCGAATTTGGGGAGGGTTTCCGCCTCCTCAACGGGCAGGATGTGATCAGGATGCACGATTTGCGCAATCCCATCGAAAAGCTCAACCTTGCCCGAGATCAGACGCCGCGCGCCTATGGGCAAAAGCTTTTCGAGATAGGGCGCACGCGCGTGAAAAAATACCAGATCAAAGGCGGTTTGACTGTCGGTGACCGTAACCCGATAGGGCCCACGCCCGCGGGACGGGGGCGGGCGGTGACGGATCACCTCAACCTCTAGCGTGGCAATGCGCGGTGGGGTGATTTCAGCAAGGCGCGTTACGGGGCGGCGATCCACCACACCCACGGGCAAGGTGTAAATCAGATCTTTCGGGGTTTCGATATGAAGATGCCCCAATGCCTGCGCAGCTTTGGGGCCAATACCAGATAGGCCCTCAAGGCGCGAGAAGAGCCCGAACAAAACCTCTGGTCGGCCCTGCGCGGCCATGGGTTAAAGATCCCCAATGAGGGCCAACCACGCATCTTCATCAATGGTTTCAATGCCCAATTCTGCGGCCTTTTTGGCCTTTGATCCTGCCCCAGGCCCTGCAACCAAAAGGTCGGTTTTGGCAGAAACCGAACCTGCGACCTTGGCCCCCAAACTTTCGGCACGCGATTTGGCCTCTGCGCGGGTCATCTTTTCGAGACTGCCCGTGAACACCACTGTCTTGCCCATCACGGGGCTGCCCGACACATCACGAATAGCGGGCGATTGGATCTCAAGATGGGCCACAAGCCGTTCGATTGACGCATATTCACGCGGCTGCGCCCATGCCTCGCAGAGCGCCGTGGCAACCGTATCCCCGATGCCATCAATACCAGTGATTTCGGCCCATGCGGGACTGTCCTCAAGCAATTTTTTGCGCGATTTGGCGTCAGGCGCCGTTGCGGCAGGCTCAAGGCGGGCGGCATGAATGGCCGCGTCAAAGGCGGCCCAACTGCGGAAATGTTCGGCCAAATCCTTGGCCGCCACCTCGCCCACATGGCGGATGCCCAAGGCAAAGATCAGACGGCCGAGGGGGATTTGACGTTTCTCTGCAATCGCAGCGAAAAGATTTTGCGCAGATTTATCCCCCCACCCCTCGCGGTTTTTTAGCTGCTGGATACCGCTGCCATAGCGTGCCTCAAGGGTGAAAATATCGGCAGGCTCGGTGATCCATCCGTCTTTGTTGAATTGTTCGACCTGCTTTGCCCCTAAACCCTCGATGTCAAAGGCCGCGCGCGAGACGAAATGCTTGAGGCGCTCAACCGCTTGGGCTGGGCAGATCAGCCCGCCCGTGCAGCGGCGCACGGAATCGCCCTCCTCACGATGCGCCTCTGATCCGCATTCGGGGCATGTGGTGGGAAAGATATAGGGCTGCGCATCAGCAGGGCGCTGCGTGACATCCACATCTGCAATTTTGGGGATCACATCACCCGCGCGATAGACCTGAACCAAATCACCCACGCGAATATCGCGCCCCGCGCGGATCGCCTCGCCTGTGTTGTTGCGGCCTGCGATGTAATCCTCGTTATGCAGCGTTGCATTCGAGACAACCACACCGCCCACAGTCACGGGGGCAAGCCGCGCTACGGGCGACAACGCGCCTGTGCGCCCCACTTGGATGTCGATCGCCTCGATCCGCGTCCAGGCCAGTTCAGCGGGGAATTTATGCGCAATGGCCCAACGCGGGGTGGTGGCACGCAACCCCAAGCGGCGCTGCAAGGCCAGATCATCGAGCTTGTAGACCACCCCATCAATATCATAGCCAAGACCCGCGCGATCATGGGCAATTGCCTGATAATGGGCGATAATCGCCTCAAGGCTCTCGCAGCGAATGGTTAAGGGATTGGTCAGAAATCCAAAATCACGCAATTTCGCAATCAGTCCAAATTGCGTGTCTGCAAGCGGAGCGGAGACAACCCCAAGCGCATAGGCGAAAAACCGCAGCGGGCGGGCGCGGGTGATCTCGGCATCCAATTGGCGCAGCGATCCTGCGGCCGCATTGCGTGGATTGGCAAAGGTTTTGCCCCCTGCCTGCTCGGCGCGCGCGTTGAGCGCGGCGAAATCTGCGTGGCTCATGTAAACTTCACCGCGCACTTCGAGAATATCGGGACAATCGCTGTGATGGATGGCCTGCGGAATATCGGCAATCGTGCGGGCGTTGGCGGTGACGTTTTCGCCCGTCTCCCCATCGCCGCGCGTGGCGGCATGCACCAAAACGCCGTTTTCATAGCGCAAAGACAGGGACAGCCCATCGATTTTTGGCTCGGCGGTAAAGACCAAGGGCGTGGTATCAGACAGGCCCAAATAGCGCTGAATGCCCGCGATAAATTCCGCGACATCGGCCTCGTCAAAGGCATTGGCCAAGGACATCATGCGTTCGGCATGGGTGATTTTGCCAAAGCCCTCGGCAGGGCTGGCGCCGATTTGCGCGCTTGGACTATCGCCGCGGATCAGATCGGGAAACCGCGCCTCAAGATCCGCGTTTTCGCGTTTCAGGCGGTCATATTCCGCATCGCTGAGGGTGGGCGCGTCTTCTTGGAAATAATCCTTATTGGCGCGCGCCAAAATATCGGCCAATTCGGCCAAACGCTGTGCCGCCTGATCGCGCCCTAAGAGGGATACCCCCGCGCCCGTGTTTTGATCTTCTTCTGACATAGACCGCCTCGCCTGACTGCTGCCCTATAGATATGGGCAGCAGCGGCAGAGGTCTAGCGCAGATCAAGCCGTGGCAGCCAAAGCGGCCTTTGGATGCGGATCACGCAGCACGTAACCACGCCCCCAAACCGTTTCAATATGGTTCTGACCGCCCGAAGCCTCGGACAGTTTTTTGCGCAATTTACAGATGAAAACGTCAATGATCTTCAATTCTGGCTCATCCATGCCGCCGTAAAGATGATTGAGGAACATCTCTTTCGTTAATGTCGTGCCTTTGCGCAGCGATAGCAGCTCAAGCATTTGGTATTCTTTGCCCGTCAAATGCACCGCGCGCCCCGCCACCTCGACCGTTTTGGCATCAAGGTTGACGCAAATCTCACCGGTTTTGATCACCGATTGTGCATGCCCCTTTGAGCGGCGGATAATGGCATGGATGCGCGCCACCAGTTCCTCGCGATGGAAGGGTTTGGTGAGGTAATCATCAGCGCCAAACCCGAATCCTTTGAGTTTGCTATCGGTGTCATCTGCGCCTGTCAGGATCAGGATCGGCGTATCAACCCGCGCCATACGCAATTGGCGCAGCACCTCGAGGCCGGTCATATCAGGCAGATTCAGATCCAAAAGGATCAGATCGTAATCATATAACTTGGCCAGATCGATGCCTTCCTCACCCAAATCGGTGCAGTAGACATTCAGATTGGCGTGCCGCAGCATCATTTCGATGCTTTTCGCGGTGGTTGGATCATCTTCAACCAAGAGAAGCCGCATCTTCTAACCTCCTAATACTCGCTTAAAGAGGATAATCGCGTCAAAAGGTTAATTTAGCTTTAATTCAAAATATGTATAAATTACATATATTATTTATTTTGACTGCGGCCAACTCAATCTTTGCTCGCCTGATGGCGGGCGCGCGGCAGAGCCAGCGGCGGGTGATTTTATGCCCTGCTCGCGTGGATAGTTTTGCACTGCTGTGGCCTTGAGTGCCGCCTCACCATAGCGGCTGGCCTTGGCAAGCCAAGTGTCCAATTCCTCCGCCGACAGATCCCAACGGCTCAGTGCCTCGTCCCGTGAAATAAGGCCTGTCGCAATCGCCCGCAACACGCATGCCTTTCGGCTTGCGACCCACCTTGTGGTGTCTGCGGGGGGCAAATCAGCGCGGGTCATCTGCTGACCATTAGGCAACGTGACGCTGACAGGGCCTTTGGGTTTGCGGATATACATAACTTTATCCTTATTCACGAACGCAGGCCTAGGGCTAACCCCCCAAGCCTTAAGGCAAGGTAAGCGTCCAAGCCTTCAGCCCCTTGTGAATAGATAAGATTTTCCTATATTCCGCCCTATCATCTGGAGATCGACATGCCCCTTGACCGCCCCAATGCGCCGCTCAACTCGCTTGGCTTTGCCAAACCCCCGCAGGAGACGCGGGTTGTTGTGGCTATGTCTGGGGGGGTGGATAGCTCGGTTGTGGCGGCCCAATTGGCCGAAGAAGGCTATGATGTGGTGGGCGTCACCCTGCAACTTTATGATCACGGTGCGGCCTTGGCAAAAAAAGGCGCCTGCTGTGCAGGGCGCGATATTCACGATGCGCGCCGTGTGGCCGAAAATATGGGCTTTCCGCATTATGTCCTTGATTACGAGAATATCTTTAAGGATGCGGTGATTGACGAATTCGCCGATGCCTATCTCGCAGGGGCCACGCCTGTGCCCTGCATCCGCTGCAACGAGCGCGTGAAATTCAAAGATCTGCTTGCCACCGCACAAGAACTCGAGGCCGATTGCATGGCCACGGGGCACTATATTCAACGCAAAATGGGGGCTGAGAAAGCAGAGCTTCATTGCGCCGCAGATGCAACGCGCGATCAGTCCTATTTCTTGTTTTCGACCACGCAAGCGCAATTGGATTTCCTGCGCTTTCCCCTTGGTCATCTGGCGTCTAAGGAAGAAACCCGCAAACTGGCCCATAAATACGGACTGCCCGTGGCTGATAAGCCAGACAGCCAAGATATCTGCTTTGTGCCAAATGGCGACTATGCCAGTGTAATTGAAAAATTGCGCCCCGGCGCGGCGGATCCGGGCGATATCGTGGATATGGAAGGCCGTGTATTGGGCCAACATAATGGCGTGATCCATTACACAATCGGCCAACGCCGCGGCCTTGGCATTGGGGGGCTGGCTGACCCGTTATATGTGGTCAAACTTGATCCAGAGGCGCGTCATGTCGTGGTCGGCCCCAAGGAGGCCTTGGCGACCCGCCATATCCCTGTGCGCGAAATCAACTGGTTGGGTGATACGCCCTTTGACAGCGAAAAGACCCGCGAGGTTGCGGTCAAAATCCGCTCAACTCGCCCACCACGCGCGGCCCTGATCCATCCGACATCCCCGACAACCGCGATGGTGGAATTGCTGACCGCCGAAGAAGGTGTCAGCCCCGGTCAGGCCTGTGTCTTTTATGATGAGAACAGCAGCCGAATCTTTGGCGGTGGATGGATCCACAAAGGGTAAAATGCCCGCGCATTTTTCGTCAATCTAGGGAAGAAGTGGCGCGGTTGACGGGGCTCGAACCCGCGACCCCCGGCGTGACAGGCCGGTACTCTAACCAACTGAGCTACAACCGCGCAGACGAACAGGGGCTTTTGGGGCGCGATGGTGGTGGCGCGGTTGACGGGGCTCGAACCCGCGACCCCCGGCGTGACAGGCCGGTACTCTAACCAACTGAGCTACAACCGCTCACCATCGGCCACAGGCAACCCTGTAGCGTGCAGGGTGTCTATGCTGCGCGCCCTGCCCCGTCAAGGCCCCCTTTGGCGCGATTGGCGCAAAAAATGCGCAAAAGCAAATTTGCGTTTGACCGCATACGTGCAGGGAAAGTTCAGAGCTTACCTCGGCTGCGCTTTTGCCTCGCTCAATAACGCGAAGGCCAGCAGTAAAATCCACCCCAATCCCGTCCATCCCACCACGATGTTCAGAATGAAAACGCCAATGGTGCGCTTATGGCCACGAGGGTTGGAAAGAAGAACGCTGCGACAATCACAATCGCATAGGTCGCCAGAAACCCGTCTAAACTTGGATCACCTGTCATTCATCCGCCTTTCGCTCATCCCAGATTATGCCGCGCCCGTTCCACTGCAATGTCGATATTCACTTTATCCGCAAAACATTAGACAAATTTATATTTTGAGCTAGTTTTATTCCAATAAATAAAGAAAATAAGGGACAAACAGATGCGAAAAATCTTGCTTTCAGCGGCGCTTGTCGCGGGGTCATTCTTCACCACATCAGCGGACGCGTGTCCAAATTGGAACTTTCAAGCGGCAGAGCAATATAGCGGCAGCGGAAGCTATTTTTACACGCCACGTTATTATAATATTGTCGCTGGGGGTGATTATTCGCTCTCGAAATGCAGCCATATCCGACCGGCCACAGATGTCGGCCCGGGATTTTTCCCAGATCGACCAGATTTCCGATTCAACGTCTCGGGTATGGCGGCTTACGAGTTGCATATTCGCGTGGTCAGCGAATGTGACGCGGCCCTTTTGATCAATACCGCATCGGCAACTTGGTATTATGATGATGACGATAACGGAAATCTTGACCCCCGTATCATCCTAACCAACCCGCAAGACGGGCCGATTGATATTTGGGTTGGCACCTATGATGGGGCCTATTGTAACGCCCGTTTGGAAATCGAAACTTTCTGATCAAATTTGGCCGCACAGTGATGCTTGTGCGGCCAATTCATATGACCGATGAATATGAAGAGTGCCCAATGACCCGTAAAACAATTCTTGCCGCTCTTGCCCTATGCGGCCTTGCCACTATTGCCCGCGCAGACGAGGTGGCTTTTGCCGTGGATGAACGCAGCTTTAGCAGCAATTATGCCTGCGTCACCGCATCCGAGCGCGCCGTGAACCAAGTCGCTTCTTGGGTCGATTTTTCGGGCGGCGATGGCGCGGAATATTTGTGGTATCAAATCAACGGCAATATTTTTGTGACCATGAAATGTTACAACAATCAGCTGTATTTCATCCATGTGCATCGGATTGGGGATACTGGTGACGCGGGCAATATCCGCGACCGCATTACAGCCCTGCTTTACAGTGCAAAATGATCGCGCACGCCCTTTGCATCAATCAGACTGAGGATTGGGGAGGGAAGCGCGTGGTGGGTGATGAGAGACTCGAACTCCCGACATCTTCGGTGTAAACGAAGCGCTCTACCAACTGAGCTAATCACCCTCGCCATCGCGTGAAGGCGTATTAGCCGCATGATGCAGGGATATGCAAGCCCGATCTGCAAAGAATTTTGCGCCAAAGGCGCAAAGTTTTCTCAAAACCCAATCTTCACCTCACCCCCATTGGCGGTAATCACATAAACCCCGCCCTGCGCATGGCCCAAAGATGCCGTTTGGTCAGGGTCTAGCCCGCGCAAAAGGCCGCGCAAGGTTTGGATCACAACGCCATGGCTGACCAATAGGCTTGGCCCCTTCAAATCAGCCACCAGATCCTGCAGACGCGCCTCAAGGGCCGCGCGCGTTTCGCCCCCTTGGGTCAAGAGAGAATGACGATAGACCTGCGCCTCGGTGTCAAAGCGCACAGGCCAATTCGCCTGCACCTCGGCCCGCGTAAGCCCCTGCCATTGCCCCATATTCACCTCGCGCAGACGCGCGTCTTGCACGAGGGTCGGCAAATCGGGATAGGCCCGCGCAATCAACCGCGCGCTGCGTGCCGCGCGCCCAAGCGGACTGGTTCGGAAATCTGTCACTGCGTCATAGCCTTGGCGGCTGATCATTTCCTGCAACAAACGACCTTGCGTCTGCGCCTGCACAACCCCATTGGGGGTAAGCGCAGAGTCGAGCCAACCTTGAAACCGATGCTCGTTATTCCATTCGGTTTCCCCATGGCGCAGCAAATATATCGGAAAATTTCGCCGCATCACAAAGATCACCTCGCCCGTGGGTCACAGACCTGCCCCGCCTCAACAATAGGCCAGATGGTGGGTGATGAGGGATTTGAACCCCCGACATCTTCGATGTGAACGAAGCGCTCTACCACTGAGCTAATCACCCGTTCTGCGCGGAGTTCTTCTAGTCAGCCGCGCCCCACTGCGCAAGGGTTTAGTCTTGGTCGGTTTCCTCGCGCTTGCACCGCGTTTATCAGCCTCGATCAGTTTTATCCGCGCCACCATCGGGCGCCCATCCTGACCATCCTTATCTTTGCGCAACATGACCTTGCCAAATGGCGGCAGGATCAGGTCGCGCCCTTGATCTAGGGCTTCGGCCATCTCGACCAGAACCGCATCCATGACTTCGCGCGCATCCGTGCGTTTGACACCCACCCGCATCGCAACCGCCTCAAGCAGGGCGCGGCGCTTCAGCGCCTCAATCTTCGTTTTGGGTTTGCTGTCAGATTTGGCGGCGGTCACGGCCTTGAGCGCGGGCTTGTCAGACGGTTTTGCTGTTGCTTTTGATTTGGGCGCGATCACCGCCGCGACCGAGGCCACCGCAGGTTTTGGTTTCGCTGCCGCCTTATCCGTCGTGGATTTTGGTGATTTTGGTGCCATGTGTGCCCCCATTTGGCCAATCCTATCTACGCCGCATGGTATCAGGACATATTATATATTAAAACTATATGTTTTGATTTTGCGGCACCCGAAAAAGAAAACCCCCGCCACGGATGTAACGGGGGCAATTTCGCGGAATGTGCCACGTTAATGGGTTGTGGCGCTGCTGTCTTTTGCGGCCTCAAGCGCGCGCTGTGCGGCGGCGGCGGCCTCTGCCTCCTCATCCCAATCAATCGGTTCGGGCTGACGGGTCAAGGCCTTGGCGAGAACCTCGCTGACATGGGACACGGGGATAATTTCCAATCCCTCTTTCACATTGTCAGGGATTTCGGGCAGGTCTTTTTCATTTTCCTGCGGGATCAGCACTGTTTTGATCCCCCCTCGCAACGCGGCCAACAACTTCTCCTTCAGGCCACCGATGGCCAAGACATTGCCGCGAAGCGTCACCTCGCCCGTCATCGCAATATCACGGCGCACGGGCGTTTGGGTCAGAACCGACACGATAGACGTCACCATCGCGATCCCTGCACTGGGGCCATCTTTCGGGGTCGCCCCTTCTGGAACGTGGACATGGATATCCCATCCGTCCAGTTTCGGGGGCTGCACGCCGATTTTGGGCGCGATAGAACGCACATAGGAACTGGCCGCATCGATGGATTCCTTCATCACATCGCCAAGCTTGCCCGTGGTTTTCATACGCCCCTTGCCCGGCAGACGCAGCGCCTCAATCGACAGCAGATCACCGCCCACACTTGTCCAAGCCAGCCCTGTGACAACACCGATTTGATCATCCGATTCCGCCAGACCAAAGCGATAGCGGCGCACTCCAAGCATCTCTTCAAGTCGCTCACGGGTCACTGTCACCGATTTCTCGCCGCCCTTGAGGATCGCGGTCAAGGCCTTGCGGGCAAGTTTCGCAACTTCGCGCTCTAGGTTCCGCACGCCCGCCTCGCGGGTATAATAGCGGATCACATCGGTCAGCGCCTCAGGCTCGACCGCGAATTCCCGCGCCTTGAGATTGTGGTTTTTCACCTGCTTTGGCAGCAGATGCCGTGTCGCAATTTCCAGTTTTTCATCTTCGGTGTAGCCCGAAAGCGAAATGATCTCCATGCGATCCAACAGCGGCGCAGGCATGTTATAGCTGTTCGCCGTGGTCAGGAACATCACGTTCGAGAGATCATATTCAACCTCCAAATAGTGATCCACAAATGTGGCGTTTTGTTCAGGGTCGAGAACCTCCAACATCGCACTGGCAGGATCCCCACGGAAATCTTGCCCCATCTTGTCGATCTCATCGAGCAGGATCAGCGGATTGGTGGTTTTCGCCTTTTTCATCGCCTGAATGATCTTGCCAGGCATCGACCCGATATAGGTGCGGCGATGGCCCCTAATTTCGGACTCGTCCCGCACACCGCCCAGACTGATGCGAATAAACTCGCGCCCCGTGGCCTTCGCCACCGATTTCCCAAGCGAGGTTTTCCCAACACCCGGAGGGCCCACAAGACAAAGGATAGGCCCCTTCACCTTGGCCGAACGTGCCTGCACCGCGAGATATTCGACAATGCGCTCTTTGACCTTCTCAAGCCCGTAATGATCCGCATCCAAAACCTCTTCGGCGCGGGTGAGGTTCTTTTTCACACGGCTTTTCACGCCCCAAGGCAGCGAGACGATCCAATCGAGATAATTGCGCACCACAGTCGCCTCAGCGGACATGGGCGACATATTTTTTAGCTTTTTCAGCTCTGCATCGGCCTTGTCGCGCGCCTCTTTTGACAGTTTGGTGGCGGCGATTTTTTCTTCTAGTTCGGCCACCTCATTGGCGCCGTCTTCGCCATCCCCCAACTCGCGCTGAATGGCCTTCATCTGTTCGTTCAGATAATATTCGCGCTGCGTGCGCTCCATCTGTGACTTCACGCGGGTTTTGATCTTTTTCTCAACCTGCAGCACGGACATTTCGCCCTGCATCAGGCCATAGACCTTTTCAAGGCGCTCGGAGACGTCAATCGTTTCAAGCAAATCTTGCTTTTGCGCGACATCAACACCGAGATGCCCCGCGACCAGATCGGCCAGTTTTTGTGGCGCTTGGGTTTCAGAAACCGAGGTCAGCGCATCCTCTGGGATGTTTTTCTTGATCTTGGCATAGCGCTCAAACTCGTCTGCGACCGACCGCAACAAGGCCGTTGTTGCCGCCTCATCACCCAATTTTTCTTCAAGCGGCGCGGCCTCTGCCTCAAAAAACTCGTCCGTTTTGGTGAATTTCTTGATTTTGACGCGGGATTTTCCTTCGACCAATACTTTGACTGTGCCATCGGGCAATTTCAGCAATTGCAGAACCGAGGCCAAGACACCCACCGAATAAATTCCTTCTGGTTCAGGGTCATCAATGGCGGGGTCAATTTGACTGGACAGCAGGATCTGGCGATCATCCTGCATCACCTCTTCCAGCGCACGCACCGATTTTTCGCGCCCCACAAAGAGCGGCACAATCATATGGGGAAACACGACAATGTCGCGCAGCGGCAGAACTGGATAGGTTTCGTGAATTTCTGGCATCATGCCTTCCTTTTCTTCGTGGCAAGAGAGCGCGCGATCCCATCTTTGGCAATCATTTGGCTCTCTCCTCATGGAGCAGCTACATTTGGGCAGCCTTGAGACGCATTTCAAGCGGGGAAGTTAATCTATGGTTTACGCATCAGGGCCGCGCCTTCAATCTGCGTGCCATATTGCGCCCCTGCCAATCTTGACGCGTCTTGCGGCTGCATTTCATGCAATGCTGCACTAGGGCGCGGGCAGTGACAAGCCGAAAATCAGGGTTAGATCGGCTCGATATCGCCCTCTGCGCGGGCGGCGTGGAAGCCCGCCTCAAACTGGGCGAATTGCCCCGCCTCGATGGCCCCGCGCATCCCTTCCATAAGTTCTTGGTAGTAATGCAAATTATGCCATGTCAGCAGCATCGAAGAAATAATCTCGCCCGCGCGGAACACATGATGCAGATAGCCGCGCGAGTAATTGCGACAGGCGGGACAGGTGCAATTTTCATCCAAGGGGCGCGGATCATCTTGGTGGCGGGCATTTTTGATATTCACCTGCCCCCGCCGCGTCCATGCTTGCCCCGTGCGCCCCGAGCGCGAAGGCAGCACGCAATCCATCATATCAATCCCACGCGCCACAGCCCCCACAATATCATCGGGCTTGCCCACCCCCATCAGATAACGGGGGCGATCTTGGGGCAAGAAATCAGGGGCGTAATCGAGGCAATCAAACATGGCCGCCTGCCCCTCGCCAACGGCGAGACCACCGACCGCATAACCGTCAAAGCCAATATCACAAAGCGCCTCGGCGCTTGCCTGTCGCAAATCGCGCTCTAGCCCACCTTGCATGATCCCAAAAAGCGCATGACCCGGCCTCTCGCCAAACGCCGCTTTCGAGCGCGCTGCCCATCGCATGGACAATTCCATCGAGGCCGCAATGCGATCTCGATCCGCAGGCAAAGCGGGGCATTCATCGAAACACATCACAATATCCGACCCCAGCAGCGCCTGAATTTCCATACTGCGCTCGGGCGTCAGCATATGTTTTGACCCATCCACATGCGAGCGGAACGCAACCCCTTCCTCGGTCAGTTTGCGCAGATCTGACAGGCTCATCACTTGAAACCCGCCGCTATCGGTCAGGATGGGCTTCTGCCAATTCATGAATTTGTGCAGGCCCCCGAAACGCGCAACCCGCTCAGCGGTCGGGCGCAGCATGAGGTGATAGGTGTTGCCCAAAAGAATATCCGCACCTGTGGCTGCAACACTTTCGGGCATCATTGCCTTGACCGTTGCAGCCGTGCCTACAGGCATGAAGGCGGGCGTGCGGATTTGCCCACGCGGGGTCGAAATCACGCCACGGCGCGCCTTGCCATCTTGGTGTAATAATTCAAATGCAAACTCTTTGGGCACGGGATAAAGCCTCGCTCAGATTGGGCCTCCGTTCATAGGCGATTCTGCGCCAATGCCAAGGCCCGAGAATGATTTCACCAGATGGGGTATCGCATGGATCAAGTCTTTAAACTTGGTTGGGAAGAATGGGTTGGCTTGCCACAATTGGGGCTGCCTGCACTAAAGGCTAAGGTGGACACAGGCGCGCGCACCTCGGCGCTGCACGCCTTTGATATCGAACTCTTTGGCCCCGCTACTAAGCCGAAAGTGCGGTTTTTGATCAATCCAATTCCTGCCCGCCCAGATTTGGCGATTGCCTGTTCTGCAACCATCCATGACCGCCGCGATGTGACCAGTTCCAATGGTGATACAGAGGCGCGCTATGTGATCCTCAGCCAGCTCGAAATCGGCCCGTTGCGGCAAGAAATTGAAATCACGCTCACCGATCGCGCGAATATGAGCTATCGGATGCTTCTGGGGCGGCAGGCGATTGGGGCAGATTGGATCATAACCCCCTCAGAAAGTTTCTGTCAGCCGCAACGCAGTTACGAGGTCTATCACACCGCTGCGGTCAAAGAGACCGCGCCCAAACGCGCGCTGCGCATTGCCGTTCTGAGCCGCGAACAAAACTACACCACACAAAAATTGCAGGCCGAGGGCGAGGCGCGCGGCCATGTCGTTGAAGTGATCAACACAACCCGTTGTTACATGGCGCTAAATGCCATAACGCCTGCGGTTTATTATGACGGGCAAGAATTGCCAAAATATGATGCGGTTATTCCCCGCATCGGCCCTTCGATTACGGCCTATGGTGCGGCGATTTTACGGCAATTTGAAACGCTTGGCGTCTATTGCCTGAATGGCAGCGCCGCCATCACCGCAAGCCGTGACAAGCTGCACGCCCACCAAATTCTGTCGCGCCACCGCATTGGCATGCCCCAAACGGCCTTTGCGGCAAGCCCAAAGGACACCAACAACCTCATCACCTTGGTGGGCAATGCCCCGTTGGTGGTCAAATTATTGGAATCGAGCCAAGGCAAGGGCGTAGTCTTGGCCGAAACCAAGAAAGCCGCGCAATCGGTGATCGATGCCTTTCGCGGCCTATCTGCGAATTTCCTTGTGCAAAATTTTGTCAAAGAGGCCGCAGGCGAGGATATTCGCTGCCTTGTCATTGACGGCAAAGTGGTGGCTGCGATGAAACGTGTGGGGGCGGCGGATGATTTCCGCTCGAACTTGCATCGTGGCGGCACGGCGGTCAGCGTGCGTATCACCCGCGAGGAACGCGAAACCGCCATTCGATCCGCGCGCGCCTTTGGCCTTGGGATTGCGGGGGTCGATATGCTGCGTGGCGCTGACGGGCCTAAGGTGCTTGAGGTCAACTCTTCTCCGGGCTTTGAGGGCATAGAGGAGGTCACGGGCAAAAACATCGCCGCCCATCTTTATAGCGCCATCGAAAAACATGTGCGCCCTGCCCCCATCAAACGCCGCCCGCCGCGGTGATGAGCGTCACTGACCCTTGCCCTTGGCCCACCCTTTCCTTATATGTTTAGTCAGGAATTCGTCCCGCAAAGGATATGGCCCAAGATGACCAGCACTCCCGATCCGATGCCGCAAGAAACGCTTGAAGGGGCGCCTTTGATTGCGCCCTCTAGCACGGACCACCCGCTTTACGACACGGTGGTCGAGGCCTGCCGCACTGTTTATGACCCTGAAATTCCAGTGAATATTTATGATCTGGGCTTGGTCTACACGATCAATATCGATGCTGAGAATGCAGTCGAGGTAATCATGACCCTAACCGCACCGGGCTGTCCGGTTGCGGGCGAGATGCCTGGGTGGGTGGCAGATGCAATCGAGCCGCTCGAAGGGATCAAACAGGTCGATGTCAAGCTGACATGGGAACCCCCATGGGGTATGGATATGATGAGCGATGAAGCCCGTCTTGAGCTAGGGTTCATGTAAGATGTTCGGCATTCCAGGAAAAGCGGCAGTAACCCTTACCCCCGCTGCGATTGGGCAGATCAAGAAACTGATGACGCGTGACGGGCATCAGGGGCTGCGCATCGGGGTGAAAAAGGGCGGCTGCGCGGGCATGGAATATACGATGGATTACGCCGCGGAGATTGACCCCCATGACGAGGTGGTCGAGGTCGAAGGCGCGCGCGTGATGATTGCGCCCATGGCGCAAATGTTCCTCTTTGGCACAGAGATTGATTATCAAACCTCGCTTCTTGAGGCAGGGTTCAAATTCAACAACCCCAATGTGGCCGATGCCTGTGGTTGTGGTGAATCGATCAAGTTCAAGGATGTCTCAGAACTCAACGCAGAACGCGAGGGCTGACGCACCGCATCGCTTGCCAAGCGCGATTTCTGCCCCCTATAGTGAACCCGCTAAACTTGGGACGGGCACAAGGGGTTGATCCGTGCAATCAGAAGAATTTGAGGCGCTGTCGAAAAAAATCGACAGCTTGATTTCGCTTAATGCGCAAATTGCGGCGCAGGGGCGCAAGGCGCTGTTGGATGCAGAGGGCGTTTTCACATTCAACGCCTTTGGCGAGACGATCCGAATGTATTTGCCTGATGTGGCCCAAGATGTGATCCAAGGCCTGATCGCCACCACAGGCAGCTTTTTCGAAATGAACCATCTGACGGGTGTGTATCGTGACAAACTGATCCCCACGGGTGGCACGGTTCTGGATATTGGCTGCAATATCGGAAATCACAGCCTATTTTTTGCAAAAGTGATGAAGGCCGCAAAGGTCATCGCCTTTGATCCTCAACCCCATTGCCAGCGTATTTTCGAACGCAATGTTCAAGAAAACAATCTCAGCGGTGTGCGCTTTGAGTTGATGGGCCTTGGACGCGCGGCCGCGAAAATGCAAATCACGCGGTTTGATCCCAATAATTACGGTGCAACACGATTTGAACTGTCTGACGGCGGAACATTTGAGGTGCAGTCACTGGATGCCTATTGCGCCAAAGCCAAACTCAAGACGATTGATTTCATCAAAATTGATGTCGAAGGCATGGCCCTTGAGGTGATTGCGGGGGCGCATAAAACCTTGGACAGGTTCAAACCTCCGATGTGGATCGAATTGATCCCCCGCTTTGGCGAAGTGGCCCCTGCGACCGAGGCTTTGAAAGAAATCGGATATGAACTGGCCTATCGGTTTGGCCGCACAGATTATCTGTTTCACCACAAGGATAATAAAATCACAGCCGCGCCCCAATAATACATGACGCGATAAAACGGGTCACTGAGAGATGAAAGGCCTCTGATGTCTGCTTCGCAAACGGTCGACAAACGGCTTGGGCAAATCTGGATTGGCCAGCTTGATCCACCGCTTCAGTGGATGAAAACGTGGCGCGATATGCACCCTGACTGGGACTATACCCTGTATGACAATCAGTTTTTGACGGGACGCAAATTCAAATGCCACGCGCAGATCACTGAATATTTTCGGCAAGGGGAATATGCCGGCGTGTCAGATTTGATGCGCTATGAAATTCTCTATGAATTTGGCGGGATCATTCCTGAAACGGATTCCATCTGCCTGCGCCCCGTCCATGACCTGCTTCACCATCAAGGCCCGTTCACCTGCCGTGAGGTGGAAAATGAGGTATGCGATACCCATGGTATGCCGCGCAAAAAGGGCCTGCTTTGCCCCATTCTGGGCAGCCCCAAGGGCCATCCAATTCTCGCCACTTTGATCGAGGAACTGTCACAATCAGATCCAGCCACTTTGCCAAAGCCATGGAAAGGTTCAGGAAATTTTAGGTTGCGGCAGTTTTTCAAGCGGCATCGGGATTTGGCGCGCGGTCTTTATGTCTATCCCGCCTATATGTTCGTGCCCGAACATTTTCGCGGATGGCGCTATGAGGGCCCCGAGCACCCGTTTTGCAGACAGTTATGGGGCACGACAACAAGCGGCTACTCAACCACCAAAACCCCGCAAGAGATTGAGGAAAGCCGCGCAGAAATCCTTGCCGCGCTGATGGCCGCTTAGGCGGTTTTCATATGCAGATAGGTTTCTGCGTAGCGGCGGCTGAGGTGATCGCCTGCACGGATCACCTGATCTGATCCTGCGGGTGCGACATTGGCATCATAATTAGGATTGAAAAACAGCGGGATGGAAATGCGCTCTTCCGAACCGCCTGTGACGCGGTGCAATGTGGCTTTCACCCCGCCCTCGCTCCACATCTCGAGCATTTCGCCAAAATTGATGACAAAGACACCCGGCTCAACCGCGACAGGCAGCCATGACCCATCCCGCATCTCTACTTCAAGGCCCGCCTGCCCATCCGTGGCCAAAAGGGTGAGGCAGCCATAATCGGTATGGGCCGCGATGCCGAAATCCTTTTCACCCGCCCAATCTGGACGGGGTGGATAGAAATTTGCCCGCAACAGCGCCATGGGGCGATCGAATTTATCGGCAAAATAATCCCCGTCCTTGCCAATTGCCCGCGCAATCGCCGCAAGCAGGGCCAAGGACACAGCGCGCGCTTGCGCAAAATACTGCTCGACTGTTTCTTGAAAACCTTCAGGGGCTTCGGGCCAAAGATTTGGCGCATAGACAGGCAAATGCGCCATTGGATCGCCATCGGGCACGGGCAAGCCACAGTCGAACACTTGTTTATAATCAGGGTTTGCCATGGGATCGACCTGTTCGGATTTGGAGGCACCCCACCCGCGATTGGCCCCTGTGCGCGCCATATCCACGGCCGCTTTGGCCGCATCATCCATTTTGAAAAAACGGCGATAGAGCGCGATTAATTCTTGAACAGCCTCGCCCGAAATCGGCGTATTCTCAAGCGTCAAAAACCCAACGTCACGCGCGCCATAGGCGATAGTCTCAAGGGTCTCGGCATCACCTGCGATCATTTTCTGAAAATCAATTCGCGGTATCATCACGATTCTTACCCCATATTGGCTTGACCCTTGGCTGCATCCTTGCCACCCATAAATCCAAAGATAAAGAGGAGAGCGCGATGCGCAGAAAACTTGCCGCAGGAAATTGGAAAATGAACGGGCTTTTGGCGAATATGGCCGAAGTGCAAAGCCTGATTGCGGCATTCCCTGCACCGCAGCCAGTCGATATTTTGATCTGTCCGCCCGCGACCTTGCTGGGTGCGCTTGCCGCACAGTGCCGCGACAGCGCCATCGCGCTTGGGGGGCAATATTGCCATACCGCAACGGCAGGGGCGCATACGGGCGATGTTTCCGCACCCATGCTGAAGGATGCCGGGGCGGATTATGTGATTGTGGGTCATTCCGAGCGGCGCGCTGATCACGGCGAAACCAACGCCCAAGTGCGCGCGCAAGCAGAAGCGGCACTGGCGGCGGGGCTGACCCCCATTATCTGCTTAGGTGAAAGCGAGGCAGAACGGCGCGCAGGCCATGCCCGCGCGGTTGTTGAAGCACAGCTTGACGCCTCCCTCCCCGATGAAGGCGCGTTTGTGATAGCCTATGAACCGATTTGGGCGATTGGCACAGGGCTTGTTCCTGAACTGGGTGATATTGCCGAAATCCATGATGCCATGCGCGCTAATCTGGCTGCCCGCTACGGCGCGGATGCCGCAAAAAGCGTGCCGCTGCTCTATGGCGGGTCAGTCAAGCCAACCAATGCCGCCGAGATTTTCGCATTGGAAAATATCGATGGCGCTTTGGTGGGGGGGGCCTCTCTGAAGGCGCAGGATTTTGGCCCCATCATCACGGCCTTGGCCACATCAGACGGGGCCTGAACGCGCTTAATTGGCCGCCACAAAGCGCTGGATCACCAGACGCACCATGCCTGCGCTGTTATCATATTGCCGCAAGCCCACCAAATAGCTGCCACCGCCAAGAGGCTGCGCGATTTGGCTGTCATATCCAGACCCGCTATCGTCATTATAGGCAAGCTCACGGCCCACTGGATCGTAAAGGGCCAGAATTGGGTCAGAATTGCCCATGCCAACCGCATCAATCAGCAAAAGCCCATCCTCTGGCATAGACACGAGGAACCATTGCGCCTTGCCTGACACGCTGACATCGCGCACAAACTGCCCCGAAATTGCGCCCAAATCCGTGATAGGATAGCTGCCACCGATGGGGGGGCTGGCCTCTAGCGCCTCATACATCTGCTGCATGGCACGCATGGGGTCATAATCGCGCAAGGTCACTGTCACAGGCGCGTTTTGATCCGACAAGGCGCGCATCGCGATACAATAGCTGCCTGCGGGCAGCGGGTCAGCCATGTCAATCTGGCTATCAAGACCCACATGGTCGTCATTTTCCGCCAAGAGCCGCCCATCTGGCCCAAAGAGATAGATATAGGGATCAGCCGCACTGTTTTCGGCTTGAATGGTCACCGCCGTTGGGGCCGAAAGGCCAAAGCGATAATAAGGTGTGCTTGCCACGCTGCCTGTTTGGCTGATACCTGCGCTCAGCTCCGCTTGGCTCAAGGCCCCCGCTCCCAAAACCGTGGCGGGCGTATCCGCCGTGCAGGGCGTAACCCCTGCAAAGCTGCCTGTGCCTGCATCCAATCCCATCGTCAGCGCAGGATCGCGATCACTGAGGCCAATACGCAGGTCAACCGCGCCAGCGGTTCCACTAAAATCGCGCACCGCAACGCAATAGCGCCCCGCCGCCAAGTTGATCTCACCGCGCGCAGCAAAGTTTCCGCCGCTATCGTCATCATTCAAGATCAGACGGCCCGTTTCGTCATAGAGGTCTAAAACGGGATCAACCCCACCCTGCCCCACCGCCTCAACGCGCAGATTTGCAGATTGCGATAATGTGAACAGCCCGACCGCCTGATTGCCCGCAGACAGGCCAAGACCCGTCAGATCAAAGGCCGTGCTTGATTGGCTAAGGTCAGAGGCGGCCTCGGTGCCATTGGCCCAAAGACCCATGGCCCCCATTCCCCCACAAAAATCCTGCGCAAAGGCAGGGCTGCTTGCCGCAAACAGCCCCAGTGACAAGGCAAAAGACATACGTGCCGACATTGGTTAACCCCTATTTATGCTTCATCCGTCACGCCAAGCTTAGACGCAATCAGCACCGAACGGGGAAAAATTTGCGTGAAGGGGTAAATCTATTGCGCAGCCGTAACACGGGCCGCGGGCAGCATCGGGGCCAAATAACGTCCCGTATGCGATGCGGCAACGCCCGCGACATCCTCGGGCGTGCCTGTCGCCACGACCTGCCCCCCGCCATCACCGCCCTCGGGGCCAATGTCGATCAGCCAATCGGCGGTTTTGATCACATCAAGATTATGCTCAATCACTACGACTGAGTTGCCCTGATCAACCAATTCATGCAGTACTTCCAACAATTTGCGCACATCTTCGAAATGCAAGCCCGTGGTGGGTTCATCCAGAATATAGAGGGTGCGGCCCGTGGCGCGTTTGCTCAATTCCTTGGACAGTTTCACACGCTGCGCCTCGCCACCCGACAAGGTGGTCGCTTGCTGGCCCACCTTGATATAGCCGAGCCCCACACGCATCAGCGCGTCCATCTTCTCGCGAATGGATGGCACCGCTTTGAAAAACTCCTGCGCGTCTTCGACAGTCATGTCCAATACATCGGCAATGCTTTTACCTTTGAACGTCACCTCAAGGGTTTCGCGGTTATAGCGCTTTCCTTTGCAGGTTTCACATTCCACATAAACATCGGGCAAGAAATGCATCTCGATCTTGATGACCCCATCGCCTTGGCAGGCCTCGCAGCGACCGCCTTTGACGTTAAAGCTGAACCGTCCAGGCTTGTAGCCGCGCGCCTTGGCCTCGGGCAGGCCTGCGAACCAATCACGGATTGGGGTGAAGGCGCCTGTATAGGTCGCAGGGTTCGAGCGGGGCGTGCGCCCAATTGGGCGTTGGTCAATATCAATCACCTTATCGAGATGCTCTAGCCCTTTGATCGTCTCGCAAGGCGCAGGTGTCTGGCGCGCCCCATTCAGCCGGGCTGAGGCTGTTTTGAACAGGGTTTCAATCGTCAGGCTGGATTTGCCCCCCCCAGAAACACCCGTGACGCAAACAAATTTCCCAAGCGGGAAATCCACTGTCACCCCCTGCA
This sequence comes from Rhodobacterales bacterium HKCCA1288, assembly GCA_015693905.1. Lineage (NCBI taxonomy): Bacteria > Pseudomonadati > Pseudomonadota > Alphaproteobacteria > Rhodobacterales > Rhodobacterales bacterium HKCCA1288. The sequence goes on along the minus strand of CP065161.1, from coordinate 258,140 downwards.
GGTTGTTGCCTGTCGCATTGACCACGGTCACGGACTTGCCGCCCTTTTTGCCCTTGCGCCGCTCTTGGGGCACAGCAATCTCGCGGCTGCCCGACAGATATTGCCCCGTGATTGAGGCAGGGTTTTCCATGATCTCACGCGGCGTGCCAGAGGCCACAACTTGGCCGCCATGCACCCCTGCACCTGGGCCAATATCCAGAACGTAATCCGCCTCGCGAATGGCTTCCTCGTCATGCTCAACAACGATGACGGTATTGCCCTGATCGCGCAGGTTTTTCAGCGTATCCAGAAGGCGGGAATTGTCGCGCTGATGCAAACCAATCGAGGGTTCATCAAGAACATAAAGCACCCCAGTGAGGCCCGAGCCGATCTGGCTGGCCAAACGGATGCGTTGGCTTTCACCACCTGACAAGGTGCCTGCATTGCGTGACAGCGTCAGGTAATCCAACCCCACATTGTTCAAAAACCCGAGGCGTTCGCGGATCTCTTTTAGGATCGCGCGGGCGATTTCATTTTTTTGCGCACTCAAGGCCGCTGGCACAGTGTCGATCCAATCATAGGCCTGACGGATGGACATTTGCACCACCTCGCCCACATGAAGGCCGCCGATTTTCACCGCTAATGCCTCAGCCCGAAGGCGGTGCCCGCCACAAGCACCACAGGGGCGATTGTTCTGATAGCGTTCAAATTCTTCGCGGATCCACGCGCTATCGGTTTCACGATAGCGGCGTTCCATATTGGGGATCACCCCCTCAAACACGCGGGAAACCTGATAAACCCGCCCGCCCTCGTCATACCGAAAGGCGATTTCTTCTTCGCCAGAGCCGCGCAAGAACACATCTTGCACCGCCTGAGGCAGGTCTTTCCATTGCGCCTTAGGATCAAAGCCGTAGTGACGGGCAATTGCTTCGATGGTTTGCAGGAAATAGGGTGATTTCCCCTTGCGCCACGGCGCAATGGCCCCATCGGCAAGGCTAAGCGTGACATCAGGCACCATCAGCCGTTCATCAAAAAACAGCTCATGCCCCAACCCATCACAAGACGGGCACGCCCCAAAGGGCGCGTTAAAAGAGAACAAGCGCGGCTCAATTTCGGGAATGGTAAAGCCCGAAACAGGACAGGCGAAATTCTCAGAAAAGGTAATCCGCTCGGGATCGCCGTCCTTTGGTGCAGTCTCCAGAATGGCAATCCCATCGGCCAGATCAAGCGCCGTGCGCAAACTATCGGCCAGACGCGTCTCACTGCCCGCACGCACCACAATGCGATCCACCACAACGTCAATATCGTGGCGAAATTTCTTGTCCAAGCTTGGCGGGGTTTCTAATTCGTAAAACGCCCCATCTACCTTGACCCTTTGAAACCCCTGCTTGCGCAGCTCCAGCATTTCTTTGCGATATTCACCTTTGCGGTCGCGCACAATCGGGGCCAAGAGATAGGCGCGGGTTCCCTCCTCCATGCCCATAATGCGGTCGACCATATCCTGAACCTGCTGCGCCTCAATGGGCAGACCTGTTGCGGGGCTATAGGGCGTGCCCACGCGCGCAAACAACAAGCGCATATAGTCGTAAATTTCGGTCACGGTTCCCACGGTCGAGCGCGGGTTTTTCGAAGTGGTTTTCTGCTCAATGGAAATCGCGGGCGACAGCCCCGAGATGTGATCCATGTCGGGCTTTTGCATCATGTCAAGGAATTGCCGCGCATAGGCGCTGAGGCTTTCAACATAGCGGCGCTGCCCTTCGGCATAGATCGTGTCAAAGGCCAGTGACGATTTTCCTGATCCCGATAGGCCCGTGATCACGGTCAGTTGGTCGCGGGGAATATCGACATCGATATTCTTCAAATTATGCTCGCGTGCGCCGCGCACTTCGATTTTCTTTAATTCCGCCATCTGACCGCCCGTTCCTATATTAATGCGCCACAAGCTAGGGCGATCCTGTGCCTGCGCCAGTGCCACAAAGCAAGGGGCAGGATGGCGAGAACAAAACCGAAACGCGCAAACCTGTCAAGCATGGCGCTAGAACAGCAAAAGGGGCAAGGTTGCCCCTGCCCCAATACCCCAGACACATGAGACGCATGCCCCCTAGATATGGATCGCCCGCCCATAGGCATCAAGAACCGCCTCATGCATCATCTCTGACAAGGTTGGATGCGGGAAAACGGTCTCCATCAGGTCTTCTTCAGTGGTTTCCAGCTTGCGCCCCACCACATAGCCTTGGATCAGTTCGGTCACTTCCGCGCCCACCATATGCGCGCCCAAAAGCTCGCCCGTTTTGGCATCAAACACGGTTTTGATCAGCCCTTCAGGCTCGCCCAAGGCGATGGCCTTGCCATTGCCAATAAAGGGGAAGCGGCCCACTTTTACGGCATAGCCTGCGGCTTTGGCCTTTTCTTCGGTCAAACCGACCGAGGCGATTTGCGGGTGGCAATAGGTGCAGCCTGCAATGCTTTCAGGTTTCACCGCGTGAACCTTGCGCCCTGCAATCATCTCGGCGACCATCACGCCTTCATGGCTGGCCTTATGTGCAAGCCACGGCGCGCCTGCAACATCGCCAATCGCGTAAAGCCCGTCCACGCCCGTGCGGCAATATTCATCCGTCACAACATGGGTGCGGTCTATTTTGACCCCAAGCCCCTCTAGGCCCAAGCCCTCAACATTGCCGACAATACCAACGGCAGAAATGACTGTGTCGAATTCTTGCGTCTCAACCTTGCCGCCCATTTCGATATGCGCTGTGACCTTATCAGCCGCGCGATCCAGTTTCTTGACCACAGCCTTTTGCAGAATTTTCATCCCCTGCTTTTCAAAGGCCTTTTTGGCAAAGGCGGAAATCTCAGCATCTTCCACGGGCAGGATGCGATCCATCACCTCAACAACTGTCGTCTCAGCGCCTAGCGTGTTATAAAAACTTGCAAATTCAATCCCAATCGCGCCCGACCCAATGACAAGCAATTTCTTAGGCATATGCGGCGGGGTCAGTGCCGATTTATAGGCCCATACGCGCTTGCCATCCGCCTCTAGGCCCGGCAGTTCGCGGGCCCGGGCGCCTGTGGCCAGAATGATATGTTTGGCGGTCATGGTTTTCACGCCATCCTCGGCCTTCACCTCGACCTTGCCTTTCGCGGGAATGGTGGCCGCGCCCATCACGACTGTGACCTTATTCTTCTTCATCAAATGGCCAACGCCCGAATTCAGCTGTTTGGCCACATTGCGCGAGCGTTTCACGACCGCATCCAAATCATAGGAAATGCCATCCGCAGACAGACCGAATTCTTTAGCGCGGTGCATCAGGTGGAAAACCTCGGACGAGCGCAGCATGGCCTTGGTTGGGATACAGCCCCAGTTGAGACAAATCCCGCCCATATGTTCCCGCTCGACAGTCGCAACTTTCAGCCCCAATTGGCTGGCGCGGATCGCGGCCACATAGCCCCCGGGGCCTGCACCGATGACGATTACATCGAAATCTTGGTTGGACATGGCAGTTCTCCTGCAATTCGGGCCACGCAGGGGCGGCGGGATTCGGAATTGTTCAACGTTAAACTATCTCTAAACCATCTCTGATCGCGCTGCAATCTATCTAAGATTCCTGCAGACTGCGCAGCACAGAACCATAACCGCCCGCGTCTAGAAACGCCTGTTCTTCTGCGGTCATATCCCGCCCCAAGTCCGCGTTTCGATAGGGAAAACGGCCAAATCGGCGGATAATTTCAGCATGGGCGCGGGCATGGATCACATTGCCCTGCCCCGTCTGCGGCATCCGCGTTTCGATCAACTCAATCGCGCGGGTTTGATCTGCCAAATCCTCCGAATGCATGAAGGGCAGGTAGAAAAACTGACGTTCAGGCTCTGGGATGCTCAGATCATGGCCCATTTCTAACGCGTCCTTGGCCAATCCCAAAACCTTTGCATCGGTGGCAAAGGCCCGCGGGTCGGCGCGAAACATATTGCGCGGGAATTGATCCAACAGGATCATCAGCGCTAAGGCAGTCGGGGCGGTATTGATCCAATGATCCATCGCGCCTGCTGCCGCCCCCTGCCATGCCGTGCCAAAACGGGCGCGGATTTCAGCGTCAAAATCATCATCGCGGCGATACCACGCCTCGGGCCCTGCCCCGATCCAGAACTCTGTGATCTCTTGCGCCAGCGGGTCTGTCATCCGATCTTCCCCCTTTAGACTATTGTCAAAGAGAGACTGCCACGATCACGCAGCAGGAGGAAGCGTTCCTTGCGCGTCATCGCCATCATCGGAGGCCGCATCCGCGAAAACCTCTTGCGCCAAGCCCACCACAACGGGCGAGGCTGAGGGCAAAACAGGCGCATAGCTGCCTGTATCTTCCACTGTGGGTGCAGGGCGCACCGTCATACGATAGGCCGCATAAAGCGCCAAAACCGTGACCAAGCCGCCGATGAAATAGAAATACCCCAAGGGGCCAATGGCCTGCATCATGCCGCCCACGACAATCGGGCCGAAAATCGCCCCGACCCCGTTCACAAACAACAGACGCCCCCCTGCGGCGGGCATTTGTTCAACCTCAAGAAAGTCGTTCACATAGGCAATCAACAACGCATAAAGCGGGTTGGCCATGCCGCCTATGAAGAAGGCCGAAATCACCAAGATCGAAAAGATGCCAGAACTGAGCGCACCCAACAGGCCCGCTGCGCCGCAAATGGCCGCCAAGATCATGATCAACAGACGGCGATCCATCCGATCAGAAATCCATCCAATGGGGAATTGCAGAACCAAGCCGCCCACATAAAAGGCCGATACAAAAATGGACAATTGCGCAATTGGCAGCCCTGCCTGCGTGGCGAAAACGGCCGCCATGCCGAACATGGCCGAATAGACACCGCCCATAAGGAATGTGCCAATCACACCCAGGGGCGAGATTTTCAAAACCTCCATCAGGCTCATCGGCTTGGCGGTTTCAAATGCCGGCGTTGGGGTGACCGACAGCAAAATCGGCGCGAAACTTAGCGAAACCAGAACCGACAGCACCACAAAGAGGAAATAGTCGGACGGATCCCCAAGGTTCAGCAGCATTTGCGCGGCAACAATGCCGACCATCTGCACCACCAGATAGACCGATAGGGTCTGACCACGGGTTTCATTGGTTGCGGCATTGTTCAGCCAAGATTCCGCCGTGACATAGACGGCTGCAAAACAGGCCCCAATAATCAGGCGCAACACTGTCCATGCAATAGGATCCGTCAGCACAGGATAAAGGATCAGCACCGCCGATATGACCGAGCCCAGCGCAGCGAAGGTGCGGATATGTCCCACGCGGCGGATCATTTCTGACCCCATACGCGAGCCGATCAGAAACCCCGCAAAATAGGCAGACATCACCACGGACATCTCAAAGGTTGAAAAACCCTCAATTTCGCCGCGCACACCCAAAAGCGTGCCCTGAAGGCCATTCCCGACCATCAGAAGCATGATACCCAAAAGCAAGGCCCATGAATTTCGCAACACCAATAACATGCGCGATCCTTACGCTGCGCGGCACCAAACTAATGCCGCGTTCACGCCCTATCCTGTCACGTCTGCGACCCGATTAATAGCGAAGCATCCCCATAGGAGAAAAAACGATAGTTCTGAGTGATTGCATGGTCATAGATCGTCCGAATTTGTTCAGCCCCCATCAGGGCCGACACCAACATCATCAGGGTCGATTTGGGCAAGTGGAAATTGGTCATCAACCCATCGGTGATTTTAAAGCGATACCCGGGGTAGATGAAAATATCGGTATCCCCCTCAAAGGGGCGCATCTCGCCAGTTTCGCTTGCCGCAGTTTCAATCAAACGCAATGCTGTTGTGCCCACGGGGATAATCCGCCCGCCTGCGGCGCGGGTGGCGTTGATTTCATCCGCCGCGCTTTGCGAAACCTCACCCCATTCGGCATGCATTTTATGGGTGGTGACATCTTCCACCGTCACGGGCAGAAACGTGCCCGCACCAACGTGCAAGGTGACAAAACTGAACGTCACCCCATGGGCGCGCAAATCTGCCATCAACCCTTCGTCAAAATGCAGGCTTGCGGTTGGGGCGGCCACCGCCCCTTGGCGCTTGGCCCAAATGGTTTGGTAATCTTCCCGATCTTGGGCATCAGAGGGGCGCTTGGCCTCAATATAGGGCGGCAGGGGCATCGCACCTGCGGCGTTCAACGCCGCATCAAAATCATCCCCCCCAAGGTTGAAGCGCAGGTGCAGCCCCCCCTCAAGGCTTGCCACCTCAGCGTGAAAATCGGGGGTGAACTCCACCACCTCGCCCAAGGCGAGTTTCCGCATCGGTTTGGCAAGGGCCGACCATGTGCCATCGGCCTGTGGCTCGAGAAGGGTCACCTCAATCTTTGCGCTCACGCGGCCTTGTGCGCTGTCGCGCCACCTTTGGCCACGCAGACGGGCCGGAATGACGCGGGTGTCGTTCAGGATCAACCGATCCCCCTTGCGCAAAAATTGCGGCAGATCGCGCACAATCGCATCGGTGATCTGCCCACCTTGCGCATATAGCAGCCGCGCCGAAGAGCGCGGCTTTGCCGGACGGGTCGCAATAAGGGTTTCGGGAAGGTGAAAATCGAAATCATCAAGACGCATTGTAAACCTGACAGAAACGGGCCATCGCAAAGAAACGGGCGGATTATTGGGAATTTGTGTCAAGCTGCGGGCGCATCAAGTCGCGCAGAATGCCTGGCACAAGTATGGAGAGCGGATTGACCCGCACCTGCGGCGTATCGGGCGGGCCGTTCAGAGTAAAATTAAATCCAAACAACCCCTCATCGCGCCGTGCAAACAGCCGCCCGACAACGCCGTTGAGCGCATAAATCGGCGTCAGCACACCGCGAAAGTCCAAATTCCGCGCAGATGTATTATAGACCCCATCCATGCTGATCCCCAAAGACGGGCCAATGGCGGTGCCTTGATGCACAGTGATCTTTGACGGATCGAGCGTGAAGCGCGCATTTACCTCGCCCATATTAATCCCGTCCCCCGACAGTTGTTCAATCAATCCAATCACGGAGACGGCGTTGAGCAATTCGGCCATAACGGGCGCATCGCGCAGTCTGGGGTTGGTGATTTGCAACTGGCCCTCATAGCTGCGCGCGCCAGTCGCGCCCTGCAATTGCAGTGTCAGCGCGCCACCATAGAGGTTGCGCATGATGCCCGCGCTGCGCATGGCGGCCCCGCCATCATCAGCCTGAAGGCGAATATCAATGCCCCCGCCCTCAAGCGGGGCAATCGCGCCCTCTAGCGGAACGGCGCCGTTAAGGTTGCCGCGAAACGCCCCTGCCAACCCGCCACCGCCAGAACTGAGATCCGCGCGCAGATCGCTGAGGGCAATCGTGGCGCCAATGCGCAGCTCGTCCAAATTGACCGACAGGGGGGCGCGTGCCGTTTGCGCTTGTGCGCCGCCCTGCGGCAGGCCCCGCAAATCCAACCGCCCCGAAGCAATCCCAAGTGCAGGTGCCAGACCCTCGCCACGCGGCGTCAGCGTGCCCGTCACATCTAGCCAGTCATCAATGGTAAAGCCTTCTATGCGCAACAGCTCAAGACGGCCTTCGGGGCCGAGATCCCCCGAACCCTGTGCAGATAGGCCCGCCCCTGATAGGCGGAATGCGCGCAGGCTTGGGTTAGGCCCAAGGATCAGGGTGACGTCTAAATCCCCCGCTGCCTCTGCGGGTTTCGTCCAACCCAACGCGGCGAGGGACAGCGCAACGCCCTCAAGCGGTGATGTGAGACGCAATTCTGGGGCTGCACCGCGCCCTGCAAGATCAAGCCGCAAATCCAGTGCTGCATCGCCCTGCACCATACCATCAGGCAAAATGACACCAAAGGCCGCAAGGGTTTCAGGGCTCAAACGCGCCCGCCCTTCGACATAAGATTGCGGGGCATCACGGTTAAGATCAGGCCGAACCCAACGGCCTGTGAGGGGCCGACCTGACATTGTGGCAGCGCCAGAAATCATCACACCTGCCTCGGAGGTAATCGCCAAATCAAGCGCCTCTGCACGCAGATCGCGATTGGGAACCAGTGTATCTGAGCGCACATCTATCAGACGGCCCGTGATATCGAGGCTCATCTCACCAATGGGTTGGCGTTGCACCAAATTCAGACCGATCTGACCCGACAACTCTGCCTGACCTGTGGCCAATGTGGCAGGGTCAAGGCGCCCGTCTTCGGGAAATAGGTTGAGGGGCGGCCCTGCAAATAGGGTCAAAAGATCAGGAATTTCTCCAGACACATCCAAATCAAGGGTGGCAGCAGGGCCGCGCATTGCCACATTGGGCACGGTAAACCTGCCTTGATGCATCACGATATCTTGGCCCGTTGGCGCGCGCATCAAACCATCTTGCGCCACAATGGTCAGCCGCGCCCCCTCTAGGCGCAGTTGGCCCTGCAGATCCCGCAAAGGCGGCATATCGCGAATGGGGCTAAGCGCGAGCGCGCTAAAATCAAACCCCAAGGCCGCCTGCGCACGGGCATCTTGCGGGGCCTTACGCAGGCTCAGCATAAGGTTCTGCGCCTGCCCTTCGTGCAGATTGCGATCAATCCAGTCACGCGTTTTAGAGACAAACTCATTTGGCCAATAAATCAGGGCATCGCGCAGAACCATTTGCGCAATACTCCCATCAATCGCCAATTCCGTGCCATCAGAGCGCGCCACCCCATAGCCTGAAAGGGTCAACTCAAACGCATCTGTGCGGATCAAAATACGATCAAGATCGAGGCGCGGCTCCTCCCCCAAACTGATCCGAAATTCAGACCGCCCCTGCGAGAACAGCAAGGGCGCCTCGAACATCTCATTGGGGTTCACCAATAGATCATTAAGATCAAGCGTGGCGTCAATTCGCGTGCCATCGGGCGAAATCAGCGCATCACCCGTTGCGGTAAAATCTAGGTCGCGCGCATCAACCAACAGCTCATCCAGCGCCGCGCGCCCTGTGGCGGCCTCATACCGAAATCGCGCTGAGATCTCGCTAAAGCTTAGGGGGCGCTCTGCTCCCTCAAGGGCCAATTCCCCTGACCCCAAATCAAGGCGGGCTTCAAGATCACCAACGCCTTCGGCATCGCGCAATTTCGTGCTGAGACTGCCCGACAATGGTGCAGAGATCAGATCAAGCCACCGCAAGGCAGGCGATGCAACAGAAAGGTTATTTGCAGGTATCCCTTGAAATTGGAGGCGTAATTCAGTCTCACGCGCGGCATCGGTGCGGGTCGCCACAAAGGAAAGACGCCCCGCCTGATCTGCCGCCCCCTCCGCATGGGCCTCAAGACCTGCGGTCACCGCCAAAACCAAATCTTGGCCCTGACGGGCCAGACGCATTTGCCCGTTTTCAATAGATAAGGCCCGTCCTGTGGTGGCATCGCGCAGAGAAATCGTAATCTCGCGGCCAACCGCCTCTTGAAAATTGGCAAAACGCGGATCGGCAAACATTCTGTCAAAGGCGGCCATGGTTTGGGCCAAATCGGCGCGCGCGGCGTCTTGATTGGTTGTGAAAGCCAAATCAATACCGCCTGTTGCATCCCGTTCAAGCAAAAGACTGGCACCGCGCATTTCGGCGCGGATGGGGGATATTTGCCCCATCAGCAAGGCGCCTGCATCGAAGGCAAAGCCAAGCTGCGGAAACGCCGCACGCAGGCCAGTTTCATCGCGCACCGTGACATCGGTGATGACCAAAAGGGCTTGGCGCCCCGTCTCATCAAGGGCAATGGACATATCTGCAATGCTTAACTCATCGCGCACCATACCCGCTTGCATTTGCGCAATAATACGCGCCTGCCATGCGGTCGGCAGCGAAACGGGCCCCTGAGACAGTCGCAGGTAAAACCCACCAAGCACCGCTGAAATGGTCACAAACAGGCCCAAAACCACAGCCAAGACCCACCGCCCTCTGCGCGATTTGGCAGGCTGTGGTTTAACTTCGGACTCGGCGTTTTCTTTGGAGGTCACGGGAAGCGGTCAATCTATAATCTGTCTGGTCACGAGGTTGGTCACGGGGCTGTTTACGGGTCGGGCGCGGAACAAAGAGAGGGGCGATTTCGGATGCCGCCCTTTATCTTTGCTGTAAATCCCCTAGCTTGCAATCACACATAACAAAACCCTGCAACTGGCCCCGCGCAAATATTCGCCGCACTGGATCAAGATGTGGCGAGTTTCCGCGCAAAAGAATGAACAAAGGATGAAGCCCATGCTTGAGATCGGCAGCCCCGCCCCAGATTTCACCCTTCCCCGCGATGGCGGTGGCGAAGTGACGCTATCGGCTCAAAAGCCCAAGAAAGTGGTTCTCTATTTCTATCCCAAAGATGACACATCAGGCTGCACCAAAGAGGCGCAAGGCTTCACCGAAGCGGCAGACGCCTTTGCCGCAGCAGGCGCCGTGGTGATTGGTGTCTCCAAAGATAGCGTGGCCAAGCACGATAAATTCATCGCCAAATATGATCTTGGGGTGATCCTTGCCTCGGATGAAGCCAGCGATGTCTGCGAACGCTATGGCGCATGGGTGGAGAAATCCATGTATGGCAAAAAATACATGGGCATCGAACGCTGCACCTATCTTATTGATGGCGATGGGAAAATTTCCCAGATTTGGCGCAAGGTAAAGGTGCCAGGACATGTTGATGCCGTGCTGGACGCGGTGAAATCCTTGGGCTAATTCACCGCCCCATGAGTGACTTACAAATACCCGAGACATTGGCCGAAATGGCGGTGGCGGTTTTGACCACCGCCAATGCCAAGGAGAAATGCGCACTTTCGCGCGCTTGTGCCAAGAAATGGTTCGCTGCGCGGGCAGCAGGGACGCCCTTGCCCCTTGGCCGCGCCACACCGCCCGATCAACCCGCGCGCCCTGCACAACCCGCATTGCTTGATCCGCGCGAGGTGCCAAAGCGTAAACCTGGCACAGCCGAGGGTCGGATCGCGATTTTGCACGCGGTGGCGCATATCGAACTTAATGCGGTGGATTTACATTGGGACATTATCCCCCGCTTTGCCGAGACGCCCATGCCCATCGGGTTCTACGATGATTGGGTCGAATCGGCCGATGAAGAATCCAAGCATTTCAATCTATTGTCAGATTGCCTTGAACAAATGGGCAGTCATTATGGCGCGCTTGCCGCACATGCGGGGATGTGGCGCGCCGCCGAAGATACGGCCACCGATTTCATGGGCCGCTTGGCGGTGGTGCCGATGGTTCTCGAGGCACGCGGCCTTGATGTCACGCCCTCGATGATCGAGATTTTCAAACGCCCGCAAAATGACCCTGCCGCCAGTGCTGCGGTCGATGCGCTAAACGTGATCTATGCCGAAGAGGTGCATCACGTGGCCTATGGCAGCAAATGGTTTCATTTCCTCTGTGGCCGCGAAAACCTTGATCCAAAGGATGCGTTTCATGAACTGGTGCAGCGTTATTTCCACGGCGCATTGAAGCCGCCCTTCAACGAAGAAAAGCGCGCCGAAGCGGGCCTTCCACCCGATTTTTACTGGCCTCTCTCTGAACGCTAGGCCATCTATCGGCGAAATCTCGCCCAAATTGCGGGGATGACCTCAATTTCCCGTCTAAATGGCGCAAAAAATATTGAGCCGCCCCGCTCAATGTCCTATCCACTCCTCGCGCCCCCCAATTGGTTTGGGGACGCTGTGATGGGGTGGTGACGAGAGGCGCAGAGCAAAGCGCCCGAACGACAAAACAGGGGACTTGGCATTGAAATCGCGATTGATTGAGCGCGCAAACCACGCATTGGATCGGCATTTGCCTGAAAAACGGCTGTTTCTGAAATCCGATACAAGCACGCGCTTTGTGCGCCTGAGGCCCCTGACGCAGGCCGCAATCATTGCCACGACAGGGCTTCTGGTCACATGGACGGCGATTGTTTCAGCGGTGTTTTTCATCGATGCCATCAATGCAGGCTCTAATCGCGATCAGGTCGCGCGCGCCTCGCAGGCCTATCAAGACCGCCTCAATGCAATGTCCAGTGAACGCGACAGCCGCGCCCTTGAGGCACAAGCCGCCCGTGAACGATTTGGCGTTGCGATGGCCCAAGTCTCTGCCATGCAATCGCAGCTTCTGGCATCAGAAGAACGCCGCCGCGAGTTGGAAACCGCGGTCAACGTGATCCAAAGCACCTTGCGCCGCACCATCAGTGAACGCGATGACGCGCTTGAAGAGGTGGCACAATTGACCGCCGAGATGACCGATGAGAATGGCAGCCTGCAATCCGCCGCAAGCCGTCAACGGGATCTAGAGCAGGTTTTGGCGCTATTGACCGAGGCGCTGCAAGAAACAGCCGAAGGGCGCGATAAAACACATGATTTGATCGCCGAGGCGCGCGCGCAGATTCAAGACTTGGAATTCCAAGCTGCCCTTTCCGCCGAGCGCAATGAACGCATCTTTACTCAAATTGAAGACGCGGTCGCGATGTCGCTTGAGCCACTTGATGCGATGTTCCGTGCGGCAGGCCTGCCCACCGACAGCATTCTTGAGACGGTGCGCCGTGGCTATTCAGGCCAAGGCGGGCCTTTGACGCCAATTACCTTTTCCACCTCCAACGGCCAACCCGACCCTGTTTCGCTGCGCGCCAATGAGGTGTTGGAAGATCTCGATGCGGTGAACCTCTATCGTATTGCCGCAGAGAGCCTGCCCTTCAGCTACCCTGTGCAGGGCGCTGCGCGGCGCACCTCGGGCTATGGCTATCGCAATGATCCGATCCAAGGGGGGCGGCGGATGCATGAGGGCCAAGATTTTGCGGGCCCCGTTGGAACCCCAATTGTTGCCGCCGCAGATGGCACTGTGGTTTTCGCGGGCCGCCGCGGCGCCTATGGCAATATGATAGAAATTCGCCACGCTATGGGATATACAACACGCTACGCACATTTATCGCGTATTCGCGTGACACGGGGCGAAAGAGTGTCGCGCGGCGACAGAATTGGTGATATGGGAAATACTGGACGCTCGACCGGGTCCCATTTGCATTACGAAGTGCGCCAGAATGGCAACCCAACCAACCCGATGACCTTTATCACGGCAGGACGAAATGTTTTCTAAATCAAAAATCAACGAACCTGGACCAAAAGAAACAACAACGCCAAGCGCGGCCCCTGCCGCGCCAGCGCCAAGCGCGCCTTCGGCACCGGTGGCCTCCAGCACATCTGCTGCCCCCGCCAAGCCAAAGCCGCCTGCGTCTTTGCTGAGCTCAGATTTGGTGATTACGGGCAATCTGAAAACCTCGGGCGACATTCAAATCGAAGGCACCGTCAAGGGTGACATCCGCGCACATTCGCTGACTGTTGGTGAAAGCGCACGCATTGATGGCGAGGTTCTTGCCGATGATGTGGTCGTGAACGGCTATGTCAAAGGCCGCGTTCGTGGCTTGAAAGTGCGCCTCACCTCAAGCGCGCGAGTTGAGGGCGATATCATTCATAAGACCATCGCGATTGAATCTGGTGCGCATTTTGAAGGCACGGTTCAGCGTCAAGAAGACCCGCTGTCTAGCGGTGCGAAATCGGCCCCTGCCCCAGCCGCAAAACCTGCCGCAGCCGCCGCAGAGCCCGAAAAGAAATAAGCGCAGAAGCGATTTATTTACAATGCACCCCCGCCCGCATCCGCGCGCGGGGGTTTTTCTTTGTCATCATATTGCCTCATGCACAAAGGCGCGGCGATAAATATGCCATGAGGCATGACCCAAAACGGGCAAGACCAAAAACAACCCCAACAGCGCAGGCAGCATCGCCAAAAAGGTTAGGCTTGCAATCAGCGCCCCCCAGATCAGCATCACCTTCGGGTTGGCTTTGACCACCGCAATGCTTTTGAGCATGGCGGTGACAAAATCCACTTCCTTATCCAACAAAAGGGGCAGCGAAATCACCGTGAGGCAAAATAACACCAAAGCAAAAACCGCACCAAAGCCTGAGCCCACCAACAGCATAATCAACCCTTCGGGCTGAAGCAGATAGGCATAGCTTGAGGTCACATTCATCAGCGCAGATGGCCCCATAAACAGGGCGAACAACATATGCGCAAAGAAAGACCAAAATAGAAAATAAACGATGATCACCCATGCCATAGACGGCAATTGGCGCAATCTTTGCCGCCAGATCACGCTGAAGATATCATTGCGGCGAAAGTCCCGATCCCCCGCTTCAAGACGGCGGGAAACCTCATAAAGCCCGACCGCCAAGAAAGGCCCTATGAGGGGAAAGCCAACCGTAATCGGAATAGCCAACCACCCCATATCCAGGATCGAAAGGCTGCCATAGATCAACCAGCCCCCCACCACATAGATATGGGCAAAGAACAGGCCCATCATCGGCTTTTGGCGAAAATCGCGCCACCCTGCGCCCAATGCCGCCCAAATATCGCCCAATCCCATCTTGGCCAATGGCGGCAGGGGCGATGGCCCCTCGAGCTGCACGCGGTCGTTCATATTGCGCCCTCCCTTCTTCCGTCAGGAATAGGTTAAGCCCCCGATCCACGCGCCGCCAAGGGAAATTTGGCAGACCGCGCTATCCGTCTAGCGCATCAATCGCGGCAACATTGCTGGCGCTGCGGCCATTGGGGTCAAAACTTTGCGCCAAATAGGCCTCGGCAATAGATTTCGCCAATTCTGCCCCGATCACCCGCGCGCCCATCGTGATGATCTGCGCATTATTCGACAACGCGGCACGCTCGGCTGAATAGGTGTCATGGGTCTGTGCGGCGCGAATGCCGCGCACCTTGTTCGCGGACATGGCCACGCCAATCCCCGTGCCGCAGACCAGAATCGCGCGGTCAAACTCGCCCGTCAAAACCCGATTGGCCACAAATTCAGACAGGTTGGCGTAAAACTCTGCGCCTGCTGCATCCATATCAATCAGCGTCACCTCATGGCTGGCTTTGAGGTGATCTGCCAAAACCCGCGCCAAACCGTCACCTGCACTGTCACCTGCGATTGCCAATTTCATGATCATTCCTCCTGCGATCATAGGGATTGAATAGCGCGCGACACCCGCGCCAAAATATCAAGATAGCCCGCCACGTTCCATGCGGAGCGGCCAATAAACAGCCCGTCAATATGCGGACAGGTGATCAATTCTGCGCAATTCTCAGGATTAACCGACCCGCCATAAAGACAGGGCAAAGCGCGCCCCATCACCGCCTTCGTGACCGCGATGATCTCGGCATGGCGCGCATCAGCATAGTCAGCGGTGGCAGGCACGCCCCCCTCGCCAATCGCCCACACGGGTTCATAGGCAAATAGAATGGCACGGGCGCGATCAGTCGAGGCAATCTGCGCCAAGGCAGCCTCGGTTTGAGCGCACAAAACTTCGGTGGCGCGCCCTGCTTCGCGCTCGGCCCAAGTCTCGCCGATGCAAATAAGGGGCACAAGGCCGTGGCGCAGCGCAGCTGCAACCTTTAGCCCGACTGTCTCATCCGTCTCACCAAAATTGGCGCGCCGCTCAGAATGGCCCAATTCGACAATCTGCGCGCCGCAGTCGCGCAGCATCACGGGGGAAATTTCCCCCGTCCATGCACCTTGATCGGCCCAGTGCATATTCTGCGCCCCCACCATCACCGAGCTATCCGCGAGGTCAGCCGCAACCTCAGCCAAGGCTGTGAAAGGCGGGATCACAAAAGGCTGAATGCGCGGGTCGGCGGGGGTCTGCGCCCCCTTCAGACCTGCAACAAACGCCCGTGCCTCGGCGCGGGTTTTGTTCATCTTCCAACTGGTGCCAACCCAAAATTCGGACATTTCATATTTCCTTTGCATCAATGAAAGGCAGGTTTAGGTCTGCCCAAACAGCCCTATGGGCCTGTGGCAAATCATAAGTCACGAGTGCTGAAAACGCGTCTAGATCGGCAAGGTGATACAACGCATCGCGCCCAAATTTCGCACCTTCTGCCATCAAAATGGGGCGCGCGGCGGCCGCAATCATCGCAGCCTTTATCGCGCGCACGCCCTCATCCATGTGATAGCAGGCCCGCGCATCAATTGCGGGGCTTGAGATAAAGGCCAGATCAGCCCGCATCATTGCAATTTCGGCTTGCACCATGGGCCCCGTGGCACAGTGAAATTTGCGACTATAGCGGCCACCAAGGGTGATGAGGGTCACGCTTGCAGCCTCTTGCAGCACATGGATGGCGGCATGGTTATTGGTGATAATGGTCACGCCAAGACCGCGCAGGGCAATCTCTTCGGCCAAAAGCGCGGCGGTGCTGCCATCATTCAGCATCACACGCATGCCCGTCTCGACCCGATCAGCCGCAGCGCGGGCGATTTGGCGCTTGGCCTCGACATGGCGCAGGGCGCGATAGCGATAATCTGCCTCAAACTGCGCGCTCGCCTCTATCGAGGCCCCACCACGCAACTTGCGCAAAAGCCCCGCTGCCTCAAGATCATCTAAATCGCGGTGGATCGTCATCTTTGACACGGCAAACCGCGCAGCCAGATCATCCAGCCCTACGAATCCCGCTTCGGCCAGCCATGCCAATATCTGCTCGCGCCGCGTCTCAAGTTTCATGTGATCCCCTTTAGATACGCCTGCACGCTATCAGGGGGCGCAGTTAAATCAATATAAAAATGTGATTTTGTGATTTTTAATTGTGATGTTTGATGTGGTGGTTTACAAGCGGCCTTGCGCAAATTGCGATTTGCAGAATTTGTCGCGCAAGGTTATCGAAGCGCCAAGCAACCCATGCGCATCAGGCCTCGCCTGCCCCGCGCGAATAAGCATCAAGGAGAGCCATCCATGAAATTCTTTGTCGATACTGCCGTGGTCGATGAAATCCGTGAATTGCACGATTATGGTCTGTTGGACGGGGTCACCACGAACCCCTCGCTGATCGCAAAATCAGGCCGCGATTTCAAAGAGGTCATCGCTGAAATTTGCGCGCTGGTCGATGGGCCCGTATCCGCCGAAGTCGCCGCAACCGATTTTGCGGGCATGGTGGCCGAGGGCGAGCATTTGGCAAAAATCGCCGATAATGTCGTGATCAAGCTGCCTTTGACCTTGGATGGCCTAAAGGCCTGCCGCCATTTCACCAATAAGGGCATTAAGACCAATGTGACCTTGTGCTTCTCGGCCAATCAGGCGCTTTTGGCGGCCAAGGCAGGTGCAACCTATATCAGCCCCTTCATCGGGCGCTTGGATGACCTCAACCTTGATGGCATGGAATTGATCGCAGAAATCCGCGAGATTTACGACAATTATGGATTTGAGACTGAAATTCTGGCGGCGTCCATTCGGACGGCAAACCATGTGAAAGATGCCGCGATGGTTGGTGCAGATGTGGCGACCATTCCACCCGCAGTGATCAAGGGTCTGGCCAAGCACGTCTTGACCGATAAGGGCCTTGAGCAATTCACAAAAGATTGGGCTGCAACGGGCCAAACCATTCTTTAAGGCAGGTTCATACCGATTTTGAAAAGCGGCGGCGCCATAGGCCCGCCGCTTTTTTCATACCCGCAGATCAGACGCGCCTGTGTCGATATGGGGCGCCCAGAAAGCCACGCTTTCAGCGATATCGGCCACCACGGCCCGATCATCTGGTTCACGCTCTTTGAAACTTAACTCAAGGCAAATCTCGTTATCCACCGCCCCGCCTTCTGCAAAAGCCGCCAAAAGCGGTGCGGGCTGTATCCGCCCGACCGCATTATGTTTGGCGGTAAAGGGACGATGCCCCCCCTTATCCATCAAGGATTGCTTGATATGGATGATGGGCGAGACAGGCGGCACGGCACGCGCCCAAGAATAAGGGTCAAAATCATCGGGATTTGGCGATGTGACATCCCCGTGATCAATATCTGCCATCATGAACATAGGCACGGCCATCTTGCGCGCGGCAATCTGATCTTGCAGCGCCATCGCGTTCTCGATCGTGTCGCCAAATTCGCGACCCACGCTCATCGGTTCCCAAAAAATATGCTCAATCCCAAGGGGCTTGGCATATTCAGCCAATTCCGCCCAATGGTCGAGCGCAATCTCAATCAACGCGGCGCGGCGTGCAGGGTCATCAAAATCGCGATAGGTGAAAATGGCAAATTGCGTGCCCAAGGCCCGCCCGCCCAAATCGGCAGTGATCGCGGCAAAATGTTTGAACCAATCAAGATAGTATCGCCGCACATCCGCATCGGGATGGCCGAAATGGTTGAGCCGCCCATAAGGCCCCGTCATGCCCGAGGTCACCCGAACACCCGTTTGCTGCAAAGCCCGCCGCATCTGGCGCGTAAGCCGCGCGGTCACATGGGCAGGCCATGCAGGGTTGATGAATTCATGCGTCAATTGCAGGTCGCGGATTTTGATATCGCGCGCGACTGTGAAGATCAGATCATCCATTTCGGCAAAGCGATTGACCAAAGGATTGGTGTTCAATGACAAGGTCAGTGGCATCTCAACTCTCCCAGTCGAAGGCGGGTATCACATGGTCAAGCCGCGCGCCCAGACCCTCACAAATCTCTTGCAGATGGGCAAAATCGGCCCCCGCATGAAGCCCCGTATCGCGGACAAGCGCGGTTGAAAACCCTGCGCCCGCCCCACCCAAAACATCATGCGCGGGGCTGTCGCCGATACACAAGACCCCACGCGGCGCGATCTGGCCCAAAATTTGCCCCGCGATTTGGTAAATCTGAGGATAGGGTTTGCCGATATAGGTGACGCGTCCGCCCAATTCTTCGTATAGCGCCGCAATCCGCCCAGCCCCAAAGGCCTTGCCTTGCGGGGTCAACATTTCGAGGTCGGGATTGGTGCAATAACAGGGCACAGCGCGCTGCGCCGCAGGTGTAAGTTCGGCACGATACCACTCAAGGGCCCGCTGATCCCCTTGGCTGCCCGCAAGGATCAAGAGATCAGCCTCAGAGGCGGAAGCGACAGAGCGCAGATTGAGCCCCTCAATCGCGCTTTGATCGCCGTCACGGGCATGCAACCACACGGGCGTGGCCCCACCCCGCCGATCATCGCCCATCTCTGACAGTAGGCGATAGGCCGCCTCGCCCGAGGAGAGCACGGTTTGATAATCCCCCCGCGCGAAGCCCAAACGCGTCAGGCGCGCCTCATTGGGGGCCGCGCGTTTGCCAGAATTGGACAAAATCACAATGGGCTTGCCCGTTTTGGCCAATTCCGACAGGGTCCGAGGGGCATTTTCATAAGCGCCAGCGCCATCCAAAAGAACGCCAAATTGATCAATCAAAAAGGCATCATATTGATCGGCCAGATCGCGCAATGTGGTGAGCGTGGCCCTCATCCGCGCATCCCCTTTTGCGCTAAAATCGCCGCGCCCATCGCAGCTTCGCCCGAGAGGGGCTTGCGGGGCTGAACCCCCAATCTATTCAGGCGGATGGCCGTAAAGGCCCGATCCTGCGCCCCGCCCCCCAAAGATCGAATGGTGCTTAAGGCAGGCGCACCCAATTCGGCCAAGCGGCGATAGGCACGGCATTCAATCGCCGCAATCCCTTCGAATATCGCCTGAAGGTGCCGCCAATCCTGCGCGGGGCGCGGGCCAAGGCGTGGGGGCAGCTCTGGATCATTGATTGGGAACCGCTCGCCCTTTTGGGTCAGGGGGTAATAGTCCAGACCTGTTGGTGCGGCAGGGTCAATCTGCTGCGAGAGCTGTGCAATATCTTGGTCGGGGAATTCTTGCAAAATCACCGCCCCGCCCGTGTTCGATGCCCCCCCAGCCAGCCAAAGACCCAAAACCTTATGGCTATATATCCCGAATTCAGGCGCAAAAATGGGCTGATCTGACAGGATTTTAAGGGTCAGGGTCGTGCCAAGAACACTGACCCCATCCCCCGCTTGATCGGCCCCCGTTGCCAAATAAGAGGCGCAGCCATCTGTCGTGCCTGCAACCAGTCGGGTGTCGGGCGAAAGACCGAAATCATTCGCGCCAATGGCCCCCAAATCTGTGCCTGCATCATGGATGTTGGGCAAAAGATCGAGGGGCAAAAACCCTGCCACCCAATCAGGCCAACTGCCCGCCACAGGATCATAGCCCGTTTTCAGGGCGTTATTTGCGTCACTGGCGACAATGCCCGTCAGCTTTGCCGCGATCCAATCGGCCTGATGCAGGATGTGCAAACCCGTCACACCCTGATGCGCATGATACAAGGCAACGGCGCGGGCCAAGGCACTGGTTGCGCCCCGCGCCGCGGTTTGGGGGGGCGAAGCGGCCGCAATACGCGCGATCAAACCTTGATCGCTACTAGGGTCATTATACATGACCCCATCCCCCAGAGGCGTCAGCGCGCGGTCACAGGCCAGCATTGTGCCAGATGTGCCATCCACAGCCACAGCGCGGATATTTTTCACAGGGCAGTCCGCCAAGGCCCGCTGCAAGGCCGTTTGCGCCGCAGCCCACCACACCATCGGGTCACGATGATTGGCCCCATGATCCGACATGGCGGATTTTGCACTGGCCACAACCGTGCCTCTATCGGACATCACAAGCGCCCGCGCGCCCGATGTGCCGATATCAAGGCCAAGGTAAAGATCAGGCATTCAACGCTTGCCGATATTTTTCGGCATCCCAATCCAATAGTTCCATATTCTGCGCCGCACTCAAATAATGCAGGCGGGCATCAGGGGCGGTGCGGCCCAGAACATCGCCCAAACATTGCGCCAAGGCGCGCGCGCCTGCGCTTGCATCAGCCCGAAGGGCCGCGCCCTGCCCTTGGATCAAAATCGCGGGGGGCGTGTCGGGGTCAGTTGGGTCTGGCAAATCCGCGACAGAGGGAACCGCACGAATTGCAACACCGCAAAAAATCACATGGTCAGGATAAAGGCTGCCTGCACTGGCCATTGCCGTTAACTCCGCCGATTTGCCAAGGCGGATCAAACTGTCTGGTGCGGGCTGCCACCCTTTGGGCAGATCAGGCATCTCCGTGGGCCCCGTCAACGGGGCCTGTTTCGGGCGCAACGCCTCATGCACAGCCGCCAACAGCGAGGCAACCTCGCCCACAGTTTCTGCGGCCACGATCAAGCCGTGATTGCCCAAGACAATCACATCGACCTCGCCACTGCCCACAAGCCCCGCAACCTGCGCGGCCAAATTCGCGCCAGGCTTTGCATAGGGCACATAGCCCCAAGAAAAATGGTCAAGCGCTGTGCCAATAGCCGCCAAAGGGTCGGCTTGGATCGCCATGCACAGCGTATGCACGCAATGCACATGCACAACCACAGGCTGCGGAAACACCGCATGAAGCGAGGTTTCAATCGAAGGCCGCAGCCCCCCCTCTTGCAACAAAAACTCCTGCGGTTGATCGGCAATCGCGCTTTGCGCGGCAAGGGCGGCCCGCATCTTGGGTAGATCACAGGGCACGAAAATATCGCGCCGCATCGCGTCCGCCAAAACCGTGCCCGAGGCCTTGATCCACATGACATCGCCTGATTTGACAGAACTATTGCCACCCGCAGCCTGTATCAGCAAAGGATCGGCCCCGATTTTGGCAGAATATTCCGCCAAAGCCGCCAGATCAGCGGGGCGCGCAGGCGCGCTCATGCGGATTTCTCCAACATATCATCAAACCATGCCTGCAAATCGGTCATTTGTGTATCGGTCATATTGAGATGCTCTTTGGTGCGCCGCTTCAGCACATCCTCGGCACTCAGCGCCCATTCATGGTCGCGCAAATATTTCACCTCAACCTCATAGAGGCGCGGGCCGAATTTCCGCCCCAGATCGGCGAGGCTGTTGGTTCCATGCAAAAAGCGATGCATCCGCGTGCCGTAAAGCCGCGCCCAATGGTGGCACAATTCAAATGGCAAAAACGGATAAGCCGCGCTGACCTCTTGCAAAAAGCCCTCAAAATCGGCGCGAGCCATATCCCCCCCAGGCAGCGGCGCTGTCGCCGTCCAATCGCCGCCCATATGCGGGAAAATCTCGCGCAGATTATGCATCGCATGTTCAGATAATTTGCGGAAAGTGGTGATCTTGCCACCAAACACGTTCAGCATCGGAACTTGGGCGGTTTTATCAAGATCAAACACATAATCCCGCGTCACCGCAGAAGGGTTGCCATTGCCATCATCATAGAGGGGCCGCACACCTGAAAAATGTTCAATCACATCCTCACGGGTCAACGCGCGCTTGAAATAGCGGTTCACTGCAGCGAGCAAATAGGTGATTTCATCTTCATCCGCCTCGACCCGTTCAGGCGCACCCTCATAGGGAATGTCCGTTGTGCCAATCAGCGCCTTATCCCCCTCATAGGGGTTGATGAAAATCACGCGTTTGTCGTGGTTTTGCACCAGATAGGCTTGTGACCCCTCCCAAAATTTTGGGGTGATGATATGGCTGCCTTTGACCAAGCGCACCGCGCGGCGGCTGTTGCTGCCTGCAACGCGGCCAATGATGTCATTCACCCACGGCCCGCCTGCATTCACCAAGGCGCGGGCGCGAAACTGACGTTTTTCGCCTGTGCGCCCATCTTGCACCTCAATCTGCCACATCCCATCCACGCGCCGCGCTGAGGTGCAGGCGCTGCGGGTGAGAACCTTGGCCCCATGTTCGGCGGCATCAAGGGCATTCAAGACCACAAGCCGCGCATCATCGACCCAGCAATCAGAGTATTCAAAGCCTTTTTTATAGCTGTCTTTCAGCGCCCGCCCTTCGGGGGCCGTGGCAAGGTTCAAAACCCGCGTGGGCGGCAATTTCTTGCGCCCACCCAAATGGTCATAAAGAAACAGACCCAACCGCACCAACCATGCAGGCCGATCATCGCGCGAATGCGGCAAGACAAACCGCATCGGCCAAATGATATGGGCGGCTGAGTTCAACAAAACTTCGCGTTCAATCAATGCCTCGCGCACAAGGCGGAATTCGTAATATTCCAAATAGCGCAAACCACCATGAACAAGCTTGCCAGAACGTGAGGACGTGCCTTGCGCCAGATCATCTTTTTCCGCCAAGACCACAGACAGGCCACGCCCTGCCGCATCGCGCGCAATGCCTGCGCCGTTGATGCCGCCGCCAATGACAAACAGATCAACCGTTTGCGTCATGATGCACCGTCCCCTTTCGACTGCACGCCATAGCTTTCAAAGCCGCGCGCAGTGTCTTCAATCTCTGCCGCACTCAAGACATGCCCCCCGCCAATGGCGAGAAGGTGATAATATTGATGCGCAAGGCTTTCTAATTCCCCCGCCAACCATAAGGCCCGCGTCAGGTCAGCCCCTCCAACGATCATGCCGTGATTGGCCATAAGGCAGCCCTTGCTGCCGCCCTGCACTGGGCCAAGCGCCTTGATGATCTGTTGAGATAGCTTCTGTGTGCCATAGCGCGCATAGCCCGCCACGGGAATTTCCACAGTGCCGAAGGCCGCGATCATATAGTGAATGGCAGGGATCGGGCGGCGCGCATCAGCCAAAATCGTGCAATAGGGCGCGTGGGTATGCACGACCGCCCCCATATCGGGGCGCGCGCGCAAAATATCGCGGTGAAAGCGCCATTCGGACGAAGGGGCCTTTGGCCCTTGCCATGCGCCTGTTTCATCCGCCAAATCCATGACCGCAATCATATCGGGTATCAGCGCATCATAGGGAATGGCCGAAGGTGTGATCAGCATCGCATCACCATAGCGCACCGAAATGTTTCCCGAAGCGCCACGGTTTAGTCCCATCGCCTCTAGCTTGTGACAAGCGGCGACAATATCAGCGCGAAGCTGCTTTTCTGATGCAGGGCCACTCATGCGCAAGGGTTCCGTGCTGGCTCGCCCGCCAAATAGCGGCGCACCTCTTCTGCGGCTTGTTCGGCGGCATAGGTGACGGTGCGCACAGACGCGCCCGCAATATGGGGGGTGATTGTAACATTGGGCAATTGCAGCAGCGGCCAATCCACTGGCACAGGTTCAACCGCAAAGGTCTCTAACATCGCGCCTGCAATCTCGCCCGTGGTGAGGGCGGCGTAAAGGTCGTCATAATCACACATCGGCCCGCGCGCCGTGTTCACGAAAATCGCGTCAGGCTTCATTTTGGTGAAGGCATGCTTGTTCATCATCCCCCGCGTTTCATCAGTGACGCGGCTGTGCAAGGTGACCACATCCGACTGCGCCAAAAGCGTGTCGAAATCGACATGGCTGACCCCCTCATCGCGCGCATCCTCGGGGCTGAGTTGCACATAGGGGTCGCACACCAAAACGCGGGTTCCAAAGGCGCGCAACAGGCGCACGACCTTGGTGCCAATCGCCCCATAGCCGATGACACCCACAGTCATCTCTGACAATTCGCGCCCCGTCACATCGGCACGGTAGAGATCCCCGCGCCAAGTGCCTGCGCGCAGCGCCTCATGCCCTGCACGAATGCGGCGGGTTTCCGACAGGATCGCCCCAAGCGTGAATTCCGCCACCGCCGAAGAATTACGGCCAGGCGTGTTCACAACCAAGACGCCGTGATCCTTGGCCGCCTTCATATCAATATTCACAGGGCCACCGCGCGAGACGGCAATCATCTTGAGATGGGGAAGGCGCTCGAACATGCCGCGCGACATGGGCGCTAATTGCGTGATCAAAATCTCTGCATCCCCAACAAATTCAACCACATCGTCAGCCGTGCCAAAATATTCTTTCAGGCCATCCATGCCCGCCACCGCATAGCCATGTTCCATCGGCTCATCGGGCCATGCATCTTGGCGAGTGCGGATCTCTAGATCCTTGCCTGCGCAGGCCAATGTCACGGCATCCTCAAAGGCTGAAGGCAACATGAACAGGTCACCGATAATCGCAATTTTGGTTGTCATTTTTATTATTCTCCTTGTTGCGATTGAGTTTCAGAGAGGGCCGCCCACGCCACAGGCGCGGCTTCACGCAGCGCACGATAGGACGGGAACAGTGCCGAATAGCGCGCTGTGAGGGCGGCATCTGGGGCCTCAATCGGGCCAAGCGCAGGTTCTACCCAATCGCGCAGACAGGCATCCATATCAGGATAGACACCAATGGCGCAGGCGGCCATCATCGCGGCCCCTGCCGCACCCGCCTCTTCGCGGGTCGAACTGCGCAGCTTGGTGCCAATCGCGGCGGCCATAATTTTGCGCAGCGCACCCGAGCGCGCCGCCCCCCCCGTGAGGCGAACCTCATCGGGCACAGCCCCCATGGTGCTATAGCAATCGCGCGCCGAATATCCCAAACCCTCTATCACCGCGCGGATGAGATCGGCAAAGCTGTGATTGCTGGCCAACCCCGTAAAGGCTGCGCGCGCGCGCGCATCAACAAAGGGGCCGCGCTCACCTGCTTCGGAAATATAAGGATGATACAGAATCTGGCCCGCACGGGTGGCCGATAGCCAATCATCGATACGGGCCACCATCTCTTTGTGGCTCACCTCATGGCCAAACTCAGCCATCAGTTTCGCGCCCAATTTCAGCGCCCAATCAATATTCAATGTCGCGGCCATATTCGATTGGATTTGCGCAACCATTCCCGAAACGGGCAAAACCATGACATAGCCTGTGCGCCCCTCATTCAGGACAACATCCGCCTCTGCCGTGGCGCGCATATGCATGCCTGTTGAGCCAAGGATGGTGCAACCCGATGGGGCGTTTGGCGTGTAAATCCCCGCCCCCAAAGCGGTGCAAACCACATCGACATAGCCAAGGGAAACGGGCGTTCCCGCGCGCAGGCCCGTTTGGCTTGCGGCATCGGCACTTAAAGGATGCGTCTGCCGCACCCCATCGACCACGGGGGGCAAAAGATGCGCGCGATGGGTCAATCCCAAAGCCGCAATCACATCCGCCTCATAGCCGCGCGATTTATAGCTGCCGAAGGTAAAGCTTGTCTCGGACGGATCACTGGCGCGTATGCCTGTCAGCTGAAGATAAAGCCAGTCCTTACAATGCAGCGAGACTTCGGCAGCATCCAACCACTCAGGATGGTGCTGATCCATATGGGCCATTTGCGTGCCCATCTGACAGGTGTTGAGACCCGTCCCCGTTTTGGCAAACCGCGATATGTCCGCGGCGCTGGCGCGCAGGCGATCCACGGTTTTCGCAGCCCGCGCATCGAGCCAAAGCCAAGCATCAGTGACTGGCTTGCCCCCTGCCCCCACCAACCATGTGCCGTCCCCCTGTCCCGTGACGGCAATCGCAGCAACCCGCGCCCCTAGGTTTTCGATTTTTTCGCCCAAATCCCGCAGCGTTTGCGCACAGCCCGCCCATGTATCCGCCAAGGACTGGCTCGCCGCCCCGCTTGCGTCAGAGTGGTAGACATTCGGAACCGATGCCATGGCGATCTGCTGTCCGCCAAGGCTAAAGGCCACCGATTTGATCACCGATGTGCCTGCATCAATTCCAATCAGAATGTCTGCCCCTGATGCGCTCATGCCATTTGCGTCCCGTGGCTGATTGCGGCCCCGCTTGCAGGGTCGAAGAAATGCAAATCTTCGGGCTTCAGTTCAACGCTAATGGTGTCACCCATCGAAATATCGGCGCGATCATGTTCGACCAAGACCACCGTGCTTCCTGCAAAGGCCGCGGCGATATGGGTTTGATCCCCCAACCATTGATTGGCCACAACCTGCGCGGCAGCCCCACTCTTGCCCTTGGCGCGGCGCACGGCATAGGGGCGCACCCCGATGACCACATCACCGCGCGACAACAGCGCCGCGCGCAGATCAGGCGCGAATTGATCGGCGTTATAGGTCAGCTCCACCCCTGCATCGAGGCGGAATTGAATATCGCCTGACACTTCGGACGCACGGGCGGGAAACACATTCATTGGCGGCTCGCCCACGAATGTGCCCGTGAACAGATTGGCAGGGGCCAGTTTGATTTCATCGGGGCTTGCGAATTGCTGCAAAACGCCCCCTTCCATCACCGCGATGCGATCTGCCATGGCATTGGCCTCGGTCTGGTCATGGGTCACAAGGATCGCGGTTAGACCACGCTCCTTGATGTAATATTTGATCCGCCCGCGCAAAAGCGTGCGCAATTGCGGCTCAAGCTGGCCCATGGGTTCATCCAAAAGATAGAGATCAGCATCGCGCACCAAGGCGCGTGCCAAAGAGGCGCGCTGCTGCTGGCCGCCAGAAATGGACGCGGGAAATTTGTCGAGGATGGATGTGATTTCCAACATCTCGGCCACTTCATTGACCTTGGCATCCACCTGCGCATCGCTTTCACGCTGCGCCTTTAGGGCAAAAGCAATATTCTCGCGCACCGTCACTGTGGGATAAAGCGAATACCCCTCAAAGGCCATGGCCACATTGCGGCGCACAGGAGGCAGATTTTGCACCTCACGCCCCGCGATTAGGATTTTGCCACGGCTGGTTTCTTCAAACCCTGCAACCATCCGCAAGGTCGAGGTTTTACCGCAGCCAGACGAACCCAAAAGGGCGATAATCTCGCCTTTTTCGATATCCATATTGATATCACGCACGGCATGAACGCCTTTGCCAATCGGGCCGTAAAATTTATCAACGCCCTGAAGCTTGAGTTGCGCTGTCATCAGGCCGCTCCTTTTTTCTTGTTTTGTGCCGAAGATTGCGCAATGCGCGTGCCGCTTTTGCGATCAAACAAATAAATCTGTGATGTATCGGCGGCAATATAGGCCTCGCCACTGCTCGGTGCGATTTGACCTGCAGGACGCGAGATCATGATCTCACGGCCATTCTTCGTAAGCGCCAAGGTCACTGTTTTCTCGTTCAACGGCGCCTCTGTTTCAATGGTCACAGGAATTGCGCCCTTGGTGCCTTTGCTGACAAAACGCAGGCTTTCGGGGCGAATGCCGATCACACAGTCCTGCCCGACAGCATCGGCATAGCCCGCATCCAGACTAAGCGGCTGACCCGAAAGCGAGACAACAACACCCGCACCATCCGCCTCAGGGGTCACATCCAGCAGATTGATCACAGGGTCGCCAAAAAGACGCGCAATATCAATATTTGCGGGATTGAGATAAATATCCTGCGGCGTGCCAATTTGTTGAATGCCGCGGCCACTCATCACCGCAATGCGATCGCCAAGCGCCATCGCCTCTTTATAATCTTGGGTCACATAGATCACTGTGGCCTGCTGATCTTTCAGCAAGCGCGGCAATTCCAGACGCATCTCAAAGCGCAACTTGGCATCCACATTGCGCAGCGGATCATCGAGCAACAAGATTGATGGCGCGCCCGCAAGTGCGCGGGCCAAGGCCGTGCGCTGCTTTTGCCCGTTCGACAATTCCTTGGGCTTGTGATGCAAAACGTGGTCGATCTTCAACATCTTAGCGACTTTTCCGACCGTGTCAGAAATTGCGCCCTGCCCCATGCGCCGCGCGGTCAAAGGGGCCGCGATATTGGCACTGGCATCCATATGGGGAAACAGCGCAAAGTTTTGAAACGCCATCCCGATCCCGCGATCTTCGGGTTCGACCCCGTCCATATCTTGGCCATGAATGGAAATCTGCCCTGCATCGGGTTCGATCACCCCCGCAATCAGACGCAACAAAACGGTTTTCCCTGCGCCAGATGGCCCGAACAACACAAGCGTCTCGCCCGTGTCCACGCTGAGACTGACATCATCGAGAACGGTCTCAGTCTTGAAGCGTTTGACGATATTATTGAGAACCAAACTCATGTTCTTATCCTTTCACCGCGCCAAGGCTGAGACCCTCAACGAGATAGCGCTGCGCATAAAGCGCGAGGGCAAATGTAGGTGCGATTGACAGCACAATCCCCGCCGCGATTTGGCCATATTGAATGCCCGATGCCGTGATAAAGGCCAAGGCCCCCACCGTGACGGGCTGCTTATCAGCTGAGGCCAAAACCAAGGCGAAAATGAAATTGTTCCACGCAAAGATAAAGGCCAACAGACCTGCCGCCGCGATACCTGGGCCCGCCAAAGGCAGCGCGATTTTGCGGAAGGTCGCCCAGAAATCATGCCCCGCGATGCGATAAGCATATTCGACATCGGCGGGGATATCCTCGAAATAGCCACGCACGATCCATAGGATCAGCGGCAGCACAATCAATTGATACACCCAGATCAACCCGCCATAGGTATTGGCCAGACCCAATTGTTGGAAATAGATGGTCAAGGGCAGCAACACCAACAAAGGCGGCGCGAAGCGGAAGGAGAGCAGCGTAAAGGCGATGTCCTCAGAGCCGCGGAATTTCAGCCGCGCAAAGGCATAGGCCGCAGGCACGCCCAACAACAAACCAATCGCAACAGATGTGGTCGACAGGAAGAAGGAGTTAAACAGGTTCCCCATGAACCGAATTTCCAATGTGCCTGTCTGTGTCTCAAGCTGCCCCGTGATGAGCGCGCGGTAATTCTGAAAAGTCGGCTCAAACACCATCGAAGGTGGGACGCGCAAAATCGTTTCGTTTGTCTGGAGACTCATCAAGAAAATCCAGAAAATCGGAAACATAAAGAAAAGGATCACTGCGGTGATGGCGATGCCGCGCAGGATGCGTTCAATCAAACTTGTGCTTTCCATGGATGCCCCCTCCGCGCGTCAGGCTTCGCCGCGCTGCTTTTCACGCAGGCGCAACCAGTTTTTGATAAAGATGTTCGACAGCACATAGGTGATCGCCCAAAGGATCATCAAAAGCGCTGCAGACCGCCCCACATTGGTGGATTGGAAGAAATTCAAATAAGCCTCGACCTGAAACACGGTCAGCGTATTACCAGGCCCGCCTTGGGTCATGGCGTAGATAATGTCGAATTGCTGAATGCTTTCGATCACGCGAAACAGGGTCGCGGTCAAAAGGAATGGCGTCAGCATCGGTAGGGTGATGCGCCAGAACACGAAGAGGCGCGGCACACCATCAAGGGCTGCGGCCTCGAAGGGCTGCTGCGGCAGCGAGCGCAAACCCGCCAAAAGCAAGATCATGATAAAGGGCGTGTAGACCCAGATATCGACAATCACCACGGTCAGCATGGCGGTCTGCGGGTCAGAGGCCCATCTGAAATCTTCCAGCCCGATCAAACTTGCCAGATAGCTTAAGATCCCGAAGCCCGGATTGGTCATCAGCTTCCACATCAGGGCAGCCAATGCAGGGGCCGTCATCAGCGGCATCAGCAACATAATCGAGACAAAATTGTTGAACATGCTGCGCTTTTGCAAAAGCAGCGCAATCCCAAGCCCCAAGAGCAGCTGCGCTGTGACTGCGAAAAACGCATAGGTCAAGGACACCTGCAAGGTATTCCAAAACGCATCATCGGTCATGAAATTCAGGTAATTCTCACCCCAATTGAACCCGCGGTTCCAAGGTTGAGACAAACGATACCGCTGGAGCGAATACCAAACGGCCGTAAAGAATGGGATCAAAATGCCGATACAGGTTAAAAGCGCGGGCAAGCTCAGCAGATAAGGCAAAAACTTGCGGCTGACTTTGAACCTGCGCCGCGGTGGCGCGTTAAAGCTGGTGTCAGACATTTCAGTCCCTCTTATGGCGTCCCCAAGGTGCAAACCTCATGGGGCGTCACTGAATTAGAAAATAAATTGTGAAAATGGATGAGGTCGGGGATGCAAGCGCACCCCCGACCTCTGCGTGATCTCTTAGCGCAGACCAGCCTCAGAAAGCTGGCTGTTTACCGATTCAGCCAACATATCGAGACCTTCATCCACAGGCACCTCGCCTGCCACCATGCGCTGCAACATCGCCGCCCATTCTGTGGTCAGATCGAAGAACAAGGGCTGTGCGGTGAATTTGATCGATGCACCAGGCGCCGAGACATCATGCATTTCCACATAGCCAGAATAGGATGCAGACAACTTGTTGCGGAACATTTCATCCGCCCAAACGCTGCTGCGGGCTGGGTTCACGAGGTCCATATCCTGCGCACCGAACAGCTGATGCTCAGGGCCGGTGACCCACTGAAGGAAATACCATGTCGCGTCTTTCTTGGTCGAGAAGGACGACATCGCCATTGCCCAAATCCAGATATTTGGTGTGGGGGCAGCGGCCGCAGGGTTGGCTTTGAATGCGGAGAAGGCAAGGTTACCCGCTTCGGCATTATCGCCACCATTCATGAAGTAGCCCAAGATATCCGCGTCAAACATCATCGCAGACTTACCTGCGCCGACATCTGTGCCGACCTGATACCATGTATGGGTTGACCAGTCAGGCGCCCCTGAATTCTGGATCATTTCCACCCACTTGCTGTGGAAGTTGCGCGACACATCTGTGTTCATTGCCGCAGACAAGGTGCCATCGCCACCAACAGTCAGGTCAGACTGGCCAAAGTTTGCATAGCCCGACAAGAAGCCTGGGTGGATCGTTGCCCAAGACCGCGAACCACGCACACCGATGCCGTAGCCATCACCCATCGCGGCCTTTGCGGCAGCAGCGGTATCAACAAGGCTGTCGAGATCGGTTGGAACGCTGAGGCCGTTCGCGTCAAAAACGCGCTTGTTATAGGTCAGGTTGTTCTGCTCATAGGCCAATGGGATACACCACTGCATCGCATCGTCAGAGCCCAATGCACCACCTGGGCGACCATTCCACGCACAAGATTTGCGCACGCCTTCCAAAACATCTTCCCAGTTGTAATCTGGGTTGGTTTTGGAGGGATCCATGATGTATTCGTTCAGATCGTCAATCCAGCCTGCAGGGCCATATGTCCAAGTCATATATGCGCCGCTCATGAAGGCATCATATTCGCTGGAGCCCGAGGACAGCGCCGCGGTCACTTTGTCGAAATAGACGTCTTCGGGGAACACATCATATTCAACATTCATCCCAGTGAGGGATTTGAAGTTTTCAATATTGGCGATCATCGCATCGGTATAGGGGTGCTGATTGAGCAGCAATTTGATGGTCGTGCCTTCATGCGCACGCCAGTTGAACCCGTTTTGCGCCAATGCGCGTGTCGCTGCGGCATTCACCAAAGTGGATGCAAGAGCAGTGCTCACGCCCAAAGCCGACATTCCCTTGATCAGATCGCGGCGGCCGATTTTTTTAGCAACAAAATCCTCGGCAAGCTGCTTTTCCTTATCGTACATAGGGTATCCTCCCGTTATATCCCGATACCAATCAGGATTTTTGGACCACAAGCGCCATTGCTGTGCGCTCATCAGTGATGAGGCCGCTGAGACAGCCGCTCATCAAAACAGATCGGATTGCGCCGATCTTTTCCTTGCCACCAGCGATGGCGACAATCCGCGTGCGGCGAGGCTCCTCCAGCCCGACCGACAGCGTTCTTGCGGTCAGCGTTGTTTCCAACGGCTGCCCCTTCTCGTCAAAAAAGTGACCCAAGATTTCGGCCACCCCCCCTTGAGAAATGACTTCCTGGATTTCATCGAGCTGGATCATGCCCGATGAAACCAGGGAGGCGTCAGGTTCGGTTGTGCCGACCCCGACAAGTTTCAATTCTGCCCCTGCGGCCAGCTCAAACACGTTAGAAACACCGCGCTGACTGAGCAGCACTTCGCGATCCTCAACAGTGTTGGCGAAAAACGGCACGGGCATCACATAGGCGGTTGCGCCTGTTTTTTCGGCCAAGCGGGTCATAACGTCATGGGGCGTGGCCGAATAATTGCGCGTAAGCCCCCCCAGAAGAGACACGAACTGCACCCCTTTGGCATCGAGACGCGGCATCTCTGCCACCGAAGCGGCCAAGGTGCGCCCATGCCCAACCCCGATGCAACTGTGGCCGCCATGTTCGATTTCGCGGCGCAGAAAGCTTGCCCCCGCGATCGACAAGGCCCGAATGGGAAAGCCTTCTTCGCCGATATCGGGGGCAATTTCGCAAAAATCCAAATTGAAGCGCGCTTTTAGCTCGCTCTCCAAGCGCACACATTCCGAGATATCGCCATCAATCGACACTTTGACAGCACCCTCTTGCACCGCGCGTGAGATCAAGCGGTGCGCCTTTACCGATGGCACGCCAAGCTGCTTGGCCACAGCCGCCTGCGTCAAACCGCCTGCGTAATGCAGCCACGCAGCCCGAATGGCGAGACTGGCCTCATAATCCATGAGCATCCCCAAAGATCATCCTTGGCTTCGGCATAACCCGTGATCCCCCCTCGCGCGGCAATACATCGCCGCAATGAAAAATATTACACTTGCTGTAATTTCTTGCATTCGGGCAAAATTACGTCAACAGGGATTACACGCCGCATTGCAGAAAACATGCGAGCGGCCTCAACTTTACGTTGATTTCATGAGATAATTTCTTGAAAAAATCTTTGGAACTTTGGCGGAAACCGAGGCCATTGTTGCAATTGCAACGGGTAATTTGGGGCTTGGGTTATAAGGCTTCGCGCAGAATTTCGGTCAAATCAGACGCGGTCAAATCGACTGGATTCGCCTTCATCGAAGACGAGCTTGCCGCCGCTTGTGCAATCTGGTCGATCTTGTCGGCAGGCAGACCCGCTTGCCCCAATCGCGGCAGGTTTTGCCCCTCGATAAATCGCGCCAAGGCCTCAAAGGCCATCTCGGCGCTGACGCCAAAGGCATCGCCCATCCAAGCGCGCAGATCAGAAAAGCGTCCACGCAATGCGGGGCTTTCGGCGCGGGCCTCATTGGCCAAAAGAACAGGCACCAATAAACGGGCGCAAATCAGGCCATGTTGCGCCAGATAGCCGCCTGCAGGCCCCGCCAAGCCATGCACCGCCCCCAAACCCGCATTGGCCAAGGCAAGACCGCCAATCACCGATGCCAAGGCCATATCATCGCGCGCCATCGGATCATCGCCGCCCCGATCAAAGGCATCAGATAGGCGGCGCAGCCCCGACACGGCCCGCGGAATGGCATCCCTGCACAGCGCATCGGTGAACGGGTTGGCGCGGGTGCACAGATAAGGCTCGATCACTTGGGTCAGGGCATCAAGCCCGCTCATCATGGTTTGCGCGCGCCCCGTCCCGTCACATAAACTTGGGTCAATAATGGCCAAATCTGGCAACATTCGCGCATCACGCAAAGATACTTTGCGTTGATGTTCGGGCACAGAAATCACCGCGTTTTTGGTGACCTCGGCCCCTGTGCCCGCTGTGGTGGGAATGGCCACAAAAGGCAAAGGCGCGGCATCCAGTGCGCGCCCCTCACCGACAACCTCAAGATAACGAAGCGCGGGATGCGGTGCGGGGATCAAGGCGGCGATGGCCTTGCCTGCATCAATGACGGCCCCCCCGCCAATCGCCACAACGCAGGCAACCCCTGCCCCGCGCGCACGCATGACGGCACCCTCAATGGTTTTCAAATCGGGTTCAGCCGCAATCGCCACCTGCAGCACGGGCGCAAGAGCATCAACCAAAGCACGCGTTCCTGCGTGACGCAGACCAGAGCCACCCGTGATCACCATCACGGGCACCCCCAAAGTCATAATCTGCGGCGCAAGCCCCGCCCCGACCTTTCCGCGACCAAATTGAATTTGACCTGCGGTGAGAAACTCAAAGCTCAGGGCCTGCGCCATCAGGATCAAACCTCGATACTTGCGACCATGCGCAAGGCTTGCGCTGCTTCTGCGCCTTTCTTCACGAAATGATCATGATAGAAATCGTGATGCACCGCATGCTCGTGGAAATGATGCGGGGTCAGCGATACGGAATAGGTGGGAATGCCTGTGTCCAACTGTGCTTGCATCAGACCATCAACCACAGCAGCGGCCACAAAATCATGGCGGTAAATGCCTCCATCCACCACCAATGCGGCGCAGACAATCGCATCAACCTTACCAGACGCGCCCAGTTTCTTTGCCAATAGCGGCATTTCAAACGCGCCGGGCACATCATAGGTCATCAGGTTATACGCCTGACCTGATGCTTTCATATCCGCTTCAAAGCCAACCAAGGCTTGGTTGACAATGTCGCTGTGCCAATTTGCTTTGATAAAAGCGATATTCAGTGTTTTCGTCATTTGGGTCATCCTTTCTAAAGACCAAGGTGCCCAAGGCGATCGTGAACGCGCGTCCGAACCTGCACAAGGGACACGCCCCCGCGCAACCGCGAAACACGGCTCATTCTCTTTCATCCGGACTATAACCGTCGGCTTTGGAATTTCACCAAATCTGCTGACCCTTGGTCGTGAAACCAAGGCGCTCGCGGGCTGTCACCGCCGGTGGGGAATTTCACCCCGCCCCGAGAATGTCAGTAGAAGTAATCAACCAAAGGCTGCAGTGCAAGACGCGAATGCGCCGCATCGCTGCGTGCTTGCGTCTCAGGCGTCAATCTTCGGCCTGTGCATCGGCACGGCTTTTGCCAGAGACATCCAGCGCCAAAACCGAGGCCATCAGCCCATCAATTTCGCCATCCAAAACACCTTGGGTGTCAGAGGTCTCAAACCCTGTGCGCAGGTCTTTAACCATTTGATAGGGCTGCAAAACATAAGAGCGAATTTGATTGCCCCAACCCGCCTCACCTTTGGCTTCGTGGGCTGCGTTGATCTCGGCATTGCGGCGGTCGAGCTCCATCTGATAAAGGCGCGATTTCAGTGCCTTCATCGCGATATCGCGGTTTTGGTGCTGCGATTTTTCCGAACTCGTGACCACGATCCCCGTGGGAATATGGGTGATACGCACGGCTGAGTCGGTGGTGTTGACGTGCTGCCCCCCCGCCCCTGACGAGCGATAGGTGT
Organism: Rhodobacterales bacterium HKCCA1288; assembly: GCA_015693905.1. NCBI lineage: Bacteria > Pseudomonadati > Pseudomonadota > Alphaproteobacteria > Rhodobacterales > Rhodobacterales bacterium HKCCA1288. The sequence goes on along the minus strand of CP065161.1, from coordinate 222,687 downwards.
CGATGCGGATCTCATTTGGGGCCACTTCGATTTCGATATTATCATCAACCACAGGATAGACCCAAACCGAAGAAAAGGACGTATGCCGCCGCGCGGAACTGTCATAAGGCGAGATGCGCACCAAACGATGCACGCCCGATTCCGATTTCAACCAGCCATAGGCATTATGCCCCGAGATTTTGTAAACGGCGGATTTGATCCCCGTTTCTTCCCCGTAAGAGACAGATTGAAGGTCAACCTCATATCCCTGTTTTTCGGCCCAACGCACATACATGCGTGCCAACATGGAGGCCCAATCACAGCTTTCTGTGCCGCCTGCGCCCGCATTGATCTCAAGGAAGCTGTCATTGGCGTCCGCCTCGCCGTTCAATAGGGCCTCAAGCTCTTTTGCGGCGGCGGTCTCGACCAAGGCAGACAGGGCGGCTTCCGCCTCTGTCACGATGGCGCTGTCACCTTCTTCCTCGCCCAATTCGATGAGTCCAATATTATCGTCCAGTCCCGATTTGATCGCATCATAGGTGCCGATTTTATCAAGCAAAACCTGACGATCGCGCATCAGCTTTTGCGCCTTTTCGGGATCGTTCCACAGGTCTGGATCCTCGACACGGGCGTTGAACTCCTCCAAGCGGTGCTTGGCGGTGGTCAAATCCATTCGCTGCCCGAGCAAATCAAGCGAACGGCGAATTTTGTCGATATTGGATTGGGTTTCGGCCCGCATCGGATACCTGCTCCAATTGCATCAAGAAATCATCTGGTCGCGGTGATCTAGACCAGCGGCGGCGTGGCTGCAATCCCCGATGGGGTTTAATAGAGCCCGCCTGAGCTGATCGTGCCAAAGCCCGTATCGGTGGGAACCCGCACTGTTTCGCCTGACGAGGTGCGCACATCTGCGCCCTCTTCCTGCAATGCGCCATCAACCTCACCCGGCCCAAAGACGGGCAAATCCGAGGCCATAGCAAACCCACCATCCACAATGGCCGAACGCGCACCAACAGGGGGCACTTCGGCGGCGCGGAAATATTCATAAACCACGTTTTCGCCGCTTTCCCCATCGGCCAGACGTTCGCCAGAGAAGCGATCAATTGGCACGAACACACCGCCCTCGGGCACGCGGAACGGGCCGCCGCCATATTCAGCCACGGCCTCTTGCATAAATTCTTGGAACACGGGCGCACAAGTGCCACCGCCCGAGGCGCGGCCAAGCGACCGCGGTTGGTCATAGCCGATATAGCAGCCCGCCACGATATTGGAGGTAAAGCCAATAAACCAAACATCGCGGGCGTCATTGGTTGTGCCCGTCTTCCCTGCGGCAGGCACGGGCAGGTTCACCGCGCGCGCCGCCGTTCCGCGCTCGACAACCCCCTCAAGCATCGAGGTGAGTTGAAAGGCGGTAATTGGATCCATAACACGGGCGCGGTTGGATACGATCCGCGGTCCCAAGCCTGCGGGCAATGTGTCGCTCAAACAATCTTCGCAAATACGCTGATCATGGCGATACACAGTTTGGCCAAACCGATCTTGGACACGGTCAACAAGGGTAGGCTCCACCCGCTCACCGCCATTGGCAAACATCGCATAGGCCGCGACCATTTTGTAAAGCGTGCTTTCTTGCGCGCCCAAGGAATTGGCCAAAAATGGTTGCATCTCATCATAAACGCCAAAGCGTTCGGCATAGCGCGCAACGGTCTCCATCCCCACATCTTGGGCCAAGCGGATGGTCATCAAGTTGCGCGATTGTTCAATCCCTGTGCGGATGGGCGCAGGGCCATAAAACCGATCCGAAGCATTGGTTGGACGCCAAAGACCCTCGGGCGTTTCCACCTGAATGGGCGCATCGATCACAATGGTGTTGGGGCTATAGCCACTGTCCAACGCCGCCGCATACACAAATGGCTTAAAGCTTGAGCCGGGCTGCCGCGTGGCTTGGGTGGCGCGATTAAACACCGAATATTGATAGGAAAAGCCGCCTTGCATCGCCAAAACGCGGCCCGTGTTCACATCCATCGCCATAAAGGCGCCTTGCACCTCGGGGATTTGGCGCAAGGAATAATGCCCTGCCCCTGTGTCATCCTCCACAGGCAGAACATGGATCACATCCCCGCGTGCAAGCAGGTCATCGGCAGAATTGGCCGCGCTGCCTGTTGTGCCATCTTCACGCAAAGGGCGCGCCCAAGTGACATCATCGGCCAAGATGCGGCCCGTTTCGCCATCCTCAAAGGCAATCAGGGCATCACCGCCCTCGAACCCCGTCACAGCAGCCACACGCCACTGATCCACATCGCGCGGGATGTCCGCAGCTGAGAGTGCCTCGGCCAAACTGGCCGCATCCTCAAGGGCCGCTACATCCAGTTGCGCCAAGGCCCCCCGCCAAACTCCGCGCCCGCGATCATAGGTTTCAAGCGCGCTGCGCAACGCGCGCTGTGCCACGATTTGAAGATTTTCATCCATCGTTGCGCGCACGGCATACCCGCCTGTGAAGAATTCTTCTTCGCCAAACTGGGTCGACAATTGACGGCGAATTTCATCCGTAAAATAGCCCCGTGGCGGCAGGCTAGAGCGGAAAGGCGCGATATCCCCCCGCTGCACCGTCTCAAGTTCAGAGGCTTGGCTATCTTCCATCACCTCGCGCGTGATATAGCCATTCTCGAACATCTCGCGCAGCACATAATTGCGCCGCTCAACCGCATCATCGTAATCACGCACAGGATGCAGACGCGCAGGCCGTTGCGGCAGAGCGGCCAAATAGGCAGCTTGCGCAGGGGTCAAATCGGACAGCGCCGTGTTGAAATAGGTCTGCGCAGCGGCGGCAACACCATAGGAATTCTGACCAAGGAAAATCTCGTTGAGATACAGCTCAAGGATACGTTCCTTGCTCATGGATCGCTCAATGCGTGCGGCCAAAATGATTTCCTGCACCTTGCGCTCAATCGTGCGGCTGCCATCGAGAAGGAAATTCTTCATCACCTGCTGCGTGATGGTGGAGGCGCCGCGCACATCCTGACCGCGCGAACGCACCGCATCCACAAGGGCCGATGCAATCGCGCGCGGATCATAGCCCGCATGCTGATAGAAATTGCGATCTTCGGCGCTGATAAAGGCATGAGCCACCAGATCAGGGATTTCTTCGGCTGGCACGAAAACACGGCGCTCTTGCGCGAATTCGTCAATGATACGGCCTTCGCGCGAATAGATGCGGCTAATTGTGGCAGGGGTATATTGCGACAGCGTTTCGTAATTGGGCAAATCGCGCGCAAAAACCCAAATCACGCCGCCAACAATAATGGCACCAAACACAACCGCCATGATCGCCGAGGCAAAGAGCCCGCCGAAAATACCCATCACAAAACGGATGATCTGGCCCATGCGTGTCACTTCCCCAAAAAGCCTTACCCCAAGCGCGAGTCCGCTTATAGGGCGCAGCCGCGCGCGCGTCAAAAGCTTAAACCTTCACTTCATGGTGAGATCACACAAGATTATCGCCGCATCAGGCTGCGGCGCAGATTGTCTTCGGCCAACCATGCCTCGATGGCCCGCGCAATCCCGCCTTGCGCCCGCGACCGCCAAACAGGGTCAAGGATATTTTCCAAATCCCCACCTTCGGACATAAATCCGATTTCCAAGAGGACAGAAGGGTAATCAGGCGCGCGCAGCACTGTAAAATTTGCCTCAAGACGCGGGCGGCTGTGCAATTCAACCCCTGCCCCCTCAAGGCCCGTCACCAAGGCATCGGCCAAGGCATCACTGCGCGGATCGGTTTCAAGGCGCGCCAAATCCATGAGCAAATCTGCGACAACATCATCGGATTGGCCCAAATCCACGCCCGCCAATAGATCGGCGCGGTCATGCTGCGCAGCAAGCGCCGCTGAGGCCGCATCAGAGCCTGTCTCGGACAAGGTATAAACTGTCGCCCCAGACGCCATGCCATCGCCTGCGGCCAAGGCATCGGCATGAATTGAAATGAAAAGATCAGCCCCCGCCATGCGCGCGCGCGACATCCGATAGGGCAAGGGGATAAATTCATCCCGCTCGCGCGTCATGAACACATCCACCAGTCCATCACGCAACAGCATCTCGCGCAACTCTAACGCGAAGAGCAAAACCAAATCCGCTTCGCTATAGCCATCGCGCTCTGCGCCTGGATCAATACCGCCATGGCCCGGATCAAGGGCAATCAAGGGCCGTGTGCGCAGTGGCGGCGCGGGTTCTGCAATCACCGCTTGAGGTGGCTCATCTGCGCTTGCGGGGGTGAGATGGGTTGCAAATTCTTGCGCCGTTGCGGGGCGCAGCCGCAAGGTGAGACGCACCGCGTCAGAATGCCTTGTATCCATCACCGCGCGCTCAATCACCATGGGCGCGGTCAAATGCAGACTCAACCGCCCCCAACCTGCACGCGGTGCGGGGCCAAGCGTGACCGCCTGTGCGCGATCCGCTCGATCAAACCCATTGGGCAGATTTTGCACCTCTACCCCCGCCAAATCAACAATCAACCGCATCGGATTGTCGCGCAGACGCAGCCCATAGGCGGTGGCACGATTAAGGCGAAGCTGCACCTCAATCCCTTGGCCTCGATCCGTGACATAGCTTTCGCCTAGATCAAGGCGCACGGGTGTTTCGGCCCAAACCATGGGGCCAATCCACAAAAACAGTATCGCAAAAATACTGCGAAACACGACCTGCGGCATGGGGTTATCTTTCTGCTCTTATCCGCGTCAGAAAGATACAAAATTTAGATTGAGATTTACAATCTATTTTGCGTGCGCAGCCATAAAGGCCGTGATGCGTGCAACCCCTTCTTCGATATCGGCCGTGCTGCGGGCATAGGAGAACCGCAAGGCGCGCGTGCCCTCTTCGGGATCAAAATCAAGGCCCGGGGTGACGGCAACCCCTGCCTCCTCCAACATTGCGCGCGCCATATCCTGCGCAGGCCAATCAAAGGCGCTGATATCGGCATAGACATAGAACGCACCATCTGCAGGCGCGAGGTGCTCAAATCCCGCCGCGCGCAGCCCTTGCAACAAGATCATGCGGTTTTTGGCATAGATCGCGCGGTTCTCATCCAGTTCCGCACGCCCTTCAGGCGACAAGGCCCCTAAGGCCGCGATTTGTGCCGCATGTGGCGCGCAAATAAACATATTTTGCGCCAAACGCTCGACCACGCGCAGGTGATCTTCGGGCACGACCATCCACCCCAATCGCCATCCTGTCATCGAGAAATACTTGGAAAAGGAGTTGATAATATAGGCCTGATCGGTCACCTCAAGCGCGCTGACGGCGCGCGCCCCGTAATGCAGCCCGTGATAGATTTCATCACTGATCAAGGCCACATCCCGCGCGGCGCAGGCAGCTGCCAGTTCCGCAAGTGCGGGCTTTTGGATCATCGTGCCTGTCGGGTTTGCAGGGCTTGCCAAGATCAGACCTGCGAGATCTTCGGTGATCTGGTCAGGGCGCGGCTGAAACCCACTGCTGGCATCGGTGCGCAATCCCGCAACGTCCAAACTCATTGCCTTAAGGATTTGCCGATAAGACGGATAACAGGGAAGCCCCATACCAACCTTTTGGCCCGCATCAAAAAGCGCGGAAAATGCCAATAAAAACCCGCCCGATGCCCCCGCGGTGATCACCACGCGCGCAGGATCAAGGTCGATATCATACCATTCGCCATAAAGGGCTGCGATCCCCGCGCGCAGATCAGGACGCCCGAGCGCCACAGTATAGCCTAGCGTGTCTTCTTCCATTGCGCGCGCGAGCCTCTCGCGCGCGGCGCGTGGCGCGCCTGTGCCGGGTTGGCCGACCTCCATATGGATGATGTGGCGCCCCTCCTCCTCAAGACGGCGGGCGGCCTCCATGACGTCCATCACAATAAAGGGATCCACCTGACCACGGCTTGAATAACGCATTGCTTCCTCACTAGACTGGATGCATCGGTTTGAAACAGCCCTGCCCGAAAAGGTCAATCACAGATGCGATCCTTTCTTTTTGCCGTGATCTTGGGCCTGTGCCTTGGCCTTGCGCCCAAAGGGGCCTTGGCGCAATCCATAATCCGCGATGCCGAGATTGAGGCAGGTTTACGCAACCTGCTTATGCCCATTCTCGAGGCGGCAGGATTGGGGCAATCTATCCGCGTGATTTTGCTCAATGATCCGCAGATGAACGCCTTTGTGCGCGATGCACGCACGATTTTTATCACTTCGGGGCTGATGATGGCCTTGGACGAGCCTGCCGAATTGCAGGCCGTCTTGGCCCATGAGGCCGCGCATATTGCCAACGGGCATTTGGCCCGCCGCCCCGAGAATGCCGACACGATGAGCGGTGCATCGCGGCTGGGTTTGGTGGCAGGTCTGCTCGCCGCAGGCGTCACGGGGGATGCGGGTGCAGGCGCGGGCGTTGCGGCAGGTATGGCCTCAAGCGCGCAGCGCGTCTTTTTCTCACATACCCGCGCCGAAGAGGCGAGCGCGGATGCCGCCGCCCTGAGATATCTCGAGCGCGCAGGCGTTGACCCCACCGCAATGGCGCGCGTCCTAGATCGCTTTGCAGGGCAAGAGTTACTCTCAACTGACCGCCAAGACCCCTATGTGCGCACCCACCCGCTGACCCGTGATCGTCTGCGATTGGTTGCAAATTTTGACGGCGGCACAGCCCCAACCCCTGACAGCGAGGCGCAATATTGGTTTGATCGCAGCAAGGGGAAATTAGCAGCCTTTCTGAACCCACCCTCTTGGACATTTGCGCAGGTGGGAAATGACCCCTCAGAGATCGCAACAATGCGCCGCGCAGTGGCCTATCACCGCAATTCCGAAGGCGATGCCGCCTTGCGTGAGTTAGAGCGGTTGATCCTAAACCACCCCGCAGACCCCTATTACCAAGAGCTATATGCACAGGTTCTATTTGAAAACCGCCGGTATGACGCGGCGATTGTGGCCTATGAACGGGCCATCCAGATGTCCCCTGATGCAGGTCTGATTTTAGCGGGATATGGTCGTGCCCTTCTTGCGCCCGACAGCCCCGCGCGCAATGCCGAGGCCTTGGAGGTGCTAGAGGCCGCCTTTGCCCGCGAACGGCGCAACGCGCGGCTTATGCGAGATTTGGCTATGGCCTATGCGCGCGATGGCCAAGATGGTATGGCCGCATGGGCCACCGCAGAACGCGCGGCCTTGGAGGGAGATTTTGAAACCGCCGCCCTTCACGCCCGCCGCGCCACAGGCCTCTTGCCCCAAGGATCAAGCGGGTGGCTTCGGGCGCAAGATGTGTTACGTCTGGCTGAAACGAAAAACGACTGACAGGATGCGCGATGACCCCTTCCCCGAAAAGCCTGATCTTGGCGCTTGGCCTAACACTTGGCGCCCTCAATCCCGCTGCCGCATTTGACATCGATGCCATGAGCGAGACAGAACGCGCAGCGTTTCGTGCGGAAATCCGCGCCTATCTGCTGGATAATCCCGAAGTGCTGATGGAGGCCTTCGACATTCTAGACGAGCGTCAAGCCGCGGCAGAGGCGCAGGCTGAATCCCAGATTATCGCGGCCAATTCTGACGCGATTTTCGCCTCACCCTATGATTATGTCGGCGGCAACCCCGAGGGTGATGTGACCCTAGTCGAGTTTCTTGATTATCGCTGTGGCTATTGTAAACGTGCCTTCCCCGATATCGAAGCCATGCTCGAGGCAGATGGGAACATCCGCTTTATCGTCAAAGAGTTTCCGATTTTGGGTGATGCCTCGCTCTTGGCCTCACGCTATGCGATTGCGGCCAAAATCGCATTGGGGGATGAGGCCTATCGCGCGCTTCATGATGCGATGATGGTGATGCGGGCCGAGGTCAGCGAAGGGTCATTGCAGGCCACCGCCGAAGGGCTGGGTCTTGATCACGCGGCCATCGTGGCCGAAATCAACAACCCGCAAATCGATGCAACAATCAGCCTCAATTACGAATTGGCCCGTGCGCTGAATATTTCAGGCACGCCCACATTTGTGCTGGAAACGGGGCTCTTGCGCGGGGCCTTGCCGCGCGACCAGATTGAGGCGGCTATTGCAGCTGAACGCAGCGCAAACTGAACAAACGCTTAGCGTGAAAATGAAAAACGGGCAGGGTTTCCCCTGCCCGTTTTATTTTAATCGGGTCGGTTAGCCGCGTGACCACCACCCGCGCTTCTTTGGCCCCTCAGGCGCAGGTTCTGCGGCCTGTGGCGCAGACACCGCCTCGACAGTCGCGTCTGGCGCAGATGGCACCTCGGCCACAGGTTCGGCCTTTTTCGCAGGGGTTTTACGGCTGCGCGTGGCCCGCTTGGGCTTTGGCGCCTCTTCCGCGGGCTCTGGGGCCTGTTCGGCCTCAGCCACCGACACCGTTGCCGCAGCGGCCTCTTCAGCGGCTTTCTCGGCCTTGGTTTTGCGACCACGGCGCTTTGGTTTTGGGGCCTCTTCCACCGCTGCCTCTACCGTTGCCTCTGCAGGTGCTTCTGTGGCGGGATCAGATGGTTCTGACGCGGCTACCGTCTCTGCCGATGCGTCAGATTTGGTTGACTTGCGACTGCGGCGGCGCTTTGGCTTTTCCTCAACCTCGGGCGTGGCCTCTGCCTCCACTGCGGGCGAGGCATCAGCCTCAGACGCGCCTGCACTCTGTTCTGCAACCTCTGGGGCCTCAGGGCCCGCTTCGGTTGTGCGGGCCTCGTCCCCCTCGCCCCGATTGCGGCGGCGGCCACGGCCACCACGGCGGCGGCGGCGGCGTTTCTTGCCCTCGCCCTCTTCGCCTTGTGCCTCGGGGCGGTCTGCCTCAGGTGCCTCGGTGATATCAATCTCATCCGCAGCATCGGCTTCGGCGGCTTCGATTTCCTCCATCAGCCCTGCATCCATCGAAACAACAGGGCTTGCAGGGGCGATGCGGCGGGTGGCTGTTTTGAATTTTTCAATCCGATAATCGGGCGTGATCATCGCAGGATCGGCCTCGACACGGATCGAAACCCCATAGCGCGCCTCAAGATCAGCGAGGTATTCGCGCTTTTGGTTCATGATGAAATTCACAATGCCCACAGGCGCAGTCAACAATAACTCGCGCGAGCGGCGGCGGGTGCTTTCCTCTTCCAACTGACGCAGAATTGATAGGCCCTGACTGTCATCAGAACGCACAAGCCCCGTGCCGTGGCAGTGATGGCAGGGCTGTGTCGTGGCCTCCAACATCCCAGGACGCAGACGTTGGCGCGACATTTCCAACAGGCCAAAGCCTGAGATACGCCCAACCTGAATGCGCGCGCGGTCGGTTTTGAGGCGATCTTTCAGCCGCTTTTCCACAGCCAGATTGTTGCGCCGATCATCCATATCGATGAAGTCGATCACAATCAGACCCGCCAAATCGCGCAGGCGCACTTGACGCGCCACCTCTTCGGCAGCCTCAAGATTGGTCTTAAGCGCGGTTTCCTCAATAGAGCCTTCCTTGGTCGCGCGCCCCGAGTTCACATCAACCGCAACCAAAGCCTCAGTGATGCCGATGACGATATAGCCGCCCGATTTGAGCTGCACGACAGGGTTGAACATATCAGCCAAGTAACCCTCGACCTGATAGCGCGCGAAAAGCGGCAGACTGTCCGCATAATGTTTCACGTTTTTGGCATGGGACGGCATGATCATTTTCATGAAGTCCTTGGCTTGGCGATAGCCCGCCTCGCCTTCAACCAACACCTCGTCAATATCGCGATTATAGAGATCGCGGATCGAGCGGTGGATCAGATTACCTTCCTCGTAAATTGGCGCAGGCGCTATCGAGCGCAGGGTCAATTCGCGCACCTGTTCCCATTGGCGCTGCAAATATTCGTAATCGCGCTTGATCTCGGCCTTGGTGCGTTGGCTGCCCGCGGTGCGGATGATCAGACCCGCGCCCTGCGGCACCTCCATCGATTGCGCGATTTCCTTTAGCTTTTTGCGATCCGAAATATTGGTAATCTTGCGGCTGATCCCGCCACCGCGCGCGGTATTGGGCATCAAAACACAATAGCGCCCAGCAAGGCTGAGATAGGTGGTCAGGGCAGCACCCTTATTGCCGCGTTCCTCTTTGACGACCTGCACCAGAATAATCTGGCGCACTTTGATCACTTCTTGGATTTTATATTTGCGCGCGCGCGGTTTGCGCACAGGACGAATATCTTCATGATCATCATCATCGGCGATGGTTTCGGCCTCGGCGGGGGCGGTGGCGTCCTCCTCAGATGCGCCATCTTCGATATCGGCCTCAACCTCAGGATCGGCATCGCTCTCAGGGGCGGCCGTGTCCGTCAGGGCCGCATCAAGCGCCTCATCTACCTCCATCTCAGATTCAGTCTCAGCATCCGCGTCCAGATCAATCACATCCATGCCCGAGGGCGTGCTGACCTCGCCTGTGGCAATCGCATCACCTGCGGCGGCCTCTGCACGGGTGTCCGAGGATTTGCGGCGGCGCGAGCGGCGGCGTTTGGGGGCGGATTTCTCCTCCTCATCGGCTTCGGCCTCGGCGGCCAATTCCCGCTCCTCGGCCAAAAGCGCCTCACGATCCGCTTTGGGGATTTGATAATAATCGGGGTGAATTTCGGAAAAAGCCAAGAAACCGTGACGATTGCCGCCATAATCCACAAAGGCCGCCTGCAACGAGGGCTCAACCCGCGTCACCTTTGCCAAATAGATATTTCCTGCCAGTTGCCGCTTATTCAGCGACTCGAAATCGAATTCCTCGACCTTGTTTCCATCTGCCACAACAACGCGGGTTTCCTCCGCGTGGGTGGCATCGATAAGCATTTTCTTTGCCATGGGTTCCTTGCACATCCCCGCGCTGCGCGCACCCCAGAGGGTCGCGTGAGAGGGGGATATTGTCCTGAAAGGGCGATGACGCGGACAGCAGGATGGGCGGGCGCGGCATGGGCCGCCCCGTCACTCACTTGGCTGATCTGCACGCGTTTCATCGCGATTTATCTCCGAAGCTGCGCGTGCACTCGCCCGCGCCTCTCCCATTATGTCCCGCTTGCGCGGGGGGTTAGATGGGCCTGAGGGCAGCACAAGGGCGGCGGTCAGGCTTTGGCATCCTGCCCTCTCTCCCGCGCGGGTTTTCGGACGCGCTTCAAGAAGGGGGCAGATAAACTTTGCAGATGTCCAGCTGGCTCAAACCGCCAGATCATCCCAATCACCATAGAGGCAGAGCGGGGAAGAGGGCAATGGGTTTTTTTTTTGGGGGGGGGGCAACGATGTATAAAGATGAAATCATTTTGGTCGGCGATCGGCCCTTAGGAGACATTCGCCGCCATAAACGATTCCGTAGCGCAGCTTCTCCAAAGCGGATACTCATCAGACCAGTTCTAAAGAACCCACAATTGTTGCTATTCGAGACAGCAACGCTTGAACTTTTTCCCACTGCCGCAAGGACATGGATCGTTTCGTCCAGTATTCCGGTTTGCGAATTGGGAAGGCAGTTCATCTAACTTTTGGAGAGGCGCTGCTTTGGACGTGATTGCCTCAAGTTCAAAGTCGAATGTGTGTAGCGAGCGAACCTTGGCACCAAAACGTGGTTTCCCCGTCGTCGGTTCAAGTAAAAGCCCAAACCACTTTCCCGCACGCTGGGCATACTTGCGATATAGCATGTGAGAACGCAGCTTATCAGAAGCTCCCTGATCTGGATCAGCATTCACATGTATGCTCAGACCAGCGTCTCGGTGCTCTAATGGGATAGTCAGGTCATGCTGCCTGCCAGTACGGCCAGCATCCCTGATCATGACATCAAGTGCGGAGCTCATTTTTCGAAAGGAATCTTCACCCATCTCCAATATGGATAAGCCCATACCGACACAGAATTGATTGGGATCATGTTCAACCTCCGCAACTATTTTGCCAAGGCGGGTGTTTTGGAGTTTCGTAAGTATGCCTTTGGGCGTGTCGTTGCCTGGTAAACCGTCCCTTCGCACGGTCATCGCCGCATCAAGATCACTTGCTACACTGTCGTCCAGCAACAACATGTTGTAAGCGTCATCAACCCATAGGCTCTGTCGCAGATAGTAACCAAACGTAGCCAATTCGTTTGTAACCAGGATCTTTTCTCCAAACTGCGCCCTCAATGTGATGTAGCTGAGGAAACGCAGTGGGGACGGCAACATTTCAGTGGCCACGTCGATCAGGAAGAGATCGCAAACCAGTGGCGCTCCAATCAGGCTGTCAGTCGTGGATTTGAGAAACGATCTCGCCTGCATAGCCAATGCCGGATAATGATCCGCCAAGACGCAGACTGGGTAGACGCGCTCAATTTGCGAAAGGTCAGGTTCCCGTCCATCTTGACATACGTAACGGACGCCTTCCTTCGGGATCGTCCTCGCACATGCGACTGCTTGATCGTACGCATTCTGGACAGCACGTCCAAAATCTTCTTTCAGCTTTTCAAGCTTTCCCTTTCTGGCTGGATGGGTGAGACGCTGAGATTTCGCCTGAAAGATGATTGCGTACTCGCCAAACACGACCAAACAATCCATTTCACCTACTCGGTTCTTCCCATCGTAGACATCTACGTTGGCAAAGACAGCCTCTTTTCCAAATATCGAAATGAGGCGCTCAGTCAGAAATTTCTCAGTGAATTCACCGCGATTCCTCAAGGCGGCAGGAAAATACTGTTCGTCCTCCAAGAACCAATAGAAGGGGCTGTCATAGACAGCCTCCACAAGTGGATAATATTGAAACAGGTACCGAGCACCGTCCGGAGCTTGCAGTATAGGTGCTACAGCCACCTCATTGAAATCATCAATCTGCGAGTAACCTTTATGACCATTCTCCATTTGGTATGTGAAGGCTGAAAGGAACTTGGAAACAGTCTCCTTTGTCTTGCCACATCGATCAGCAATGTCATCAATATCGAGCCGAAAACCCTCCAAAACAGTCCACTCCGAAGGTGGCTTATTCCTCAATCCGTTTAGGGTGGTGGTGATTATCTGATTTTGCGAAGTAAACAGGGCTCGGCAGATTTCGCGCGCGTCAATAGGCGAATATCCTTTTTGCTCTACGAGCCAGTCACTGTCTTGTCCATACCGCTAGCACGCCATGTCTCGAAACTGAAAAACATATGCAGACTCCGCTGCATAGAAGACCGCTTCCCTAAGCGCTTCACCAGTGGAAGTTGGGTCAAACCCAGATTGAACTGCTTCAGCTGACATGCCCGCATAAGCATCTGCCCTCATTCTGTCGTGGTATTCGGCAAGAAGACTATCCGATGACTCGATCAACTCGTTCATTGTCGCCGGTTCTGGGAGTGACCAATCAAGGTCTGCTTTGACCATGCAGCCGATGAGGGCATTGATTTCGTTGCGGATCAGCCGCTCGAACGGTCGCACTTTTGCAAAGTCTTTTCCCGAAACATCCTTTGTGTAGCGGATGACATTGTCTCGGAAGCAAAGGTAAGCAATGGCATGCACATAACCTGGGCGCGTGCAAAGTTTTACAAGGTCTTCAAATATCTCGCGCTCAGTTCTCGGTTCTTTTTGCACGTTACCACCATGGTAAATCTAAAAAATGGATTCATCATAATACTTTAGAATACTGCATCTATGGATCGGGGGAACTCGTCCTTGGGCGCGGTTCCGAGAGTATTGTGAAGCTCCAAGCAAATGCCTGCTTTGACCAACTGGCCTTAACACTTTCGCCTGTGCAGCGAACTTCCACTTCCCGCCCATATCGCCCCCCCCTCACAAATAATCCGACCTGCTCAACCCGTATTTCGCCATTTTCTCGTTCAGGGTGCGCCGTGGTAGGCTGAGTTCCTCCATCACGGCAGCGATGGAGCCGCGGTGGCGGCGCATGGTGTTGTCGATCAGCATCCGCTCGAACGCCTCGACATATTCTTTGAGGGGTTTGCCCTCGCCCATATCCTGCGGCACCACCTCGGTCGTGTCGTTCATCAACAGCGCCGTGATCGAGGCCGCGCCACGGCGGGCTTGCAGCGTGGCGCGTTCAGCCAAGTTCAGCAATTGACGCAGGTTTCCCGGCCATGGGGCCTGCAACATCTGCGCGGTCTCTTGGGCATTGGGGTGGATCGGGTCGGTGCCGTATTCTTCGGCGTAATTTTCAGCGAATTGTGCGAACAGTGTCAGCACATCCTCGCCGCGCTGCCGCAAGGGGGGCAGCGCGATGCGCATCGCGGCCAAGCGGAAAAACAGATCGGGCCTGAGCGCCGCCTCGCAGCCCGCGGCCCCTTCGGCCCCGTTACAAATGGCAATGATGCGCAGATCGCGGCCCGCGCTTTGCGCCTCGTCCAAGGCCGAGAGCAGCCGCGCCTGCAGCGCATCGCTGAGGGTTTCGACATCCTCAAGCACCAATGTGCCGCCGCGTGCGGCCTCTAGGGCGGGACGGGCCAGATCGTTTTCTTCTGCGCCAAAGATCAGGCTGCGCAACTGCGCCTCGTCCTGCGCGCCACAGGTGACGGTGACAAAGGGTTTGCCCGCGCGGGGGCCGACCGCGTGCAGGGCATGGGCGACAAGGGTTTTGCCCGTGCCCGTCTCGCCTGTGATCAGAACGTGACCATCGGCTTGGCCAAGGTCGAGAATATCCTCGCGCAGCCGTTCCATCGCGGGGCTTGTGCCCACCAAGCGGCGCATGATCCCTGTGCCATCGCTGAGTTCCCGCCTGAGCGAGCGATTATCAAGGGTCAAACGCCGCGCTTGGATCGCGCGTTTGGCAAGGCTGCTCATCTTTTCGGGATCAAAGGGTTTTTCGAGAAAATCAAAAGCGCCGATGCGCATCGCCTCGACCGCCATTGGCACATCGCCATGGCCCGTGATCATGATCACTGGCAGGCTGTGATCGATAGAATTCAGCCGTTTGAGAAAGGCCATCCCATCCATGCCGGGCATACGAATGTCACTGATAACAATGCCCGCGAAATCGGATGTGATCTCTTTGAGCGCCTCTTCTGCGCTGCCATAGGTTTCGGTTTCAAACCCAGAAAGGGCCAACCATTGGCTGATCGATTGGCGCATATCCTGCTCGTCATCGACAATCACAACTTTCATTCCAACCCGATCCTTTCGCCGCCTATTCTGCGGCCCCCTTTATCTGATGACGCGGCAGCCTGATTTCAAATACCGCGCCGCCTGTGTCGCTGTTGCGTGCGCGCAAACGGCCCCCAAAATCAGTGACAATGCCCGAAGAAATCGCAAGGCCAAGCCCCACCCCTTCACCAGGCTTCTTGGTGGTGTAAAACGGCTCGAAGAGTTGATCTAAATCTTCGATCCCTGCCCCGTTGTCACGCACCGAGAGAACCGCCTCATCCCCTTCGGCCAAAAGGATTTCAATGCGCCGCGTCTCTTGGCCTTTCATCGCATCAAGGGCGTTGCGCAACAGATTGATTATCACCTGTTCCAACCGCACGATATCGCCCAAGATCATCACAGGCTGATTGGGGATGATTTGTGCAATTTCCACCTTCATCTGCCGCATTTGCGGCTCCATCATGGTCATCGCGCCTGTGATCGCATCGCGCAGATCAACGGGGGCAAAACTGTCGCCGCCCTTGCGGGCATAGGATTTGAGCTGCCGCGTGATCGCCCCCATGCGTTCAATCAGATCGTCAATGCGCTGAAAGGAGGACATCGCCTCATCAGGGCGGCGGCGCTGCAACAGCAATTTCGCCCCTGCCAGATAGGTTTTCATGGCCGCAAGCGGTTGGTTCAACTCATGGCTGACAGCAGCGGACATTTCCCCCAAAGCGGCCAATTTCTGGCTCTGCGCTAGCGATAATTCGGCCTGCTCCAAATCGCGCTGCGCTTTTTCGCGCTCGGCAATCTCGCGGCTGAGGCGGTCATTGAGGCGGCGCAATTCCGCACTTTCGCGTTGAAACACGGCCGTTTGCAACCGCGCGCGGCGCGACAACAGGTAAAACGCGCCAGCAAGCACAAGGGCAAAGCCCATTGTCAAAAGGGCCAATACCCCGTTCACCCGCTCACGCACCGAGGCATAGGCAGTGTAGGACACGATTTCCCACCCGCGAAAGGGCATATCTTGGGCAAGGCGCAGCGTGTCATCGCCAAACACATACCCCTCCTCGCCAAAGGCCCAATCGCCCGCATTCTCAATGGCGCGGCGAATGGCCGATGGGGCATCTTGGCGGGCCAAGGCATCCGCCTCAATCAAGCCACGCCAACGGGGTTCGGTTGCCAAAATGATCTCGCCTGACCCTTGGGTGATGAACACAGCCTCGGATGCCCCGCGCCATTGTTCGACCACACGGGCCAAGTTCACCTCGACCATGATCACGCCTAAAAGCTGATTGTTATCAGTGATATGGCGCGAAAAGGTAAAGTCATACCGCCCAGTGGCAGGTTCGTTTGAGGTAAAGACCGTATCTGCGCTGCGCACCGCTTGCACAAAAAAGGGCTCGCTTGCGCGCAATTCCCCAAGCCGCGCGCGGTCTGTCGCAGCAACAACACGGCCCGAGCGGTTTAGAAGCACAAAAGAGGCCGCCCCGATTTCATCCAAATAAGAAATCAGGCGTTGTGAGGTGGCCGTAAATTCCCCCTCGCGCAGCGCGGTGATGAGGACAGGGTCGCGCGATAACAACAGCGGCACGACAGAGCTGCGCTGTAGCTCTGACATGATCGTGCCAGAATAGAGCGCCAATCGAATTTCTGCGCGGTTGCGGGTGCTTTCGGTCAGGCGCTCGGTCAAAAACAGGTTGGCCGCCCAGATGGTGACGATAAAGCCCACCAAGAACAGCGCCAAGAAAAGGCGTAAAACCCAAACGCCACTGAGGCGTGGTAAGGCACGCAAGCGGCGGGGTTCAAGAGTGGGGCGTGTGTTTAGGCTCATGGCGCAAACCTACGCGCGCCCTGCAGGCCAGACAAGAAGATTAGATCACGCTTGCGCGATGTCTTGCCGATGGCAGAGCCGCGCTAGGCCGCAACCAAGGCCTGTGCCAAACCAGCAAAAACGCCTGCACCATCCGTGCCGCCATGCAATGGCTCGCAGGCGCGCTCGGGATGCGGCATCATCCCCAAAACGCGGCGGTTTTCTGACAAGATGCCTGCAATATCCTCGACCGCGCCATTGGGGTTTTCGATATAGCGAAATGCCACCTGGCCCTCGCCGTTCAAGCGCGCAAGCGTCTCTGCATCGGCTTGATAATTTCCCTCATGATGCGCGATTGGCACCTCGATCACAGCGCCCTGTTCATAGGCGGTGGTGAAGGCGCTTTGCGTGTTTTCCACGCGCAACCCAACCGTTTCGCAAATATAGCGGGTCGACATATTTTGCAGCAGCGCACCGGGCAGCAATTTGGTCTCCGTCAAGATTTGGAACCCGTTGCAAACCCCAAACACATACCCGCCCCGATCCGCATGGGATTTTAACGCGCCTGAAATGGGCGATTGCGCGGCAATCGCGCCGCAACGCAAATAATCGCCATAAGAAAACCCGCCCGGAACACCGACCAAATCCACCCCTTCAGGCAGTTTGGTGTCCTTGTGCCAGACCATATCCACGGAAAAGCCCGCCTGTTCAAAGGCGCGCTTCAGATCGCGGTCACAATTCGATCCGGGAAACACAAGAACGGCGGCTTTCATCTTTGGGGGTTCCTTTCGTCAGGACGTAAAATCAGTGATGACCGCCACACCGGGCGGTGTTGGGCCATTAAATGCGGCAAGCTCGGCCCCTGTTTGCGAAAGCGGGATTTCCCGCGCAATCAGGGGGGACATATCCACCCGCCCTGCCTCGATCAGACCCAAGAGACTTGGATACCGCCAAGAGGGCATGCCACGCGTGCCGTAAAGGGCCAGATTGCGCATATAGACCGTGTTCATATCAATCTGCATCTGGGCTGTATGCCCTACGGGCATGCCCACCTGGACATGACGCCCCAAGGGGCGCAAACATCCAATAGAGCCTGCAACCGTGGCCTCGATCCCGAGGGCCTCGATGCCGACATGTGCGCCGCCCTTGGTGATTTCGATGATCTTGGCCGCGACATCGCCATCACGGGCGTTCACCCCTGCATCAATACCCAAAGACAGGGCATGGTCGATCTTTTCCTGCACGACATCTACGACAACCACAAAAGCCCCAAGCGCCTTGGCCAAAATCGCGGCAGAAAGGCCAATGCCGCCCGTGCCATGCACCGCGACCCATTCCCCCGCCTGCACGGCCGCGCGCCCCGTCAGCGCGTGCCATGATGTTGTCACACGACACCCTAGCCCCGCCGCAACAGTCGGTGACAGCGTTTCGGGCAAGCGCGCAAGATTATGATCAAAAGGAACGGCGACATATTCGGCAAAGGCGCCCGGCTCAGTAAAGCCCGGCAAGCGTTGATTGGGGCAGGTATGACCCGCGCCAGATTGACAGGTCGGGCAAGAGCCGCAGGAGAGAATAAAGGGGGCAACCAAACGATCCCCCTTTTTGTAGGTGGCGCGCGGTCCTGCTTCGATCACTTCGCCGCAATATTCATGCCCGCCGATTTGACCGGGTTTGATGCGTGGGTGTTCCCCCACCCAACCATGCCAGTCAGAGCGACAAACACCACAAGCCAGAACTTTGAGGATCACCCCGTCTTCGGGGCATTCAGGGTCTGACACAGTCTCAATCGACAGGTCTTTGTTATATTCACGCAGGATGGCAGCACGCATCGACAGACCCCTTTAGCTGATCGCGATTTGGTAGCTTTCGATCACAGTATTGGCCAAAAGCTTTTCGCACATCTCGCGGATTTGGTCTTCGGTGGTGCCATCGGCCAGATCAAGTTCGATCACTTTACCCTGCCGCACACCCGAAACACCCTCAAAGCCCAAAGCGCCCAGCGCATGGCGCACCGCCTCGCCTTGTGGATCAAGAACCCCCTGCTTCAACATCACGGTCACGGTTGCGCGCATTGCTTTTGCCTTTCTGTCTACGTTCTATCTGCGAAGCGGGGCTTCGCTTAATTCACCAATGTCGGGCCTGACACCGTGCCCTGATCAGGCAAAACGCCAAGGCGCTTGGCCACCTCGGTATAGGCATCTGCTAAATCGCCCAAATCACGGCGGAAGACGTCTTTGTCCAACTTCTGGCCCGTTTTCATATCCCACAGGCGGCAGCTATCGGGGCTGATTTCATCGGCCACGATCAGGCGCATATAATCGCCCTCCCAAATGCGGCCAATTTCGATTTTGAAATCCACCAATTTGATGCCGACACCCATCATCAGGCCAGACAGGAAATCATTCACCCGCAAGCCCAAGGCGACCATATCGTCCAAATCTTGCTGACTAGCCCAGCCAAAGGCAATGACATGTTCTTCGGCCACCAAAGGATCACCCAGCGCGTCATCCTTGTAGTAAAATTCAACAATCGGGCGCGGCAGGGCTGTGCCCTCCTCAATCCCCAATCGCTTGGAAATCGAACCCGCGGCGACATTGCGGATCACCACCTCAAGCGGGATGATCTCAACGCTGCGGATTAACTGCTCGCGCATATTGAGGCGGCGAATGAAATGGGTTGGAACGCCAATTGCATTCAGACCCGACATGAAAAATTCGGACAGGCGATTGTTCAACACGCCTTTGCCGTCAATCGTGGCGCGCTTTTCCGCGTTAAAGGCGGTCGCGTCATCCTTGAAATATTGCACCAATGTGCCTGGCTCGGGGCCTTCATATAGGATTTTCGCCTTGCCTTCGTAGATTTTTTTGCGCCGTGCCATGATGTCTCCAATCCCTGATCTGCGGGAGGCAGGTGGTGGTCTGAGATCGAGGGCGTGCTGCAACGCCGCATCTGGCCCAAACCAATGCTGCGCCCCGTTCTCTCTTGCTCGCGCAATAGACCAAAGCGCGCTGTGTCGCAAGTTGGATTGCCAATCACCGCTTGCGGCCAAAACCCTGCTAAGGCTATCACAGGGATAAACCGCAAGCTCACCGCCCAAGGAGACAGATTAATGAGCACATTTGACGACCGTGAACACGCGTTCGAAGCAAAATTCGCGCATGATGAAGAAATGAAATTCAAGCTTGAAGCGCGCCGCAATAAACTGGTGGGCCTATGGGCCGCCGAAATCTTGGGCAAAACGGGCGATGAGGCCGAGGCCTATGCCAAAGAGGTGATCCGCGCTGATTTCGAAGAAGCAGGCCACGAGGATGTCATCGGCAAGCTGAAGGCGGATTTGGGCGATAAAGTTTCGGAAGATGAGCTGCGCGCAAAATTTGAAGCGCTCTTGATCGAGGCCAAGACCCAATTGGTGAACGAGAATTAATCACCACCCCTGCCCCAATTCTGCGCACCCCGTGCATCTGTTGCGCGGGGTGTTTCTTTTTTGACCTCGCAGATTTTTCATAAAGATCATGTGGATTTTCGGGCTTGCATCATTGCCCCAGAGGGGCCATGTCGCAGCTGATGTGACACAAGGAATTTCATTATGTCGAACCGTTTGCAGACCCTTTTGGAAACCCGCGATTGGCTGATGGCCGATGGCGCAACGGGCACGACCCTCTTTAACATGGGGCTGCAATCGGGCGATGCGCCAGAATTGTGGAACGAAGATCACCCTGATCGCATTGCCGAACTCTATCGCGGGGCCGTCAATGCGGGATCCGATATCTTCTTGACCAATTCCTTTGGTGGCACGCGCGCACGGCTGAAATTGCATGATGCCCAAGATCGCGCCTTTGACCTAAATCGAATTGCCGCAGAGATCGGCCGCGAAGTCGCTGATGCCTCTGGCCGCGAGGTGGTCGTTGCAGGGTCCATGGGGCCAACGGGTGAGATCATGGTGCCAATGGGGCCTTTGACCCACGAGGCCGCCGTGGAGATGTTCCATGAACAGGCCGAAGGGCTTAAGGCAGGCGGTGCGGATGTATGTTGGGTCGAGACAATCTCAGCCCCCGAAGAATACGCCGCCGCAGCCGAAGCGTGCAAACTAGCAGGTATGCCATGGTGCGGCACCATGAGCTTTGACACGGCAGGGCGCACGATGATGGGTGTCACCTCCGCCGCGATGTCGGATTTGGTTGAGAAACTGGATCACAAACCTTTGGCCTATGGTGCAAATTGCGGTGTTGGGGCCTCGGATTTGATGCGCACGGTTCTGGGCTTTCGCGCCTCGGGCAACGAGCGCCCCGTGATTGCCAAGGGCAATGCAGGCATCCCCAAATACGTTGATGGCCATATCCATTACGATGGCACCCCCGAGTTGATGGCCCGTTACGCCGTTCTAGCCCGCGATGCAGGGGCCAAGATCATCGGGGGCTGTTGCGGCACCCAACCTGTCCATCTTGCGGCAATGCGCAAGGCGCTGGAAGAAACCCCGCGCGGCGCCGTTCCAAGCCTTGAACAGATCGCCGAAGAGTTGGGCGGCTTTTCCTCAGGATCGGATGGCACGGATGGCAATGGCCCGCAGCGCCGCGAGCGCACAGGCCGCCGCCGCAGCTAATTTGGTATGCAATCGCATGGGCAAAGGTCGCCTGCGGCGGTCGTGATGTCGTAAATTTGCGCGTCTGGTGGCGCGAAGAGCTTAGGTAATCGTTCAAACGCTATCGGCTGAGTGCCGCTTCAGGAGACGCTTGAGATGTCTGACGAAAATGATGAAATCATCCTCTCAGAACTGGACGATGACGAACTTGTCCAACAAATGTTCGATGACCTCTACGATGGTCTAAAAGAAGAAATCGAAGAGGCGGTTAACATTCTGCTTGAGCGCGGATGGGCCCCCTACGACATCCTGACCAAGGCCCTGGTGGGTGGTATGACCATTGTGGGTCACGATTTCCGTGATGGCATCTTGTTCGTGCCCGAGGTTCTGATGGCGGCCAATGCGATGAAGGGTGGCATGGCCATCCTTAAGCCGCTTTTGGCAGAAACAGGCGCCCCCCGTATCGGCAAAATGGTGATTGGCACGGTAAAGGGCGATATCCATGATATCGGCAAGAACCTTGTCACCATGATGATGGAAGGCGCAGGTTTTGAAGTGGTTGACCTTGGTATCAATAACGCGGTCGAAGCCTATCTTGAAGCCTTGGAAAAAGAGACCCCCGACATTCTGGGGATGTCCGCACTTTTGACAACGACCATGCCCTATATGAAGGTCGTGATCGACACGATGAAAGAGCAAGGCATCCGCGATGATTACATCGTGTTGGTCGGCGGCGCGCCCTTGAACGAAGAATTTGGCCGCGCGATTGGCGCAGACGCCTATTGCCGTGACGCGGCCGTGGCCGTGGAAACCGCCAAGGAGTTCGTTCTGCGCAAACACAACCAAATGGCCGCGCATTAAGCGATTATGACAAAGCCCGCCCTGCATCTGCCAGATGACGACACGTTACGCGATAGCGGCGTTTCAGCATCTGGCAGGGGGCGGGTTTTGCTTTTGGCCTGCGGGGCCTTGGCGCATGAAGTTTTGGCGATCAAAGCGGCCAATGGGTTTGACCATCTCGACCTGCAATGCCTGCCCGCCATTCTACACAATCGCCCCGAATTGATCCCTGACGCGGTTGAAGCGGCGGTCACGCGGGCGCGTGGGGATTACGACAGTATCTATGTGCTTTATGCCGATTGCGGCACAGGCGGGGCTTTGGCCGCGCGCTGTGCCGCGCTTGGCGTTGACATGCTCGAAGGCCCACATTGCTACAGCTTTTTCGAGGGCAATGCCCGCTTTGAAGACTTGGGCGAGGTCACTGCCTTTTACCTGACGGATTTCCTTACCCGTCAATTTGACGCTTTTGTTACCCGCCCTCTTGGCCTCGATAAACACCCCGAATTGCGGGATATCTATTTTGGCAATTACGAAAAGCTGGTTTATCAGGCGCAGACAGATGACGCCGCCCTAACCGAAAAAGCCAAAGCCTGTGCCGATTTTCTCGGCCTTGCTTTTGAACGCCGCTTTACGGGCTATGGTGATCTTGAAACGGCCCTGAAAAAATGGGCGGATTAACCCCGCGCTTCTGCCGCCAATAGGTGGATGCGTTCGACCATGGCCCGCAACCCGTTTGAGCGCTGCGCAGAGAGGTGGTCATTCAACCCCAACCGCGCCAATTCTGCCCGTGGATCAACCGCCAAAACCTCGGCAATGCTCAGGCCCGCATAAAGCGCGTGCAAGACCGCAATCAAGCCCCGCACAATCATCGCGTCACTTTCACCTTGAAAGTCGAACCGCGCTTCTGGCCCCTGCCCTTCGATCCGCGGCATGATCCAGACCTGCGAGGCGCAACCATCCACCTTGGTGGCGGGAACGCGCATCGCCTCGGGCAAGGGCTCCATCGCTTTGCCCAATTCGATCACATGGCGATAGCGGTCTTCCCAATCGTCCAGAAATTCGAATGTTTCTGCGATTTCCTCAAAGCGTTCGCTGGCCATTCTTCCCTCATTCTTCTGTCACCTCCCCCTGACCTAAAGCGCAGCCCCCCATTCGTCCAGAGGCGCTTTTCAAAACCGCCCTGATAGGGTAGCACTCAAAGGGTAATGCTTTGCCAAGAGGGGCCAATATGCTGCGCACTGCCATTTTTGCTGCGATGATCTTGGGGCTTGCGGGCTGTTCCACGCGGCTGAACCCCTTCAACTGGTTCGGAAATGACCGCCAAGAGCAGCGGATCGAGGTTGTGCAGGTCGAGGAATTTGTCGATCCACGCCCGCTTGTCGCAGATGTCATCTCGCTTGAGGCGGATCAGGTTGACGGCGGCGCCATCATCCGCGCCGTAGGACGCGCAGAACGTCAAGGTTATTGGGAGGCCGAACTGGTCGAGATTTCCAATGAGGACGGGCTCATGCTGTTCGAATTCCGCGTGGTTCCCCCGCGGGATGACACGGCAGAAGGTGCGCCGCGCACTCGCGAAATTCTGGTCGGCACGTTCCGCAGCGCGAATGAACTGCGCGGTGTCACACGGATCAGCGTGCAAGGGGCCAATAATCGCCGCACGGTGTCGCGTTAAAGTTCGAACAAAACTACTTTGCTGCCTTTGACACCAAGGCCCACATCGCCTTGAACAAGGCGCAATGCGTCCTCGCCAAAGACCTTACCGCGCCAACCTTTGCGCCACAGGCCATCCAAATGGCCAGACGCGATATTGTCCAAATCCGCGCTGGACGCGATCAGCTTTTGTGCAACGCCCGCTTCATCGGCCTTGGCCTTGAGCAAGACACGCAGCAAATCCGCCAAGGCAGGGTTAAGGTCGCTGCGATCTGGCCCATTTGGCAATTTGGGGAATTTTTCGGGCGGCGTGTCCATGCCGCGATTGACCGCCGCAATAATGCCTTCCGCAATATCGCCCCGCCGCGCCTCGCGCAGCAATAGGCGCGATTTCGACAAATCCGCCAAAGAGCGCGGCTTGGTCGAGGCCAATTCCATCAAGGCATCATCCTTGAAGACGCGCGAGCGCGGGATGTTACGTTCCTGCGCATAGGCCTCGCGGAATGTGGCCAATTCACGCACAACCGCCAAAAGCCTTCCCGAGCTTGAGCGCATTTTGATCCGCATCCACGCGTGATCTGGATTTACGATATAGCTGTCTGCATTGGTCAGCTGCGCCAATTCTTCCTCCATCCATGCACTGCGCCCAGATCGGGCCAGTTGCGCGGACAGATATTCATAAATCTGGCGCAGATGCGTGACATCGGCCAAGGCATAGGTTTTTTGCGCATCAGATAGAGGACGCCGCGACCAATCGGTAAAGCGTGAGGATTTATCAAGCGCGGCCTTGGCAATTTTGCGCACCAAAGTTTCATATCCCACTTGATCGCCAAATCCGCAGACCATTGCGGCCACTTGCGTATCAAAGAGAGGCGCAGGCACGAGCCCGCCCTCCACATGAAAGATCTCGAGATCCTGCCGCGCAGCATGGAACACCTTGACCACATCAGGATTGCGGAACAGCTCATAAAGCGGCTCAAGCGACATGCCTTCGGCCAGCGGGTCAACCAAAACCGCACCACTGTCATCCGTGCCCGGCATCGCCAATTGAACAAGACACAGCTGCGCATAATAGGTGCGCTCGCGCAGGAATTCAGTGTCAACGGTCACATAAGGGTGCTGTGCGGCGGCCTCGCAAAATTCGGCCAATTCGGATGTGGTTGTCAGCGTCTTCGGCAAGGGCGTTACTTCTTCAATTTTTCCGCGATACACGGGTTTACGAAAAGGCGCAGGAAAAGGAAAGCCCCCCTCTAGATCAGGGCGCAGCATCCTCAAAGATCAGCGGGCTGCGATCCCCCGCAGCAAAGCGGCGTAATACGGCAGGGTAAAGGCGATGCTCCTGCACCAAAACCCGCGCGGCCAAGGTTTCGGGCGTATCCCCCGCCACCACAGGGACGCGTGCCTGCCCCAAGATCGGGCCATCATCCAAATCCGCGGTCACCTCATGCACTGTGCAGCCTGCGATATCATCCCCTGCCTCAATCGCGCGGGCATGGGTATGCAGGCCGCGATATTTGGGCAATAGCGAGGGATGAATATTCAGCATCCGCCCCTGATAGCGGGCCACAAATTCAGCGGTCAAAACCCGCATAAAACCCGCAAGCGCAATGATATCAGGCTGATATTGGTCAAGCGCCTTGGCCATCTCAGCCTCAAAGGCCGCGCGATCAGCCCCAAAAGGTTTGTGATCCACCACCACTGTTGGCACGCCTGCGGCCTCTGCCTTGGCCAGACCGCCCGCATCAGGGATATTCGACAAAACCACACAGGCCCGCGCGGGGTGATCCCCCGTCATTGACTTGAGCAGTTCCACCATATTGGAACCGCCCCCTGAAATCAGGATGGCGACCCGTTTCACGAAAGCGCGCCCTCATGGGTCACGCCAGAGCCCGCCTCAACCACGCCAAGCCGTGTCACGGTTTCACCCGCAGCCACCAAGAGCCGCGCAATGGCATCGGCCTCAGCCGCATCGACTACCACGCACATCCCAATCCCTGCGTTAAAGGTCTTGAGCATCTCGCGCGTCTCTATCCCGCCTGTTTCGGCCAACCACTGGAACACGGGTGGCAGACCCCAAGCGCCCAAATCAATCCGCGCGCCAAGCCCCTGAGGCAGGACACGGGGCAGGTTCTCGGTCAAACCACCGCCCGTGATATGGGCCAACCCATGCACCCCGCCTGCGCGGATCGCCTCAAGAATAGGCTTCACATAAAGCCGTGTTGGGGCCAAAAGCGCGGCGCCAAGGCTTGTCTCAGGGGCGAAGGGCGCGGGGTCTGACCATGCCAAACCCGACACATCAACAATGCGGCGCACCAAGGAATAGCCGTTTGAATGCACCCCGTCCGAGGCCAAGCCAAGGATCACATCGCCCGCCGTGACATTGGCAGGCAGGCTTGCGCCACGTTCCATCGCGCCAACGGCAAAGCCCGCAAGGTCGAAATCGCCTGCGTCATACATACCAGGCATTTCGGCGGTTTCCCCCCCAACCAAGGCACAGCCCGATTGCGCACAGCCCTCGGCAATCCCTTCGATGATCCGCGCAGCCTGATCTACCGCCAATTTGCCCGTGGCAAAATAGTCAAGGAAGAACAAAGGCTCCGCCCCTTGGCAGACCAGATCATTCACGCACATCGCCACCAGATCAATGCCAATGGTGTCCACCGCGCCCGTATCAATCGCGATGCGCAGCTTGGTGCCAACCCCATCGGTGGCGGCGACCAAAATCGGGTCATGATATCCTGCAGCCTTGAGATCAAACAAAGCCCCAAAACCGCCCAGTCCCGACATCGTCCCCGCTCGCGCAGTCGCGGCAGCGGCAGGTTTGATCCGATCAACAAGCGCATTGCCCGCATCAATATCAACACCCGCTTGGGCATAGGTGAGACTGTTTTTGGGCGCTTGCGCATCTGCGGGCATTGATCGGGCCTTTCATCAGGGGGCGTGATTTTCCGCCCTGATACCGATCTTCGCCGCCTTCGTCCATAAGCGAGTGATCCAATACTTGACCCCCTCGCATTGGCGCAGTAACCCAAGCCCTACGGGGGCCTGTAGCTCAATTGGTTAGAGCAGAGCGCTCATAACGCTTTGGTTGCGGGTTCAAGTCCTGCCGGGCCTACCATCCTCCCCCCAGCACGGCTATCGCGGTAGAATGATGTCTGCTTTCAATCCGCCCAGATCGGCGCTTTTCCCC
This sequence comes from Rhodobacterales bacterium HKCCA1288, assembly GCA_015693905.1. Lineage (NCBI taxonomy): Bacteria > Pseudomonadati > Pseudomonadota > Alphaproteobacteria > Rhodobacterales > Rhodobacterales bacterium HKCCA1288. Next base: position 195,660 of record CP065161.1, on the reverse strand, counting down.
AAAGTCAGCCGCCCGCCATGCCGTCGTGCAATATCTTGCGCAATCGCCAAACCCAATCCAACGCCCGAGCCGCGATTTTGGTTTCGCGCCACATCCAACCGCACGAAGGGGCGCATCGCCTCCTCGCGCTGATCTGCGGGGATGCCTGGCCCGTCATCTTCCACAGAAATGCGCCATTGGCGCGGCGTAAGCGACAAGGTCACACGCGCCTCGCTGCCATATCGCTGCGCATTTGAAATCAAATTGCCAAGCGCACGGCGCAGCGCCGCAGGTCGGAATGTGGCCGTATAATCCTGAAGCATCCCACTGTTCGAAGAATGGGCAAAGTTGATCTGCGCCCCTGACCGCGTGGCATCCGAGACAATCTCGCGCAGGAATTTATCAATATCCAATTCCGCCAAATCATCCAATGCATCGCCACGCGCGAAATCAAGAAACGCCTCGAGCAGGGTTTCCATCTCCTCGACATCACGGCGCAGGGCCGTCACATCTTCGCTTTCCTCCATGACACTGAGACCCAATTTCATCCGCGTCAGCGGGGTGCGCAAATCATGACTGACACCTGAGAGCATCATGGTGCGCTGCTCGATCTGGTTTTCAATACGATTGCGCATATCGAGGAAGGCGCGGCCCGCACTGCGCACCTCCAATGCCCCTGCGGGGCTGTAATCCACGATGCGGCCTTTGCCGAAATCCTCTGCCGCCCGCGCCAAGCGGCGAATGGGGCGCAGTTGGTTGCGTAGAAAGAGAAACGCCACAGTAGTCATCAAAATGCCCGTAAACACCATCAAGACCAACAATTGATGCGGGTTCGAGGCCGATACACGCCGCCGTGCAATCTCGGCATCCACGCGCGTGCCATCGGCAAGACGCAGCCCGATCATCACTTTGCGATCATCGGTGATCAGATCAATCCATGTCACCTCAGGCACCGCACGGCGCAAAACCTCAATCACACTGCGCCCTGAGAGGTCATAAAAGGCGCGCGCCTCCAGTCCACCGCCCTCAAATGGCTTGTCCCCACCCTCAAAAAGGCTGATCTCAAGCGGGGCGGCCACACTGCGACCTGCCCAAATCCCGCCGCGCTCAATCTCTTGGATGATAAAGCGCAGCTCAACCGCCAACCCCTCCATCATCTGACGCGTCACCCCGTCAAAATGGCGCTGCAAAAACGCCGCAGAAACCACAAGCTGGATCGTCAAAATTGGCACAAGCATGATCAGCGCAGCCCGCCCATAAAGGCCGCGTGGCAGCATTTTCTTGATCAATCGCGTCAACATAGGCCATCTATAGCCGCGGCCCGCGCAAAGCGCCAAAGGAAAAACACGCCCGATGATGACCGAGCATGGCTCACTTTTGCGCAGCATCTGCGCCCCAAACCCTTCGCCCATGACGGCAGAAGGCACATTGACCTATATGCTGGGGGAAAGCTCTATCGCCGTGATTGACCCCGGGCCTGCATCAGACCAGCATTTGGCTGCTATCCTCGCGGCCGTGCCGCAGGGCGGGCGGATCACCCATATTTTTGTCACCCATGCCCATTTAGATCACAGCGCCCTCGCCCGCCCTTTGGCCGCGGCGACACAGGCGCCCATTTTGGCGGCAGGCCCATGGGATATGGGGCGCAGCACGCTGCCTGATCTGGGCGGTGGCGAGGGGGTGGATCACGGCTTCATCCCCGACATTGCCCTGCCCGATGGGGCCGTGATCGAGACAGAAGACTGGCGCATCACTGCCCATCACAGCCCCGGACATATGGGCAATCATATGAATGTCGCATGGCAAGATGTCGAATTTTGCGGCGATATCGTCATGGATTGGTCAAGCACCTTGATTTCCCCGCCTGATGGTCATTTGGGGGCCTATTTGACCTCGCTCGCCGCGATCGAGGCGCGCGGGCCAAAACGGCTTTTGCCCGCCCATGGGGCCGCGATTGCGAACCCCCGCGCGCGCTGTGCCGAGTTGCGCGCCCATCGCGCGATGCGACACGGCCAGATTCTTTCTGCCCTCACAGCAAACCCGCGCAGCCTCAGCAGCCTGCGTGCGGAAATCTACCCCGATCTTCAGCCCCTGCTGCACCCGATGGCTGAGCGCAACATTTTGGCGCATCTCATTGGATTGATTGAAGAAAACCAAGCAAAACCAGATAGCCCCCTCAGCGCCGAGGCAGGTTTTTCCAGAATTTGATCCAAAGAACGATTTTTTCGCCCCAAAGCACTGGACGCGCAAAAATCGTCTTGCTATACGGCCCAACGTGTTCCGGCGTAGCTCAGCGGTAGAGCAGTTGACTGTTAATCAATTGGTCGTAGGTTCGATCCCTACCGCCGGAGCCAATTTTCCTGAAATTTAAATTGGCAGACCCGTTGCAGCGCGGCGTTCTAAAGGCGTGGCCTAGTTTATGCGCGCATGACCAATTCTTTTTGATTGCGGATGTGGCGTTCGACCAAGCGTCGGCCGGCTGCGCCGCGTGGCACGGGGCGCACGGGGGCTTTGTGCTCTGCGGGGCAGTCTTCGATATGACGCAAATCGGGGAAGAGGGTGAACAGCTCGTCCCGTGCCTCTGCGGGGATGGCTTTGACCGCCTCGGGGCCTGTAAAGAGCGACTCGGTCAGCAGCCCGTTTGATGCGACCAATTCGTGGTTGTCGAACATGAAATGCCGATATTCGATGCCTGCCTCGGGGCGAATTTGATCAATGCCCGCATGGGCGGTCAAATGCTTGGCGGCCAATAAAACTTCGTCACAGTCAAACATCCGTTGCGCCACGCGCGAGCGCAGCAAAACGCGATGCTGGGGTGAGACCATCAAATCGCGTGTCGGCAAACCCTGCCCCATCGCGCCTGCCTTGATGCGAATGGGCCACAGATTGGGATGCTGCAGCGCCACCTTTTGCGGGATGCGGCGCTGTGCAATCCACCGCAGAGGTTGATAGCCATGATCCTGCGTCCAAACCTTGGTGCCGATGGTCAAATCCTGCACCGCGCGCGGGCCATCTTGGGTATCAATCAGGGTATCGGGACAAAAGCAGATGATGCGCTCAATCTCGGAGAACGTGACGGTCACGCTTTGGCCAAAGGAATTGAGATAGGTCAGCGTGCCGCTTTGACTGGCGGGATCGCTGAAGGTGATGTTCACATCGGCGGGGTTCAGCCCCGACAGATCGAGAATATCGCCCAAGCCGATCTCGCCGCCTTCGCCGCCTGTGATGGTTAAGCTGTCCGTGCCAGAGAGAGCGGCATCAATAAAGAAGCGATCATCGCCATCGCCGCCAAAAGCCGCATCGCCAGCCCCAACATTCAACAGGTCATTGCCTGCGCCCGCAATCAGGGTGTCATTGCCCGCGCCGCCCGTGATCGTGTCATTGCCCGCGCCTGTTTCGACATGGATGGCGGCCGTTGCCGCACTTCCATCAATCGTGTCGTCCAGATCTGTGGTGATGACCTTTTCAATCTCGGAAAAGAAGATGTCTGGCGTGCCATCGACATCAATCCCGTTGACGGTGCCTGTTTCGGCGGTGCTGCCGAAAATCACCTCAACAGGATCAAGGCTGAGCGAGAGGTCAAGCACATCGCCACTGCCGCCATTGGTGGGGTCGCTGAGGTCTTCGCCCGCTTCCCCCCCCGTGAGGGTAACCGCAACATCGCCGCCCAAATCAATGACATCAAGGTGAAAGATATCATCGCCCGCGCCGCCAAAAGCCTGATCTAACCCACCGACAAAGACCAGATCATCGCCCGCGCCACCCTCAAGCGTATCTGCGCCAAGGCCACCTGCCAATTGATCGGCATCGTCACCGCCTTGCAGACTGTCATTGCCTGCACCGCCCTCTAGCGTGTCGCGGCCTGCGTCACCGGCCAAAACGTCATTACCTGTGCCACCAAAGACTGTGTCATTGCCGCCGCCTGCAATGACGATGTCATTGCCATCCCCCGCGGTCACCCGATCTGAACCACCGCCTGTGGTGATCACATCATCGCCTGCGCGGGTGTCGATTGTAATCCCCCCTGTCGCAACCGCGCCGTCAATCGTATCAGCGAAATCGGTGGCGAAGATATTTTCAATATCACTAAAGCCGATATCGGCCAGGGTGTCGGCATCAAGCCCATCAACGTTGCCGTTTTCTGGGTTGCTTTGCAGCGTGATGCGCACAGCATTTGGGGCAAGCGACAGATCAAGGATATCGCCCGCGCCGCCATTGGTCGTATCCGTCAGATCTTCGCCAAGCGAGCTGCCCGAAACCGTCAGAGACACATCGCCCGTAAGATCGGTAATATCCAAGAAAAAGCGGTCATCGCCCGCATCGCCAAGGGCAACATCCTGACCACCGACCCCGATGGCATCATCGCCTGCTCCGCCAGAAAGCGTATCGGCCCCTAAACCGCCAATCAGCGTGTCAGACCCGTCTCCCCCGAAAAGCGTGTCATTGCCATCGCCGCCTGAGAGACTGTCATCGCCCGCGCCGCCGTCAATGACATCATCGCCTGTGCCACCATCAACGGTGTCGTTACCGCCACCCGCGCTGACCGTGTCATTGCCACCATTGGCCAAGATGCTATCTGCGTCTTCGGTGATCACATCCCCATCCGCATCTGCATAGCCAACAGGCATAGCCTCGCCCGTGTCCAGACCATCAATCGTGCCATTGGCATCGGTGAGGATTGTCTCGATCTCTGAATAAGAGATCGTGACGGGATCGCCTGCTGCATTGGTATAGGTCACGGTGCCAGACTCGGCCCCGGGTGCATCGGGGGTGATCGTCACAGCGCCAAGGCCGCGCAGATCAAGCACATCGCCTGACCCGCCATTTGTCGGATCGCTCAGATCCTCGGCCCCCTCGCCGCCCACAATCAGGATCGGCCCTGTGCCAGGCAGGCTTGGGTCGATGCGGAAAATGTCATCGCCATCACCGCCCTGCGCCAGATCGCCCGCGCCAAGGAGCAACAGATCATCCCCCGCGCCGCCGATCAGCGCGTCATCCCCTGCGCCACCCACAAGCGTGTCAGACCCTTCACCCCCAGCAAGCACGTCATTGCCAAGACCGCCCGCAAGGCTGTCATTGCCTAGACCGCCATCAAGCGTGTCATCCCCCGCGCCGCCGTCAAGCACATCATTGCCTGCGCCGCCATCAACACTGTCATTGCCGCCCCCCGCAGCAACCACATCATTGCCAACGCCCGCCGCAACCGTGTCATTGCCTGCGCCGCCTGTGACACTGTCATCCCCCGTGCCCGCATCAATGTTCAGTGGCCCTGTCGCGGCACCCCCGTCCAGCGTGTCATTGCCATCTGTGGTCACAACCTTCTCAATCTCAGAGAAGGTGATATCCACACCCGCATCAACATCGATGCCATTCACCGTGCCAGAGTCAGGGTTCGTCCCGAAGGTCACAGAGACAGGCTCCAAGCTGTTCGAGAGATCCAGCGTGTCGCCCAAAACCTCGCCCGTCTCGCCGCCCGTCACCGTGGCTGCGACATCGCCAGCAAGGTCAATCACGTCCAGCGCAAAGACATCATCCCCATCGCCGCCAAGCGCCTGGTCCAGACCGCCAACCTCAAGACGGTCATTGCCCAAACCGCCCTCAAGCGTATCCGCGCCCACACCACCGCCAAGAACGTCATTGCCAAGACCACCCACAAGGCTGTCATTACCTAGACCGCCGCCAAGCGTGTCATTTCCATCGCCGCCCGAGAGACTGTCATCCCCCGCGCCGCCATCAATCACATCATTGCCTGTGCCGCCATCAACGGTGTCGTTACCGCCACCCGCACTGACCGTGTCATCACCGCCATTGGCCAAAATGCTATCTGCGCCTTCGGTGATCACATCCCCATCCGCATCCGCATAGCCAACAGGCATAGCCTCGCCCGTGTTCAGACCATCAATCGTGCCATTGGCCTCGACCACATCAGTGACATTGACGTTCAACGTGACATCCTGCTGGCCGCCATTGCCATCAGCAACGCGGATCGTCACCTGATAGATATCATCCCCACTGGCACTGTTTTGCCCCTCGAAATCGGGGGCGCTTGTGAAACTCAGCACGCCTGTCGTAGGGTCAATCGCAAATCGTGCCTGATCTTCACCGCCAACAATCGAATAGGTCAGCGCATCGCCATCGGGATCGAACGCATCAGCATCAACCACAAAACTCGTGTTCTCAGGGATACTGATTGTCTGGTTATTCGCTACATTGGTGAACAAAGGCGCTTGGTTCGTGGGCACAAAGGGTGAGCCCAAAATGGTTTCGATATTGGTGAAGGTCAGCACCTGCCCCGTGGGCGTGCCTGAACCATCGAGATATTCAACCGTGCCATTGGTGCCATTGCCATCGGTGTCAGGCACTTGGTTGATGATGCGCCAATTGCCTGCGTTGCGCAGATCAAGAACGTCAGCATCCAAACCGCCCGAACCACCATCGGCGGTCATATTCGCCGCCGTCAGGCCATTGGCATCGGGCTGAAGACGATCCACGATAATGGTATCGGCATCATCGCCGCCCAAGACGCTATCGCCTGCACCCACTGTCAACGTGTCATTGCCGAAATCGCCCGACAAGGTGTCATTGCCTGCGCCGCCCGTCAGCGTGTCATTGCCAAATCCACCCAGCCCTCCGATGAAGTCATCGCCCTGACCGCCGAGCAAGGTATCTTCGCCGAAATTACCAAGCAGCGTGTCATTGCCGTCATTGCCGATCAAACGGTCATTGCCATCGCCACCTGTCAGCTGATCATCGCCAATCCCGCCATCGACCGTGTCATTGCCTACGCCCGCATTGACCGTGTCATTGCCCGCGCCCGCATCGATCAGATCATTGAGCCCATCGGTGCCATCAATCTGGTCACCTTGCGCATCGACAAAGGTCACAGGCATGTTGTCATTGCCCGCGGTGCCGTTCACCGTGCCGTCAGGGCCTGGCCCCTCGGGCACATCGGTGACGTTGACGTTCAGCGTAACGTCCTGCGCCCCGCCGCGCCCATCTGCAACGCGGATTGTGACCTGATACACATCATCGCCGCTGACGCTGTTCTGACCCTCGAAATCGGGGGCGCTTGTGAAACTTAGCGCGCCTGTCGTGGGATCAATCGCAAACCGTGCTTGATCTTCACCTCCGACAATCGAATAGGTCAGCGCATCGCCATCAGGGTCTGTGGCATCAGCATCAACCACAAAACTCGTGTTCTCAGGGATGCTGATCGTCTGGTTATTCGAAACATTGGTGAAGGTTGGCGCTTGGTTCGGCGCCGTAAAGGGCGAGCCCAAAATGGTTTCAATGTTGGTGAAATTCAGAACCTGACCCGTGGGATTGCCCGCCCCGTCCAGATATTCGACCGTGCCATTGGTGCCATTGCCATCTGAATCTGGCACTTGGTTGATGATGCGCCAATTGCCTGCGTTGCGCAGATCAAGAACGTCAGCATCCAAACCACCCGCGCCACCATCGGCGGTCATATTCGCCGCCGTCAGGCCATTCGCATCCAGCTGCGTGCGATCCACGACAAAGGTATCGGCATCATCCTGACCAAAGATGGAATCCCCCGCCCCAACGGTCAGCGTGTCATTGCCCGCGCCGCCTTCGATGCGGTCATTGCCCGCACCGCCATCGGCGGAATCGTTGCCACCGCTTTCGAGGCCGATGAAATCATTGCCATCGCCGCCAAAGACAGTGTCATTGCCCGTGCTGTCAAAGACAACATCATTGCCCGCGCCGCCGAAGATCAGGTTGCTGCCATTATCAGCCCCAAAACCAGGCGCGTCATCGATGACGTCATTGCCGTCACCGCCAAAGACCGTGTCATTGCCCGCGCCATATTGGATCGTATCATCACCCGCGCCCGCCTCGATGCGGTCGTTCAGGCCGTCAGCGCCGTCAATCTGATCGCCCTGCGCATCGGTAAAGCCGATGGGCATGAAATCATTGCCCGCCGTGCCGTTCACCGTGCCATCAGGTGTCACCTCATTCACATCGGTGACATTGACGTTAAGGGACAGATCCTGTTGTCCCCCGCGCCCATCCATGACGCGGATGGTCACTTGGTAAATGTCATCGCCGCTGGCACTGTTTTGGCCTTCGAAATCAGGGGGCGAGATAAAGCTCAGCACGCCCGTATTGGCATCAATGATAAAGCGTGTTTGGTCTTCGCCGCCCACGATCATATAGGTCAGGGCATCGCCATCGGGATCGGTGGCATCGGCATCCACGACAAAACTCGTGTTTTCGGCCACATTGATGGTCTGGCCATTGACCAAATTGGTGAAAACAGGCGCGGCATTGGTGCCGAACTCGGTCCCGAGGATGTTCTCGATCTCGAAGAACTGGATGTTTTGGCCCGTGTCGTTGCCGAACTCGTCCAAAAGGTTGATGACCCCGTTAAACCCTGGTTGACCATTGCCGTTCGTGGTCAGCTGGCTGATCCGCCAATTCCCTGCGTTGCGCAGATCCAGCGTGTCGAAATCGTTGCCCGTTTCGCCACCAACGACAAGCATCCCGCCAGTTGTGCCGCCAAAGCTGTCCAACTGCGCGCGGTCGATGATGAATGTATCAGCACCGTCACCGCCATAGGCGGCGTCTTCGGCACCCACGACCAAGGTGTCATCGCCGAACCCGCCGTCCAGCACCTCGTACGGGGCCTCGAGCGGGGAGGGCCTGTCCCCGCCGGTGTTGTCGCCACCATCAATGAAATCGTTGCCCGCACCGCCATTGATGCTGTCAAGGCCGCCACCGCCAAAGATCGTGTCGTTCACACCATCCGTGCCGTCGATCTGGTCCCCTTGGGCATCGACGAAGCCGGGGTTCATGATATCCCGCGCGGCGGTGCCATCCACGACACCATCGCCCGTGGGGGATGGTGGCGGGGGCGTCGTGCCCGAGAACGGCGTGCCGAGGAAGTTCTCGATCTCGAAGAACTGGATGTTCTGGCCCGTGTCGTTGCCATTTTCATCCAATAGGTCGATGACCCCGTTGAAGCCAGGCTGCCCGTTGCCGTTCGTGGTCAGCTGGCTGAACCGCCAGTTGCCCGCGTTGCGCAGATCCAGCGTGTCGAAATCGTCGCCCGTTTCACCACCGACAACGAAGATGCCGCCCAATGGGCCGCCATAACTGGCAAGCTGCGTGCGGTCGACGATGAACATATCCATGCCGGAACCGCCAAAGCCCGAGTCCTCGGGCCCGACGACGATGGTGTCGTTTCCGTCACCGCCAATAAGCACCTCGTAGGCTGCCTCCACCGGCGATGGCCTGTCCGCACCGGTGTTGTCACCGCCATCGATGAAGTCATCGCCAGCACCGCCATCGATGCTATCGAGACCAGCGCCGCCGAAAATGCGGTCATCCAGACCATCGGCGCCATCAATCACATCGCCCTGCGCGTCAACATATCCTGGTGTCATGATATCGCGGGCGGATGTGCCATTGACCGTGCCATCCCCTAACACGGGGCCTTCAGCAACATCCAGAACATTGACCAATAGGGACAAATCCTGCGACCCGCCCTGACCATCGGATACGCGAATGGTGACATCGTAAATGTCGTCATTCCCAACGGCGCTGTTCTGCCCCTCAAAATCCGGGGGCGTGACGAAGCGCAAAACGCCTGTGGCGGGGTCGATTGTAAAACGCGCGGCATCCGCACCGCCCGAAATCGAATAGGTCAGGACATCGCCATTCACATCAGTGGCATTTGCATCAACGACAAAACTCGTGTTTTCGGTGATGTTGATGACCTGTCCGTTGACCAAATTGGTAAAGGCAGGCGGCGTATTGCCCGAAGGCGGCGGTGGCGGCGGGGCGGATGCGACAGATGTCCCTTCGACAGATTGGTAGAACCAAATCTCGTCATGCACTGTGCTGAGGACATTGACGACCCTAATAGAGGTGATCTCACCCAGATTGGAAATCGAGCCATCGCCCTGCCAATCGGCCACGAACAAATCGCCATTGGTCATCTGCGCAAAGGAAGCGCGGGTCAAAACGGTTGAGCCATCCGCGAGCGTCACTTCGACATCGACCGCGCCAACGTTAGCGTCCAAGCGCTCGGTGACTGTGCCCGAGCCTGTATCATAGGTCACAGTTTGCTGTGGTCTTGCGCCAAAACCCGTGGCAGGCCCCTCAATCGACAATTGCCCTGTGCCAAGATCGGTCGCGTCCAATGTGGTGATCTGCAACGGCGCGAAAACCTGACCCGTCAGGAGCTGCTGGTTTTCAGCGTTAATGTTGCCTGCGCCCTCAATCGGATCGAGATCCTGGAACTTGCCAACATAGATGAAGTTAAGGAGAGCCATAATTTTATTCCTCGGACGCGCGATTTGGGCGGATGGTGCATGGCGTTACGCCTGCGATGATGCCTGCGGCGCAACCCGCATGAATGACGGACGGCGATATGGCCCCCAAGGTCCGCATTGCGGCCCCGCACCGCGCCGCCTGCCAATCAAGGCGCAGATGCGCGTTCAAATCATCCGTCTTAAGGGCCATCATCATCTCACCAGTTCCCAACTCGAATTACAGATACAACGGGCTGTGCGGCCCGCACGGGCCCCGCGGGACTGGTGGACTTGCGCGCAAGACCAGCCAACGGGGCATGCTTTGTTGCCAAGGCGTATCCAACCAATGGGGCATCAATAAGGGCGTCCTGCCCTACGCCCGCCACAATGACGGGCAATTTACGGCGCGATCTGTTGCGGCACATGTCCCCAGCCGCATCGCAAAGCGCAAAAAACCGCGCAAACACCTTGTCCATCACAGCACCTTCGCAGCCATTTGGACATGTGCCAGCACGGCATATGCCCAAATAGTTAACCCCCGCTTGCAGGATACGGGTTTCGCCAGAACGGGTGCATCGGTTTCAGAAGGCATCTGCCTTAGTTTTGCCCAAATTGTCGTGAATGGTCGAAAATGACCGTCAAAATGACCGTTCATGACGTGAGCACACTCAAGGTCAATTTAATAAATAATTTATATACGAATATAATTACTAAATTTTCGGGAAACTGTTTCCAAACCAGGGATCAAGATGCGCGAAATATCCGAATCGATTTCTTTAGATAGGTTGCTGCACTCGGACGAGACATCCCGCGTCCTTGATCAGGCTCAAAATGCCCGCAGGCCTGCCCAATTTCGGCTCATTACAGGCGCGATTATCAGCACAACCCCCGCCGCGCTGTTGCGCTACTTGCAACAACCAAAGGTGATCGCCTGCTACGTGATCCTTGCAACCCTGTTCCATCTTGGGCCACAGGGAGATGGGCAAACCCTGTTTTTGGGGGGCATGGCGGCGATCCTTTACTTTCCCGCACTCTGCGCGATCTGCTTTGGCTTGGCCCGCATTGCCCCTGCACGCCCCGTGCCGCTGACCCTGATTATTGCGACATCACTGGGGATCGGCGCGGCGCTTGGGGCGCTGATCATGCCAACTGACAGCCCCCTTTGGTGGCAGATTTCCGTGGCGATGGTCTGCGGGGTTCTTGGGGAATACATAATGATCTGGGCCACACTGCCTGCCTTGGATGAGCCACCTCAGCAGCAGAGCAAAGTTCTAACCGCCCCGCAGACCACGGGCCCCTCCCAAACCGCCGAACTCGACATCCAAATCGGCGCGATCACCCTTGCGGCGCAGCACCTGCTGATGATTGGGGCCGAGGAACATTATGTGCGGATTGTAACGGAAACAGACACGTTTCTGACGCGGCATAAATTCACCGAGGCTGTGATCACGCTTGCCCCATTGCAGGGAATGCAAGTGCATCGGTCATTTTGGATCGCAGATCACGCAGTGCGCGGCATGACCCGCGCAGAAAATGGTTTGATTGTGCTGAATTTGGTAAACGGGCAAGACATTCCTGTATCGCGGCGCCGCACCCGAGAGGTCAAACGGCGCTTCGCACATCTGCTGCGTTAGCGGGCGGCAACGACTGACAACATCGATTGCGCGGAATACCCAACACCGCGCGGATCACCATGGCCGACATCCGCCACCGCCAATTGGCTTGGGATCGCCGCAATCGCAACCAAAATGACCAATAAACGAAACCGTTTCTTTGGTTTTGTTGTCGTTTTAAAATCCAACCCCATCTTATTCCCCTCTTGATGCCACCAAATCTGTTTGCCCAATCCTTTTCGATCTGGCAGGCACCATCGTAATTGGTCGTTTTCCCCACAGAGTTGCCCCCCAAGGGTTTTGACGTTTGACCTACCCCTAGGCCAAAATCGCACCCCGCATAGCAGCAACAGCGCGAATCGCATACAAGAATCATATTAAATTTTCATGTCATTTTGCAAAAATGGAACTTTTCGCGCCAAAATCGGCGGATATTCGCGCGTTTCGCCATGTTTCGTGGCACGAAATGAATAATATAGGCCACGTCATATGGCCGCCCCCGAGGATATCAAGATGCCAAAATCCGATCCCGATGATCTGCAATCCTTGCGCAATATTGGCCCTGCCATGGCACAAAGCCTGCGTAAGGCTGGGATCAAAACCGCCTCAGATTTGCGCGAACTGGGGGCAGATCAGGCCTATATCGCGCTGTTACGCTCAGGGGTATCACCCCATTTTATCATGTATTACGTTCTGCATATGGCACTTCAAGGTCGCGCTTGGAACGATTGCAAAGGGGCTGAAAAAGTCCAATTGCGCGCAAGTTTTGATCAGATTTGCAATGACCACTACGATCCAGACCGCAGCGAATTTGAACGCCAAATGGATATTCTCGGCTTACGCGCAAAATAAAAGCCGCACAGCCGATTGGCTATGCGGCCCTCATTCAAGGACTATGGTGATCGGCTTAGCCGACCAATTCTAGGCCTGCAAAGAAATAGGCAATCTCTTCCGCAGCAGTTTCAGGGGCATCTGACCCGTGAACGGAGTTTTCGCCCTTAGACAGCGCGAAATCTTTGCGGATTGTGCCCTCTGCCGCTTCGGCAGGATCAGTGGCGCCCATGACTTCGCGATATTTCGCAATCGCGTTTTCGCCTTCCAGAACCTGCACAACAACAGGCTCAGACGCCATGAATTCGCACAGCTCGCCGTAGAAAGGGCGCTCTTTATGCACGGCATAGAACACGCCTGCCTGCGCGGGGGTCAGGTGAATGCGCTTTTGCGCGATGATGCGCAGGCCCGCTGCTTCGATCTTTGCGTTGATTGCACCCGTCAAGTTGCGCTTGGTTGCATCGGGTTTAATGATGGAAAATGTGCGTTGCACGGCCATTGGTCTCTCCATGGGAAGGTGAATTTGGCGCGGCCATAACATGAGGGATCAGAATAGGGAAGCCGCGATTGACAGCACGCGCCAAGCCGTGCATGAGCCGCGCATGTTGCGCATATCTGATCTCTCTTTTTCTATGGCGGGTCGTCCCCTGTTTGATGGGGCCAGCGCGACCATCCCCACGGGGCATAAGGTGGGCATTGTCGGGCGCAATGGCGCGGGCAAGACCACGCTGTTTCGTCTGATCAAGGGGGAATTATCGCTTGATGGGGGGGGGATTGAGATCCCCGCGCGCGCGCGCATCGGCGGCGTCAGCCAAGAAGTGCCTGGCAGCGCGGTGTCGCTGCTCGACACTGTCTTGGCCGCCGATACAGAGCGCGCCGCCCTCATGGCCGAGGCGGAAACCGCAACGGGCGAACGCATGGCCGAGGTGCAAACACGGCTTGCCGATATTGATGCTTGGTCGGCCGAGGCGCGCGCCGCTACGATCCTGCGGGGTTTGGGCTTTACAGATGCGGAAACCGCCCGCCCCTGTTCCGATTTTTCGGGCGGGTGGCGGATGCGCGTGGCCTTGGCCGCCGTTCTTTTCTCGCAACCTGATTTCCTGCTCTTGGACGAACCCACCAACTATCTCGACCTTGAGGGGGCGCTCTGGCTTGAGGCTTATCTGGCCAAATATCCGCACACTGTCCTTGTCATCAGCCATGATCGCGGACTGCTCAATCGCGCGGTGGGGCATATCTTGCATTTAAGTGATCAAAAATTGACCCTTTATGCGGGCGGCTATGATGATTTCATCAAAACCCGCACGGCGCAGCGGGCGCTGCAATCGGCAGAAGCCAAAAAACAAGAGGCGCGGCGCGCGCATTTGCAAAGTTTCGTGGATCGCTTCCGCGCCAAAGCCTCGAAAGCAAAGCAGGCACAGGCACGGCTTAAGATGCTGGAACGGATGGAACCCATCCGCGCCCCCGAAGACGCGGCGCGCACTGTCTTCACCTTCCCCGAACCCGAGACGCTCTCGCCGCCTATTTTGCGGCTGGACGGGGCAAGTGTTGGCTATGAGGGGCGTGCGGTGCTGTCAAAGCTGGATTTGCGCATTGACCAAGATGACCGCATCGCTCTGCTTGGGCGCAACGGCGAGGGCAAATCGACCCTGTCCAAATTGATTGCAGGCAAATTGGCGGCAATGGCAGGCAGTGTCACCGCCTCCTCCAAGTTGCGGGTCGGGTATTTCGCGCAGCATCAGGTTGACGAATTGCATTTGGACGAAACCCCGCTTGACCACCTGCGCCGCGCGCGCCCCGAGGAGGCGCCAACACGCCACCGCGCACGACTTGCGGGGTTTGGTCTGGCGGCGGCGCAGGCCGAAACCAAAGTTGGCCAATTATCGGGCGGGCAAAAGGCGCGCTTATCCTTGTTGCTCGCGACTTTGGACGCGCCGCATATGCTCATCTTGGACGAGCCGACCAACCATCTGGATATCGAAAGTCGCGAGGCCTTGGTCGAGGCACTTTCGGCCTATTCGGGGGCGGTGATCTTGGTCAGCCATGATATGCACCTTTTGGGGCTAGTGGCCGATCGGTTGTGGCTGGTCGCAAATGGGCGGGTTGCCCCCTATGAGGGCGATTTGGACAGTTATCGCGCCACCCTCTTGGGGGCGCGGCCAGACAAACCCAGCAAAGACAAGCCCGCACCAACTGCGCCCCGCCCAAGCCATGACGAGATCAAAGAGATACGCGCCGAATTGCGCCGTGCCGAAGCGCGGGTCGAAAAGATTATGGAGATGCATGAGAAACTTTCGGTGAAACTGGCTGATCCTGCGCTCTATGAGGCTGCCAAAGCATCTGAATTGGCGCAATGGCAGGCGAAGTTCACTGAAGTCGAAGAAGGATTAGCGCGCGCCGAGGCGCTTTGGGTCGCAGCACAGGCGCGGCTTGACGCGGCGTTGCAAGAATAGCCCCCTCCCCCGATTTCATTTGACCTTTGCCCCCTCAAAGGTCAGGGATAGGGCATGGAATTCGCAACCCTCATCCCCGTTTTTGTGGCGCTTTTTGTCATTATTGATCCCATCGGTTTGGCGCCGCTCTTTGTCGCGCTGACCCGCGGCATGGGCATGGCCGAAAGGCGGAAGATTGCGCTGCGGGCGACCCTGATCGCCTTTGTCCTGTTAACGCTATTTGGCGTGGCGGGTGAGGCCGTTTTGAACTTCCTTGGTATTTCCATGCCAGCCTTTCGCATCGCGGGCGGGATTTTATTGTTTTTGACCGCGCTTGATATGCTGTTTGAGCGGCGCAGCGCCCGCCGACAGGGACAGGCGGATCAACCCCATAAGGACGACCCAAGCGTCTTTCCACTCGCCACCCCCCTGATCGCAGGCCCTGGTGCCTTGGCGACCATGATCCTTTTGACGGGCCAGATGGACGGCGACATCACATGGGTTTTGGCGGTGCATGGCGTGATGGCGGCGGTTTTGATCTGTGTCTTTTCGCTGTTTTTGCTCTCCACCCCGTTAGAGCGCGCCTTGGGGCCGACGGGGATCAACGTGGTCACACGATTGTTGGGCATGCTTTTGGCCGCGCTTTCCGTGCAATTCGTGATTGATGGGATGCGCGATTTACAGGTGTTATGAGGGGCAAGATGGGGGCTTTTGATCTGCAAGATATCCCGCAGCTTTTCTACCTTGGCGCTATTTTTGTCGCGGTTCTGGGCTATGCGATTGCAGCACATCGGCGGAATTTGGGCCGACTTCTGCGCCATAGCGCGCTGTGGTTCTTTATTATCATTGGGACAGTCGCAGGCATTGGCCTTTGGAATGATTTTCGCAGTGCGTCCAGCGGCTTGGCGCAAATGCGCGACACTGGCAGGGATATCATTTTGTCCCGCGCGATGGATGGGCATTATTATCTGACCTTGCAGGTCAATGATGTGCCCGTGCTGTTCATGATTGATACGGGCGCAAGCCAAATTGTGTTATCACGCCAAGATGCGACACGCGCAGGCTTCAATCTTGAAGGCATCGTTTTCTCAGGGCGCGCCAATACGGCCAACGGGCGCATTTCCACCGCGCCTGTGCGCATAGCGCGGCTTGGCCTGGGCACAACCACTGCGCAAAACATCGCTGCCGTCATCAATGGCGGCGAGATGGATCACAGCCTACTTGGGATGGAATTTTTAAACGGCTTTCGCAGGATCGTGATTGAAAACGGCGAAATGATTTTGGAACGCTAACGCGCGGGCCAATCCGCTCACCCCGCGCGCTTTCATCCTTTATGCCGCAATCCCACGGGCCGAAGGGCCACGCCCTGTCCCCGTTGAGGCGGATGAATTGGGTTCGATTTGCAAACTGCCCAAAAGACGCTGAACATCTTTGGCTTGCAGGCTAAGCTTATGAAGCGCGTCATTGGTCTGCTCCACCATTTGCGCGTTCTTCTGTGTAATCTCGTCCATTTGACCAACCGAGAGGTTGACCTCGCCCAAACCTTGGGACTGTTCTTGCGCCGCCGATGCAATTTCGCCCGCCAAAACCGATACCCTTTCGAAACTGACCACGATCCCTTCTAGGGTGCTGCCTGCCTCATCCATCAGACCGACACCTGAGGAGACATGCGCGGCGCTTTCACTGATCAATTGATCAATCTCACGCGCCGCTTGGCTGGATTTGGCGGCCAAGGCGCGCACCTCTTGGGCCACCACCGCAAAACCGCGCCCTGCATCCCCCGCGCGGGCCGCCTCGACCCCAGCGTTCAGAGCCAAAAGATTGGTTTGGAAGGAAATATCATTAATCACACCAGTGATCTGGGAAATGCGATCCGAAGATTGCTTGATCATTTCCATCGCCTTTGCGGCATCGGACACAACCCCTGCCCCGCGGGTCACCTCTTGGCGGGCTTCGCGCGCAACATCGGCTGCGGCGCGGGTGTTTTGGGCCGAGCCTTGGACGGAGACAGTCAACTCCTCCATCGCGGCTGCGGTCTGCTCCAGCGAGGCCGCCTGCGAGGCGGTGCGCCCCGACAAATCCTGTGCGGCGCGGGTCACGGATTCGGTTTCATACATCAACTTTTCCATTGAGGCCCCGATGTCGCGCACAATCGCAGCCAAACGGGCGACAGTTGCGTTGAAATCCCTCCGCATCGGGTCATAGCGTCTTGGAAAATCGCTATAATCTGGGTCAGGGATCACATGACCCAGATTTCCTTCGGCCAAGGCGCCAACTGCGACCTCCATATGATCAAAAAGGCGCTGCTGTTCGTCACGCCATATGCCAATGGTCACCTCCACCACGCATTGCATATCAAAGGCAAAGGCGCGACTGAGAACCGATAACATCGGCCCCAAGCGGTCATCCGCTTCGCGCACCCCCCGAAACCGTTTTGGCGGCACTTGCGCCTTGCGCGTCAGCGCCTCAAGCAACCGTCCTGTTGCCTTGGAATAGGCGGAAACATAGGCAAAAAGGGGCAGATCAATCTTGGCATGGATCGCCCCCACGCGCTGCACCGAGGCGAAATAATCCGCATCAAAACGCCCAGAAAACAGATTGATCCAATGCGCCTTTTGCTCCATGCGCGCATGATCAACCGAAGCCTCTGTTTTGAAATATTTGGCCAAATCGGCATCGTTCAAGGCATGGGCGTAGAATTCCGAGAGAACGGCATCAATCTCGGGCACAATAAGCGTGCCCACATTGGCCAATAGGTTTAGGTCGTCCCCGACCAAATTGAATTCGGGCAGATGTTGATCAAATTCATAGGCAACCATGGGCCAGACCCTCTCCTCAACGACTGATGGGCGCGCAATCATGGCCCAAGGTGACGAGGGTTGTAGAGGATGGAATCCTAATAATTCGTCAAAGCAATTTGGTTTTTCATCGAAACATCAATCTTTTGTCGAAGGTTGTGGATGTTCGCGTTCCATTTTCCACGCGCCTGAGGCCTGCGACCAATATTGAAGACGCAGGCCCGCCTCGGCAAAACTGCGCCAATGGGTGCGCGCATGGGTGACGGATGCCTCATCTCGGCCGTCAAAAACCAAAACAGCGCGGGTCAGGCCTGCGCAATCCTCAGGTGTGATCGTGGCCCCGCCAATCGCCACCAGATAATCGGGGCGATTGGCGCGCAGATCGCCTGTGCCAATGAGAATGGGTTGAAGTTCGGCATCCGCCCCGCCCTCGACCCCGTGGGGCAGAAAACGCTCGGGCGGATGCGCGGCCCATAAAAGGTCATCCATCCGCGCCACGCTTTGCGCATCGGGCGCGCGCAAGGCCACGCGCCACCCTTGCGCCAAAGCGCGCTCAATCAGCATGGGCAAAACTTGCTCAAGCCGCGAGCGGGTCAGATGGTAGAACCACAGTTCGGACATCAGCCTTCGTCAAACATATCTTGGATCAACCGATCCAGTGCCAAAACGCCCCAACCTGTTGCCCCTGCGGGGGCGTATTTGCTGTCCTTTGCAATCGAAGCAACACCCGCAATATCAAGGTGGATCCAAGGCATGTCTTTCTTGACAAAACGCTGCAGGAATTTGGCCGCTGTGATCGAGCCCGCAGGCCGCCCGCCTGAGTTTTTAATATCGGCTATGCGGCTTTTGATCAGGTCATCATAGCTGTCATCCAATGGCATCGGCCATGCGCCTTCATCTTCGGCTTTCGCGGCCTTTAGGAAGGCTGCGCAAAGCGCATCATCATTTGCAAAAACGCCTGCATTGTCATGGCCCAGACCAATGATAATTGCGCCTGTCAGCGTGGCCAAATTTATCATCGCGCGTGGGGCAAAGCGTTCTTGCGCATACCACAGCACATCCGCCAGAACGAGGCGCCCTTCGGCATCGGTATTGATGACCTCGATTGTGTCCCCTTTCATTGAGACCACAACATCGCCAGGACGCTGCGCGCGACCATCGGGCATGTTTTCAACCAAGCCAACCAGACCAACCACGTTGGCGCGCGCCTTGCGTAAGGCAAGGCCTTTCATCACCCCTGCAACAACACCTGCGCCGCCCATATCCATGGTCATATCTTCCATGCCTGCGGCGGGTTTTAGGCTGATGCCGCCTGTGTCAAACACAACCCCCTTGCCCACGAGAGCAAAGGGCTGCGCATCACCTGCGCCCATCCATTCCATCACCACAACCTTGGACGGGCTTTCCGAGCCTTGCCCAACCCCCAAAAGGGCGCGCATTCCCAATTTTTCGAGCGCGGGTTCATCAAGAACCTCGACCTTGACGCCAAGCGCGGCCAAATCGCTGAGCTGTTCGGCAAAACTGGTGGTCGTCAGAACATTGGCTGGGGCGTTGACCAGATCACGGGTGAAAAACACCCCTTCCGCCACCGCCAAAAGCGGCGCGGCCTTTGCGGCAATCTCATTAGGTTTGCTGCAATAGAGCGTGACGCTGCCATAGCTTTCGGGGGCTTTGGATTTGTGATCGCCAAATTCATAGCCCCGCAAGACCACCCCAAGCGCCAAATCCGCGCTGCGTGCGAAATTGCCCGCACAGATATGCAACTCTGATTTGCCCGCCGCGACCCGCAATTTAGCGCCCGCGCGGCGTGCCGCTTGTGCGGTGACGCGGCGCTCTGTTTTGAGGAGCAACACGGCCTCTGCCGCCATGCCCGCAGGATAGGCCAAGACCATGACATCGCCCGCGTTTAATCCCTCCCATGCAGGGCTGCCAAGGGCCCGATCCACCGCGCCTTTGCTCAGGCGGTTCAACCGCCGCCCCGCTGCATCCAAACCACCCTCTGGCGTGGCCAAACAGGCAATCTTTCCCGAAAGCCCCTTAAGCGCATCAAGATCAATTTCGCAAAACTGTGTCGCGGATGGACGGGTCATGAAGATCCTCACATTGGTTGAAAGCGTCATTTCACGGCAACACTAGGGCGCAAACTGCGGCTTGACCAGATGGGCGATTGCACGAACCCGTGCCCTTCGCGCGGAAGCCTTGCATTAAGCCCCAAAAACCCCCAAAACCAAAAGACCTTGTGGGCAATCAGGCCCGCTTGCACCCCAAAGATATGGGGCCAAATTTACAAAGGCTGCCAATTTGACACGATATGATCGTTATATCTTGCTCATGTGCCTCAGTTTCTTTGGCTTCTTCGCGCTTGTTTTGGTGTCCGTTTATTGGATCAACCAAGGGGTTGATTTGTTCGATCAATTGATCTCGGACGGCCAAACCATTTTGGCCTTCCTCGAACTGACCACATTGGCGCTGCCGCCGATTATCATGATGGTGCTGCCGGTGGCGGGGTTTGTGGCGACCCTTTATGTGTTCAACCGCCTGATCACCGATAGTGAATTGGTGATTTTGCAGACCGCCGGCATCTCGCCGCTGCGCCTGTTACGGCCCGTTTTCTATTTCGGGGCGATTATGGCGTTTTTGGTTGCGGGCCTTAGCAATGGTTTGGCCCCGCAGGCCGAAGCACAATTTCGCGAAAGATCAAACATCTTGGGCAATGATCTGGTCGCGCAGTTGCTGCGCGCGGGCGTGTTCCAATCCCCGATCTCGGGCATCACGATTTACATCAGCGATATTTCACCCGAAGGTGAGTTGCAGGGTCTGTTCATTCATGACCGCCGCAGCGAGACCCGCGAAGTGACCTATCGCGCGGATCGCGGGTATCTTTTGCGCGATGCGGAAAACGCGCGGATGATCTTGGTATCAGGGCGCAGTATCACCTTGGATCGGGTCACAAACCGCCTGAGCAATCTCAGCTTTGAGCGATTGAACTATGATATCACACAGGCACAAAGCCCGACTGCATCAGGCAGTGACGAAGAGGGCGAAGTTCTGCCCGAGAACGAGCGCGCGATGTCCACGCCTGCGCTGATTGCGGCGGATCAAGATCTTGCCAACCGCGCGGGCATTCCCCTAGATCGTATCAAATGGGAACTGCATTATCGTTTCGCGCAGGCGATGTTCGCGTTTTTTGTGCCTTTGATTGCGGCCAGTTGCCTGATGCTGCGCAATTTTTCGCGGCTTGGGTTATGGGCGCAGATCATGCTGGCCGTAGGGTTGGTGATCCCGTTGCAGATGAGCAAGAACCTTTTGAGCGCTCAGGTGACCAACGCGCCGCATTTGGCACCATTGGCCTATGTGCAGCCACTGCTCTGCGCCGTGGTGTTCGGGGCGGTGCTGTTGGCGGTATATAAAACCGCACATTGGCGCCCGATGCGGCAGCCTGATCTGGTTGAGGGCGGCGCATGATCCTGCAACTTTACCTCGCGCAGCGCTATTTCAAAAACTTCCTCACCGTGTTGGCGATCTTTGCGGTGATCCACATGGTCGTGGATTTGACCGAACAGATGCGAAAAATCGCGCTCAACGGCGGGGATTTGGGCGATGCGCTCACGCTTGCGCTGCTCAATATGCCGTCAGCGCTTTATTCCCTCTTTCCACTGGTTGTCATGCTGGCGACCTTGGTCTTTTTCTTGTCACTGGCACGCAGTTCGGAATTGGTGGTGGTGCGGGCATCGGGGCGCTCGGCTTTGCGGGCCACGATGGCCCCAATTGGCGTGGCCGCCCTCATCGGGATCATCGGTCTTTTGGTGATCAACCCAATCGTGGCCGACACACAGATCGCGCATGAGCGTAAGTTGGCACAGGTGCGTGGCGCACAGGAACGCACCTTGGCCATCACGCAAGAAGGGCTTTGGCTGCGCCAAGGCACGCGCGATCAGCAAACCGTCATCAACGCGCTGCGCGCCAATAGCGATGGCACGCAGTTATTTGACGTCACCTTCTATAATTTCGATACATTTGGCCGAATTGAACAGCGCATTGACGCCGATGAAGCGCGCCTTGGACTGCAATCATGGGATCTTACCCGCGCCAAGATCTGGGACTTAACCCAAACCAACCCCGAGGCCAGTGCAGAAAGTTTTGAAAGCTATGCCGTTCCTTCAACGCTGACGCGGGAACAAATTCTCGATTCCTTTGGGGATCCGAGCAATATCTCGATCTACGCCCTTCCCGATTTCATTACGCAGTTGCAGGATGCGGGATTTGCGGGCCTGTCGCATCGGGTCTGGTTCCAGATGCAGTTGGCAAACCCCTTGATGCTGATGAGCATGGTCTTGATCGGTGCAAGCCTTACGATGCGTCACACCCGTTTTGGCCGCACGGGGCCTTTAGTGCTCGCCGCGATTTTGTTGGGCTTTGGCCTCTATTTTCTGCGCAGCTTTGCCCAAGTTTTGGGTGAGAATGGTCAGCTTTCCGCCTTTATCGTTGCATGGACACCGCCCCTTGCGGGGTCGCTTTTGGCGCTTGGGGTGATTTTGCATATGGAAGATGGCTAAGACAGTGATGGATCGGCCCAAGACATGAGGGGGGCATGAATTTCCCCTCGCTTCGCTTGCTCGCCTCTTGTAGGCTTGGCACAAATATCAACGGGCGCTCTGACGCCGCCCCTCGCAAGAGTGACCGAAGAAGGACAAGATGAGTTCACATCACGTATCTTCCCCAATCTTGGGTAAATTCTTGGGCGCGCGCGCCGCGCGCAACCTGTGTTTTGGTGTGATCATGGGATGCGCCTTGGCGCTTACCCCTGCACAAATGCGCGCGCAATCGCTCGATTTCACGCCTGTGATTGCGGTTAATGATACCGTGATCACGCAATATGAGGTGGATCAACGCGCCACATTTTTGGGCATCTTGAATGCACCAGGTGACCTACAGGCCCGCGCGCGCGAGGTTTTGGTGGAGGAACGCCTGCAAATGGCCGCTGCCCAAGCAGCGGGGATCACAATCACCCAAGACCAGTTGATGATCGGAATTGACGAATTTGCCGCCCGCGCGAATTTGGACGGCCAAGGGTTGATTGATGCGCTTGAGAACGAGGGGGTCACCTATGAGACCCTGCGCGATTTTATCAATGCAGGCCTTTTGTGGCGCGAGATATTGCGCAGTCGGTTTGGGGCACGCGCCCAAGTCTCTGAGGCCGAGATTGACCGCGCACTTGCGCTCGGCTCCAGCGGGGGCGGGGCGCAAATTCGTTTGGCGGAATTGATCCTGCCGATTGAAGGCAACGATATTGACACGCTGCGCGCGGAATTGCTGGCGATTGCCGAAGATGTGGATGGAAATCTGACGGCTTTTGCCGATGCCGCCCGCGCCCGTTCAGCCGCCCCCACCGCGGTGGATGGTGGTGCGTTGGATTGGCGTCCCCTGTCATCTCTGCCCCAAGGCCTGAGTGCCATGTTGATCACCTTGGATGTTGGTGACGTCACCGAACCCGTCCCTTTGGGGCCTGGGATTGGGATTTTTCAAATGCTGGGCTTTGAAGAGGCGGGATATCAATTCCCAACGCCGAGCAGTTATGATTACGCGACCATTCTGCTTTCAGGGCCAGATGCCGCCGCGCGCGCCGCTGAGATCGCCGCGCAAAATGACCGCTGCGATGATCTTTACGGCACTCTAGAAGGTCAGTTTGAACGGATCAGCGCCCCGCGCGCCGAAGTGCCCGCAGATATTGCGGCAGAGCTTGCTAAGCTTGACCCGAATGAAAGCTCGACCGCCCTGCGCCGCAACAATGGCGCCGACCTTCTGATGGTTTGGCTTTGCAATCGCACAGTCGAGCTTGAAGATGGCGCGCGTGAGGAAATTCGCCAAGCCTTGTTCTCGCAGCGCCTTGAGACTTATGCCTCTGGCTATCTTGAGGAATTGCGCGCGGACGCCATCATCCGTGATTTGGACTGATCCCATGGGTGCGGGCACGACCGGCCCCATTGCGCTCAGCAGTGGGGAGCCTGCGGGGATTGGCCCCGAGATTGCCGCGAAAGCGTGGCATGAATTGCGGGGCGCGGTTCCTTTTTTTGTCATTGGGGATGCGGATCATTTCAACGGGCATGGCGCACCTATTGTCAAAATATCCCAGGCAAGTGCCGCCTTTGCGGCCTTTGGCGATGGGTTGCCAGTTCTGCATCGCGACTTTGGCCCCGCCCGTGTGGCAGGCCACCCCCAAGCCGCCCATGCGCAAGGGGTTATTGACGCAATCGCGGAGGCGGTAGAGCTTGCCCAATCGGGTGCGGCGCGCGCAATTTGCACCCTGCCCATCCATAAACACGCCCTGCAACAAGGCGCGGGTTTTGCCTATCCAGGCCATACCGAATATCTCGCGGCCTTGGCGGGCGGGGTGAAGGTGGTGATGATGTTGGCCTGCGCAGAATTACGCGTTGTGCCTGCCACCATCCACATCCCCCTCAGCGCGGTTCCTGCGGCCTATACCCCCGATCTATTGCGCGATGTGATCCGCGTGACCTCGGACGCAATGCAGCGTGATTTCGGTCTGCAGTCCCCACGTTTTGCCGTGGCGGGCCTGAACCCCCATGCGGGCGAAAATGGCGCCATGGGGCGCGAGGAAATCGCATGGATGATCCCCTGTCTGGAGGGGCTGCGCGGCGAAGGTTATCAGATCGCGGGGCCGCTCTCCGCAGATACGATGTTCCACCCTGCGGCGCGCGCGCGGTATGATGTGGCCATCTGCGCCTATCATGATCAGGCGCTGATCCCGATCAAGACGCTTGATTTCTCAGGCGGGGTGAATGTGACGCTTGGCCTGCCCTTTATCCGCACCTCGCCCGATCATGGCACGGCCTTTGACATCGCGGGCACGGGCCGCGCAGATGCCACAAGCTTGGTCGCCGCGTTGCGCATGGCGGATCAAATGGCACAGGTGCGCGCGGCATGATTGATACCCTCCCCCCCCTGCGCGAGGTGATCGCAACCCATGATCTGCGCGCCAAGAAATCCTTGGGGCAGAATTTCCTGCTTGATCTGAATCTGACCGCAAAAATCGCCCGCATTGCAGGGGATTTAAGCGAATGTGATGTTCTGGAAATCGGCCCTGGCCCTGGTGGTTTGACCCGTGGCCTTTTGGCCGAAGGGGCGCGGCGCGTTGTGGCGATTGAAAAAGACGCGCGTTGCCTTCCTGCGTTGGCAGAAATCGCCGCCGCCTATCCCGACCGCCTGAGCGTTCTCAATGAGGATGCTTTGGCCGTGGATTGGGCGGCGCATCTGAAACCGCCGATCCGTATCATCGCCAATCTGCCCTATAATGTGGGCACCGAATTGCTCATCCGTTGGCTGATCCCGCCTGTTTGGCCGCCACAATGGTCAAGCCTGACCTTGATGTTCCAACGCGAAGTGGCCGAACGTATTGTGGCACGCGAGGGCAGCAAGGCCTATGGCCGCTTGGCCGTCTTGGCGCAATGGCGCTGTGAGGCGCGGATTGCGCTGAACCTGCCGCCCGAGGCCTTCACCCCACCCCCAAAGGTCAGCTCTGCGGTGGTGCATTTAACAGCACTTGAGGCACCGAAATTTCCCGCCGATCAAAAGGTGCTGGAGCGCGTGGTTGCTAAAGCCTTTAATCAACGCCGCAAAATGCTGCGCGCCGCGCTGAAGGGGCTTTGCCCTGATATTGAGGATCGCATCTTGGCCGCAGGGCTGCGCCCGACTGACCGCGCAGAAACAGTCAGCCTTGAGGGGTTTTGCGCCCTCGCCCGCGCTGTCGCAGCCGATTAAGGCAAGAAAAACCCCCGCGCCAAGGATGGCACGGGGGCAATGTCATGCGACAAGGTCAGGCGCGATTATTCGCCTTGCGCCTCGCTTGGGGCTGCAACCATTGGGGCGGCATCGCTGCCCGCCTCGTCAGATTTGCGCGGGCGGCGGGGGCCACGCGGCGCGCGTTTCGCGCGAGGTTTGCTTTCGGGCGTGTCGACCAAGGTGCTGGCCTCTTCCCCATCGCCATCGGCGGCAATCGCCAAACCATCCGTCTCACTGGGCACGACCTCTTGGCCTGCATCCTGCGAAGTCTCGGCCTCGTCCTCGTTCGAATACCCACGGCGATCATGGCCATTCTGGCCGCCATTATTGCTTTGCTGCTCTTCGCGGCGCGCGTCCATCTCGCGCTGCGCCTCGCTTAGGAGGCGGGAATAGTGCTCGGAGTGCTGCAAGAAATTCTCAGCGGCCACGCGGTCATTGCTCAACTGCGCATCACGGGCCAATTGCTGATATTTGTCGATGATCTGCTGCGGTGTGCCGCGCACCTTGCCCTCTGGGCCAGAGCTGTCAAACACCCGATTGATGATATTGCCAACAGAGCGGTTGCGATTGCCCTTTGACCGCGAGCGGTTCTTTGATGATCTCATTGTTCTTATATAGTCCAGTGTTGAAGCCATCCACGGCAGGGTGTCAGGCGGCCTAGTGCCAAGTCCGTGCCAATATCCACGATCAGCCTGTGCAATCTGTGCCTTTGTCCAGAATATCGTGGCTGTTATTTCGGGGGAATGTCTTAATAATTCCTCTCCCGTGACCTCCGCTTGCCATGGCTGAGGGGCGCTTACAAGCGGAAAGTTGCAAAAACGGTGAAATTATCAGCTTTTTCGCCTAGGAACGCATCGCTTGCGCCACCACAACACGCGGCTTGCCTGCCAAGTCATGGATGACGCGCACAGACCGAAACCCTGCTTGAGCAAAGATTTGCGGCACCGTTTCGCCTTGATCATAGCCGATTTCGACCATGACCGCCCCATCGCGCGCAAGATAGGCGCCTGCCTCCGCCGCGATCACGCGATATGCGCTCAGCCCATCATGACCATCGGTCAGCGCCGCAGCGCGCTCATGCAAGCGCAGCTCTTCGGGTAGACATGCATAAGTTGCCTGATCAATATAGGGCGGATTGGATAGGATCAGATCAAATATCGCGGGCTCTGGCAGCGCCGCGAACCATGGGCCTGTGAAAAACTGCAACCGCCCCGCCACGCCATGGGTCTTTGCATTTTGTCGCGCGCGGGCCAATGCGCCCTCGTCCAAATCGGTTGCAACCCCTTGCGCCTCTGGCCGCGCGGCAAGCAGGCTGATTGCAATCACCCCTGTGCCTGTGCCCAGATCAAGCAAGCGCGTAAAGCCATGCGCGAGTGCAGCCTCTACCAAGGTTTCCGTGTCAGGCCGCGGGGCCAAATCCCCTGCCCCAACCACGAAATCCAATCCCATGAATGCAGATTTCCCGATGATATGGGCCACAGATTGTCCAGCAAGGCGGGCCTCCACCACTGCCTCAAAATCAGTGATGTGATTTTGGGCGGCCAGATCATTGAGACAGGCTGACAACCCCGCCGCTGACAGGCCTGCGGCATGCGCCAATAAAAGGCGTGCATCGCGCTCAGCCTCATCTCGGGGCAAGCGCAAAGACAAACGCACGCGCGCGGCGGCGTAAAGATCCCGATAGCGCGCGCTCACCCGTCCATCTCAGCCAATAGGGCGGCTTGATCATGGGCGGTCAGCGCGTCAATGATCTCGTCCAAATCACCCGACAAGACCTGATCCAACTTATACAAGGTCAGATTGATCCGATGATCTGTCATGCGCCCTTGGGGGAAATTATAGGTGCGGATACGCTCGGAACGATCGCCCGTTCCCACCTGACTTTTGCGCGAAGCGGCGCGGGCATCATCGGCCTTTTGCCGTTCCAGATCATAAAGCCGCGCGCGCAAGACCTGCATTGCAATCTCGCGGTTGCGGTGTTGTGACTTCTCCGATGAGGTGACGATGATCCCCGTGGGCAAATGGGTGATGCGCACGGCGCTGTCGGTGGTGTTCACATGCTGACCACCCGCGCCTGAGGCGCGCATTGTATCAATACGGATATCGGTTGCGGGGATATCGATATCAACATCTTCGGCCTCGGGCAGAACAGCCACAGTCGCGGCGGATGTATGGATACGCCCGCCTGATTCCGTTTCTGGCACCCGCTGCACGCGATGAACGCCAGACTCGTATTTCATTCGTGCAAAAACACCCTCGCCCACGATCCGTGCGGTCACTTCACGCACACCGCCAAGCTCGGAGAGCTGCTGCTCGATCAATTCAAATTGCCACCCCCGCACTTCGGCGTAGCGTTGATACATCCGCAGCAAATCACCCGCAAAAAGGGCCGCCTCATCGCCGCCCGTTCCTGGACGAATTTCAAGAATGGCAGGGCGGGCATCGGCCGCATCTTTGGGCAAAAGCGCAATGCGCAAGGCATATTCAACCTCAGGCAGCGCGATTTTCAGCCGTGCCAATTCTTCTTCAGCCAAGGCGCGCATCTCAGGATCGGCCAACATCGCCTCGGCCCCCTGAAGGTCAGATTTGATCTGCTGATATTCGTCAATCTGCGTGACCACAGGTTTCAGCTGCGCATATTCGCGACTGATTGCGGCAATCGCATCAGCGGCGGGGCCTGCGTTTAATTGCGCCTCGAGATACTCGAAGCGCTCGACAATTTGGCGAAGGGGTTCTGCTGGCAACATAGGCAGGGTTTGGCGAAGCGGCGCGGGCGCGTCAAGCCTGATTGATCAGCGCGCGGCCTGCAACGCAGCGACCCAATCGGCCACGCGTGCCGCATTCACCCCCAAATCACTATAACCAAAGCGCGACCGCGAGAAGATCTGAACCCGCGTCCCCCCCTCATCAGTGGGATCAAGCGTTAGGCTGAGCGCGTCAGGAAAGCCCATCAAACGGCTGCGATAGACATAGGTGACAAAGCCATCCTCTGGTTGGCCTGCCAACAGAACGGCGCCATCGCTGGCGGCCTTCAGTGCGACATCTGCCGCCACATCCGCCAGATTGCGCGGCAACACCAAGGCCTCATCCCCCACCATCAGGGCGAAATTGGGGGTTGATGGCGGCACAGCCAAAGCGGGGCGAATATGATAGCGCGCGGCATCCATTGGCATCACGCGAAAGGCCACCGCCGCAAAAATTACGATGCCAAAAAGCGTTGCAACCGATATGAACAATTTGAACAGCATCTTTTACCCCCAACGATTTATCTTTACGCGAAGCCCATTTCATGCGACACGGGCCGCGCTAGTTATCTGATATCGCTCTTCTGTCCCTCTTTAAAGGCAACAGTGCAGCCTATCTCGCATGACGATTGCCAAGCTGCCACATGGTGTGGGCAGCATAATGACAGGAGACACGGAAATGGCCAATGGCACCGTGAAATGGTTCAATGCAACCAAAGGTTTCGGCTTCATCGCACCTGATGAAGGCGGCAAAGACGTATTCGTTCACATCTCTGGTGTTGAGCGTTCTGGCCTCAAAGGCCTCAACGACAACCAGAAAGTGACTTACGAGCTGGAAAAAGGCCGTGATGGCCGCGAAAGCGCCGTAAATATCACGCTGGTCTAAGGCATAAGCCTCATCCAGTTTGGATTGGAAAAGGTGGGCTTTGGCCCGCCTTTTTCTTTTTGGTTACGCGATTTTGGGCATAAGCCCGCCTGTCATGGCATCGGACGCGCCCGTTTCTGCCGCCTCGCGCACCACATTGGCCAATTTGCGCAACTGATTGGAAAGCGGGCTTGTGCGCCGCCAAATAACCCCGATTTTGCGCGCAGGCGCAGGGGTGCGAAACCGCGCCAAGGCCACGCTCGCAGAGCGCGTCTCAACAGGCACAGCCATTTCAGGGATAAGCGTCACGCCAATCCCCGCCCCCACCATCTGCACAAGCGTTGACAGTGATGAGCCATCCATCACCTCGCGCGGGGTATTTGCGCCAAGTGCGCAAAAAGACAGGGCTTGGTCGCGGAAGCAATGCCCCTCCTCCAACAAAAGCAGTTTCATTTCGCGCAGGGAATTGGCATCGGGCACAGGCTTGCCCGCATCTTCGGGCGGGCGCACAAGAATGAAATCTTCTTGAAACACCTCCACCTCCTCAAAGCTCGGCTCAGATATGGGCAGGGCCACAATCGCCGCGTCCAACCGCCCTTCGGACAATTCCGAGATCAAGCGCGGGGTGATCGTTTCGCGCAATGCCAAATTGGCCTGCGGGTAATACTGCCCCATCAAGCCCACCACACGGGGCAAAAGATATGGCGCAATGGTGGGGATCACACCAAGACGCAGGCGCCCCAAATCATCGCCCCGCGCCGCACGCGCGCTATCGCCCAAATCGTCAACCTCGGCCAATATTCGCTGCGCACGCGCCAAGAACCCAACCCCAAAGGGCGTGGGTCGCACATGGCGGGCGGCGCGCTCGAACAGGGCCAGACCCAAACCATCCTCTAAGGCTTGAATTTGCATAGACAAAGCGGGCTGCGAAATCGCGGATGCGGCGGCCGCATGTCCAAAATGACCATGCTCGGCCACGGCCACCGCATATCGCAACTGTTTCAAGGTGATATTAGCCATAACAAAACCTGATCGCTCACATCAGAAAATCAAAATTAAACTAATCGCTCACTGATGCTAAAACAAGCCTAAGCGCCGTTTGCATGCGAATCCGTGCAACGGCCCTCTGATCACCGAGAACCGCACCCCGATGATGGGGCCTGCATGAGACAACCCAAAAGGAGACTGCCCTCATGGATGGAAATAACATTGGCAAATGCCCCGTGATGCATGGCGCGCAAACCGCGCTTGGCACAACTGTTACCGATTGGTGGCCAAATGCGTTGAACCTCGACATTTTGCACCAACATGATCGCAAGACCGATCCGATGGGCGAGGCTTTCGATTACCGCAAAGAATTGGAAAAGCTCGATATCGATGCGCTGAAGAAAGACATGCACGCGCTGATGACCGACAGCCAAGATTGGTGGCCTGCAGATTGGGGCCATTATGGTGGCTTGATGATCCGCATGGCATGGCACGCGGCGGGCAGCTATCGCACCGCTGACGGTCGCGGCGGTGGCGGCACTGGCAACCAGCGTTTCGCGCCTTTGAACTCTTGGCCCGACAACACCAACCTCGACAAAGCTCGCCGCCTGCTGTGGCCAATCAAGAAAAAATACGGAAATTCCGTATCTTGGGCGGATTTGTTTATCCTCGCAGGCAATATTGCTTATGAATCCATGGGCCTCAAAACCTTTGGCTACTCCTTTGGCCGCGCCGATATTTGGCATCCTGAAAAAGACATCTATTGGGGCGCAGAAAAAGATTGGCTGGGGTCTGAGCGTTATGCCGAAGATCGCGGGTCTGAGACATTGGAAAACCCGCTTGCGGCGGTTCAAATGGGCCTCATCTATGTGAACCCAGAAGGTGTGAATGGTCAGCCCGATCCGCTGCGCACCGCGCATGACGTGCGCGTGACCTTTGCCCGTATGGCGATGAATGACGAAGAAACAGTGGCCCTGACCGCAGGCGGCCATACAGTGGGCAAAGCGCATGGCAATGGCGATGCGGCCAATTTGGGTGCTGACCCTGAAGGTGCCGATGTGCATGAGCAGGGCCTTGGCTGGAACAACCACACCACCCGTGGCGTGGGCCGCGACACTGTCACCTCGGGCATCGAGGGCGCTTGGACAACCCACCCCACGAAATGGGATAACGGCTATTTCCATCTGCTGCTGAACTATGACTGGGAATTGAAGAAATCCCCCGCAGGGGCATGGCAATGGGAACCTGTAAACATCAAGGAAGAGGACAAGCCCGTTGATGTCGAAGACCCATCTATCCGCTACAACCCGATCATGACGGATGCGGATATGGCGATGAAGATGGATCCCGAATATCGCAAGATTTCGGAAAAGTTCTATGCCGATCCTGAATATTTCTCAGAAACCTTCGCCCGCGCATGGTTCAAGCTGACCCACCGCGATATGGGGCCAAAGGCGCGTTATTTCGGGCCAGATGTGCCTGCCGAAGATCTGATCTGGCAAGACCCGATCCCTGCGGGCTCCACGAGTTATGATGTTGAAGCGGTCAAGGCGAAAATCGCGGCAACGGGCCTTTCCATCTCCGAGATGGTCGCGACCGCATGGGACAGCGCGCGCACCTTCCGTGGGTCTGATATGCGCGGCGGTGCCAATGGCGCGCGCATTCGTCTGGCCCCACAAAAGGATTGGGAAGGCAACGAGCCGGCCCGCCTGCAAAAGGTGCTGGCCGCATTGGAACCCATCGCCGCGGAAACAGGCGCAAGCCTTGCGGATGTGATCGTTCTGGCGGGTAATGTCGGTGTCGAGCAGGCGGCCAAAGCCGCAGGTGTCGAGATCACCCTGCCCTTCACGCCAGGCCGTGGTGACGCCACCCAAGAGCAAACCGATATTGACAGCTTCGAAGTGCTAGAGCCCGTCCATGACGCGTTCCGCAACTGGTTGAAAGCGGATTACACCGTGCAACCAGAGGAGCTGATGTTGGATCGTGCGCAGCTTTTGGGTCTGACAGCGCCCCAAATGACCGCATTGATTGGCGGTATGCGTGTGCTTGGCACCAACCATGGCGGCAGCGCGCATGGGGTGTTTACGGATCGTGTTGGCACATTGTCGACCGATTTCTTCACGGCGCTGACCGACATGGCCTATAAGTGGGAACCTGCAGGGCCGAACCTCTACAACATCGTGTCTCGCAAAACAGGCGAAACAAAATGGACAGCCACCCGTGTGGATTTGGTTTTTGGCTCCAACTCAATCCTGCGCGCTTATGCTGAACTTTACGCACAAGACGATAATGCCGCGAAATTCGTGCATGATTTCGCTGCTGCGTGGACAAAGGTGATGAATGCAGACCGCTTTGACGCGGCCGCATAAAACACGCAGCTAAGCAAAGACAGGCGCGCGCCCCAAAAGGGCGCGCGTTTTTTTATCTTTCACAGACCAGACCTGCCTGCTAGCCCTAGGCGCATGCAAACGGCACTTATATTGATCATTGCTTTGGCTGTTGCGGGTCTGTTGATCTGGCCACCCTTGGCAAAATCGACACTCTGGCGCGCCGCAATCACCCCATTGGCCTCAATTATCGGCAGCGGGTTTTTGGTTCTTGGGCCCGTTTTGCACCACGCATTTGGCGCCTATGCCGCGCTTGCAATGGCCGTTTTATGTGCGCTGGCTTGGGGGTTTAGTCGGGCCATTGCTCATAATATCCTGCGATTGGCTGAAGGATCACGCAGGCCCATAGAGATCTGGCTAGATCGCGCCGCGTCATGGGCCTTGGCGTTTGCCTATATGGTGTCGGTGGCCTATTACCTAAATCTGTTTGGCGCTTTTGCAGCCCGCCTGACCCCCGTGACCGATCCGCATGCCGCGCGATGGATCACCACAGGCGCGCTCGGGTTCATCGTGATCTTGGGGCTTGCTCACGGCTTTCATGCCCTTGAACGGGTCGAACAAATCTCGGTTGGGATCAAATTGGCGGTGATTGCGGGGCTTCTTGGCGCGCTATGGTTGGCGCTTGGCACAGATATGCTCGATGGGCAGGGTGTGATCCTAACCCCCGCGACAGAAACGGGCCCCGCAGCCCTGTTTTTGGTGTTTGGGCTGATTGTGACCGTGCAAGGTTTCGAAACGGTGCGGTATATGGGGGCGGAGTATGACCCCGCGTTACGGATCCGCGCCATGCATATGGCGCTGCTTATCGCCACGCTGATCTATATGGCCTATCTTCTGCCCCTCAGCCTAATCTTTACGCCCGACCCGCAAGCCGTCAGCGAAACAGCCATTATCGACATGATGGGCCGTTTGGCCCCAATCCTTGCGCCGCTTTTGATGATTGCGGCGCTGAGTGCCCAGTTCAGCGCCGCTTTGGCCGATACGGGCGGATCAGGCGGGCTGCTCGCAGAATTGACCCGCGACCGCATCGATGCGCGCCAAGGCTATGTCATTTTGGGCGCAGTCGCGCTGATCCTTACATGGGTGGGCGATGTGTTTTCCATCATCGGCTACGCGTCCCGCGCCTTTGCCTTTTATTACGCGCTACAAGCCGCGATTGCGGCGGCAGGCGCGGGCAATTGGCCAAAGCGCCTATTCTTTTTTGCGATGGCCCTCCTAGGTGGGGCGATCACCCTATTCGGCACTTCGGTCGAATAGAGGCTCGGCCATCAAGCGCCCAACGCGCAAGGCGGGCGCAATCCCCGCGAGATGGCACATATGCCATGCCATCACTTGGTTGGACGACAGGGCAACGGCACCTGTCTCGGCCTCGATGGCATCAATGACATCTAAGGTGCGCAAATTCGTGCAGGATAAAAACACCGCCTCGGCCCCACCCCGGTGCAGCAACGCCGTTGCCGCGCGGGTGACAGACGGGCCATCGATGAGCGCAACTGCATGTTCGCGCGCCTCGTTAAAGGTTCCGAACACTGGGCTTTTTACCCCTTGTGCCGCAACTGCGGCGCGCAGGCGGCTTGAGACCTCGGGCACATAGGGTGACAAAAACGCCAAGCGCGTGATCCCCATATGACGGCAGGCCGCCACGAGCGCCGAAAGCGGGTCGGTCACATGGGTCGCGGGGCATCCTTTGCGCAGCAATTCAGCCACCCGCCCCGCCCCGATCACCGATGTCGCCGAGGTGCAACCATATCCCAACACATCAAAGTCCAAAGGGGGCGGCATCAGGGCGGCGGCATCGCTTAGATGCCCCTCCATCGCGGCAAGACTGTCTGAACTGACCGTTTCCGCACTGGGAACGCGGCTGATATAGAGGGCCACATCCTCTTGCGGCAAGATACGGCGCAGGTCGTGCTCTAGCGTTTCATCGGATTGCAACACGACCATGCCCAACACGGCACGGCGCCCCAAAATAGGTGCAACAGTGTAGTCAAACACATCTTCCATGGCCAAGGGCCCCATGCGTGATCGCGATTGCCCTCTATGCTGCGGGGGTTTTGTTATAAATCATGCGCGCCCTGCGACCTCTCATGGCCTATTTGCGCCGCTTTCGTCCCTTTGGCCAAGCCATGTATGAAATGCGAAAGACCAAGATAGGATTTTCCTATCAAGTGAAATCATTCATACACAACTCATTGAATATGATAGCGTTTTCAATGCCACCAAGGGGCATGAGATCTGCGACCTATCCGATAGACGCGTCTTTATGCTGCATTGCTGCTGCCCTTGGTGGCACCCGACTAACCCGTTACAATCGCGTAGACAAAGCGCAAACAGACCAAGGCCAGGAAGAGGCCAAAGGCCAATTCCAAATGCCGCCGCGACAGGCTATGCGCCAATTTCACCCCCAAATTCGCAGTCAGAATAGTGGTTGGCACAAATAGGATCATCCCCAAAAACGAGACATATCCGATGGCATCCATCGGTAACCCCTCTTGGCCGAGGCCCGCGATCATATAGCCAATCGCGCCGGGGACCGAGATCAAAACCCCAATCCCTGCCGATGTGGCCACCGCCTGATGAATGGGGCGGCCATGCAATGTCATGATCATATTTGAAATCTGACCCCCACCAATCCCCATCAGGGCTGACAAAAGGCCAATCAAACCCCCATAGGAATAAAGCCCTGCCCCCGTGGGCAAATCAGCGCCCAAATCCCATTTCTTTGCACCAGAGATCATCTTGATCGCATTGGCCCCCGCCACCACGACAAAAACGATCTGAAAGACGAATGGCGGTGCAAAACGGGCCAAACCCGCGCCGATCAGCACACCTGCCAGAATGGGCAGCGCCCATGATTTCAACAGCGCCTCGTCCACAGCCCCGCGGGCGCGGTGGCCCATATAAGAGCGGATTGAGGTGGGAATAATGATGGCCAATGAGGTGCCAACCGCCAACGGCATCCGCACCTCATCTGAGAGACCCAAGAAGCCGAAGACCTCGTAAAGCACAGGCACAATCAATGCGCCGCCGCCCACGCCGAACAGCCCCGCGAGAACGCCCGTCACTGCACCCGCCGCAAGCAGCATCACTGCCACCATGGCGAATTCCGCCGTCATGAAATCCATCTTGTCCCTCCAGAAAATGCGCACTCCCCGTCACGGGATATGCGCGGCACGCGCGCCGCTTTGGCCCTTTCATACGAAAGCCCCGCAGCACTGCCAAGCGCAGATAACCCCCTAAAGGGTGCCGTCAATCACATAGGCTAGAATTTTTGCAACCTGCGCGGGCGTCTCGGTTACAGCAAGGGCCGCCGCATCAACCTCTTTGAGCGCATGTTGATGATCTGCCCCATGCATCACAATCAGCGACTTTCCCAAGGCCGCCGCATATCCCGCGTCAAAGGCCGCATTCCATTGCTTGTATTTCTCGCCAAAGCGCACAACCACGATATCTGCATCTGCAATCGCCTTACGGGTGCGAATGGCATTGATCTTTGCGCCCTTGTGATCATGCCAGAATTTCTGATCCTCAGCCCCCAAAATAGCCACGCCGCAATCATCACTGGCGGCATGATCGGTCACGGGCGCGGTAAAGCGAACCGAAAGGCCTGCTTCGGCACAGGCGGCGATGATCTCCTCGCGCCATGTCGTGTGAATCTCGCCCGAAAGGTAAACTGTTAAATCCATGGGTTCTCTTCCTGTCTCGCGGCGCGTTAGGCCGCCAATCCTGTAATCTTATCCCAAAGGGCCTGAGGCACATCCACCGATGTCTCCCGCACCCGCCCTTGGCCCGGAACACGCGCACCCTCATCTTCGGCCACGGCCTCCAACAGTCGCGTGATCCGCGCGCCAAACTGATCGCTAAATGTTCCCGTATCCATGGCCAGATAGAATTGCCCCAAACGATGCGGCGGGCCATCTGGCAATTTCAGCCCCCCCACATCGAGCGAATTGACCGAGCCCGTCATCGCGGCCGCCAAGACCTCGGCCATAATGCCAAACCCCCACCCTTTATAGCCACCTGCACTTAACAAGGCACCTTGCAAGGCCGCTTCGGGGTCGGTTGTGGGGCGGCCTTCGGCATCTACGGCCCAACCCAATGGGATCTCCTCCCCTGCATATTTCGCCATGGTGATTTTCCCCAAAGCCACGGCCGAGGTTGAGAAATCAAAATGCACCGACAGCCCCCCTTGCCCATCAGGCACAGACATGGCGATGGGGTTGGTGCCGATGACGCGCCGCTTGCCATTTGGCGCTGCCACCACGGGCGAGGCGTTGGTAAAGCCGATGCAAAGCTTTCCCGCTTGCGCGATTTGTTCGGTAAAATAACCAAGCGAGGTGCAGGTATGGCTTTGCGCCACGGCCAGCATGGCCACGCCTGTTTCATCCACAAGATCGCAGAATTGATCTTTGGCCGCGGCAAAGGCTGGTTGGGCAAAACCAAGTTTTGCATCTGACAAGATCGCAGCCGCCTTGGGACGGCTGACAACAGGCATGACCTGCCCATCAACACGCCCAGAGGCCAATTGCACACAATAGCTTTCGACATATTGCAGGCCGCAAATCACATTGCCATGCGCCTCGGAATGGGCAGTGGCACGGGCCACCTCCCCCGCCTGCCATGCGCCTGCCCCATGGGCCATAAGCGCGGCTTTGGTCACGGTTTCAATCTCGCTGATCGCCACTTGCGCCATGGCCGCCCTCCCTGTGGTCGTTTTGTCAAAGGCTAAGGGCTTGACGCAAGCGGTGCAAGCAAGTCCCAAAATGACTGCGCCACAGGGCTAAGATGGGCGGCGCGGTTCCTTATTTTACACAGCTCACGGCGGCTATGCGGATCATTTGGGGCAAAGAAGCGCAACGCGGGGTCGGCCTCGGTCATCGCGGTTTGGGGCAAAATCGTAATCCCGATACCCGCCCGCACAAAGGCCAAAAGTGCGGTGGTATTGCGCGCCTCAATGCGGCAATCTTGCAATCCTTCGGTCACGCTTGGGTGATCCACCAAATCGCAAAGCGGATTGGCAATCAGCGGCTCGTGGATCAAATCTTGCCACCGCACGCCGCGCCCCTTGGTCATCTGTGCAAATCGCCCGTCATGGCGCGCGACAATCCCTAAAGGGTCGCTCAAAATGACCTCTGCCTCAACGGATGGCGCGGCATTGGCACGCGGGGATTGCGAGATTATCCCAATATCCACCTCGCCCATCGCCACTTGTGCAATCACACTGGCGGTGTCGCTGTCGCGAATATCAAGGCGCACATCAGGGCGGGCCTGCGAAAAGGCCAAAACCGCCCGCGGCAAAAGCGTGATGGTCGCAGAAGGCACCGCCATGACCCGCACAGTTCCCGCCAAAGATCGCGCATGGCGCGCTATGGCATCGAGACTGCGGGTATAGGAATTGGTGGCGCGCCGCGCCTCCTCCAACACCAAACGTCCCAAAGGGGTGAGGCGATTTTTGCGATCCGTTTCAAAGAGGGGCGCGCCCACTTGGGCCTCAAGCTGTGATAGGGCCATCGACAGGGCCGATGGCGTGCGCCCCAATTTCTGCGCCGCAAGCGCCAAGGCCCCCTCTTCGGCCACGGCCAAAAACACGCGCAACATCTCTAACTTGATCATATTTCAGGATTCTTGAAATTTATTTCAATAATTTGAGATTGCCTGAAGTATACCCCCCTGTCTAGGCTGAATGCGCGGTAACAAGGGACAGGTTTATGCAGGGTCAGAATTTCATCAATGGTATGTGGCGCGATGGCGTGGCGCAGATTGCGAATATCAACCCATCTGACACCAGCGATGTGATTGGCCATTTCGCCCAAGCCAGCCATGAAGATTTGACAGAAAGCTTGGCCGCGGCGCGGCGTGCACAGGCCGAATGGTGGGCCATGGGCATTGAGGCGCGGCACAATGTGCTGATGGCCATTGGCACAGAGATGATGGCACGGGCCGATGAACTGGGCGAGATGATTTCCCGCGAGGAGGGAAAACCGCGCGCCGAAGGTCGCGGTGAGGCCTATCGCGCAGGCCAATTCTTTACCTATTTCGCAGCAGAGGCGCTGCGCAATCAAGGCGACCATGCCGAAAGCGTGCGCGGCGGCATTGAGGTGGATGTGCGCCGCGAACCTGTAGGCGTTGTGGCGATCATCAGCCCCTGGAATTTTCCAATCGCAACGCCCGCGTGGAAAATCGCGCCTGCATTGGCCTTTGGCAATGCCGTGATCTGGAAGCCTGCCAACCTAACCCCTGCAAGCGCCGTGATGCTGACCGAGATCATCGCTCGCCAAAACATTCCCAAAGGCCTGTTCAACTTGGTTATGGGCGCAGGGGGCACGATTGGACAGGCTTTGGTGGAAAGTGCCGCAGTGGATGCCATCAGCTTTACAGGCTCGGTTCCTGTGGGCCGCGCCATTGCCGCATCAGCCATTCCCAATATGACCAAGTTGCAAATGGAAATGGGATCAAAGAACCCTATGCTCGTGATGGAGGATTGCGACCTTGATCTGGCTGTGGCCCATAGTGTGAATGCGGCTTTCGGGGGCACGGGTCAAAAATGCACCGCCGCCTCGCGTTTGATCGTGCATGAGAAAATCCACGATGCTTTTGTCGAAAAATTGGTCGCGGCCACAAATAAGCTCGTGGTTGGCCCCGCCCTAGACAGCGCCACGCAAATCGGCCCTGTGGTGAGCGAAGCCCAGCTTAAGAGCAATCTTGATTATATCGCCCTCGGTCAATCCGAAGGGGCAGAGCTTTTATGTGGCGGAACCCGCGCTGAGGCGGATACCACAGGCTATTTCATGCGCCCTGCGGTCTTCGCCAAGACCCGCAATGATATGCGGATCAACCGCGAAGAAATGTTCGCCCCCATCACATCGGTGATTAAGGTGGGCAGCTATGCCGAAGGGCTAGACGTTGCCAATGACAGCGAATTTGGCCTCACCGCAGGGATCATGACCAAAAGCCTTGCCCGCGCCGCCCATTTCCGCGCGCATATGCGGGCGGGCTGCGTGATGGTGAACCTTCCCACCGCAGGCACAGATTACCATGTGCCTTTCGGGGGGCGGGGGGCATCCTCCTACGGGCCACGCGAACAAGGCCGCTATGCCGCAGAGTTTTACACGACAGTCAAAACCTCTTACCTTGGGGTCACGGGGGATTTGGAATGAGTGGAACAGGTGCGATGCATCCCGTGCAAAACCCGCTGATTGACGGGCTGCAATATGCCAATTGGTCGGAAAAAGTCTTTCGCCAGATGCGCGAAGGCGGGGTGGATGCGGTGCATGTCACCATCACCTATCACGAGAATTTCCGTGAAACGGTTCTCAATATCGAAAAATGGAACCGCTGGTTCGAAACCTATCCAGACCTGATTTTTCAAGGCTTTGACGCGAGCGATATTGCCCGCGCGCGCGCCTCGGGGCGCACGGCAATTTTCTTTGGCTCGCAAAACCCCTCCTGCATCGAAGATGACATTGGGTTGGTCGAGGTGCTGCATCGCTTAGGTCTACGGTTCATGCAATTGACCTATAACAACCAATCCCTGCTTGCCACGGGCTGCTATGAGGCCGAGGATACAGGCCTCACCCGCATGGGGCGCGAGGTGGTGGCCGAGATGAACCGCGTGGGTCTGGTCATCGACATGAGCCATTCGGGCGAGCGCTCGACCTTTGAGGCGATGGAACACTCCACCCGCCCGATTGCAATCACCCATGCAAATCTGGCCAGTTGGCACCCTGCCTTGCGCAATAAATCCGATGATCTCTTACGCGCCCTTGGCCAATCGGGGGGGATGCTTGGTTTTTCGATCTATCCCCATCACCTGAAGGGCGGGTCTGCCTGTAGCTTGCAAAATTTCTGCGACATGGTTGCGCGGGCTGCCGATTTGATGGGCGTCTCGCAGATCGGCATTGGAACGGATCTATGCCAAGATCAACCCGACAGCGTGGTCGAATGGATGCGGGTCGGGCGTTGGACGAAAAATATCGACTATGGCGAAGGCAGTGCCGCGCAGGCGGGGTTCCCGCCCATGCCTGATTTCTTTGCCGACAATCGCGATTTTGGCCGTTTGGCCGCAGGGCTGCGCGCAGCGGGGTTTGACGCGGGCAATGTCGCGGCAATCATGGGTGGAAATTGGCAGCGCTTTTTCAGCGAAAGTTTCACCCCCGCAGTGCAGGCTGTCCCCAATACAAAGGCCGCGCAATGATGGATCGGGCGGCGCCCCATATCATGGGCCTTGCGCCGATTGCGCTGCGGGCGCCTGATACGGTCATGCGCCTCGCGCGGATGGGATCAGCCCACCCCACGCGGCTGTCATTTCTGCGCATGTTGCTGCGCCGCATTGAAACCGAAGGGTGGCGGTTTGAGCGGCGTATTTTTGATCTTGACGAAAACGGTGTTGGGTATGCCGTCTATTGCCTACACGGGCCTAAGCGCAGTTATAGCCTTGTGGCCTTTGCCCACGATCTGCCCGCAGATCAACGCTCGGATCGGGTGATTGCGACTGCGTGGGATGCCACCTTTACCCTCTTTGATGGTATCCCCACCGCAGATGATATCACGCGGCTGAGCGCCAATGTGCCCCTGCAAGAGGCAGGGCGCATCAGCCCGCGGGAATTATCCCTCAGCCGCGCCAATCGGTCGGTCAGGTTGTTTGATCATGTTGTGGCCCGCTTGGCCACGGGCCAACAGCCAGAACGCGATGCGCTTGATGAGGTGGGCTATTTAATGCGCACAACCGCCGTTTATGGCTCGTCCAAATTCGGGGCGGCGGAAAATGCCGATATTGCCACGCGGCCAGAATTATGCGCGCCGTTCCAAGCTGAGATGATGTCGGTTTGGCTGACCCGCAGCTTTACCATCGACCTTGTCAATCATCTGGCCCGCGCCAAAGGCGGGGCAGAGGCCACAACGCTTGCGCCCGCATTGGCCCGCAGTCTTGGGGTGGGAAATTCTACAGGTCTTGGCATGGCCCCGTTCTTAGTCCGTCACCCTGCCCTTTTGGACGCTTGGGTGCGGGTGCGCGAAACGGCGCTTGCACGGGTGCGCGGCCAAAGACGGATGTCAGAGGCAGATTTGCGTGCGCTGATCGCGGGCTGCGAGGCTGCGCGCGACACAGCCGCGACATGGCGTTCAAGTCACCCTGTGCAACTGGCCAAATTGGCAGATCTGCGGGGGGATTTGGAAAAGCTGCATCATCATCTCACCACAGGTCGCGGACATTGCGCGAAAGATCTGCCATGGAATGCGATATGGCACTGGGGGGAAGCGCATCTAAGCCTTGAGGGGCAAGAAATGCTCTTGTCGATCCTGCTTGAACCCTGCGGCGCGCTGATTGACGATTTGGAAATGTCGCTGCGCGCAGACGAGCCACCTGCCCCCCCGATTGAGGGGCAAGCGCGGCTTGGCGATCTGCGCCGCGCGATTGAGGGCCGTTACGATTGGGCCTTGTCCTATGATTTCTCAACCCAAGAAGCACGAGCGCGGTTCTGGTATGTCTCGGAAGAAAAGCTTGAACCCCGCCTTGGCGCGCGCTTCGAGGAAGAGGGCGCAACCCGTGAAGCCCCGCTTGGCATCGCCTATTTGATCCGTCAGGCCTATGACGCGATGGCCGCCTACCCTGATGCCACGCCCGCCTATGCGTTTCTTTTGGCCCATCCCGAACATCGCCAAATTCTGCGCCGCCTACAATGGTTGGCGGGGCGCGATTATGGCGAGATTCGCGAAAACCTCATCGGCGCTGACATCCTGCCCATTGATATGATGCGCTATAAGCTGGCCTTTTTTGGGGCCAATCACTTTGATCCGCGCTCGGATAAATGGCTGCGCATCAGCCTCTTTGCGGGGCAAGTTTTCCCTGAACATATCTGCGCACCCGCGCATGGGGGGGCAGATGCAGCTTAGCGCGGGGGAATGGGCGAGCTTGGGCATGAAGGCCGCGCGCGGCGCGGGCTATTCTTGGGGCTTGGCCGAGGAATTCGGCGCAAGTTTGGCGACTTTAGCGCAATGGGGCATCAACGGCGCAGGCCCTGCCCTTGCGTTATGTGCCGCGCAGGCGGTTTTGGGTCTGCCACAGATGACCGAGATTGACGGGCGCGTTTGGGGGCAATCTGGCACACCGCTTTGCCCTGTCACAACGGGCGCGCTGATTTGTGATCTCGGGACGAGCCCGCGGGGTCTTTTTGGCCCAAACCCCGTGACGCTTGCCGCTGTGGCCGAGCCGCTGATGCTGCTGCCGCTCGTGGATGGGCTGGCTGCGCGCGCGGGCCGCGCGGTGCAAATTACAACACCCAAAGCCGCGCTTGTTTTTGGCGGGCTTGTCCCTTTGGCTGCGCGCGACATCACCGAATTTGCAGATCACGCGCGCGGTCACACCCTGACCCTCTGCGCCAAACCAAGCCCCTATGGCGCATCTGTGCTGCGCGCGCCCCATCCCCCCGAAATCACGCCAGAGGCCTACGCAAGCCTTGATCGCTTTGCGCTTGCGACAACCGTGCCCGCCACGGCGCAATCGCGCGAGACGGGCGCAGGTGCGGGCTTGAGCGACAATGATTGATCAGAAGGATACCAAACAGCCCACCGCGGAGGTGGCAAAAAGACCAAGACGCTCTTGCCAAAAAATATTCAGTTTGCACGAAAATTTCAGCCTCACCTGGTTGACCCTCGTGCCGAGACCGGCATGCTAAGCCCATGCCAGAAATCGGGTTCGGCGCTGATCTTGCGCCGAGGTCGGACACTAAAACCGAGAATGTCGCAATTGCGCGCAAAATGTCGGTTGAAGAACCTGAAAACCTACAAGTTCGTTGTGAACTTGGAACACCATCTGGGAGGTAATGAAAGATGAAGAAGTTTGCTTATACATCCGTGGCGGCCCTCATGCTGTCCACAAGCGGCGCATTTGCCTGTGGTCAGGTCAGCGTTGGCGCAATGGGTTGGGCCTCGGGCGAGGCCTTGGCGGCGCTGACGGGCTTTGTCCTTGAGCAAGGCTATGGTTGCGAAGTCACCATCGTGCCAACAGACACCGTGCCCGCAGTCACATCTTTGGCCGAAAATGGCGAGCCAGACATCGTGCCTGAGGTCTGGGTGAACTCGGCCACTGTCTATGCCGATCTTGAAGCGCAAGGCAAAGTTATCACTGCCTCAAACACATTCTCCAATGGCGGCGAAGAAGGTTGGTGGATCTCCACAAGTGCGGTTGAAGCCCATCCTGAATTGGCAACAATTCAAGGTGTCTTGGCCAATCCAGAACTGGTTGGCGGACGCTTTAACAACTGCCCTGTTGGGTGGGGCTGCCGTATCGTGAATGATGCGCTGAAAGTTGTATTTGACCTTGAGGGCAACGGGATCGAAGTATTTGATCACGGCTCGGGCGCGAACCTTGCCGCCTCCATCGCCGCCGCTGACGAGGCGGGTGAGCCATGGTTCGGCTATTACTGGGGCCCGACTGCAATCTTGGGCAAATACGACCTGACCAAGATCGACCTTGGCCCTGTTGACGGGCCACAGCATGCGATCAACCAAAATGCCGATGCTGACCCTGCCACTTGGGGCCCATCGGATTTCCCTGCTGCAACTGTTGTGAACGCTGTGACCGCCGATTTGGCAGAGCGTGCACCCGAGGTTGCTGATTTCGTTCGCAATATGGAAATGCCAAATGA
Source organism: Rhodobacterales bacterium HKCCA1288 (assembly GCA_015693905.1). Lineage (NCBI taxonomy): Bacteria > Pseudomonadati > Pseudomonadota > Alphaproteobacteria > Rhodobacterales > Rhodobacterales bacterium HKCCA1288. Next base: position 151,302 of record CP065161.1, on the reverse strand, counting down.
TGTTGTCAGCTCTATGCTTGCATGGGCTGAGGACAATGGCGCCTCCGCGGATGAAGCTGCGGCTTGGGTTTTGACCAACCACAGCGACATGATCCTTGGCTGGATGTCCGAGGATGCAGCTTCGCGCGTTTCAGCGCTTCTGCAATAATCCACAACCAATGACAAAGGTCAGCGCCGCAGGGCGCTGGCCTCTCTCATTTTGCGAGGAGGGAAACCTATGGCATATGATTGGATATTCAGCGCGCTTGGCATGACAGACGCCTGCAAAACCGATAGCGGGCCGCTTTTATCACTGTCATCTTTGCGCAACGAAGCCCCAAGCCCATGGGATTTGCCTTTTCCCTCGCTTGATACGCTGAACGAAGCCTGTGCAGCCTTTCCCAAAACCCGCGATTTCACCGCCGCGTTGGAGGATGGGTTCCTTTATATTCGCCCCGCCCTGCGCGCTGTGCTTGATCCGCTGACACAGCCCCTGTCATGGGCGCTTGATGGTGCCTTGACCCTGTTTGTGGAAATGCCGTGGTGGATTTTGGTGCCGCTTTTGATCTTGGTGGCCAAGCTTTTGTCGAATTCCTACAAGGTGGCGGGCATTGTGGCGGCGTCTTTCTTGTTTTTGCTCTTTGTCGATTACTACGAATTCGCCATTCAAACGCTGTCGATCATTTTTGTGTGCACGGTGCTGTGTGTGGCCTTCGGGGTGCCGCTTGGCATTGCCATGTCGCGCTCGGACAGGTTTCAAAACGCGATGATCCCGATTTTGGATATGCTGCAAACCTTGCCGACCTTTGTATATCTGATCCCCCTCATTTTCTTGTTCAATATCACCGAACCCAAGCTCTATGGGCTTGCGATTATCCTCTATGCGATTGTGCCCGTGGTGCGCCTGACCAATTTGGGCATTCGCCTTGTGGATCGCGATGTGATGGAGGCGGTCACGGCCTTTGGCTTAACGGATCGCCAGAAACTTTATCGCGTGCAAATTCCGTTGGCCCTGCCCAATATTATGGCGGGTGTGAACCAAACGATCATGATGAGCCTTGCGATGGTGGTGATTGCCTCGCTCGTATCGGCCCCAGGTCTGGGAACATTGGTTCTCGATGGCATCAACAACCTGCGCCTCGGTGTTGGCTTCTTGGCAGGTTTTGGCATCGTGTTGATCGCGATTATGCTTGATCGCGTCTCCAAGGCCGCCTTGGCACGCATCGACAAGTCGAACAAATCATAAGCACCGCAGAAGGGACTAAGAAACCATGGCTTTGGGTGACGTAAAAATCTCGGTGCAAAACCTGTTCAAAATCTACGGCCACAATCCGCGCGCCGTGCAGGACAAGGTTTATGATGGCATCGACAAATCCGCCTTCATGCAAGAAACGGGGCATGTTCTGGCGTTGAATAATATCAACGTGGATATGCGCGAGGGGCAAATTACCGTTGTGATGGGCCTGTCTGGCTCTGGCAAATCCACGCTGATCCGCCACCTGAACCGATTGATCGAACCGACCTCAGGGCAGATCTTTCTCGATGGCACAGATGTTCTGGCCATGGACGAGGAGGCGCTGCGCAATTTGCGGCGGCGGTCTATGTCGATGGTGTTCCAGAAATTCGCGCTTTTGCCTCATCGCACCGTCTTGGCCAACACAGTCCTTGCGCCCGAGGCGCGCGGCGAGAATATTAAGCAAGCCGAGGATGAGGCGCGCAAATGGTTGGCGCGTGTGGGTCTTGAAGGGATGGAAGACAGCTATCCAAGCCAGCTTTCAGGCGGGATGCAGCAGCGCGTGGGTCTGGCCCGCGCCTTGACCTCAAACGCCGATGTGATGCTGATGGACGAGGCATTTTCCGCGCTTGACCCGCTGATCCGCACCTCGATGCAAGATTTGCTGTTGGAATTGCAACGCGATCTGCACAAGACCATCATCTTCATCACCCATGATTTGGACGAGGCGCTGAAACTGGCCGATCACTTGGTGGTTTTGAAAGATGGCTATATCGTGCAGCAAGGCGATCCGCAGGAGATATTGCTGCGCCCCGCCGCACGCTACATTGAGGAATTCATCCAAGACATCAACCGCGCTCGCGTTTTGAAGGTGAAATCCATCATGAGCCCCGCCAAAACAAAGCGCGGCTGTAGTGATGTCGTGCAGGGCGATGATACGCTAGAGGCGGTCATCAACGCCCATAAGGGCCGCATTGATGGCACCTTTGCCGTCTCTGACCCGAACGATCCCACCAAGATCATCGGCAAGGTGAAGATGGAGGATATCTATCGGGCTTTGGTGCGACCGCAGATGCAGCATGATTAAGGGGATCAGGTCACGGCGGGGCGGCTTTGCCCTGCCTTCATGATCCAAACTGTGGTCATGGCCCCCGCCCACATGGCGGCCACCGCAACCCATGCGGTCAGAGATAGGATTGCGCCACCTGACACCCCTGCCCCAACCGCGCAGCCCCCTGCGGCCATAGCGCCAAACCCCATCAAAACAGCGCCAATCAAATGCCGCTCCATCGGGCTATCGGGGCCGAAGCGTTGCAATTTCCACGCGCCCGCCAAAAGGGATGTTGCGCCCGCGCCAAGAAACACACCTGGCACAAGGCCAATGCCAAAGCTAAGCGCGATATTTCGCTCGGCCACCAAAGCCATCAATGTATCGGTCGCAGGCCCTGTGAAAGTAACCGAGGAAATCGGGACGATCTCAAAGGAATTTTGCGCGATCATATAGGTCGCAAACCACCCCAAGGTCACCGCCGCCCCCACCATCGCAGCCCCGATGATACGGGCATAAGACATTGCATGGCGGCGCGCAAAAGCGATGGCAGCACTCAAGGCGACACTCCCCAAAAAGGCCGCTGCAGGGGCGCCAAGGCCAATCGCACTTGCCAAATTTCGCGCGCCATTGCCTTGAACTGTCCAAAGGCCAACAACTGCCTCGCGCAGAGGGGCAAGCGCCCCGCTATAGGCCGCTTGCGCGACCAAGGTCACAACCAGCCCTGTGATCAGCGCGCGCAGATTTCCTGTGGCAGATAAGACCAACAGCCGCGAGGCACAGCCACGGGCAAGAACCATTCCCACCCCAAACATCAATCCGCCGATAATCGCCCCGCTCATACTGCCTGTGGCGGCCAATTGTCGTGCCGCTGTCACATCCAAAGCCCCCGCTGCAATCAGCCCTTGGGTGAGGGTCAGCGCGGCAAAAAAGGCAATGAGCCAAATCGAAAACCGTGGGCCTGCATGGCCTTCGGCCACTTCAACAGTTGAGGCACGCAGACAGAATTGCGACCGCTCAGCCGCCGCGCCAAACACAAGGCCCACCCCCACCCCTGCAAGCGCCAGAACAGGGCCTTCGCCCCATGCGATGAGCAGGTTCTCAATCATAAAAGCGCCTCATTGGTTTTATCCACACGCGCAGCAGACCACAGGGCCTGCGCCGCCTGCGATGATCTAGGTCAACTATTGCGCGGCGCGTGCGGTTTGCGCCAATTTGCATTCCGCCCAAAGCTCTGACAGCGCCTTGACCAGATGATCCATCGCTTCTGCATCATGAACAGGGCTTGGGGTGATGCGCAGACGCTCCGTGCCTTTGGGAACTGTGGGATAGTTGATTGGCTGGATATAGATGCCATGCTCATCCAAGAGCCTATCTGAGATATAGCGACATTTCACAGGATCACCGACCATGACGGGAATGATGTGACTGTCATTGGCCAAATGGGGAATGCCCGCCCCATCAAGGCGCGCGCGCAATTCTGCGACCCGTTCCTGATGGGCGGCGCGTTCTGTCTGGCTTGTTTTCAGGTGGCGCACAGCGGCACAGGCCCCTGCCGCAACCGCAGGCGGCAAGGCGGTGGTAAAGATAAAGCCGCTGGCAAAACTGCGGATGAAATCAACCAATGCGGCACTGGCCGCAATATACCCCCCCATCACGCCGTAAGCCTTTCCAAGCGTGCCCTCAATCACAGTCAGACGATCCATTAACCCCAGCGCTTCGGCAATCCCGCCGCCGCGGGACGCGGGCGGGTTAATATCCATGGCGCGCTCAACCTTGAGAATTTTGATGCGCCCTTTGTCGAACCAACCACCGTAGACGGGGTCAGTGCCGCCCAGCTTCTGGCCAAGATTGAGGAACGCAATCCTCTCTCGCGGATCATCTATGTCATCTGGGATAATGCGGCTTACCATAAGGGCCCGGACGTGCGCGAATTCCTCAAACGACCAGACTGCCGCATACGACTGATCCAGCTACCGCCTTATTGCCCGCACCTAAATCCGATAGAACGATTATGGGCGGTCATGCACCAATACGTCACTCACAATCGCTACTACCCCACACAAAAGAAGTTCGCAGATGCGATCCTGAGGTTCTTTCGAGAGACCCTGCCCAAAGAGTGGAAAACATTCCGTGATCAGGTGTCAGATAGCTTCAGGGTCGTCACTCACGAGGATTTTCGGGTTTTGGAGTAAGCGCGGTATAAGTAGAAATTTAGGACGTTGAAACACCAAAGGATCAATAGAAAAAAGTCCTGTATTATGAAAACATTTCAACCCGACACCAATTCACCCATGCGCAGATTATGACCGCCTTCATCACAGGATTTTTCACCAGCCTGACCTTGATTTTGGCCATTGGGGCGCAAAATGCCTTTGTGTTGCGCACAGGGCTGTTGGGGCGTCATGTGTTTTGGGTTTGCCTCACCTGTGCGCTGTCAGACGCGATTTTGATCAGCCTTGGGGTTGCAGGCTTTGAACGGGCGACCGCGGCAGCGCCTTGGATTGCGCCTGCCCTCACCTATGGCGGGGCGCTCTTTCTGTTCACCTATGGCGCGTTGCGATTTCGCGCTGCATTTGCAGGCACGGACGCAATCGACCTGAGCAAGGCCGCCCCGCCAACACGCCTTTGGGCAAGTCTGACCGCCTGTTTGGCCATCACATGGCTCAACCCGCATGTCTATCTCGACACCATGGTTCTTTTGGGCGCGGTTTCTGCCCAATTTATCGGGCAGAAACCCATTTTTGCAGCGGGGGCCGTTCTGGCCTCTTTTTGCTTTTTCTTCAGCCTTGGCTTCGGCGCACGGCTTGCGCGACCCTTGTTTCAGTCCGCCAAAGCCTGGCGCATTCTTGAGGCCGTCATTGGCAGCATCATGTGGGCCATTGCGGCAGGGCTACTTCTTTCAGCCTAGAGCATCAAACTGACGTAGATGCAGGAATAAGCTTTCTTGAGCGACAAATCCTATGCTATCGCAGAGGCTATGAAAAATGCCCCTGACGCGAATGTTCTGGCCATTGATGGTGGCGGCACGCATTGCCGTATCGCCTATGGCAGCTGTGAAAATCACAGCTTGGTGGATATGGGCGCGGCCAATGTGTCGAGTGATTTTGAGGGCGCAGTGAACACGATCCTTGGCGGGGTTGAGGCGCTTTGTGCCAAATTGCAAATGCCCGTTGCGGATCTTATCGCCTGCCCCTGCTATATCGGGGTTGCCGGGGTGACTGGGCCACAGATGGCCGCGCGCCTGCGCAAGGCGCTGCCCTTTTCTCATGTCCAAGTGACCGATGACCGACCCCCTGCCCTGCGCGGCGCTCTTGGGGCAAAAGATGGCGCGATTGCCCATTGTGGCACAGGATCATTTTGGGGGGTTCAACTGGGCGGGGCGCAAAAATTCGCAGGCGGTTGGGGCTATGTTTTGGGGGATGAGGCCTCGGGCCATTGGTTGGGGCGCGCGGCCCTCAGCGCCACGCTAGAAACCGTGGACGAGCGGCGGTGCGCCACTGATTTTTCGCAATCCCTGCTCGCCCAATATGATGGGGCGGCAGGGATTGTGCGCTTTGCCACCCATGCCCGCCCTGAGGAGATCGCGGCACTCGCGCCCTTGGTGTGCAGCGCCGCCGCCCAAGATGACCCTCTCGCCCTCGCCCTGATGCAGGCAGGGGCGCAAGAAATCACGCAAAGCCTAACGGCCTTGGGATGGCATGAGGGGCTAGATCTTTGCCTCACAGGGGGGCTTGGGGGCGAGTATCACCCCTATTTGCCACCCGCCTTACAGGCCCGCATCACCGCGCCTGCGGCCGCACCCATTATCGGCGCCCTCGCCCTTGCCTCGGATTTTGCCCGCGAGGGGGTTGCATGAGCGCGCGACACCACCTGATCCGCAACGCCCGCTATTTTGATGGCGCCACCCTGACGGGCCCCGCCACAGCACAGTTTGACGGCGATGATTTTGCAGGGGCGTTTGGCACGGATCACCACCTGCAAGGGGCCGCAGAGATTGATCTGGGCGGCGATATTTTATTTGCAGGCTATGTGGATTTGCAGGTCAATGGCGGGGATGGGATCTTGTTCAATTCTGCCCCTCATTGTGACGGATTGCGGCGCATCGCCAAGGCGCATCGCCGCTTGGGCACCACTGCCTTTTTGCCGACCCTCATCACCGATACCCCCGAAGTCACCCGTGCGGCCATCGCCGCCACCCAAGATGCTGTCGCGGCACAGGTCGATGGGATTGCGGGTTTGCACCTTGAGGGGCCGCATCTGTCACTGGCGCGCAAAGGGGCGCATGCGGGCGGCCTGATACGCCCGATGACCGAGCAGGATCTGGCGCTCTATCTTGACGCGGCGGCATCCCTGCCCTGTTTGAAACTGACCATCGCCCCTGAAAACGTCACAGAAGACCAAGTGGCCCAATTGGCGCGCGCACGCGTCATTTTGTCCTTGGGCCACACGGATGCAGATTACGATACCTGCCTGCGCTATTTTAAGGCGGGGGTGCGGGCCACAACGCATTTGTTCAATGCCATGAGCCAGCTCAACAGCCGTGCGCCTGGCTTGGTCGGGGCGACCTTGGGCACGGGCAGCGTCAGCGCAGGTGTGATTGCGGATGGGGTGCATGTGCATCCACAATCCTTGCGCGCGGCATGGGACGCAAAAAAGGGGCCATGCGGGCTATTCCTTGTCACCGATGCAATGGCGGTGGCAGGTAGCGACATCACGGAATTTGACCTCGGCGGTCGGCGCATCACCCGAAAGAACGGGGTTTTGACCTTGGCCGATGGCACGCTTGCAGGCGCGGATTTAGACCTGACCCGTGCAGTGCAGGTGATGGTTGAGAATGTCGGCATCCCCCTTATTGAGGCCTTGCGCGCTGCAACCTCTATACCCGCAGCACTCATCGGCCTCCGCTATGGACAGGGGGGCCTGCCCCGCATGATGCGCCTTTCGACTGACACATGGACGCTCACCCCCTTGGAAAAGGATCTGACATGAAACGCTCTGCCATCAATGCCATCATGGCGGATGCCGATGAGATGATCCGCCAATTCGGCTTTGTGCTGCCGCCCTTTGCCTATTGGACAGCTGAAGAATTCGTGGCCCGCAAAGATCAAGCCGCCCACCTCATCACCTCGCGCTGTGGATGGGACATCACCGATTACGGTGCGGGCGATTATGATCGCATGGGTCTGTTCTTGTTCACCTTGCGCAATGGTCTTCTCGATGATCTGCGACAGGGGGGCGGAATGTGCTATGCAGAAAAGCTGTTGATTTCAAAGCAAGATCAACTCAGCCCGATGCACAGCCATATCCTAAAGGCCGAAGACATCATCAACCGCGGCGGCGCAAAATTGGTGGTCGAACTTTACGGATCAGATGATCACGGCAATTTCGCCGAGGATCGGGGTGGCACTGTCTTTTGTGATGGTCTGCGGGTGGAGTATGATGCGGGGCAAAAGCTGATCCTTGCCCCTGGTCAAAGCGTCACGTTGCGCCCCGGTGATTGGCACGCCTTCTGGGGCGAAGGGGGCGATGTTTTGATCGGCGAGGTTTCAACTGTCAATGATGATGAAACCGATAACATATTCCGCGACCCGATCGGGCGTTTTGCTGAGATCGAAGAAGATCAGCCCCCCACCCATCTTCTGGTCAGCGACTATGCGCGATGGTTGGGCTGACCCCTGTTACAGATTTTCTGATGTATAAATATCAAATTCCAAGGCCACACGTTGCGCGCCGCCGCGGGGGCCCGCTGACTTCGCCATGATCAATGTGTTGAGCGTTTCTTGTGCCAGACGCGCCATTGGGTGGGAAATGACCATCGTCAGCGTGCCATCACTGAGGGCGGCGCGGGTCTCGTCAAACAATTCGTAGCCAACTGTCACAAACCCCTCACGCTTTTCTTGCGCACGCAGGGCCGTCATCGCCCCCGTGATCCCGCCGCCTGACACATAAAGCCCGCATAGATCAGGATGCTCGTGGAATAGCTGATCAACCAAATCACGGGCGGCGGTCGCGGATTCATAGGTCGCAAGCGGCTCAAGCACTGTGAAGGCGGTGTTATGCTCGCGGAAATAGGATCGAAACCCGCTTTCATTCATTTCTTGGTTACGATAGCGGTGGTTGCCCAAAAGGATACCAATCTTGCCTGGTTCGCGGCTGATTTTATCAAAGGCCCAAGCGGCTGTGCGCCCGACCTTCCAATTGTCCAAGCCGACATAGCTGACATTATTGCGCGCTGAAAGCGGTGCAATCAGCGCCGCCACGGCCACACCTTTCTCGATCACTTCATCAAGCGCGTTTGACACCAAAGGGTGCTGAGCGGCCACAACCGCAATCGCCTCACAGCTTTGCGACATCCGCAACAGACGTTCCGCGATCTTCTCAGGCGACAGATCATCGAGATGCTCAAGCGTCAATTCCACCTGATCTTCGGCGCGCCCTTCGGCAGCCTCACGAATGGCACGGGCCAAATTATCGTAAAACCTACGCCCTTTTTGATGCAGCAAAACGCCCAAGCGATGGGTCTTGCGCAGGCCAGCCACAGAATGGCGCAGCGTGCCAAGCCCATAAAATCCGATGTCATGTGCCGCGGCCAAAACCCTATCGCGTGTTGGCTTTCGCACCGATTCTGGCTGATTCAAGACGCGGTTCACAGTCGACACAGAAACGCCCGCGGCCGCTGCAAGATCAGGAATGGTGGGGCGCCGCGCCGTCATAAAAATCTCATTTCATCTCAAATTCACGCCAATTTGATATTATTTGGCATGAAAATTTCTGAGATGTAAAGATATGATTGATTTGATCCAGATCAATTTCTCACAAATTGCGCAGCAAAGGACTGGCGCAGTTTGCGCTGTGAAACGACCCCATTTGCGAAGGGCAAGTTATGAACGATTTGGATTATGGAACCCGCGACAAACGCGGCAACTGGACACCGAATGCAACATTAGAAATCGCCCCTTTCTGGACTGGGAAATGGGGAAAGATGGCACATTTCATCCGCGATTATTTCTGGCCTTGGAACGCGTTTCACATGGCAACCGCCCTGCTCTATTGGGCGTTTGTATTGCCTGATGTCGAGGTGATGAAAAGCTTTTCCTGGGATTGGGCGCTGTATCTCTTTGCGGTCAATGCAGGCGGGATTTTTGTCCTTTATGGCAGCATTGAGCTGTTTTTCTATATCAAACGCAAGCAAGAGACGCGGTTTAAATACAACGCTAAATTCCCATCCGAGAACCCGTCAGATGTGTTTTGGTTCAAAAGCCAAAACCTTGACAATTTCCTGCGCAGCTTTCTGGTCGGCATCCCGATTTGGACAGCGATTGAAGTGGTGATGCTACTGTGCTTTGCCAATGGCATCCATCTCTTTGGTTGGGTGGATTTCCAAGACAATTGGCTGTGGTTGATCGCGCTGACCCTTCTGGTTCCTGCGATCCATGAGATTCATTTTTTCTGCATCCACCGCCTGATCCACACGCCGTTTCTCTATAAACACGTGCATTCGGTGCATCATAACTCGATCAACCCCAGCCCGTGGTCATCCTTGTCGATGCACCCTGTCGAGCACCTGTTCTATTTTGGCGAGATTTTCTGGCATCTGATTATCCCGTCCAATCCGATTGTGATGATGTTCAACAGCCACGCGGTCGGCTATGGCGCACTGAACGGGCATATTGGCTTCGACAAACTCGAAATTACCGATGATGTCCAAATCGACAGCCATGCCTATGCCCATCACCTGCATCACAAATATTTCGAGGTAAATTACGGCGCGGATGGTCTTGTGCCCCTCGATAAGTGGTTCGGGCTTTGGCATGACGGATCAAAAGAAGCGGACGAGCAAATGAAGGCCCGCTTCCGCCGCAAAAAAGAGCGGCTCAAGGCAAAACAGGCACCACAAACACCCGCAGAATAATCCCACAACACCCGAGGCGGAGGACGCCTCGGATGGCAGGGGCTGCGGTTTTTAAGATTGCCGTATCGCGGCAAAAATAGGGAGGAAACTAGAAATGAAACTATCAAAATACATACTCGCAGCCGCAGGTCTTGCAATGTCTGCGACATTCGCGATGGCCGATGGTGGCCCCAATATTTTCGTGATTGGCGGAAAGCCAGACGATCCATTCTGGTCGCGCGTGAAACTGGGTGCGGAACATGCGGGTTTGGTCGCCGAAGCGCATGGCGGCTCGGTGACATGGCTTGGCCCACAAAACTATGACAATCTGGGCCCTGATGCCGCTGAATTGATCCGTCAAGCCATCGACCAGGGTGCCGATGCGGTTGTCGGCCCAAACTGGGTGCCCGAAGCGATGGATCCCGCATTCGAGGCCGTTGTCGCAGCAGGAATTCCTCTTGTGATCTATAACGCAGGCGGCATTGAGGCGGCAGATCGCCTTGGCGCAATGAACTATGTTGGTGCGGTTGATTACAATTCTGGCTATGCGGGGGGTGAATATCTCGCGGCGGCAGGACATACCAACGGCGCATGCGTGAACACCCTGCCCGGTGCCGCGAATATCGAAGCTTTCTGCAACGGCTTTAACGATGGCATCGTTGCAGGCGGCGGCACGGGTTCCGTGTTGCAATTGCCAGCGACCGCCTTTGGTGACTCGACCGCCGTAGCGCAGGCTGTGCGGGCGCATCTTTTGCAAAACCCCGATATCACAGCAATGTTCGCCATTGGCGACCAAGACACAAACGCCACGATCAGCGGCATTCAGCAGGCTGGAAAGACCGGGTCAGTTCATGTGTGCGGCATGAACTTCAACGACTCGATCCTTGCGAATATTCAATCGGGCACTCAGGCATGCGCGATTGATCAGCAAGGCTATCAGCAAGGCTTTTTCGCCGTGTCGATCCTGACCAACCACGTGCAATATGGCACCACGATCCCGACCCGTGAAATCCTCACAGGGCCTGGCATTGTCGATGCAAATAACGTGGATCTGGTGATCGCGGGCGTTCAGGCGGGCGCGCGCTAAAGCCAAGCGTCTTTCAAGAAAACTTCGCGTGCGCTGCCTAACTCCCAAGGGGTGGCGCGCGCCTCTCTTTGCAGCACAAGAAAGCCTTAGCAATGCAACCTGCCCCTCGCCTAGATCTGCGCCTCAGCGCCTTTTTCAAACGGCCTGAAATGGGGACAGCATTGGGTTTTCTTGCGGTCTATGTCTTTTTTGCAATCATGGGCGGCCCCGTTTTCATTGGTGCGCCGGGTTGGTCAAGTTGGCTGAATATCGCCGCCGAAGTTGGCATTATTGCCCTGCCTGTCGGTTTATTGATGATCGCGGGGGAATTTGATTTGTCGGTCGGGTCGGTTGTCCCCGCAGCCTCTATGACAACGGCCATGCTTGCAGGGCATTACGACTTTCCTGCGCTCGTGGCGATTTTCGGCGGCTTAGCCGTGGGGTTGGGGGTCGGCTTTATCAATGGTATCATCGTCACGCGCAGCGCGATCCCCTCCCTAATTGTGACCATTGGCGTTATGTTTGCGGTCATGGGGCTAACCCTAGGCATCGCCGTGATGATCAAGGGTTCCACCAGCGTCTCTTATGTCCCTGCCCCACTTGCCAAAGCGATGCTCGGACAATTCATAAACGGCATGTTCAACGTGGCAATTTTCTGGTGGCTTGGATTTGTCGCCCTTGCCTATTTCGTTTTGCATATGTCACCGCTTGGAAATTGGATATTCGCCCTTGGCGGCGACCGCGAAAGCGCGCGCAATGCCGGCATTCCGACACGCAAGTTGACGATAGGTATGTTCATGGCCTCTGGGTTTTGCGCGGCCTTTGTAGGCGTTGCTCAGGTCATGACATATCAACAAGCACAAGTGGCAGGCGGTCAGGCGTTTATCTTTAACTCGATCATGTGCGTGGTGATCGGTGGCGTCCTGCTGACAGGCGGTGCGGGCTCAATTCTTGGGATATTCCTTGGCACCATCACCTTCGCAGTGGTCAATCAAGGCGTGTTTTTTGCAGCGCTCGACCCCAATATTGGCTCGATCATTGTAGGCGCGCTGTTGTTGGTGGCTGTTCTGTCCAACGACACGTTCCGTAGGCTTGCCGCCCAAGCAAGCCGCACAGCGAAATAGGAGGGGGGCATGATCGGTCTTTCACTTTTGGCACGCCCCGCAAGCGCATCGGTTCTCAGCCTCTTTGCCGTTTTGCTGTTTTACGTGCTGATTGGCGGCGTCAATCTTGAGACATTATTCGGTGCGGCCAGTTGGGCCAATTACGCAGCGCGGATTGGGATTGTGGCCTTACCCGTGGGATTGTTGATGATCTCTGGCGAGATTGACATCTCCATCGGCGCCATGATCCCTGCGGGTGCGATGAGCGTTGCGATTATTTCTGGCCATTACGGCCTTCCCATTGCCTATGGTATCGCAGGCGCCCTTGGGATTGGACTAATCGTGGGCTTTATCAATGGTATCCTAGCCGTGCGCACCAATGTGCCGACCCTCATCATCACCTTGGCCACGCTGGTCGGAATGCAAGGGGTGGTCTTGGCAGGTTCTAAAATTTTGACGGGCAGCGCCTCTGTGCCGCTGAATGCCCCTGATTGGGCCAAGACCCTGTTTGGGGATTTCATTTTTGGCGGCGCACATCAGGTGCTTATTTTATGGTGGATCGGATGTGCGGTTTTGGCTTGGGTGTTTTTGCATCACAGCCGCTTTGGCAATTGGATTTTTGCCATTGGTGGGGATCGTGAAAGCGCGCGAAATGCGGGCATCCCCGTAGATCGCATGACCATCGCGCTTTTCGTGATGAGCGCCACCTCCGCCGCCTTTGTGGGAATGTGTCAGGCCATTTTGTTCAATTCCGCCCAAGTATCGGGCGGCATGAATGATATTTTCAACATCATCGTCAGCGTTGTTGTGGGTGGTGTATTGCTGAGCGGTGGGTTTGGCTCGATCACAGGAATTTTCGTAGGCACCCTCACCTTTGCCATCGTCAACAAAGGCATCGATTTCACAGATATTGACCGCAATTGGTCAAACTTCATCATCGGCGTGATGCTTTTGATCGCGGTCGCGATGAACACCAGCTTTCGGCAAATGGCCTTTGGCCTTGTTGGGGCAAAATCCAAACGCCGCCCAAAACCAGCGACCCCAGCGCCTTAACCGAACCCATCGGGAGATCAAACCTGTGACACAACACCACCCAGTTCTAGAGATGCGCAAGGTCGACAAAAGCTTTGGCCCGATTGATGTCCTGCATGAGATCAGCCTCAAGGTGCATGAGGGCGAAGTTTTATGTCTCTTGGGCGATAATGGCGCGGGCAAATCGACCCTGATCAAAACTTTATCAGGGGTGCATCAGCCCACCCGCGGCGAGATGTTCATGGATGGAAAACCCGTGAACTTCACTGGCCCCAAAGATGCGCAGGACATGGGCATTGCAACGGTGCATCAATTCGGCGGAACCTATCCTCTGATGTCGATTGGACGGAATTTTTTTGCAGGGGCAGAACCAACAATCGGCTTTGGCCCGTTCAAGATTTTTGATCGAAAAACCGCCAATCGCATTGCGGTGGAACAGGTGCAGAAATTTGGCATCACCCGCATTGATGATGGTGACCGGTTGGTCGGCGGCCTCTCAGGGGGCGAGCGGCAATCGCTTGCGATTGCGCGCGCGGTCTATTTCGGGGCACGGGTTTTGATCCTTGATGAACCGACAGCGGCCCTTGGGGTCAAACAAGCGGCCCATGTGCTGCGTATCGTCAACGAAGCCAAAAAGCGCGGGCTTGCGGTGATTTTCATCACCCATCAGGTCATGCATGCCATGGCCGTTGGCGATCACTTTGCCGTTCTCATTCGTGGCGCGGTCGCCGCTGATTTCCGCAAAGGCGAGAAAACCCGTGAAGAAATCGCTGATTTGATGGCGGGCGGGGAATCTATGGCAGACCTTGAAGCCACCATCGAAGCGCAGATCTAACTGTGATCGGAGACAAAAATTGAGTATTAGACTTGCTGTTATCGGGGCGGGGCTAATGGGGGCGGATCACGCACAGATCATCGCCGAAGAATTGCCCAATGCCACGCTTGAGGTGATCTGCGATATGGACGAAACCCGCGCGCGCTCTGTTGCGGATCGCTGCGGCGCGCGGGATATATCTACAGACCCCGCTGCGGTGATTGCGCGCGCAGATGTCGATGCGCTTGTGATCGCCTCGCCCGATTTTACTCACGCGCCCCTCTCTTTGCGGGCCACCCAAGCAGGTAAGCCTGTTTTATGCGAAAAACCCCTCAGTCAAGATGTCGCCGAATGCCTCGCGGTGATGGAGGCTGAAATCACAGCTGGCCACCGCCATGTGATGTTGGGCTTCATGCGCCGCTATGACCAATCCTATATCGAGATGCGCGATGCCTTAACCCAAGGGGCACTTGGCCGCGCCTTGATGATGCATAATTTCCACCGCAATGTGGAAACGCCGAATGCAGAATTTACAGGGGCTATGGCGATCACCAATTCTGCGCCCCATGAATTTGATGTGGTCCGTCATGTTTTGGGCTGTGAATATACATCCATCAGCGCGTATCAACCGCGCCGTTCAGATGATGTCGTGGCCCCTGTGATTATGGTGCTTGAGACGGATGATGATCAACTGGTCACCATCGAGATCAACAACAATGCGGCCTATGGGTATGATGTGCGGGCCGAATTGGTTGGGGAGACAGGCAGCATCACCATGGCCCCCATCGCCTATACGCGGCTCGATGCAGGGCTGCAGGCCGCTACCCGATATGAAAGCGATTGGCGTGGCCGCTACCACGAGGCCTATCTGCGCCAAAACCGCGATTTCTTGACCTTTGTAGACAGCGGTCAATTCCCTTCCCGCGCGGCAGATTGTTGGGATGGCTATGCCGCCGCCGTAGTCGCGATGGCAGGCACGCGTGCCTTGGCCGAAGGGTGCAAGCACCCCGTCACCATGGCCCCAAAACCGGAGTTTTATAAATGAAGCTTGGCTTTGTATCCGACAGTCTCGGCGGGTTGTCTTTTGAGGATATGCTTGATCATGCAGCGCGCCTTGGTGTCAGCGGGGTTGAGGTCAATACTTGCGGTTGGTCAACCGCACCCCATTGCAGTCTTGACGACCTGCTTGATAACAGCGCCGCGCAGAAAACCTTCCTTAAGGCTTTTGCCGATCGAGGCCTTGAGATCATTGCGTTTAATGCCAATGGCAATCCATTGCACCCGACCGACCCCAAACAAGGGGCCGATCTGCGCCGCACGTTACGACTGGCCGGCCAGATGGGGGTAGCCAAAGTTTGCACAATGTCGGGGCTGCCCGCAGGTGCGCCGGGTGATACGATGCCCAATTGGGTTGTCTCAAGCTGGCCCCCTGAAACGCAGACGATCTTGACCTATCAGTGGCACGAAAAACTGATCCCGTTTTGGACTGACATCGCCAAAACTGCCGAAGCCGAAGGGGTGCGCCAGATTGCGCTCGAATTGCATGGCAATCAATGCGTCTACAATGTGCCGTCTTTGCTGAAACTGCGCGCGGAAATTGGGCCGATTATTGGGGCCAATCTTGATCCCTCGCACTTGTTTTGGATGGGGGCAGACCCGCTCATCTCGGCTGAGGCTTTGGGTGCTGCAGTGTATCATGTGCATGCGAAAGACACCTTCCTAAACCCCCCTGTGCAAGCCACAACCAGCTTGCTTGAAAATGGCTCGTTGTTGGATATCCCTGCGCGCAGTTGGTCATACATCACCTTGGGCTACGGTCATGGCGCGCATTGGTGGCGGCAATTTTGTTATCGGCTTAAAATGGGCGGCTATGATGGGTGGCTGTCCATTGAACATGAGGACGTGCTGCTCAATTCGCTCGAGGGTTTGGAAAAATCAGTGGCGTTGCTGCACGCCGTGATGCCCGACAAACCCGCAGATTTTAAACTACAGGATATTTAACCGTATGCCCGCTAGGGCAGAGGTTGACTGACACAGAAGAAAGGACTGACCATGGCCGAATGGATTGACGCCTGCGCCGCCACTGACATCGCCGAAGAAGATGTGATCCGCTTTGATCACGGGGATCGTACTTTTATCATCGTGCGCGATCACGAGGATAATTACTATTGCACAGACGGGCTCTGCACCCATGAAGATGTGCATCTGTGCGAGGGCTTGGTCGTAGAAGCCACGATTGAATGTCCAAAACATTCCTCGATTTTTGATGTCAGCACAGGCGAAGTTGAAACACCCCCCGCCTGCGAGAATTTGCACACCTATAAAACCAAGGTCGAAGCGGGCCGCGTGTTTGTGGAGATCTAAAAGATGGCCTTTGAACTCGCCGCATGTGCCGAAATGTTGTGGCAGGATAAACCGATCTCATGGCGGGCGGCGCGCCTGCATGAGATGGGGTTTGGCGTGGGCCTGTGGAATTGGCCCGCTTGGGATATTGATGCCCTCGCCCGCACTGGTGCGACTTTCACGATAATGAACGGCTACCTGCAGGGTCGATTGGCCGATGCAGAGGGCGCAGATATGCTTTTGGCCTCTGCGGCCGAGGCGGTTGAACAAGGCAAAAGGCTTGGTGTGGCGCGGTATAATTTGCATGGCACGGGTCTGGGCGATCAGGGCCTGCCAATCCCGCAGCTTGCCCATGTCGCGCCTGGTATGTGGCAACGCGCACGCGACACGTTGCATCGCATCTGTGATCTTGCCGCGCGCGAGGGCGTGGTGTTTACGCTCGAAAACCTCAATCTGCGCGACCATCCAGGATGCCCGTTTTCAAGCACGAATGACGTCTTAGAACTGGTGTCGAGCATTAATCGCCCAGAACTGCGGATCAATCTTGATCTTTACCACACGCAAATTGGCGAAGGCGATGTGATCCGATGGGCTGAGGCCTGCCTGCCTTGGATCGGCGAGGTGCAAGTGGCCGACAACCCTGGCCGCTGCGAGCCTGGAACAGGTGAAATGCATTGGCCAAACATTGCCCGCGCCCTTCAGAAAATGGGCTACAACGGCCCCGTGGGCATGGAGGCCTTTGCCTCCCGCACCCCTGAGGAGGCGTTAGACGCGTTCCGCACAGCCTTTACCCTATCGCCACAGTTTTAATCAGCGAGACATCCCATGTATCACAATCGCCCCCATGTCGAAGATATTCGCGCCATGAAAAAGCGCGGTGAAAAAATTTCTATGTTATTCGTCACCACGCCTGAGGAGGCCGCCGCAGCCCATGCAGCGGGTATTCACATGCTCTCGATTGAGGGGCGCTTTTTTGATGCAGAGATGCGCGAAGCGGCCGGCGATTGTTTCGTTCAGGTCGGCCTGCCCTATGGCGGTTGGGGGCGTTTCGAAGGGCGGCCCATTGCGACCGCCGAAGATTACCTGCGCGCGGCCTTTCATTACGCGGGGCTGGGCGGCGATGCCTATTACTGCGCCGCCTCCTATGACATTCAAAAGGTGTTGTGCGACAATCACTTGCCCGTTGTGGGGCATATCGGTCTAATCCCAAGTTACATAACCTGGACAGGATGGCGTGCTGTTGGAAAAACCGCAGACGAGGCCGCCGCGCTTTGGCGCCATACCAAAAAGCTTGAAGAAATCGGCGTTTTTGCCGCTGAGCTTGAAGTCGTGCCTGATCGTGTCGCGCAATATCTGACCGAGAATTCATCTCTCGTGATGCTGGGCATGGGGGCAGGCAAATATGCGGATGCGCAATATCTCTTTACCGAAGATGTCTGCGGCTATGGCAAAAACCACAAACCGCGGCACGGCAAAATGTATCGCAATTTCGCCCCTGAATTTGAACGCCTTCAGCAAGAGCGCATCGCAGCCTTTCGTGAATTCAAGGCAGATGTCGACCAAGGCGGATACCCCGAAGCAGGGCATAGCGTGGCGATAGCGGATTCTGAATATGATGCTTTTCTTGCCAAACTCGGCGCTTGACGCGGACGCGGGCATCCTCACATTTGGCGCTAACACTTGAGACTCACACTCCCACGGGTTTTGACCCGAAGAAAAGGCACAGATCATGTTGAAAGTTGGACTTCTCGGCGCGGGCCGCATCGCGGGCGTGCATGCCACAGCCATTACCTCACACCCCCAAAGCGAGTTGGTCGCGGTATCAGATTTCTATCCTGAGGCGGCTGAAAAATTGGCGGCGCAATACGGGGCTGTGGCGCGCAGCACGGATGAGATCATCGCAGACCCCGCGATTGACGCTGTGCTGATTGCAACCTCAACCGACACCCATTCCGATTTGATGGAGGCTGCCACCCGCGCGGGCAAGGCCGTGCTGTGCGAAAAGCCCGTTGACCTCAGCCTTGAGCGCGCGCGCGCCTGCCAAAACGTGGTCGATGCCACAGGCCGCCCCGTGATGATCGGGTTCAACCGCCGCTTTGACACAAATTTTGGCGCGCTTAAAGCCGCGCTTGCGGGCGGCGAGATTGGCAAGGCGGAATTGCTCTCGATCACCTCTTTTGATCCCGCCCCCCCACCTGTTGCTTATATCAAAGTCTCTGGCGGGATTTTCCGCGATATGATGATCCATGATTTTGACATGGCGAATTTCATCATGGGCTCTGCCCCTGTTTCGATCAGTGCCACGGCCTCCTCAATCGTGGATCCAGACATCGGCGCGGCAGGTGATTTTGACACGGCGATTGTGACCTTGCGCTATGCAGGCGGCGAATTGGCCGTCATCAAAAACTCGCGCCGCGCGGTTTATGGTTATGATCAACGCGTGGAGCTGCTTGGGTCAGAGGGCCTCTTGCAGGCGCAAAATATGCTTGAAAATACGGTCGTAAAATCAGGCACCGATGGCGTAACGGGGGCCAAGCCCACCTATTTCTTCCTTGAACGCTATATGCAGGCCTACAAGGCTGAATGGTCGGCCTTTGTTGCGGCGATCACCGAAGGGGCCGCCCTGCCCGTCACCTTGGCCGATGGGGTTTTGGCCCTTGCAATGGCCGAGGCGGCAACAAAATCCGCGAAAACGGGGCAGCCCGTTCTTCTGGCTGACATCTAAGGCGGGGCGCATTCCATGAGCAGTTACGCCCTTCGGGTGCAATGCAGCAGCAGGCGGGGTATTGTGGCCGCGATTTCCACATTCCTCGCCGATCAAGGCTGCAACATCACCGACAGCGCCCAATTTGACGACACCGAAACGGGTAATTTCTTTATGCGCGTCAGTTTCCGCTCGGAACAAGGTCAGGGGCTAGACGGGTTGCAGGATGCATTTGCCCCAATCGCCGCGGCCTTTGGCATGGAGGCCGAATTTTTTGACGAGGCCGTCAAGCGCAAGATGGTCATCATGGTTTCCCGCTTTGGTCATTGTTTGAACGATCTGCTCTATCGGTGGCGCATCGGCGCCTTGCCCGTTGAGATTGTTGCGGTGATCTCGAACCACATGGATTATCAAAAACTGGTGGTGAACCACGACATCCCGTTTCACTGCATCAAAGTGACCAAGGAAAACAAACCAGATGCCGAGGCGCGCATTATGGCCGTGGTCGAAGAAACGGGGGCAGAATTGGTCGTCCTCGCGCGCTATATGCAGATTTTGTCAGATGATCTGTGCCGCAAAATGTCTGGGCGGATTATCAATATCCACCATTCCTTCTTGCCCTCTTTCAAAGGCGCGAACCCCTATAAGCAAGCGTTTGAACGAGGGGTAAAACTGATCGGCGCGACCTCGCATTATGTGACCGCTGACCTTGATGAAGGCCCGATTATCGAGCAAGATATCATCCGCGTCACCCATGCCCAATCGGCCGAGGATTATGTCTCGCTTGGCCGTGATGTTGAGGCGCAAGTATTCGCCCGCGCGATCCATGCCCATGTCAAAGGGCGCGTGTTCCTCAACGGCGACAAGACCGTGGTTTTCCCGCCCTCACCTGGCTCCTACGCCTCGGAGCGGATGGGATAAACCCCGCAGAAGAAAGGCCCAAAACCATGCCCCAATTGCAGCTCAAACCCTTTGGCAGCCATGGCAAAACCCATGAGATTACCCCCGCAAGCGCGGGGTGGCGTTATGTGGGATTTTCGCTCTATCGCCTGCGTGCAGGCGAAAAGGCCGCTGAACTCACGGGGGCGAATGAGGTGATTTTGGTCATGGTCGAAGGCAAGGCGCAGATCACCGCCGCAGGGCAAGATTGGGGCGTGTTGGGGGATCGGATGGATGTGTTCGAAAAAACCCCGCCCCATTGCCTTTATGTGCCAAATGACAGCGATTGGTCTTTGGTGGCGCAGACTGATTGCACGGTCGCGGTTTGTGCCGCGCCTGGGAAATCGGGCCACGGGCCGCGCAAGATTGGCCCTGACGGGATCACGCTGACGCAGCGGGGCGAAGGCAACAACACCCGCTTCATCAACAATATCGCGATGGAAGCAGAAGATTACTGCGACAGCCTGCTGGTGACCGAGGTATTTACCCCCGCAGGGAATTGGTCATCCTATCCCAGTCATCGCCATGATGAGGATGATTATCCCAATATCACCTATCTTGAGGAAACCTATTACCACCGCATCAACCCTGCCCAAGGTTTCGCGCTGCAGCGCGTCTATACCGAAGATGGCAGCTTGGACGAGGTGATGGCCGTGCAAGATCACGATGTGGTTCTGGTGCCACGCGGCCACCACCCCTGCGGCGCACCGCACGGGTTTGAACTTTATTACCTCAACGTCATGGCAGGCCCGTTGCGCAAATGGCGCTTTCAGGCCGATCCCGCTGTTGATTTTTTGATGCCAAAATAACGCAGACAAAAGCCGCCTGCCGCACCGCCACCATCCTAAAACGGACAGCGCCCTTCGCTTGCACAGGGGTCACTGCGCCGCATAGCAGCGCATAGCAGCGCGCAAACGGCCCATCGGAACACCGCACTTAAATCTAGTGTTTTAATATGAAATGGTGCCCCCACACGGACTCGAACCGCGGACCCTCTGATTACAAATCAGATGCTCTACCAGCTGAGCTATAGGGGCACTGCGCGGGGAAATAGGGCTTTATGCGGGCGGACGCAAGAGGCTGCTTGAAAAATTTCCGAAAGAAACATTCAGCCTCTCTGCGGCATTAGGATTTGCGCAAATCCTGACCCTTCTGTAATTTGCACCTTAGGGTTACGAGCGATAATAAGGACTGGGCCTTTTATGCAGGTTGCTTTTCATCTCGGTGCGCCATGCACGGATGACGATATGTTATTGGCTGCGCTAAACAAAAACACCGCCGAATTGGCGGCCTTAGGGGTTGCAATCCCTGAGGCGGGGCAATTCCGCACCGTGCTGCGCGACACCATGCGCGCACTCAAAGGCAAGGCCGCTTCGCGCGAGATCACCGAGGCGCTTTTAGATGCGATACTGGGTGCGGGAACGCCCAAGCGTTTGGTGTTATCTGACCCAAGGCTTGTCTCGATCAATCGTCTTGTTGCGCAAGGTGCACAATTTTGGCCCGCGATTGAGCGGCAGACTGACAATATGCGCGCCCTTTTCCCCGAGGCCGAGATCGAATTCTTTATTGCGTTGCGAGATCCAAGCACGCTTTTGCCCGCATTATTTCGGGCATCGCGTTATGATGACTTCAACGAATTTGCGGCGGATATACAGCCCGAAGCCCTGCGGTGGTCAGAGATGCTGCAACGGCTGCGCGCGGCTCAACCTGATGCACAGCTGACAGTTTGGGCCAACGAAGATACGCCCTTGATTTGGGGCGATGTGATGCGTGCCTTGGCGGGCCTACCGCCCGACACCCGCCTCAAGGGCGAAAGCGATTTGGTCGCGTCTTTGCTTGATAAATCTGTGGCCGCGCAGATGGAGCTTTACTTGATGACAAACCCGCCCCAGTCGACCGCGCATTTACGCCGTATCCATCTGGCATTCCTAGAGCGATACGCGAAAGAAGATCTCATGGTTGAGGCCTGCACAATCCCAGATTGGGATCAAACCCTGCTCGACCGAATGAGTGCGGCCTATGAGGCGGATTTCCTCAGCGTGGCACAGATCGAAGGGGTGAGGATGATTGCGCCTTAGCGCATCCCAAGCGCCTCTTTATACATTTCAAGCACGGCTTCTTCTTCGGCGATATCGTCAGGTTCACGCTTGCGCAATGTAATCAGCTTGCGGATGACTTTGGTGTCGTAACCGCGCCCTTTGGCCTCGGCCATCACCTCTTTTTGTTGATCGGCGATGTCTTTTTTCTCGGCTTCGAGACGCTCGAACCGCTCGATAAAGGCGCGCAGCTCATCTGCGGTGACCCGATAGGTCGCATCCGAGGAGGAGGGGGCAGCGGGGCTTGGGGCAATTTGGTCATCCATGACACATCTCTCCTTAGGGCGGGTCAGCGCAATTCTGCGGCCCATGACCTAGCGCCTGTCCTTGGCTTTCGCAAGCGCGTTTGGCGCAAAGGGATTGCGCGAAGGCCGCAATCGCGTTAGCCCGCAGGCGGTGAAGTCTAAGCCCAAGGGAATATGCGCGATGGAATGGCTTGTTTGGATCGGGACGGGGCTAACACTGATCGGTCTTGGCTTTTTGGCCTATTGCATTTTCGCGGCCATGGCCGCCAAACGCGCGGGCCTGCCTGAGGCTGAGTTGCGCGCAAAATTGCAACGGATCGTGGTGATCAATATGGGCGCGCTTTTGCTCTCAGCGCTCGGGCTGATGTCCGTGGTGGTTGGAATTTTCCTCGCCTGAAACGCGCGGCTCAATGGGCCGCCTGTGCGGCACAATCACGGCAAAACGGCGTAAAGGGCAGAACCTCTAGCCTGTCTTCGGCTATTGGCAAATCGCAAGAGGTGCATATCCCATATTGCCCTGCATCTATGCGCGCGATTGCCGCGTTTATCATCGCAATCTCATGCTGTGCTTCAAGGCCAAGCGCCTCAAGGGCCTCGTCATCTTCGCGCTCTTTGGCGGCTTCGGGCCAATCGCGCGAATGGGGGGCGTCAAGCGCATCCTCCACAGTGTGAATGCGCTGATCCAATTGCGCCAAACGTGTCTGTAATTGATCACGCTTTGCGGCAATCGCAGTTTTACTCAGATGGCCACTCATAACCCTATCCTTTCCTAAAACTTGCCTGTTCACCCCCCAACAGTGCCGCGAGGCAGGCAGCGCCGCTTTGATTTGTGTCAACTTCTGCAATTGCCCTTGGCCCCAACCCTGCCTAGATTGGGCGAGATAGCCGCCCAACCAAAGGATGCCCCGAAATGGAACTGCGCCAAATCACCGATAAAATCTTTGTCTCGCCGCAAGTCGCACCCGAGGATTTGGCCGCCCTCAAAGCAGAAGGGTTCACAGCCTTGATCTGCAACCGCCCCGATGCCGAGAACCCCGAAGCCCTCCAAGCAGCGGCATTTGAGACCGCGGCCGAAGCGGCGGGCTTGGAATTTGTCTATAACCCAATGGGGGCTGCGGGGTTAAGCATGGACATGATTGACGAACAGGCCGATGCGATTGAGGGCAGCAGCGGCAAGATTTTGGCCTATTGCGCCTCTGGCACGCGTTCGGCGGTTTTGTCGGCCTTTGCCCTTGCAGGCACCATGGCGCGGGATGATATTTTGGACGCGATTGCCACTGCGGGCTATCCGATGCCCCATCTCGGCCCGCAGATTGACCATGTGGCATCCACCCGCGCGGATGGCTGAGGGAAAGATACAGCCGCCATGGCCGCCTATGACCGAGATCGCCGCACCCCTGTTGATTGGGTCGTAAACGCCCTGTTCCAAGCGGTTCTGGCGGCGGCACGCGCCCTGCCCTATGCGCAGCGTGTGGCCTTGATCGGATGGCTGACGCGGCGCGTGTTGGGGCCGCTTGCGGGGTTTCGCCGCCGCGCGATGGGGCATCTGGCCTATATCTGGCCTGATCTGCCCGAGAAACGGCGCGCGGATATTGCCGATGCCAGTTTAGATAATCTGGGCCGTTCGGTGATCGAGCAATATTCCGCACCCGACCTGATTGCCCGTGCAGGGCACTGGCAGCCTCATGGCGCGGGATGGCAGGCGGCCGAAGCCGCGCGACAGGCGGGGCGCCCGATCCTGTTTGTCTCAGGCCATTTCGGCAATTACCAAGCCTTTCGCAGCGCCATGAACCAACGCGGCTATCACATGGGCGGGCTCTATCGCCCAATGAACAATGGCTATGTGAATGCCCATTACGAAGATACGATGCGCGCATTCGGCGGCCCCGCCTTTCCCCGCGGGCGGCGGGGCGTGGCGCAATTCCTGCGCCACATTAAGGGGGGAGGGCAATGCGCCATCTTGTTGGATCAATATTTTGCAGACGGGGTGCGCGTTGATTTCTTAGGCAAACCTGCACCAACGGCCCTGACGGGGGCGGAAATGGCGTTGCGCCATGACGCGCTGGTTGTGCCAATTTTTGCACGCCGCTGTGAAAATGGCTTGGATTTCGATATTCTGGTCGATGCGCCCATCCCGCATGACACAGCCGAGGCCATGACGCAGGCCATTTCAGATGCAATATCGCGGCGCATCCGCGAAACACCCGAACAATGGCTGTGGGTGCATCGCCGCTGGAAGCCGGAACGCCAATTGCGTTATTTTGATCTAGATCCCGAAGAGGAAGAGGCGCTGCGCCGCGATTTGTAGCGCCCCGTTTATTGAGGCGCCCGTGCAGCCCCCATCACAGGGCCAAGCGCACCAGCGCCAAGACGGGCCTGCACCACCACGGCCAAATCCGTCTCTGCCTCTGCCGTGATCGTGCGCACAAACGGGGCGCGGCCATCCCAATCGCCCAAGATTTCCAAACCCCGCACCACATTGCTGTAATGGGCATCACGCCCCGCATTCTCGCCACGGGTGATATCCACCTCAGCACGCGGGGTATAGCGGATCACCTGCACCACCATTGGCGCAGTCTGCGTGGTTTGCGCCGTCAGGCGATAGCCGTCTGCACTGCGAATAAGCTCGACCGCAACAGGATAGCCCTGCGCGGCATGGGCGCGGATCAAATCGGCCAATTCCATCGGCTGCGCCCCCACCAGATGATCATGCCCCCCCACGACCATATGCGGCGTATAAACCCGCCGCCCCCCTGCGGCGCGCACATAGGCCTCTTGGCGCCGCGAGAATTGAGGTTGGGCGAATGTGTCGGGCCAACCGATATAATCCCAATAATCCACATGCAGACCCAAGGGCAAAACATCGCCCCGCGTGGCCAATTCATTGAGCAAGGCATCCGCAGGCGGGCAAGAGGAACAGCCTTGCGAGGTGAACAATTCCACAACAACAGGGCCTGTTGCGGATAATTGCGCCTCGGCCATTTTGGGGGAAAGGGCCATGATGGCTAAAATCGCAAAACAGAGCGCCTGCACCATGGGGCGCAGGCCAATGACCATCCGACCTAGAACCATTTGCAGCAGCGAGCCTGTCATCATCATCCCTCTTGCACTGTCCCCTTTCACATAGGCCGCTTTTCGCGACTGCGCCAATCAAGCCTTTGCGAGCCACGGTAATATTCCACCCATGCCACAACTATGGCCGCGATTGTTATCGAAGGAAACCAAAGAAGCGTTAAATCCAACGCGGCGTGGTTTGAATATAGCGCAGTCCCTCAACGCCGAACGCGTGGCGCAACCCCTCCTCCTCAGGGGCAGCAAATCGTTGATCCACCATCCAAAAATAGAGATAGGGGATCAAGACAGGCGATAGCGCACCCAAAACCAATACCCACCCGATTAAAATCAACACCATGCCTAAATAGATCGGGTTGCGGCTATATTTGAACGGGCCAGATGTGATCAAAGCCTTTGGGGTATGGCGCGGTTCAATCGGTGTTTTGGCCCGATAGAAAAACCAAGCCGCCCATAAGATCACGGCGACCCCCACAGCGATGGTCAAACCCCCGCCGACACGAAACACGGGGCCAAAGGCCATGATCAGGGGCAATTCTCGCGCCAAGATCCACGCCACCGCTGCGGCAAGGAACAGCCATATCGGTGGAATATCAATATAGGCCCGTAACGCCCTCATAGCGTGATCTTTGGCCAATCGCGCGCAGGCGCAACATGCAGCCTTGTGCCCCGATACCGCAACTGGCGCCATCCCATGACGATCTGCCCCCAAATCCGCCGTGTCCGAAACCCAAGCGCCGCCATGCCTGACACCGGCAAGCGCGGCTTTTCAACGGCATCAATCAATGATCGAGTTTCAAGCGCCTGCGGCACCCCATATTGCGCACAAATATCCAATTGCACCGCCAAAGCAGGAACAGCCTGATAGCTGCGCATCCCATATGTGGAGGAAATAATCGCATCCGATGGCCCACCCACACGCAGCGCGTGATCAAGCATCAGCTTTGCCCCCTTAGGATAGGCGATATAGGCCGCAGAACCCGTTCGATCCTGCCACAGGCGCAGCATCGGGGCCGCAGAATGCAAGACACGGCCCAAAACCTTTTTGCGACCGCGCGTCTCAAGCGAGATGTGATCGACATCGGTCAACCCCGCAACACCCGCGAGGAAGGCGGGCAAATCCGCGGCCAAGGTCGCGTCATCCTCTAAAATCAAATGCGGGACATCCGCCGCAATCACAGCGCGCCACGCGGCCATATGCGAAGCGCAAAGCGCCATTTCTGTCACCCGCAAGGGGCGCTGCCACCGATGCCATACAGGATCATCGGCAGGCGGGGTTAACGTGTCGGGGGTGATCGCCTCAATCCGCGCCCAGTCCAGACCGAAATGATCCATCTGCGCGGCCATAAACGCCATACGATCCGTGGCCGTTGCCATATTGATGATCAACACCTTCATCGGCCAAAATCCATTGCAGACAAATCCCCGTCAATCAGCGCCAAATATTGCGCCACAACGCGGGATTTGGTGAATTTCTCGGATAATTGCGCTTGGCCCGCTGTCACCAATTGCGCGGCCAAGTCTGGCTCCGCCCGCAATCGCAAGAGCGCCTGTGCCATTGCATCAACATCGTCAATGTCAACAAGCAGCGCATTCTTGCCATCCTCACAAAACCATGATGGCCCCTCGCTGCGCGTGGCGACAACAGGGGTGGCACTGCGCCATGCCTCGAGAATGACATTCCCAAGCGGTTCATGGCGCGAAGGCATGACATAGGCATCTGCGCTGGCCACAAGATGCATCGGCTCCTCGACCCAACCCAAAAAGCGAACGCGATCTATCACCCCAAGATCACGGGCAAGCGCCTCGAGCGCGGGGCGTTTTTCGCCCTCACCCGCGAGCCATAAATACGCGCCCTCCACCTGTGCGAAGGCACGGATCAGCGTGTCAAACCCCTTGCGATGAATGAAACGCCCCGACCCGACAATCAAAAAGGCATCGTCAGGCGTGTCATAGGTGGTGCGCGCGATCGCACGCGGTGTCACCTCGCGCACGAAATTGGAAATCACCCCAAGGGGACGCTGCCAACCCAAATCGCGGCAAGCCTGCGCAATACCGGGCGTATTCGCAACGATCACATCATTGCGTGCGAAGTTTTTCAAATGGCGCGGATAATCCCCCAAGCGCGTGATCCGCACCCCCCCACCCGATTGGGGCAAGAGTTTCGAGGCGCGCGACATCCATGCAAATGTCGCATCTGGCCGCCACGCCGCGCGCATCTGGCGCAAGCGCCACCGCAGCCAAAGGGATTGAGGGCTGAGAAGCCGAAAATTGGTTTCATAAATCGCGCCAAGCGGGCGAAGATCCTCGGCCCAAGCCCGATTGGGGCGGATCACAAAACGCTGCTCAACCCCCGCTTCAGCCAAAGCCTGACACAGATTGACAAAGAACCGCTCCGCCCCGCCATCGGTGCCAAAATGCATATGGATCACGCGGCGTCCGGTCATCGCAGCGCCTTTTCTTCGGCCAGATTTTGAAAAAGGGTTACATATTGCGCGATCACTGCCTCTTTGGAAAAGCGTGCTGCAAGGGTTGCAGCGCCCGCTTCGGCCAATCGCGCGCGCCGCGCAGGATCTGCCCCCAGCCGTGCAATCGCGGCCCCCATCGCAGGCGCATCATCAATATCAACCAAATCCATATTCTCGCCATCCACCCCATACCAGAGCGGCCCCTGACTGCGCGTGGCGACCACGGGCAGCCCTGCCGCCCATGCCTCGAGGATGACATTGCCCAAAGCCTCATCACGGCTCGGCATGGCCAAGATATCGCAGGCCTGCACAAAAGGCAGAATATCCCCTTGCCACCCCAAGAAATGGACGCGGGACACAAGACCAAGATCGGCAACCAAGGCGCGCAAATCCGCCTCTAGTGGGCCATCACCGATCAGCCACAATTCTGCGTCAGGTGCGTGGCTCATTGCGCGGATCAGCGTGTCAAACCCCTTGATCCCGACAAAGCGGCCAATCGCCACGACCCGCCCGCCTTTGGCGCGGGGGGCTTGGGGCACATGCGCCCCCGATGTAGTTTTCGGCGCGGGCGGAAAGTTTGAAATCACGTGTGCTGCGCCCTGCCACCCTTGGCCGCGAATATGGGTGATAATGTCGGGCGTGTTGGCAATTACTGCGTCAAGACGCGGGAAATAATTGATATTGAACGGAAAATCGCCAAGGCGCAGCACCTTGACCCATGGGCCATCGGGGATCAGGCGCGCAACGGGGGCGCGCCATGCCATCACCACATCAGGCGCGAACCGCGCAATTTGGCGATGCAAGCCCCAAAGACGCAGGAGCGAGATCGGATCACGGCGCAAATAGGTCGCCTGATGCACGCGCCCGCGCGGGGCCAATTCGGGCAGCCAGATTTGCGCGGGCCGCACGGCAAATTCTTGTTCGATCCCCGCCTCATGAAACCCTTGGGTCAGGCGAAGGAAGAAGCGCTCTGTGCCACCATCGCGCCCCATCATGATATGGAAGATCCGTTTGACCACGCGCCTATAATCCCTTGGCCCGTGCGCGCGCCAAGTGCAGGCGGTAATTCACGCGATACCGCCCAAAGCGCCACAACCTGATCCAAATCGGATCCTTCTGCGCCATTTTTTTGCGGCTATCGCCGACTGTGCCATCGCTCGTCTCTTGCGCGCCTATGGCAATCGTTTGCGGCGCAATCATCGCCACGCGCAAATCAAACTCCCAAAAATGCTTATGATCTTCATCGACAGGGCGGAAAATCGGCGGCACTTTGGCCAATATTTTTTCGGCCCCCGCCCGCGTCAGAACATAGCCCAAAGTGGTAGAGGGAACGCGATCAGGGCGACCCAGCGTAAAGCCCAGCCCAATCGCCTGCGCCTGATCAAGGCGCACAGGCTTGAACGAAAAGAGCTTTACCATATCCCATGCCGCGGGGCGCTTTTGCAGATCATCCTGCAAGGCGGATAGGGTCGCGGCAAAGTCACCCGTGATGCGCAGGTCATCCTCTAGAACCACCGCGGCCTCAGCCCCGCTTTCCAACAGCCACTCAGCGGCCTTGATATGGCTGAGGTAACAGCCAATTTCAGGCGCCACCAAATCATGCCGCGCGTAGCGGCGATTGGCGCGCACATCATAGACGCGGGCCAACTCGCCTTCGGACAGCGCCCGACCATTCACCGCAGGCAGGCGCGTCCATGCGACACCCGCGCCGTCCAACTCTGCGCCGACACGGGCGAGCCGCGTTTCATTGCTGTCCATATTGATGACGTAAACAGGCCAGTCTTGCACGC
The DNA here is from genome assembly GCA_015693905.1 of Rhodobacterales bacterium HKCCA1288. Taxonomy (NCBI): domain Bacteria; kingdom Pseudomonadati; phylum Pseudomonadota; class Alphaproteobacteria; order Rhodobacterales; species Rhodobacterales bacterium HKCCA1288. The sequence goes on along the minus strand of CP065161.1, from coordinate 121,475 downwards.
GCGCCGCTCCTTTATCCTTGGGAATGGCATAGCCCAGCCACGGGTTTGAACACAAGCGCCGCGCATCATTGCTTGCCCCAACAGCCGCTTTCATGACAAATGCGCCGCAAGCAGAAATCACCCCAGAGGCGCGCATGGCGCAAAATATCCCAATCTATGTCGTTAATCTCGACCGCCGCCCTGATCGGCTCGAGCGGATCGGGGATCATCTGCGCGCGCGCGGCGTGACCTTCATTCGTCATTCCGCCTGTGATGCACAAAGCGCGGATGCCGCCCGCATAGATGCTGTGATTGCCGAATATGGCCCCTTGGGTCGGCTTGGTTTGGGTGACCGCGCCTGCACCGTCAGCCACACCGAGGCTTGGGCCGCCTTTCTGCAAACAGACGCGCAATTCGCCCTCTTTTTAGAGGATGACATCTATCTCGCCGCTGATCTGGCCTCTGCGGTAATGACCTCTGATTGGATCCCGCGCGGCACTGAGGCGGTCAAACTTGAGAAATTCAACGAAGGCATATCCAAACTATTGCTTGGCGCGCAAATTGGTCAAACCCCCTCAGGCCGCGCAATCCACCCGATGCGTTCGCGTCATGTCGGGGGTGGGGCCTATATCCTGTCGCGGCGGGGGGCGGAGCTGGCCCTGTCTTGGCGCGGCAAGATGCGGGTGCCGATTGACCATTTCCTGTTCAATGACACGGTCAGCCCCATTCGCCGTGCTTTGGCCGCCAGCATCATTGTGCCCGCGATGGCGACACAGCGCGCCTATGCCTATAATTCTGATATCTCAGGCCTTGGCAAAGCCGTGCGCCCCAAAGGATGGGCCAAAACATGGCGCAAACTCAAACGCGGCAGCGCCGAAATAAACCAAGCCCCCCGCCAAATCTGGCAATGGGCCACGGGGCAAGCGCGGATTGTCGAGGTAGAATTCGCCGAAAACCCACCCAAATAAAAAAGCCCCGCGCGATGCGCGGGGCTTTTGGTTTCACTGTGGCGAGGCTTACGCAGCGCGGGCGAGGTTGCGTAGAACGTAATGCAAGACGCCGCCATTCTCGATATATTCGATCTCAACCGCCGTATCGATCCGACATTTCAGCGTGATCGTTTTCACGCTGCCATCGGCATAGGTGATATCACAGGGCACTTCGGCCAAGGGTGTGATTGTATCCAAGCCCTTGATTGCCACGGTTTCATCGCCCGTCAGACCCAAGGTCTTGCGGGTGTCGCCGCCTGTGAATTCGAACGGGATTACCCCCATACCAACGAGGTTGGAGCGGTGGATGCGCTCAAAGCTTTCTGCGATCACGGCTTTGACACCCAAAAGGGCGGTGCCTTTTGCAGCCCAGTCACGGCTTGAGCCCGCGCCATATTGCTCGCCCCCAAAGATCACCAAGGGCGTGCCTTGCTCTTGATAGGCCATTGCCGCGTCAAAGATCGAGGTCTGCGCGCCATCTGGGCCTTTGGTATAGCCGCCTTCAACGCCATCCAACATCTCATTCTTGATGCGGATATTGGCGAATGTGCCGCGCATCATGATCTCGTGATTGCCACGGCGCGCGCCGTAAGAGTTGAACTCGCGTACAGGCACCTGACGCTCGATCAGATATTGACCCGCAGGGGTGGTGTCCTTGAACGATCCTGCAGGGCTGATGTGGTCTGTGGTGATCATATCGCCCAAAAGCGCCAGAACCTTGGCCCCTTCGATATTCTCGATCTTTTTGGTGTCCATCGTGATGCCTTGGAAATAAGGCGGGTTCTGAACATAGGTCGAGGTCGCAGGCCAATCATAGGTCTGCTGATCGGTGGTTTTGACCCCCTGCCATTTCTCATCGCCTTTGAACACATCGGCGTATTTGGCTTGGAACGCTTCGCGCGTCACAGTGCGCTCAACTGTTTCTGCCACTTCTTGCGTGGTTGGCCAAATATCCTTGAGATAAACATCACGGCCATCTGGGGTCTGGGCAATCGGGTCATTGACCAGATCAATATCCATCGTGCCCGCAATCGCATAAGCCACGACCAGCGGCGGCGAGGCGAGATAGTTTGCGCGCACATCAGGGCTGATACGGCCCTCGAAATTACGGTTCCCTGACAGCACCGCGGTGGCGACCAAATCACCCTCGGCAATCGCCTCGAAAATCTCTTTCTGCAGCGGGCCAGAGTTACCGATACAGGTGGTGCAGCCATAGCCCACAAGGTTAAAGCCGACCTTATCAAGATCTTCTTGCAGGCCTGCGGCCTCTAGATAGGCAGATACAACCTGGCTGCCTGGCGCAAGCGATGTCTTGACCCATGGTTTACGGGTCAGGCCCAATTCAGCGGCTTTGCGCGCCACAAGACCTGCGCCAATCATCACATAAGGGTTCGATGTGTTGGTGCAGGAGGTGATCGAAGCAATTACAACCTTGCCTGATTCCATGCTGTAATCTTCGCCTTTGACGGCGACCTGCTTGCCCAAAGGACGCTTGAACGTTTCTTCCATTTCCTTGCGGAAGGCGGATTTTGCGCTCGACAGCGCCACATAATCTTGTGGGCGTTTTGGGCCAGAAATGGCAGGCACGATCGTGCCCATGTCCAATTCCAACGTGTCGGTATAAACGGGCGCGTAATTCGCATCGCGCCAGAACCCGTTTTCCTTGGCATAGGTTTCGACCAAGGCGATAACCTCTTCCTCGCGGCCCGTGTTGCGCAGGTAACGCAGGGTTTCATCATCAATTGGGAAGAAGCCACATGTCGCGCCATATTCCGGCGCCATGTTGGCGATGGTCGCGCGATCCGCCAAAGGCAGGCGATCCAAACCTTCGCCGTAGAATTCAACGAATTTGCCAACCACGCCTTTCTTGCGCAGCATTTCCACAACTTTCAGCACAAGGTCAGTGCCTGTCGTGCCTTCCACCATTGCGCCCGTCAATTTAAAGCCAATCACTTCGGGGATCAGCATCGAGATCGGTTGACCAAGCATTGCGGCCTCTGCCTCGATACCGCCAACGCCCCATCCCAAAACAGCCGCGCCATTGACCATGGTGGTGTGGCTGTCTGTGCCAACAAGCGTATCAGGATAGGCGACCAAATCGCCGTTCTGATCCACATCCGACCAAACCGTTTTGGCCAGATATTCAAGGTTCACTTGGTGACAAATCCCCGTTCCAGGAGGCACAACGCGGAAATTGTTGAATGCGTTCTGGCCCCATTTGAGGAAGGTGTAACGCTCCATGTTGCGCTCATATTCGCGATCCACATTCATCTGGAAGGCGCGCGGATTGCCAAACTCGTCAATCATCACGGAGTGGTCAATGACCAAATCCACGGGGTTCAGCGGGTTAATCTTGTCAGGGTTGCCGCCAAGCGCCTTGATCCCGTCCCGCATCGCGGCCAGATCCACCACCGCAGGCACGCCTGTGAAATCCTGCATCAAAACGCGGGCGGGGCGATAGGCGATCTCGCGCGGGTTTTGACCACCCAACTTGGCCCATTCAGCAAAGGCCTTGATGTCATCGACACTGACCGTCTTACCATCTTCGAATCGTAGCATATTCTCCAGCACCACTTTCAACGCGGCAGGCAATTTCGAGAAATCGCCAAGCCCCGCGGCCTCAGCGGCGGCGATGGAATAATAGGCATAGGTTTTTCCCCCTGCCGTCAGGGTCTTGCGGGTCGCGGCGCTATCGTGGCCTACGGTGATGGGCATATTTGCCTCCCTCATCGAAAAAACGGGTTGAACGGTCACGGCCTTAGCCCTTGCTTTTGGATGTGGCAATGGGGGTTGGTCGCGTTTGTATGCCGTTGCATACATTTTTTCACAGGCAGGCGCAAGCATTCCTGTTTGCGCGCTTTCCAAATTCTTAAATTCCGTTTAGCTGTGAAGCTATGATGTTGGAAATCACCTCTCTGGCCTGCGCGCGTGGCGCTGTGCAAGTGTTGCAAAATGTCGACCTCACCCTCTCTGCGGGCGAGGCCGTGGTGCTGCGCGGGCCGAATGGGGCAGGTAAAACCACGCTGTTGCGGATCATCGCGGGGCTAGCCCCCGCCCTGTCGGGACAGATCAGTTGCGCCAGCGATAGCATCGCCTATAGCGGTCACGCAGACGGGATCAAAACCAGTCTAACCGTGGCGCAAAACCTGAATTTTTGGGCAGGTGTTTTTGGACAACGTGACATCACGCCTGCGCTTGATGCGTTTGATCTGCATGATCTGCGTGACCGCCCTGCAGGCGAAATGAGTGCAGGTCAAAAACGCCGCCTCAGCCTTGCGCGGCTCTTAGTGACGGGGCGCCCCATTTGGTGCCTTGATGAGCCGACAGTGTCGCTTGACCAAGAAAATGTCGCGCGCTTTGCTGCCGCCGTGCAGGCGCATTTGGCCCGTGGCGGGGCCGCATTGATTGCCACCCATATTGATCTCGGGCTGGCCGAGGCGCGAATTTTCGACATCAAACCTTTCATGTGCAAAAAGTTAGCCGAGACTGACCCGTTTTCGGATTGGGGGGCGGCATGATCGGTCTTTTGATACGCGACTTGCGGTTGGCCGTAAAAGCGGGGGGCGGCTTTGGCCTTGCGCTTGCTTTTTTCTTGATCGTTTCGGTTCTGGTGCCGTTCGGGATCGGGCCAGAAACGGGTTTGCTGCGCGAGGTGTCGGGGGGCGTTTTGTGGCTTGGCGCACTTTTGGCCTGCCTTTTATCACTGGATCGGATCTTTGCCCTTGATTGGGAAGATGGCAGTCTTGAACTTCTGGCAACCTCCCCCCTGCCCCTTGAGATGGTCGCAATCACCAAATCTGCGGCGCATTGGATCACCACGGGGCTGCCCTTGGCCTTGGTGGCGCCGCTTTTGGGGCTGTTGTTGAATTTGCCCGAAGACGGGTTTCTGTGGCTTGTCATCTCGCTTTTGGTAGGAACGCCCGCCCTTTCGGCCATTGGCACATTTGGCGCGGCTTTGACGGTGGGGATGCGGCGGGGCGGGTTGTTGCTGTCGCTATTGGTGCTGCCGCTCTATGTGCCCAGTTTGCTTTTTGGGTCGATGGTCGTCTCATACGGGGCCTCTGGCGAGGCGGTTGGCACCCCTTTGGCCCTATTGGCGGCCATCAGTCTGGGCAGTTTGGCGATTTTGCCCTTTGCTTCGGCCTCTGTCCTCCGCGTCAATCTGCGCTAGGCTGCCGCTCTTTCAGCCCCTTGTGGCCTTGCGGCGCTGCGACTAATCTCTGCGCTCATGAGCATATGGGAATACGCAAATCCGCGAAAATTTATGTCGCTGTCGGGCGCGGTTCTGCCATGGGTGACGGCCCTTGCCGTTGCCATGGTGGTGGGTGGGCTGATCTGGGGGTTTTTCTTCACCCCGAATGATTTTCGCCAAGGCGCGACTGTCAAAATCATCTATATCCATGTGCCTGCCGCGATTATGGGTTCGGGCACATGGTTTATGATGTTGGCCGCCTCGTTGGTTTGGGTCATTCGCCGCCACCATGTCAGCGCCCTCGCGGCCAAGGCCGCGGCCCCCGTTGGGATGGTGTTTACGCTGATCGGCCTGTTCACAGGCGCGGTCTGGGGGCAACCCATGTGGGGCACATGGTGGGAATGGGACCCAAGATTGACCGCATTTTTGATCCTTTTCCTGTTCTATCTGGGCTATATGGCGCTGTGGGCGGCGGTCGAAAACCCCGATACGGCCGCAGACCTGACCGCCGTTCTTTGCCTTGTTGGCACGGTCTTTGCGGTGATTTCGCGCTATGCGATTTTGTTCTGGAACCAAGGCCTGCATCAAGGCGCCTCGCTGTCTATGGATGCCGAGGAAAATGTCGCCGATGTCTTTGCCTATCCGCTTTGGATTTGCATTATCGGCTTTGGCCTTTTGTTTATCTGCCTTGTGCTGTTGCGCACGCGCACTGAAATTCGCGCCCGCCGCCTCAGCGCCCTGATCGCGCAGGAGCGGATGGCATGACAGCTTTCATCTTTCCCGATCTGGGGCCATATGCGGTCGAGGTCTTATCTGCCTATGCAGGGACATTGGCGCTTTTGTTGATCTTGGTGGCAGGCTCTGTTTGGCAGGGGCGCAAAACGCGGATCAGGCTTGAGGAATTCGAAGCGCGCCGCACGGCCAAGCGTCCAAAATCTACGGAAAACCTGTGATGAAATTTCGTCCGATGATGATTGTGCCTTTGGCCGTAACGCTTGGGTTTTTCGGGCTTGCGGCGGTGCAGCTAAGCCGCACGGAGGACGCGCGCAGCATCGGCGTTGACACGGCCGCCCTCCCCTCCACGCGTGAAGGCCGCGTGGCCCCGCATCTTGATCTGACGGCGCTTGACGACACGCCGCTTCTGACCCGTGCCGATCTTGAGGGCAACGGGCTTATCATTCTGAATTTCTTTGCCAGTTGGTGCCCACCCTGCCGCGCCGAGCATCCGACCCTTACCGCATTGGCCGAAGCAGGAAACCCGCTATTTGGCGTAAATTATCGCGATCAATTGGGCCAAGCGCGTGCTTTTTTATCTGAATTGGGCAATCCCTATGACCGCATCGGTCGCGATGAAGAAGCGCGAAATGGGCGCGATTGGGGCGTGGTTGCGATGCCTGAAACCTTCTTTATCAATTCCGAAGGTGTAGTGGTGCTACATTTCCGAGGCCCGATCACGCAACGGGTCTTGGCCAATCAAGTGCTGCCCTCTTTGCAGGACAAAGGTTATGATCTGGTCATACCCGAAGGGTTCGAGGCCACTGAGGGCTAATCAATAGATATAGCGGATTTGATCCGTCCAGAACCGCTCCAATCGTTTTAGCGAATGGTTGATTTGCCCAACACCATCCGCCATGAGAAAGCCTTGCGCCTCTAATTGCCCTGCATGCCGCTCAAAAAGTTCGGCCACGGCATTGCGCACTTCGCGCCCTTTTGGCGTCAGGCGCACCCGCACGGAACGGCGGTCAATATCGCAGCGCTGGTGGTGCATGAACCCCATATCAACCAGTTTCTTGAGGTTATACGACACGTTCGAGCCTTGATAATAGCCACGGCTTTTCAACTCGCCCGCTGTCACCTCATGCTCGCCGATATTGAACAAAAGCAGGGCTTGAACGGAATTGACCTCCAACATCCCCAGACGCTCAAATTCGTCTTTGATCACATCGAGAAGCAGACGATGAAGCCGCTCCACCAAGGCGAGGGATTCAAGATAGCCCGCGGCCAAAGCACGCGATCCTGCGGGAACAATGGGGGTCTCAATACTCATCTGCTACTCCGTGATTCAGTCACGACCCAACAGATGACGGCAAAAAACAAAAAAACCGTTAAGTGCTGCGGTTTAATGTGGCGCGAAACTCACGGCTGATTTGTTCGAGGAATTCTGCGATATGATCAGGCGCGGGTCTTTGCCCAGAAACCCATTGATACAGGTCTTGATCCGCCTCCTCGAGCACCGCCTCGAACAGATCGAGCGTGGCATCATCAGCAGAGGGCAAATGCGCATCTGCCCATCCCCCCAAGATCAAATCCATCTCTTTGATACCCCGATGCCATGCCCGCATCCGAAGACGCTTGAGACGGATTTCGCGGGTCTCTTGGGGGGCTGATTGGGACATAGGCGGCCTCTTCGCTGGGGGCAAATTTACCCCTCTCTACTGCCCACCTGCCTCTTGCACCAGAGTTTGACGCAATCTTTTTTCCAACCGACCCAAGGCTTCGGAGAGTTGGGCTTGCTCGGCACGAATGCGGCGCAGGTCTTTTAGGATCGCACTGGTGTCTTCGCTCAGGGCAGATGCCTCAAACGGGCCATCAATCCCATCGCCGCGCCCTGTCAACAGCCACATAATCGACACGCCCAAAACCCCTGCCAACATCTGCAACTTATTGGCGCGCGGTTCGGCTTGGTCATTTTCCCATGCACGGATCGTCTTGGCTTTGACCCCCATGCGCCGCGCCAGTTCTGCTTGACCCATATTTGCCGCTTCGCGCGCCCCTGCCATACGATCCCCAAATGTGGCTGTATCTTCGTCATACCAGCTTGCATCTGTCTGGGGCTCATGGGTGATCACATCATCGCTCATTGCGGAGGCTCCTTTTCAAATCGGCCAACTTATTTTCACGCTGCACAGCGCGGGCGCGCGCAGCTCTCACTGTTCAACCTAAAAGGGATAAAGGCGCAGGAAATGCATATATGCGGCACTTCGCCCAACAATTCCGCGCTTGAACAGCCTTGCGCCAAACCCTAAAGCTGTGCCGCAGTGAAGTAAACCGCAGGCCCCCGCCTTTGATGCGTGCGCCGCAGAACTGGAGAAATCCAATGGCCTTTTTGTCCGACACGCTTTCGCGGGTCAAACCCTCCCCCACAATCGCCGTCTCCAACCTCGCCGCAGAGTTGAAGGCGCAAGGCAAAGATGTGATTGGGCTTGGCGCAGGTGAGCCTGATTTTGACACCCCCCAAAACATCAAAGACGCGGCCAAAGCCGCGATTGATGCGGGTCGGACCAAATATACTGCGGTGGATGGTATTGCCGAACTCAAGCAGGCGATCTGCAAGAAATTCGAGCGGGAAAATGGCCTAAGCTATAAACCCTCGCAAGTGTCGGTGGGCACGGGCGGCAAGCAAATTTTGTATAATGCGCTGATGGCCACTTTAAACCCCGGCGATGAGGTGATCATCCCTGCCCCCTATTGGGTGAGCTACCCCGATATGGTTCTGCTTGCAGGCGGCACCCCTGTCATCGCAACGGCCACGATTGAAACGAATTTCAAACTGACACCCGAGGCGCTTGAGGCGGCCATTACCCCCAAGACCAAATGGTTCATTTTCAACAGCCCCTCGAACCCCACAGGTGCGGGATATACCCGCGCCGAGTTGAAGGCGCTGACCGATGTGTTGCTGCGCCATCCTCATGTCTGGATCATGTCGGATGATATGTATGAGCATCTGGTCTTTGACGGCTTTGAATTCTGCACCCCGGCCGAAGTGGAGCCCGCCCTTTATGAGCGCACCTTGACCTGTAACGGCGTCTCCAAGGCCTATGCGATGACAGGGTGGCGGATCGGCTATGCGGCAGGCCCCGAGAACCTGATTGGCGCGATGCGCAAAATTCAAAGTCAGTCCACCTCGAACCCCTCATCGGTCAGCCAATGGGCCGCTGTTGAGGCGCTCAATGGCCCGCAGGATTTCTTGGCGGATAACGTGGCGCTGTTCTTGCGCCGCCGCAATCTGGTGGTTGAGATGCTGAACGCGGCAGAGGGCATCACCTGCCCAACACCAGACGGGGCATTTTATGTCTATCCGTCCATTGCAGGCTGCATCAGCAAGACCAGCCCCGCTGGCAAAAAGATCGAAACGGATGAGGATTTCGCAACAGCCCTTCTCGAGGAAGAGGGCGTGGCTGTGGTCTTTGGGGGGGCCTTTGGCCTATCGCCCAATTTCCGCGTGTCCTATGCGACATCGGATGACAATCTACGCGAGGCGTGCAGCCGCATCCAACGCTTCTGCGCAAGCCTGAAATAATCTTTGTTCTGTGAACAACTCCCCCACCCGCAGCAGCGCCGCAAGCGCCTGCTGCGGGTGGCACACAAATCCCCCATAAATCAACGCCACAGCGCAAGGTCACTTGACCTTTTGACCAAAGCCGCGCAGGGTCATACGGCTGTATAACTGGGGTATCTGTGTCGTTGGGGGGCCATGGCCGAGCTGCCTGAATTTTATTTCCGCGTGCGTGAAAACGGGGCATCGGTGTTTCGGGTTGATACCGAAAACCGCCACCGCCGTATTGAAATGCACGAGATTGCCATGGTGAATATCCGCAATGGCAATATCAAAGCGCATGGCGCGCATGAGTTAACCGCAGACGAGACCACCGCAATAACCCAATGGATGGAGGCGCGCCGCGCCCTGCTCAAGCGCCGTGACCTCGATGACATTCACCGCACCATCGACCATCTCAACGAAACGGCACATTGGGCGCAATCCCGCGCCGATGATGAGGATCTCGAGGATTTCACTGATCGCTTGCTTTTGGCGATGCATGATCTGCGCAGCGTTTTGGTGCGCAAGAAGGCCGAACGGGTCAATCGCGATCAGTCGCGATAATAATTCGTCACCAAATCCAAATCTTTGCGCGGCCCCGTAATACGACATTGGCACTGCCACTGCCGCGGAAGTGCCTCAAACTGATAGCGCAAGATGTAGAGATCAGGGGCACAGTCATGGCGCGCAGGGTGATCCGCGGCGCGAATGAGGTGAAAGGGGCGGGTATCGTCAAAATCCACTTGCCAACCCTCTGGGACGCGCCGCCAAATATAGCGCCGCTCCGCCTCAAAGATTTGACCCGCGCCATAGTTCAAACGCCCTGCCTCGTGATAGCGCAGGACACCATCCTCAGCGGGGGTGAACCGCGCATGCCCTTCGAAATGACCGTGCATTTCTGCGCGGTGATCGTGGATCTCGCGCGCGACCCGCCACGCGCCTGCCAGCGCGTCACTTTCTGGTATTAGGGCGCAATGATCCAATTTGGCCTCCCTCATGGTCGCAGGCGGTCGAAAAGCGGTTTCCCCTTCTGTGACATTTAGATTAGAAGGCGCGCAACCCCTTTGAAACTGCATTACAGAAGGTTCGCCCATGATCCCCCGCTATGCCCGCCCTGAAATGGTTGCCATTTGGTCGCCCGAAACCAAATTCCGCATCTGGTATGAGATCGAAGCCCATGCCTGCGATGCGCAGGCCGAGCTTGGCGTGATCCCCCGCGAAAACGCCGCCGCCGTTTGGAAGGCCAAGGATGTAGAATTCGATGTGGCCCGCATTGACGAGATTGAAGCTGTCACCAAGCATGATGTGATCGCCTTTCTTACCCATTTGGCCGAGCATATCGGGTCTGAGGATGCGCGGTTCGTGCATCAGGGCATGACCTCATCAGACGTTCTGGACACCACCCTGAACGTGCAGCTTGTGCGCGCGGCGGATATTTTGCTGGCGGATCTGGAGAAGGTCTTAGCCGCGCTCAAAACCCGCGCGATAGAGCATAAAGACACCGTTCGGATTGGCCGCAGCCACGGCATTCACGCAGAACCCACCACAATGGGCCTGACCTTTGCCCGCTTCTATGCGGAAATGGATCGCAACAAGGCCCGCCTGCAAGCCGCGCGTGCCGAGATCGCCACGGGTGCGATTTCAGGCGCGGTTGGCACATTCGCCAATATCGACCCCGCCGTTGAGGAACATGTCTGCAAAATGATGGGCCTTTCGCCTGAGCCGATTTCAACCCAAGTGATCCCTCGCGATCGTCACGCGATGTTCTTTGCCACGCTTGGCGTCATTGCAAGCAGCATTGAAAATATCGCAATCGAAATCCGTCATATGCAACGCACTGAAGTGCTTGAAGCAGAAGAATTCTTCTCTGCGGGGCAAAAGGGCTCCTCGGCAATGCCGCATAAGCGCAACCCTGTCTTGACCGAAAACCTGACAGGGCTTGCGCGGCTTGTGCGAATGGCGGTGATCCCCGCAATGGAAAATGTCGCGCTTTGGCACGAGCGGGATATCTCGCACAGTTCAGTAGAGCGCGGGATTGCCCCTGATGCCACCATCACCTTGGACTTCGCATTAAACCGCTTGGCGGGCGTTGTCGAAAAACTGGTGATCTATCCCGAAACCATGCTTGCCAATATGAACAAGTTTAAGGGTTTGGTGATGTCGCAGCGCGTGCTTTTGGCGTTGACCCAAGCGGGCGTCAGCCGCGAGGACGCCTATCGCCTTGTCCAACGCAACGCGATGAAAGTTTGGGAGCAAGGGGCTGATTTCAAAACCGAACTTCTCGCAGATGCCGAAGTGACCGCCGCACTGAGCGCCGCAGAAATCGAAGAGAAATTCGACCTCGGCTATCACACCAAACACGTAGACACGATTTTCAAGCGCGTTTTTGGCTAAGGGCCAAAGACGGCAGCACCCGCAACAAACCCCGCCCCTCAAAGGCGGGGTTTTCCTTTTAAATCGTGTAAAATCTTGCACATAACATCACGTTTTGACCTCCGCATGCTAGGCAATGATTAAGGATTTGCCGCCACATTCGCCCATGGGTGAAGCGAGATCTGGGTGATGCGCATGGATATGCTGTCGGATGATACAGAGAATATGGCCGTTGCCGGGCGGGTCAAAGACCCCTTGAGCGGTGCAAGTTTTTCAGAAACGCAGGAGGAAGAAATCCTTGGGCCTGCCGCGATGGCTATCCAAGGCCTGCCTTCGCGCGCCGCGCGGGTGCGGCCGCTGAAACCCTCGCAAAAGGCGGCGGTGATTGTGCGTCTGCTTCTGTCGCAGGGACTAACCCCCTCGATTGACCGCCTGCCCCCAGAACACCAAGAAACCCTTGCATTGACCATGTCGCGTTTGGGGCCGATCAACCGCGACACGCTTTATGCCGTGATCCGCGAATTTGCCGAAGCCTTGGATGATCTGGCGCTGACCTTTCCCAGTGCCCTGCCCGATGCCGTGCAACTGTTGGAACAGCACCTCTCCCCCAATGCCGCAGAGAATCTGAAATCCAAAGCTGCCGCAGGGGATGGGTCAGACCCGTGGCCCATTTTGGCCGCCATGCCCGCCGAACGGCTTGCCCCGCTTTTGGTGCATGAAAGCGCCGAGGTTTGCGCCATTTTGCTTTCAAAAATTGGCGTGGCTAAGGCCGCCGAAATTCTGGCAGGCCTGCCCGAGGATCGCGCGCCACAAGTGGCCCATGCAATCTCCCTCACCTCGACTGTGACCCCAACGATGGTTGAGAAAATTGGCAAGGCCCTATTAAAACAAATGCAATCTCAGCCACGTTCAGTGTTCAAGGCATCCGCAGTCGAACGTGTTGGGGCCATGCTCAACGCTGCGCGCGGCACAGCGCGCGAGGCGATCCTCAAAGGGTTGATGGAACGCGACGCCGCCTTCGGCGAGGATGTGAAGCGCGCCATCTTTACCTTCGAGCATATTCCACGCCGTTTGGATGCCAAAGATGTGGCCAAGGTTATGCGTAGAGTGGATGGTGAAACCATGCTGACCGCCTTGGCCGCTGGTTTGAAATCCTGCCCTGCAGTGGTGGAGTTCTTGCTTGGCAATATGTCCAAGCGCTTGGCCGAACAAATCCGCGAAGATGCCAATGCCCGCGAGACCCCGCGCCTTGAGGAAGGGGAGGCCGCAATGAACAGCGTCATTGCCGCGATCCGTGACTTGGAGGAGGCAGGCGAATTGCGCCTAATCCCGCCCGAGGAATAAACGCCCTTAGCCTGCGTTGCTGCGCAGCACGGCACCAGGGTTCATGATGCCTTGCGGGTCAAGCGCGGCCTTGATCGCGCGCATGGCGGCCAATTTGGCAGGGTCGCCATAGCGTTCAAGGTCATCGACCTTAAGCCGCCCGATCCCATGTTCGGCAGATACGGATCCGCCCATCTCATGCACCAGATCATGCATGGCGCGCTTGATCACATCGCGCTCGGCCAGATGATCCGCACGCGTTTTGCCTGGCATGGGGAAGATGTTGTAATGCAAATTCCCATCCCCCATATGGCCAAAGCAATTATGGCGGAAATCCCCGATCTCGGCGATGCGCGCAGGAATGTCAGCAATGAATTGCGGCACCAGCCCCACGGGCAAAGAGATGTCATGGGAACTGACCGCGCCGATGCGCCGATTGGCCTCGGGTATGTTTTCGCGCAAGGCCCAGAAATCATCCCGCTGCGCCATGGATTGGGCAATCACCCCATCACTGACCAAATCCGCCTCAAAAGCACGGGCAAATAGCCCCTCCAAAAGCGCGGCGGGATCTTGCCCCGCGCCAAGGCCCAAATCGATCAAGACGCACCATTCGGGGATGTCATCAAAAGGTTGACGCAAATCTGGCCCGACCTCGGCCAAGAAATCAAACCCTTGGCGGTGCATCAATTCAAAGGCCGAAAGCCCCTCGCCCACCATATCCTGCGTCATTCGCAACAAAGACAGGGCCGCGCGTGGATCGGGCACCGCCATCAGGGCCGCGCCTTGTGCCGCAGGCTCAGGGAAAAGCCGCAAACTGGCCGCTGTAATGATGCCCAATGTGCCCTCAGAGCCAATCAACAAATGGCGCAGATCATAGCCCGTGTTATCTTTACGCAGAGGCGACAGCCCGTGAAAAATGCTGCCATCGGGCATCACCGCCTCAATGCCCAAAACCAAATCCCGTGCATTGCCATAACGCAGAACATTCACCCCGCCCGCATTGGTCGCCAAAAGGCCGCCTATGCGCGCCGATCCTTGGCTTGCAAGGCTTAAGGGGAAAAGCAGCCCCGCCTTTTGCGCGGTCGCGTGAATATCAGCCAAGATAACACCCGCCTCAACGGTTAGGCTGCGCCCATCTTCGTCCATCGCGCGGATCGCGCGCATCCGCTCGAGTGATAAAATCACGCCATGATCAAAATTTTCAGACAGCTGCCCACCGACCAAGCCCGTGCCGCCGCCATAGGGGATCACCGCCACCCGATGCGCCGCACAGGCGCGCAGGGCCAAAGCAACCTCCTCGGTAGAGCGCGGTGCCAAAACAGCCGCAGCTTTGCCCTGCCACCGCCCTCGCGGTTCTTCGAGATAGTTCGGGGTCGCCTCGCGCCAGATATCTGCGGGCAAATCGCCCTTCACCGCGTCAAGTTTTGATGAAGCTGTCACGCCTGTCCCCCTTACACCCACAAAGCCTTAGCCCACTTCGGTGCGGCCACGGCGGTCACTGCGCAAATTGGCGTAAAGCACATGATTGCGCCAGCGCCCATTGATCTGCAAATAGCTTTGCGCGACCCCCTCATATTTATAGCCGCATTTCTCCAAAAGACCACGGGAAGGGGTGTTTTCAGGCAAACAGGCGCTTTCGATACGGGACAGATCAAGACGGGTAAAAGCATAGTGGATCAAGGCCACCACCGCCTCGCGCATATATCCGTTGCGCGCATATGGCTGCCCAATCCAATAGCCAATCGTTCCCGCCTGCGCGGGGCCACGGCGAATATTGTCCAATGTGACCGCGCCAAGCAGGCGTTGGTCTTCGCGGCGGATCAAAAACAGCGGCAGCGCGCTTTCTTCCGATGAGGCACGCTGTGCCCAATAGACCCGCGCAGAAAAGCTTTTTCGGGTCAGATGATCCGATGACCAAGCAGGCTCCCATGGCTGCAGAAAGGCGGCTGACGCTTCACGCAATCCCGCCCAATGGCGATAATCCTCATGCAGAGGCAGGCGCAGGGTCATGCGCTCGGTTTCAATGGCAAGTTTCGGCCGCCGCCTCAGCATCAAGCCGCCAAACGCTGCGTCAATTGCGCGTAATCAGGCGCTTTGCTGACGGGCCCATAAAGCGCCAAGGCAAGCGCGCCGCTTTCGGCAATCCCTGCGCCAAAGTCACAAATATGCGCAAGGCTGACCGCATCAATCCGCGCCACAGTTTCCTCTAGGGGCGGCACACGATCCCAGATGGCCAAAACCCGTGCCAGACGTTCAGCGCGGGAAGATGGGCTTTCAAGCCCCATCAAAAGCCCCGCTTTCATCTGCGCGCGCGCACGATCAAGCTCGGCTTGGTTCAAATCACTCGCGGCGCGCTTGATCTCATCCATGCTCAAAAGCGCCAAATCCCCCACATCCTTACCGCCCGTGCCTGCGTAAATGGTAAGAAGGCCCGTTTCATCAAAGGCCCCCACTTGGGCAAAAATCGAATAGCACAGGCCACGCTTTTCGCGCAGTTCTTGGAAAAGGCGCGAGGACATGCCCCCGCCAAGCGCGCTTGCGTAAATCTGCGCGGTATAGATGTCGTCAGACCGATATCCAGGTGTTTCAAAGGCCATCGCAATATGGGCCTGTTCCAGTTTCTTGACCTTGCGGAATTCTCCGCCTGCAAATTGCGCCAAAGGTGCTGGGGCCGCGCGGCGTGAGGGTAAATGGCCAAAATTCTCTTCGGCCAGTCGCACGATCTGCGCATGATCCACCGCCCCTGCGGCCGATAGGATCATCTGATCGGGGCCATAATGTTCGGTCACGAATTGGCCGAAATCCTCGCGACCAAAGCCGCGTACCCGCTCACTGGGGCCAAGAATGGTGCGCCCAAGCGGTTGGTTGGGATAGGCCGTTTCCTGAAGCCAGTCGAAAATTACATCATCAGGCGTGTCATTCGCCTGACCGATTTCTTGCAGGATGACGCCCCGCTCAACCTCGATCTCGCGGGGATCAAACACAGGGTTCAGCACGATATCGGCAATCATATCAAGGGCAAGGGGCACATCTTGCTCCAACACGCGCGCGTAATAGGCGGTGACTTCGCGCGAGGTATAGGCGTTGATATAGCCGCCTACATCTTCGATCTCCTCGGCGATTTGCAGCGCGCTGCGCCGTTTCGTGCCCTTAAACGCCATATGTTCAAGGAAATGCGCGATGCCGTTTTGCTCGACCCGCTCATGGCGCCCGCCTGCGGACACCCAAACCCCGATTGCTGCGGATTGCAGCCCCTCCATCCGTTCGGTGATCACCCGCAACCCGTTGGAGAGTTGGTGCATCTCAACACTCATGCGGCCACCTTTTCGCGGATCAGCGCCTCAAGGGCGGCAAGGTCATTTGGCACGCGCTGCACCCGTTCGGAACGCTCGAACAAATCTGCCATATGGGGCGGCAATGCGGGGCGGATGCCTGTTGCCGCCTCGACCGCATCGGGGAATTTCGCAGGATGCGCTGTGGCCAATGTAACCATCGGGGTCGTCCCAAGGTGATCTTGGGCCACATGAACCCCGACTGCGGAATGGGGGCAAAGCAGCTCGCCCGATGTTGACAGGCAAGATGTGATCATCGCGGATGTCTCATCCTCGCTCGCACGACCCGAGGCAAAGATGTCCCGCAAAGCCTCAAGCGCGCCTTGGCTGATGTCAAACCCGCCTTCGGATTTCAACGCAGCCATGGATTGCACAACCGCGCCTGCGTCACGACCATATGCATCAAACAATGCCCGCTCAAAGTTGGACGACACTTCGATATCCATCGAAGGGCTGATTGTGGCCTGCACACCGCCCATATGATAGCCGCCCGTGCGCAAGGCGCGATCCAAAATGTCATTGCTATTGGTCGCCACCACAAGACGATCAATCGGCAGACCCATTTGGCGCGCGATATAGCCCGCGAAAATATCGCCGAAATTGCCAGTCGGCACGGTAAAGCTGACGGCACGATGTGGCGCGCCAAGGCTGACTGCGGCGGTGAAATAATAAACAACCTGCGCCATGACACGCGCCCAGTTGATCGAGTTCACCCCTGCCAAGCGCACCTCATCGCGAAAGGTGAGATCATTGAACATATCTTTGAGCCGCGCCTGCGCATCGTCAAATGTGCCGTCAATAGCCAAAGCATGGGCATTGGCCTCGGTGACCGTGGTCATTTGGCGGCGCTGCACCTCGGACACACGGCCATGGGGGAACAGGATGAACACCGACACCGCATCAAGCCCGCGAAATGCCTCCATCGCGGCAGAGCCTGTATCGCCTGACGTTGCCCCCACAATGGTCACATGCTGCCCGCGTTTGGTCAGGCTATGCTCAAACATTTGCCCAATAAGCTGCATCGCAAAATCTTTGAACGCCAAGGTGGGGCCGTGGAACAATTCCATCAGGAAATGATTGGGTGCCAATTCCTTGAGCGGGGCGCGGCTTGCGTGGCGAAAGCCCTGATAGGCGCGGGTGATGATATCGCCAAATTCACTATCGCTGAATGTATCGCCCACAAAGGGGCGCATCACGCGAAAGGCGACCTCCTCATAAGGCAGACCCGCCATTGCGGCGATCTCCGCATGGCTCAACTGTGGGACGCTTGCAGGCACATACAGCCCCCCATCACGGGCAAGCCCCGTCAACATGGCGTCCTCAAATGTCAGTTCAGGCGCTGTGCCGCGTGTCGAGATGTAGCGCATGGTTATTGTCCCTTCAAAGCGTTCTGTGCCTGATACGCCACAGAAGATAGGCTGTCATCCCCAACCATACCGCTGCAAGCGAAAACCATGTCACCGCATATTGCAAATGGTCATTGGGGATGGCGGATGTGTCCACGGGCATCGGTGTCAGGTCTGCCTCTGGCGGGGTGCCGTCACGCAGCACCACAAGATAGGGGTCTGTGCCAAGCACCGCGGCCATATCCGCCAAATCGCGCGCGAACCAGATATTTGCGGCGCGGTCATTATCGGGGGTCGAGCTGTTGCGGTCATCTGGCCAATGCAGGTTGCCCGTAAGGGCAAAGCGGCCTTCTGGCGCAGAACGCATCTCGGCGGCTACGGGCAAAAACCCACGATCCACCAGGACACGGCGCCCCGTCAGATCATCCTCAAACCCTGAGATCAGGCGATAACCCGCCCCCACGCCCTTGCGGCTGACCAAGACGCGCAGCGTGTCCTCTGCCCCGCGGATAAACTGCCCCTCAAGCATCACAGGCATATACCGATCACGGATCGCATCTGGCGCGTCAGGCAAGGTCACTGCTTCGGCAACAATCCGCGCCTCGATATCGGCCAACACGCCCTGTTTCCAAGACAAACGTTGGGTCTGCCACACGCCAAGCGCAATCAGGATAGCGGCCCCCGCAACCCCGAATGACAGAACCGAGAAAATCGCAACGCGCGAATGTGTCATAGCACCTCTCATAGATGGCAGATCGAACGAGAAACGGCCCGCCTTTGTGGTGGCGGGCCGTTCCAAAATCAGGTGATCACGCGGGATCAGCTCAGCCGCCAATGCCCCAAATATAGACTGCGGCAAACAAGAACAACCAGACCACATCAACAAAGTGCCAGTACCATGCAGCCGCTTCAAAGCCGATATGTTTCTCTGCGGTGAAATGGCCGCTGCGCACGCGCAGATAGCAGATGAACAGGAAGATTGTGCCGATAATCACGTGCATCCCGTGGAAACCCGTTGCAAGGAAGAAGGTCGAGAAGAACTTATCCCCGCCGAATGTCCAGTCTTTGTGAACCAGCAATTCCCAGTATTCATAGGCCTGAAGCGCCGTGAAGAACAGGCCCAGCACAACACCGATCAAAAGGCCCCATTCGACATCCTTGCGGCTTTCATTGTGCACCAACGCGTGGTGCGCCCAAGTCACCGCCGCGCCCGACAGAAGCAACACCAGCGTGTTGATCAAAGGCAAGTGCCAGACATCCATCTGATAGAAACTTGGCTGCACATATTGCGACCCGACATATTCATTCATCGGGTAAATCGCGTGCTTAAAGAACGCCCAGAACCATGCGACAAAGAACATGGCTTCGGACATGATGAACATGATAAAGCCATAGCGCAGGCCGATCCGCACAACGGGGGTGTGATCGCCTTGGTTGCTTTCCGCGACCACATCCGACCACCAGCCGAACATCACGTAAAGGACGGCCACAAGGCCCATCAGGAACATCCACGGGCCAGAGCCGTGCATCCACAGCACGCTGCCCGTAAGCATTACAAAAGCCCCAACGGCAGCAATCAGCGGCCAGAGCGAGGGCGAAATGATATGATAATCATGGTTCTTTGCATGGGCCATCTGTTTTGGTCCTTCGCTTTCGGTCATTCAGTTGTGCCGCTCAGCGCGGCAAGGTCTTCGGTTATATCCATAACATGAAATGTATAGGACAGGGTAATTTCTTGTGTGTCATAGGCCTCGTCATCCTCAAGGATTTCGGGGTCTACGAAAAAGGTCACAGGCATTTCGACCCGCTCACCTGGTTGCAGCACCTGCTCGGTGAAACAGAAACAGGCGATTTTCGCAAAATAAGCGCCCGCCGTGTAGGGCAGCACGTTGTAGCTCGCAGTGCCTGCCACCACTTCATCGGTCGGGTTATAGGCCTCGTAAAACACCAAGGCTGTTTCGCCTAGGCGGACATCAATTTCGCGCTGCATGGGGCGGAATTCCCACGGCATGTCGCGCGCGGTGCTTGCATCAAAGCGCACAGTGACGATGCGATCAGACACCACCGCGCTTTCAGTATCCGCAACTTGCGTGGTGCCGCCATAGCCTGTGACACGGCAGAAGAGATCGTAAAGAGGCACTGCCGCCCATGCCATCGCCCCCATAAAGACGATGACACCCAGCAGGCTGTAAACAGTTTTACGGTTTTGTGTCATTGCTGCGTGCCTCCTGATTGCCCCTCTTGCGCAGGGGTCATCGACACGCGCGGTTGATGATCAAAGGCCTCCATCTTCGAGCCTTCACGGATTTTTGCCACCGTCATCCCAAAGACGATCACGCAAAAGGCAACAAGGCTCAGCCCCACGCCGATATTGCGGCTCAGGCGGCGCTTGTGCATATCGCTTTGTTCACGGATCGCCATGGCTTACCACCCCCCCAATGACAGACCTGCGGCGCGCAGGGCAATATCGCCCAAGATCGCGCAGAAATGCAGGAAAAGGTAATAGAGGGAAAAGCGGAAGAATTTCTTTTCAGTCGCATAGCCATCGGCCTCTGCCACATCTTCGCTGCGGGCACGGATATCCCATGCGCCCTTCAAGAAGATCAGGTTCAGAACCACCGCTGCCGCCATGTAGAGCGGGCCGCCGATTTGCGTCACACCAATGCCAAGCGCCACAGGCGCCAAGAGCACAGTGTAAATCCAGATATGGCGGCGGGTCGCCGCGCGCCCATGGGTCACCGTCAGCATCGGCACATCGGCCTTGTGGTAATCCGATTTCATAAACAAGGCCAAGGCCCAGAAATGCGGCGGCGTCCACATGAAGATCAAGCCAAACATCAGCAAAGAGGCCAGCGAAACATCTCCCGTAACAGCGGCCCAGCCCACCATTGGGGGAAAGGCCCCTGCCGCGCCACCAATGACAATATTCTGCGGGGTCGCGCGTTTCAGCCACATCGTGTAAATCACAACGTAGAAAAAGATGGTAAAGGCCAAGAGCCCCGCTGCAACCCAATTGGTCGCAAGGCCAAGGAACACAACCGACATGACCGAGAGCGCAAGACCGATCTGAAACGCCTCTTGCGCGGTGACACGCCCAGACGGCACAGGGCGCGAGGCGGTGCGCTTCATAACGCGGTCAATATCGGCATCATACCACATATTCAGCGCGCCAGACGCCCCCGCACCAATGGCGATGAACAAAATGGCGCAGAAAGAGATGAACAAAGACTGCGCCTCGGGGGCCGCGACAATGCCAACAAAAGCGGTGAACACCACCAAAGACATCACACGCGGCTTAAGCAGCAGCACATAATCCCCAAAGCTTGCTTCTTTGGGTTCCAGTTCAGCGGGTTTCGCCGGTTTGGTGGTGATATCAATGAATGCATCGCTCATCTGCGGGCGCGTCCTTTGGGGGGTTATTTGCGAGATCGCCAAGCCACCTGATTGCGCGGGTGGCTTGGCAGAAGCTTTGCTGCGCTTATTGCGCCGCGGCCAGTTCCACAACCTGTGGCGCACGCGCATCTACGGAGGCGAAATCGCTGATCTCGCCGCGTGTCCATGCGTCATATTCCTCAGGGGTCACTGCGAAGACGGTGATTGGCATAAAGGCATGGTTCACGCCGCACAGCTCAGAACACTGCCCGAAATAGATGCCTTCACGGCCAGGCTCAACATTGAACCACAGCTGCGCAAGGCGGCCAGGGATCCCGTCCTGCTTCACACCGAAGGCGGGAATTGTCCAAGAATGGATCACATCCGCGCCCGTGACCTGAACCACAACATCGCGGCCTGTTGGCACAACCATCGCTGTGTTGGTGGCGAGCAAATATTCATCGCTTGTGTAACCATAATCGGCCAATTCATCTTCGGCCAACATGAAGCTGTCAAAAACAATGTCATGCTGCGGGTATTCGTAGCCCCAATACCACTGATAGCCCGTTGCCTTGATCACCACTTCGCCATCAGGAATGGTCTGCTGCTTGAACAACACAGGCAGTGAGAAGCCGCCGATCACAAACAAGATGATCATTGGCACGACTGTCCAGATGATCTCGATCTTGCGGTTATGGGTGAAGGTTGCAGGTTTTGGGTTCGCACGGCGATTGTGGCGCAGGATGGAATAGACCATCAATGCGGTCACGAAGATAACAATCGCGGTGATAATCACCAAAAGCAGACCATCCAACATGCGAACGTCATGCGCCAATTCGGTCACGCCTGTTTGCATATTCACACCACCTAGATGGGGTGCGCCGATAATCTCCAAACCATCGCGCAACGCCTGCGCAGATGCACCACCCGTCAGGGCAAATGTTGCCGCTGCTGCGGCCCAAAAGCTTGAGAGCTTGGTACGAAGTGCCATTGTCATGTCGTCCTGTTTTTTCGTGATGCCCGTTTAAGGTCTGTGACATCCCGTTGCGTTCAAAGCTGCAAGAACCATATAGAGGGTTACATTACAAGACATTGGATAAAAATGTCTCACCCTTGGGAAAGTTGATTTGGATCATTTTCACGGCTCAAATGGGGTGATTATGCTGCCGCCGCGGCGGCGGAACGCGGGCCAAGTGCCCAATTTTGAAAGGAATTTGCGTGTCTGATCGTGCCAGTAGCTTCCGTCCCTTCGAGACATCCCTCGACCAAGAGGCCGCCCTGCGACTGTTGCGCGCAACCCTGACAGGGGCCGAAGACGGAGAGTTATTTCTCGAAAGAAAACGATCTGAGGCCTTGGTTTTCGATGACGGGCGGATCAAGACCGCGTCTTATGACGCAAGCGAGGGATTCGGGCTACGCGCGGTCTTGGGGGAGGTTTCGGCCTATGCCCATGCGACCGAGTTAAGCGAAGCGGCCCTGTCCCGCGCCAGTGACACTGCCCGCATGGCCATTCGCCAAAGCGGCGGGATCATGGCCGCCCCCCCACAAGGCACCAACCGCCACCTCTATATGCCCAATGACCCGATGGATGGCAGCAGCTTTGAGGCCCGCATTGATCTATTGGGCGAGATTGACGCCTATACCCGCGCCCTTGATCCGCGCGTTGTGCAAGTGTCTGTATCGCTTGCCGCCTCGCATCAAGAGGTCGAAATCCTGCGCCCTGAGGGACAGGTGTTGCGCGATGCACGGCCTTTGGTGCGCCTGAATATCTCGGTCATTGTCGAGGCAAAGGGCCGCCGTGAAAGTGGCTCGGCAGGCGGTGGGGGGCGGTTTGCGATTGACCGCGTCATGGCCCCTGCGCATTGGCAATCGGTTGCACGTGAGGCCCTGCGCGTGGCCTGCGTGAACCTCGACAGCGTCCCTGCCCCTGCGGGCGTGATTGATGTGGTGCTGGGGCCAGGCTGGCCAGGTATCCTACTGCACGAGGCTGTGGGTCATGGGCTAGAGGGGGACTTCAACCGCAAAGGCCAATCCGCCTTCGCAGGCCTGATGGGGCAGCAAGTGGCGGCCAAAGGCGTGACTGTTTTGGACGATGGCACGCTGCCTGATCGGCGTGGATCCATTTCGATTGATGATGAGGGTACGCAAAGCCAAGCCACCCCGCTCATTGAGGACGGGATTTTGGTTGGCTACATGCAAGACCGCCAATCCGCCCGCCTGATGGGTGTAGCTGCGACAGGGAATGGGCGGCGCGAATCTTATGCCCACCCCCCGATGACGCGGATGACCAACACCTATATGCTTGGCGGCGACAGCGCGCCTGCCGATATTTTGGCGGATTTGAAAGACGGGATTTATGCGGTTGGCTTTGGCGGCGGGCAGGTTGACATCACCAATGGCAAATTCGTTTTTTCCTGCACCGAGGCCTATCGCGTGCAAAACGGCCAGATCGGGGCGCCTGTCAAAGGGGCCACGCTCATCGGGGATGGGGCCACTGCGCTGAAGCAAATCCGCGCGATTGGCAATGATATGGCCCTAGATCCGGGCATGGGGAATTGCGGCAAAGCGGGGCAATGGGTGCCTGTGGGGGTCGGTCAACCCACATTGATGATTGGCGGTCTGACAGTCGGCGGTTCGGCCTGATCCTGCATTAACGCCTTCTCAACCAAGCTGCGTCTAGGGTTGCGGCATGACAGATCATGCCGCCCCTTCTGCCCCTCTCCCTGCACCGTCCGATGACACGGCCGAACGCTTGGCGCGGCTGCGGTTGATCCGCTCGCCAAAAGTTGGGCCAGTGACCTATCGCCGATTGATTGCCGAATATGGATCGGGGGCCGATGCCTTGGCGGCCCTGCCACAGATTGCGGCCAAGGCGGGTGTGTCAGGCTATGCGGTCTATTCCAAATCTGCGGCACAGGCCGAAATTCGCGCAGCGCAAAGCTGTGCGGCCCGCGCCCTGTTTCTGGGTGAGGCGGCCTATCCTGCAACCCTCGCCGCACTGTCCGATGCCCCGCCTTTTCTGTGGGCCATTGGCGATCTTGACCTGCTCACCCGCCCAATGGTCGGCATGGTGGGCACGCGCAATGCGTCAGCGCTTGGGTTGCGGATGGCGCGCGCGGTGGCACGCGACTTGGGCCAAGCGGGGATTGTGACCGCCTCAGGCCTTGCCCGCGGCATTGATACAGCCGTGCATCACGCAAGCCTCAGCACAGGCACGGTCGCGGTCATGGCAGGCGGGGTGGATGTGATCTATCCGCCCGAAAACGCCAAACTTGCGGCGCAAATCGGTTTGCGCCTGTCTGAGATGCCGATGGGCCGCGCGCCCCAAGCGCGCCATTTCCCAAGGCGTAATCGCATCATTTCAGGGCTATCGCGGGGCATTGTGGTGATTGAGGCCGCATTAAGATCAGGGTCGATGATCACCGCGCGTATGGCCGCTGAACAGGGGCGCGAGGTGATGGCCGTGCCTGGGCATCCGCTCGACACCCGCGCATCGGGGTGTAATCTTTTGCTGCGCGAAGGGGCGCATCTCATCCGCGAGGCCCGCGATGTCCTCGTGGCGCTTGATCTGGACGGGGCTTTTGCCCCCGCCCCTGCCAGCGCAGAGCCGCCCGACCCTGCAGCAGCGCGCGACATCACCCATCACGACAGCCCCCACGCAATGATCCTGTCGTTCATCGGCGCAGGCGCGGTCAGCGAGGATCATCTGGCGCGTGTGAGCGCAATGCCCAGCGCCGATCTCGCCCGCCATTTGACCGAGTTGGAGCTTGCAGGTGAGATCACCCGCAGCGCAGGCGGCATGGTGGCGCGCAGTGATCATAGCGCCGCAGAACCTGCCGCACAGAGACACCAAACCGCAGCCTAGATGCCACAAAAATAGGGTGATTGTGACAGGGGTGCATTGACAAACCCTGCACAAGACCAAATGTTGCGCGACCTAAGACCGATTACATTTCCATAAAAAGTTAGGTTGCCACTCATGCCCGTTGTCGTTGTCGAATCGCCCGCCAAGGCCAAGACGATCAATAAATATCTGGGCGCGAATTATACAGTTTTGGCCTCCTACGGCCATGTGCGCGACCTGCCCCCCAAGGATGGCTCAGTCGATCCTGACGCAGGGTTTGAGATGAAATGGGAGGTCGCCACAGATAGCAAAAAGCACATCAAGGCGATTGTCGATGCGCTGAAATCTGACCCCGATTTGATCCTTGCCACCGACCCTGACCGCGAGGGTGAAGCGATTTCTTGGCACTTGCTTGAGGCGTTGACGCAGAAAAAGGCACTTAAGAAAGACACGCCCGTGCGCCGTGTTGTGTTCAACGCAATCACGAAAACCGCTGTGACCCAAGCGATGGAGGCCCCGCGCGAGGTCGATATGGAATTGGTCGATGCCTATTTGGCACGGCGAGCGTTGGATTATTTGGTGGGGTTCACCCTTAGCCCCGTTTTGTGGCGCAAATTGCCCGGATCAAAATCAGCAGGCCGTGTGCAATCCGTCTGCCTGCGTCTGATCGTTGAGCGCGAAATGGAAATCGAGGCGTTCCGCGCCCAAGAATATTGGTCAGTGCGCGCGGGCCTTGTGACGCCGCGCGGACAGGGGTTTGAGGCGCGCTTGACCCATTTTGGGGGCAAGAAGTTGGATAAATTCGACTTGGCCACGCAATCCTCGACCCAGATGGCGGTCAGCGCGGTAGCAAGCCGCGCGCTCACTGTGACCAGTGTCGAGGCGAAACCTGCCACCCGCAATCCAAGCCCGCCCTTTATGACCTCGACCCTGCAACAAGAGGCCAGCCGCAAATTTGGGATGGGCGCGCGCCAAACCATGAGCGCGGCACAGCGCCTCTATGAGGCGGGGCATATCACCTATATGCGAACAGACGGGATCGACATGGCCCCCGAGGCGGTGATGTCCGCCCGCGACACAATCCGCGCACGATTTGGCGAAGACTTCCTGCCAAAATCCCCACGGATGTATAAGAACAAGGCCAAAAACGCCCAAGAGGCGCATGAATGTATCCGCCCCACCGATATGTCCATGGGGCCAGAAAAGCTGCGCATCACGGATGCGGATCAGAAAAAACTCTATGAACTGATCTGGAAACGCACCATCGCAAGCCAGATGGAGGCCGCCCGCCTCGAGCGCACCACGGTTGATATTTCCTCAAGCGATGAGAATGTCGTGCTGCGCGCAAGCGGTCAGGTCATCCAGTTTGAGGGTTTCCTCAAGGTTTATGTCGAAGGGCGTGATGACAGCGATGAGGAAGACGCAAATCGCCTGCCCAATATGGCGGTTGGCGACAAGCTTGACTTTGATCAAAGCAGTTTGATGGGTGATTTCACCAAGGCCTTGGATGGGGCCACAGCCAGTGAAAGCGGCGGCTTGCGCCTTTCGGAAGGGGGCATCATCGACACTTCAGGCGCGGTGTTTGGACAGCGTCACTTTACCCAACCGCCACCCCGCTACACCGAGGCCACCTTGGTCAAGCGCATGGAAGAATTGGGCATTGGCCGCCCGTCCACCTATGCCTCTATCGTCACCACGATCCAAGATCGCGGCTATGTGCTCAAAGATAAGGGGCGCCTGATCCCCGAGGATAAGGGGCGCTTAGTCACCATATTCCTCAGCAATTATTTCCAAAAATATGTGGGCTATGATTTCACCGCGGATTTGGAAAACCAACTGGATGAGGTCAGTGCAGGCGAGCGCGATTGGCGCGATTTGCTGACCCGTTTCTGGCGCGATTTCAAGGCGGCGGTCGATGAAACCGCCGAGTTGCGGATCACCGATGTTTTGGAAAAAATCAACGAGGTGTTGGAACCGCACCTCTTCCCACAGCGCCCCGATGGTGGTGATCCACGCCAATGTCAGGCATGTGGTGAAGGGCGTCTATCCTTGCGCACAGCGCGCTCTGGCGGGGCGTTTATCGGCTGCTCCAATTACCCTGAATGTCGCTATACCCGCCCCCTCGCCCCCAATGGCGAGGAAAGCGAGGGTGATAAAATGCTGGGGGTCGAACCCGAAAGCGGACAGGCCGTTTGGCTGAAAGCAGGGCGGTTTGGCCCTTATGTTCAATTGGGCGAAGCGACCGAAGACAGCCCCAAACCTCCGCGCGCCTCACTGCCCAAAACATGGCCCCCTGCGGCCATGGATTTGGAGAAAGGGCTGCGCCTCTTGTCATTGCCTCGCGCGATTGGTGCGCATCCTGAGGATGGCGTTTTGGTCGAGGCAGGCATTGGCCGTTACGGGCCTTATGTCAAACATGGCAGCCTTTACGCCAACCTGCCCGAGGTGGATGAGGTGTTCGAGATCGGCATGAACCGCGCGGTTGAGGTTTTGGCCGCCAAGGCCGCCTCGCGCGGTGCAGGCCGTGGGGCCACGGCCGCCCCTCTCAAAGAGTTGGGCGAGCATCCTGATGGCGGCGCGGTTCAGGTGATGAATGGCCGCTATGGGCCATATGTGAAATGGGCCAAAATCAATGCGACCCTGCCCAAGGGTACCGAACCCGAAGCCGTCACGATGGAGGAGGCCTTGGCGCTGATCGCGGCCAAGGCCGCCAAAGGCGGGAAAACCCCGCGCAAGACCGCCGCCAAGAAAGCCGCGCCTAAAGCCGCTGCCAAAAAGAAGGCAGCCCCGAAAAAAGCTGCGGCAAAAAAATCATGACGGACGCCCCCTATCAGCCCCCGCATTGGCCAGAATTGGCTGAATTTTTGCGCCTGCGCAGATCTACCCCTGCGCAGCTTCTCAATGCCCCCGCGCCTGAAGGGGCGGTGTTGGAAGATATCCTCACATCCGCGATGCGGGTGCCAGATCACGGAAAATTGGCCCCGTGGCGCATCGTTGTGCACGGGCCAGAAAGCCGTGCGGGCTTGGCCGCGCTCACCCGCGAATTGGGCCATGGCGCAGGCCGCGTGCCCGAAAAGGTCGAAAAATCCGCCGCGGCATTTGACCAATCCCCTCTTGTGGTCGCGGTTCTGTCTCACCCCGTTGCGCATGATGCAATCCCCCTCTTGGAACAGCAACTGTCGGCAGGTGCGGTTTGTCTTGAAATGATGCATGCCGCGATGGCCCACGGGTTTGGCGCAAATTGGCTGAGCGGTTGGATGGCCTTTGATCCCGAATTTTTATCCCGTGCCTATGGCATTACTGCGCCGCAATTCGTGGCAGGGTTCATTCATCTTGGAACGCCAAGCGCCAAGGCCCCAGAACGCCCCCGCCCCGAGATGGGCGATATCGTCACATATCGCGATTAGGGCGTGACCTTGCCCTTGCGCCATGATGGGGCCTGCCCCACCTAAGAACAGACCTGCCCCAAAAGGAGCCATCTCAACATGGCCGCATTACTTGCTGATTTCCTAAAATCCGTTTTGCAATTCCGCGACAGGCGCTTTTTGCGCGTTTTGTTGATTGGCGTGGCGTTGACCATTGCATTGCTGGTTG
This sequence comes from Rhodobacterales bacterium HKCCA1288, assembly GCA_015693905.1. NCBI lineage: Bacteria > Pseudomonadati > Pseudomonadota > Alphaproteobacteria > Rhodobacterales > Rhodobacterales bacterium HKCCA1288. Next base: position 92,813 of record CP065161.1, on the reverse strand, counting down.
CGATCTCAGCGGCGGTTCTGATCTTTTTGGGATGGCTCTTGCCTGATGCAATCACCCTGCCTTGGATTGGCACAATCAGTTTCTTTGGGGCGGCACTCTCATGGGCGGCCGTGCCATTTTTGATCTTGCTGTCATCGGTGATGATGGTGCCTGTGGCCTCGGCCTTTACGGGGTTTTTCTTAGACGAAATCGCAGATGCGGTTGAAGCAGAACATTACCCCCAGCTGCCGCCCGCCCGCCATGTGAAATTGGCCGAAGCCATCGGTGACAGCCTACGATTCTTGGGCGTGATCCTATTGGCCAACACATTGGCCTTGGTTCTTTATTTCACGCCCTTCGCCCCCTTTGTATTCTGGGGGTTGAACGGGTTTCTCTTGGGGCGTGAATATTCGCAGATGGTGGCACAGCGCCGCCTCGATCGCGTATCGGCGATTGAATTTCGGCGCAAAAATCGCCTGACATTTTTTGCAGGCGGGGTCATGATGGCACTCCCCTTAAGCGTGCCAATCTTGAACCTCATCGTGCCCATATTGGGGGCTGCGACCTTTACCCATATGGCCCATCGGGTGGGCCTGACGGGGGCGCGTCAATAAGCGCTGTCGCCCATGCCAAAGAGGGCAAAGAGGTTAATATCTTCGATAGAGACACGACCCGATAAAATGATACCCGCGATCACGGCCCAGATCAGCGTGGCAATGGCTGTATTGATCAACAGGTTGCGGCGCAGGTTAAAGCTTGAGGCGGGGGCAGATTGCGATGTGCCGCGCGCGGCCTCGCCCTCATCCCCTTGGGTGCGCACGAAAAACGGCAAGGTCAGAAACAGCGACATGAACCATACAATCGCATAAACCACGAGGCCTGTGACAATACCCATTAGACCTGCTCCAATTCAACCAATGTGCCTGTGAAATCTTTGGGGTGGAGGAATAACACGGGCTTGCCATGTGCCCCAATTTTCGGCTCCCCCGTGCCCAAAACGCGCGCGCCACTGGCCTGAAGCTTATCGCGCGCCGCCAAAATATCTTCGACCTCGTAGCAAATATGGTGAATGCCGCCTGAGGGGTTTTTCTCAAGAAAGCCCGCGATGGGGGAATTTTCACCCAAAGGGTAGAGCAACTCGATCTTGGTATTGGGCAATTCGATGAAGACCACCGTCACCCCGTGATCGGGTTCATCCTGCGGCGCGCCAACTTTTGCGCCAAGCGTATCACGATATTGCGCTGATGCGGCCTCGAGATCAGGCACAGCAATGGCCACATGGTTCAATCTACCGATCATTTTCATCTCCTTGGGTCACTCGCCCCACGATATGCCTGCGCAAAATCCTGTGGGCAAGAGGCGTGTGGTCGCGCCCCGTTTACCCTTCGGTAACCGCGACAGGCTGTAATCGAGGAAGGGAATCACAAATTCGAGGTGCCTGAAATGGATGAGTTCAAATTGCCGCCAACCCGTCAGGCGAAAATGCAGGCGCTAAATCCGCTGATGGGGCTGACCATTTTAATCGTTGAGGATAGCCGATACGCCTCGGAATCGCTGCGATTGCTGAGCCTGCGTTCGGGCGCGCGGATCAGGCGGGCCGATTGCCTGTCCTCCGCGCGGCGTCACCTGCAGGTCTATCGCCCCAGCGTGGCCATTATCGACCTCGGTCTACCAGATGGGTCTGGCTTGGATTTGATCCAAGATTTGGCCATGGCAAGCCCCCGCTTGCCCGTGATCTTGGCCTGTTCCGCCGCTGATCCCCATGACAGCGCCGCCGAGGCAAAGGCCGCAGGTGCCGATGGGTTTTTAGCCAAACCCATCGAAACCCTCGCGCATTTCCAAGAAACAATCTTGCGCCATTTGCCCCCCGATTTGGCCCCCAAAACCCCCCATGCTGTGGCAGGCGACACCGTGATCCCTGACCCCATCGCCTATCGCGAGGATTTGACCCATGCGATTGATCTCTTGGATCAGCCCGACCCACCCCTGCCCTATCTGCGCCCCTTCTTGATGGGCATCGCGCAGGAGGCGGGCGATCGTGAATTGGCCGAAGCCGCGCGCGGTCTGATGCGCGACACCCGCGCGGCGCTGCGCCATGCGCTGACACAAAAAATCGCGGAAATCAGCCCACGACTATGAGCCAAGCGCGGGGTCGCGCGCCACCCGCACCAATCCCGTCAGGTCAGAAAGACGTTCGATCTGGCGCCCTGTCGCATCGAAATTCTGCGGCAAAAGCCATGCGGTAAAGGCCTCTTTCAGCGCGGGATATTCCGCATCAATGGCGGCAAACCATGCGGTGTCACGATTTTTGCCTTTGACGATATTGTCTTGGCGAAACACCCCTTCGTAACTCAGCCCCAAACGCTGTGCCGCGCGGCGCGAGGGGATATTGCGCGCATCGCATTTCCACTCAAAACGCCGATACCCCGCATCAAAGGCCCATGACATCATCATAAAAAACGCTTCGGTCGCGGCGGGGCTTTTTTGCAAGGCGGGGCCAAGGCATATATGCCCCAATTCAATTGATCCTTTCTCAGGCGCGATACGCAAATAAGAGGCCACGCCCATCACCTGCCCCCGCGCCATGTCGCGGATTGCGTAAAACACAGGATCTTCGCCCGCCTCAAAGCCGCGCAAAAAGCGATGATAGGCGGCGGCAGAAATGAAAGGGCCATAGGGCAGAAACTGCCACAATTCTTCTGCCCCGTCATAGGCCCGGAACAGCTCATCCGCGTGCAAATGCGCCCTGAGCCGTTCAAGTCGCGCATAGCGCCCTTGCCGCTGTTGGAATTCGGGCCGCGCGGGCGGCACATATTTTGACAAATCCTGCATCGTAACCCCCATCAAAACGCGAAAAGGCCCCCGCCCATCAGGGCAGAGGCCGCAAAAATTGGCAAGGGTGAAACGGGATCAGTCGCGCGGCAAAACCCGCAGACCCAATTCCATCAGCTGATCTGCCATCGGCTCGGAGGGTGCATTCATCATCACATCTTCCGCGCGTTGGTTCATCGGGAAGAGGATCACCTCGCGGATATTCGCCGTTTCCGCCAAGAGCATCACGATGCGGTCAATCCCCGCCGCACAGCCGCCATGAGGCGGCGCGCCGAATTGGAACGCATTGACCATACCACCAAAACGGCGGCGGACTTCGTCCTCACCATAGCCTGCAAGTTCAAACGCCTTGAACATGATCTCAAGCTTGTGGTTTCGGATCGCACCCGACACCAATTCATAGCCGTTACAGGCTAGGTCATATTGATATCCCAACACCTCAAGCGGGTCACCCGCAAGTGCGTCAATCCCGCCTTGGGGCATCGAGAACGGGTTATGGCTGAAATCGATTTTGCCCGTTTCCTCGTCTTTTTCATACATCGGGAAATCCACGATCCATGCAAAGGCGAAGCGGTTCTCATCAATCAGCCCCAATTCGCGGCCCACTTCGGTGCGCGCGCGCCCCGCAACGGCCTCGAAATCCGCGGGCTTGCCTGCCATAAAGAACACCGCATCACCGACACCAAGGCCCAATTGCGTGCGGATGGCCTCGGTGCGTTCAGGGCCAATGTTTTTGGCCAAGGGGCCTGCGGCCTCCATCGTGCCATCCTCGCCTTCGCGCCAGAACATATAGCCCATGCCAGGCAGGCCTTGACCTTGCGCCCATGAATTCATGCGGTCACAGAATTTGCGGCTGCCGCCTGTGGGGGCAGGAATGGCGCGCACTTCGGTGCCGTCCTGCTCGAGGATTTTTGCAAAAATCGCAAAGCCCGAGTCTTTGAAATGCTCGCTCACAACTTCCATTTTGATCGGGTTGCGCAGGTCCGGCTTATCGGTGCCATACCACAGCGCGGCATCTTTATAGGAAATCAGTGGCCAGTCTTGATCGACCTTCTTGCCGCCACCAAATTCCTCGAACAGGCCTTTGAGCACGGGCTGGATCGTATCAAACACATCTTGCTGTGTAACAAAGCTCATTTCCATGTCGAGCTGATAGAAATCAGTCGGCGAGCGATCCGCGCGCGGGTCTTCATCGCGGAAACAAGGGGCGATTTGGAAATATTTATCAAAGCCCGACACCATCAACAGCTGCTTAAACTGCTGTGGTGCCTGTGGCAGCGCGTAAAACTTGCCAGGATGCAGACGCGAAGGCACAAGGAAATCGCGCGCGCCCTCAGGGCTAGAGGCCGTGATAATTGGGGTCTGGAATTCGCGAAAGCCTTTGTCCCACATCCGCTTGCGAATTGAGGCCACAACATCAGAACGCAAGGTCATATTCTTTTGCATGACCTCGCGGCGCAAATCGAGATAGCGATAGCGCAGGCGGGTTTCCTCAGGATATTCCTGATAGCCAAACACCGTCAGGGGCAATTCATTCGCCGCACCCAGAACCTCGAGATCCCGAATGAAAACTTCGATTTCGCCTGTAGGAATTTTTGGGTTCACAAGGCTGGCATCACGGGCCTTCACCTCGCCATCAATGCGGATACACCATTCCGCACGCAGTTTTTCAACCTCGGCAAACACAGGGCTGTCGGGATCACAGAGCACTTGTGTCATCCCATAATGGTCGCGCAGGTCAATGAACAAAACCCCACCATGATCGCGCACCCGATGAACCCAGCCCGAGAGGCGGATCGTTTGACCGACATTTTCCTTAGTCAGGTCTGCGCAGGTATGGCTGCGGAAAGCGTGCATCACGAAATATCCTATATATTGGCCTTGTTTTTGGCCTGTCATCTCTGTGCCGCCGATACACATGGAGCGGGGCGCGAAGTCAACCCCAAGCAGCGAAAAGCCCGCGACTGCACAGCGCGGGCTTTGGTGTCATTTTGAGGCCTGTTGGCTCAAATTTGTTTTTCTGGCATCTGCACAACCAGACCATCAAGCGCATCTGTCACCTTCAACTGGCAGGTCAGGCGCGAACGCCCCTCGTCAGGTTTATAGGCGAATTCCAGCATATCCTGTTCCATCGCGTCCATGCTTGGCAGTTTTGCGACCCAATCAGGATGCACATAGACATGGCAGGTCGAACAGGCGCAGGCGCCGCCGCAATCAGCCTCAATGCCAGGAATGCCATTGTCGCGCGCGCCTTCCATCACGGTCAACCCGTTTGGCACATCAACGACATGCTCGGTTCCGTTATGTTCGATATAAGTGATCTTAGCCATAAACGCGCACTTTCTTGCTGTTAACCTCGGATCTTGCCTAGGTAGCGTTCCTTGCTGCCGCTTTCTAGCCCCGAAATTTATGTCATGCAGTCGCGCTTGCATCTTTAGGCAAATGTTCTATTTTTGTTCTAAAACAGGATATCTGCCATGGAACCCGATCTCGCCCCACGCGTTTGGCCCAAACCGCCCGATTGCCTGCCCCATCATTTGCTGCATCTGCCCCATGAGGGGGCGCGGGTTGCGGTGGCGGGCTTGGTGGTGCTGCGCCAAAGACCAGGCACGGCCAAAGGTGTGATTTTCATCACCTTGGAAGATGAGTTTGGCACCTGCAATGTGATCATCTGGCAGAAAATATATCAGCAATTTCGCCGTGCGGTCATCGCAGCGCGGCTGATGCGCGTGACGGGGCGGCTGCAACGGCAGGCGGGCATCACCCATATCATCGCCGAACAGATCGAAGATATATCGCCCCTGCTGGATGAGATTGTTTTGCACCATACCGCCCCCTAGAGCGTCACAGCCTGCGCAAAGCCATTGCCCTTTGAGCCAGTTTGCCTATTGTTATGGAAAAATAAGAATAACCTTGAGGCATAAATTTATGGCGCGCAGTGTTCTTTGCGGCATGATTGGGGTGGCATTTGGCCTCTCGGGCTGTGTCGTGGGCGCGCCTTTCGAGATTGACCCTGAACAGCGTGGTCAAATTGCCCCCCATATTGCAGAAGTGCAGCGCGGATCAGGCCCACCTGATGCCCGCCCCGAGGCCTGTTATGGGCTACAGGTGACGCCTGCAGTGATTGAAACTGTGACCGAGCAGATCATCACCCGCCCCGCACGCCTTGGTGCGGAGGGTCAGGTGGTGACCCCTGCAACCTATCGCACAGAAACCCGTCAGGTGATTGTTGAGGAACGGCGCGAGAGATGGTTTGAAACCATTTGCGATCTTGAGCGCAACCCTGAGCTTTTGACCGCCCTACAGCGCGCGCTGCAGGCGCGCGGGCAGTATCAAGGCGCAATCACAGGGCAATTAGACGCCCCAACCAAGGCCGCCATTCGCGCCTTTCAACGCGGGCAAGGCCTCGACAGCCCGATTTTATCCCTGCCCGCAGCGCGACAATTGGGGTTGGCGGTTTGGTATCCCGAATTACTGGATCAACCCGATGAGGCAATAGCCACAGGCGATGCCACCCCCAGCTGAGGCGGGGCAGCAAAGGCAAATCCTGCCCGCCCTGCGGCCTTGGCGTTATAGAGCGCCTCATCAGCCGCCTGCAGCATGGCGCGGGCATCTTGCGCAAAATCCGTTGAAATCGCGATCCCGACAGAGGCCGAGATGCGGGCAACCCCGCCTTCGACTGTGATGGGGGCCTCAAGATGGGTAATCAGCCGCGCTGCGAGATCTGCAAGGATCGTGGGATCAATGGCATTGGCGATCATCACCACAAATTCATCGCCCCCCAAACGCGCGGCGAAATCACCCGCGCGGATGTCACTGCGCAAGATACGCCCAACTTGGGTCAGCACCAGATCACCTGCCGCATGACCATATTGATCATTCACCGCCTTGAAATAATCCAAATCAATATGCAGCAGGGCAAAGGGCCGCTCGATGCGCGACAAGAGGCGCGGCAGCGCGCGTTCCAAGGCACGGCGATTGGCAAGCCCCGTGAGCGGATCTGTTAATGCCTCGCGCTCGGCCAACGCGCGGGCGGTAAAAAGGCGCTCTGTCAACGCGCGGCTTTCGGCCGCGACAGCGGTATTGGCCTCCTGCAAATAGAGCAATTCCACGGTCTGATCCGTGTGCGGAAAATCCGACATATGCAAGGCCCAGCGCGCGATGCCTTGGGTGAAATTCAGCCCCAATGACAGGCTGAGAACTGCGCCCTGCCCCCACGCGCTTATCACGCCGCGCAACATAATCTCGGGCGCGCTGCAAAGACATAGCTGCAAACGCTGCCCCGTTATGGCGCACAGCTCCTCAAAACTATTGGCCAATTGCGGGGATTTGATCTGAACCAAGTCAAACAAAGGCTGCCCAATAAGCTGATCAGGCGGAACCTCTAACATTTTCGACACAGTTGGCCCGACCGAGACAATCCGCGCCTGATCATCGCAGGCCAGATGCATCGGCAAAAGCGGGGCCAAGCCCGCCCAAGGCAAGGCATCGGGGCCATGCGGCGCAAGTGATGAAGGGGCACGCGCCATCATGCCCGCGCCTCGGACAGGGGCGGCTCACCGATCAGGGCAAAGCTGCGCGCAGGGCCAAAGCCCAAATCGTGCAGCTCAATCGTAATGCAGCCCGGATTGGGTCGGATCACGGCCAAGGCCCCGTAATCATCTGCCATGGCCTGCAATGCGCCATAGATCAAGAACACCCCCCCCTCCATCATCCATGTGATGTCGAGATCAAAGCGCATCTGGTTTGGGCCATCCATGCTGCGGATATTGATCTTGGGCAAATCAAGCAGGCCCAAGGCAAGCTGCCCGCGATCATGTAAATCTGCCAAAGACCAAATAAATTCGACAAAATCCCGCCCCCCAAAGCGCAGAAGGCGGCGCAGCCCCTCCATTCGGGGGTGGGTGACGAGGTAAAGACCCAACTCCTCCCAAAGCGCGTCTTCGCTATGGCCCAAATGACCTGTCATAGCATCCAAAAGATACCGCGTGGATTGCGCATCACTGGGCAACATGGGCTCGAACCCATCAAGGGGGGCGCCGGCAATGACCCGTATTTCCTCCCACGCGGCAGCGCCGTGCATATCTTGCACATATTGCTGAAATGCGCGGTTTACAAAGCCCTGCATCGCACCGATTTACCTTGCAAAATCAAACATCACTCTTTCCACGCTTAAGCGCAAAAGATTAACAAGATGCTGATGCATGCAGCGGGATCTGCGCGTTAGAAATCGGTGGGCGCGCCGCCCTCCTCCTTGCGCTTGGCGACAAAGGCATCGAGTTCTTCGCGGATACTCGGATCAAGGGGTGGGTCTGTCGCCTCGGCCAAGATTGCCTTGTAAATTCCATGCGCGCGCTCGGCGCTCCAAACGGCACCATCTTTTTCCCACGCCTCGAAATTGCGCCAATCAGAATGAAACGGCTGATAAAAGGCCGTGCTAAAACGGGCTTGGGTATGCGCCGTGCCAAAATAATGCCCCCCCGCCCCAACATCGCGCACGGCCTCAAAGGCCAGATCATCCGCATTGGTCTGGGTCAGAACGGGGTCAAAATAGCGTTGGAACTGTTGCAGCAATTCGCAATCCATCACGAATTTCTCGGGGCTTGCGATCAGCCCCCCTTCCAGCCAACCTGCGGCGTGATAGACCATATTTGTGCCAGATTGCACCGCGGCCCACAAGCTTTGCAGGGTTTCGGCTTGGGCCTGCCCATCGGGCACATTGGCGGCGCAAACCCCGCTGGAACGCAGAGGCAGCCCATAAAAACGGGCCATCTGCCCAGTCATTTGGGTGGCACGGATATATTCAGGTGTGCCAAAGGCAGGCGCGCCTGATTTCATATCAACATTTGAGGTGAAGGTTCCAATCACCACAGGCGCGTGCGGCGCGATATATTGCAACAAGGCAATCGCCCCCAAAGCCTCGGCAATGGACAAGGACACAGCCCCCGCAAGGGTCACAGGCGCCATCGCCCCCGCTAAGGTAAAGGGGGTAACAACCACAGGCTGCCCGCGCCGCGCCATACGCATCGCCCCGTCCAACATTGGATAGTCATGTTTCAGCGGGCTGACCGAGTTGATATTGGTGTAAAACCGCGGTGTCGCCTCGAATTCCTCGTGGCTGAGACCCGCGGCGATCCGCACCATCTCCATAGCGTCTTCAACCCGCTCTTTGCCAAGGCAGTAGGTATGCACCACCTTGTCAGTCGCGATGAGCTTTTCGTGCAAACAATCCAAATGGCGGATTGAGGGATGAATATCTATCGGCTCAACGGGGTAGCCGCCTGCAAAATGGATGCAGTTAAAATATTGCGTCAATTTGATGAATTCGCGGAAGGTCGCAAAATCGCCCGCCCGTTTGCCGCGTGCCATATCCCATGCATTGGGGGGGGAGGACACATTGCCAAAGAGAATATGCCCCTCGCCAATGGTCAGCTGACGCGCAGGGTTTCGCGGCGTCACTGTAAAGCTTTGGGGCGCACGCGCGACCATCTCGGTCACAAAATCAGGATCAAAAAAGATCGTCTCGCCCTCTTGGCGGCAGCCTGCCTGCACCAATATTTGCCGCGCCTCAGGATGCAGCATCTCAAGCCCAAGCTCGGACAGAATCCGCAGAGCGTTGTTGTGGATGGCCAAGACACCCTCAGGCGGCAAGGGTTCGGTTGGTTGATCTATATTTTGCGGAATACGCCACGGCCTTTGCGCAATCGCATGTTGGCTGACACCTTGATGTTTGGCGCGCGTGCCCCCGGAACGGCGGCGTTTTGGATCAACTGTGGTTTCGGTCATAGGATCGGATCTTACAAATAGGGAGATCAAAGCCCCTTTAGACTGCCCGCGCGAGGGCGGGAAAAACCCGACAAATTCCGACCAAACCCCTCGCCATTTTGACGCGAACAGACAAACGCAGCTTCAATGCCCCAGCCAAGCGGGAAGATGGCCAATGTCTGGCAACACGGCATCAGCATGCGGCACGAGCGTGCCATGATCGGCAAGTCCTGTGAGAACGCCCACTGTCGCCATGCCAGCGGCGCGGCCCGCCCGTAGATCATGCAGGCTATCGCCCACCATTACCGCGCGCGCAGGCGCAACACCACAGGCCTGTGCGATATGGGCGCACATGGCTGGGTCAGGTTTCGCACCATGCCCACTGTCGCACCCGATGACTTCGGCAAAATAGGGGCGGATATCATGTGCCGCCAAATGGGCCTCGGCCTCGTCCTTTTGCCCATTGGTCGCCACAGCCAAGATGTAGCCCGCCTGCCGCAAGCCCGTGAGCAGCGGCGTCAACGGGGCCGCCTCGACCATGACAGCAGATTGTGCAAGGTGATTCAGACGCGCCGCGATCTGCTGCGGGGTAAAATCAGCCCCCAAAAGCGGGGCCAAGTGGTGCGCAGTCTCGTCCAGCGTGCCTGCAATAGCGACACTATCGGGCAAGAACACGCCACGCTCCGCATCAAAAGACAAGCGATCTGCAAGGGCGCGAAATAAAATTTCATCACCCCCCGCGAGCGCAAGCAGAGCCGATTTTGCCCAATTTTCCCAAGATTTAGCAAAGTCAAACAGTGTTCCATCTTTGTCAAATATTAACAATTGGAAGTAATTTTCTTGCATATTTTTGCTGCCCCCTTGTTTATTTTCCCATAAATTCGGCTAAAATGAGATAAATGACTACTTAATAATAACTTCTGTCAGACCCAGAACATATGGTAGCCGCCATGCAAATGACTGATGAGACGCCCACGGGGCGTTTGCATTCTAGTATCGGTTTTAAACTACAGCGAACGGCGCGTGTATTTGAAAAATGCATCGAACTATCCCTACGCCACAGTGGTCTGTCGCGGGTGAATTGGTGCATTTTATTGGCCCTGCATGAACATAATTTGACAAGCCCCTCGGAAATTTCCGACTTTGTCGGAATTGATCGCACTGCCACCTCGCGGGCTCTGCGGCAATTAGAGGAGTTGGGCACAATCAAGCGCAGCATCGATCATTCTGATCGCCGTATGACCCAAGTCAAACTGACAAAGCGCGGGGTGGAAATTATGGCTTATTACCACCCCTCCTGCCGCGATCATTTGCAGATGATTGAGGGGCGATTAACCCCAGAAGAGCTGGATCAGCTGCGCTATCTCTTATGCAAGCTCAACGGGAATGAAGCCCCCAAAGGGGGCAGATAAACTTATGTCCAATGGGTGGCAGAGCGCCCAAGCATCACCTGCCGCAAGGTGACAAATTCATCTGGCGTGAGGCCAATTGCCCCCGCAGCCTCAACCACCCAAGCATCGTCTTGCGAGATGAATTCGACCACGGCGGATAAGAACCCGTGATCACCTTTGGCGATAGCGGCCCGCATATCTTCGACCGACAGGCCAGATGCGCCCAAGAACTGCCCCGTCAGCGCGTCATCGGACGAAAGCCACACAAGGGCTGCAATCGCCTTTTCCTGTGCGATTTCTTTCTTCATTCTTTGCATTCCTCGCGCATAGAAAGAATTTGTTAACCATTCCTCTTGTATCACTGCACATATCACTTGGGCCATGCATAACCCAAGACAAGACCTGATGATGAAGGTCAAAACATAGGCGCGGGCAAACCCCGCGCGATCTAACGAGGATAGAGGTTATATGGGCGAGCGTATTTTGATCGTGGACGATGTCGCGACCAATCGCATCGTGCTGAAAGTGAAGCTGCGCAGCGCCTGTTACGAGGTTTTGCAGGCAAGCTCTGGCCATGAGGCGCTGCGCATGGCCCGCCATGCGGCCCCTGACCTAATCTTGTTGGATGTGATGATGCCCGATCTTGACGGGCTTTCGGTTTGTGCGCGCCTCAAACGTGACCCCGCCACGCGCGATATTCCAATCATCTTGATCACCTCGCGCCTTGATCACGCCTCAAAACTTGAGGGGCTGAATTCGGGGGCGGATGACTATCTCACCAAGCCCGTTGATGAAAACCAACTTCTGGCGCGGGTGCGGTCGCTTTTGCGCGAAACGAACGGCACAGCGGAACTGCGCCAACAAGGGGCAAGCGCCCTTGATCTGGCGCTTGAGGCGACCCCCGCCCCGAATGACACAGAAAACACAATCGCCCTGATTGCACCCCGCCCTGAAACGGGACTGTTTTGGCGTGCAGGTTTGGCTGGGTTTCGGGGCCTTAACATTCGCATCATGACACGCAGTGAAGCGCTCTCTGATCTTTCGGCCAGTCAATCCGTTCCTGATATTTTTGTCATTGCCACAGACCTATCCCATCGCAACGAGGGGTTGCGCCTATTGTCTGATCTGCGCTCGCGCCCTGCCACGCGCCATGCGGGCATGATGATGGTTCTGCCTGCCAATGACGCCGAACGCGCCGCGATTGCGTTGGATTTGGGGGCGGGCGACATCATCTATGACCCCTTTGATCCCGCAGAAATGGCGGTGCGTCTGAAAACGCAATTGCGCCGCAAACGCCAAGCAGACCGTTTGCGCGCGGGCCTCTCTGCAGGGATGCAAATGGCCACCACAGACCCGCTGACAGGATTGTTCAATCGGCGTTACGCCATGTTTCAGCTTGACCGATTGCTGTGCGATATAAGCGGCAATCTGGCGGTGATGGTGATTGATATTGACCATTTCAAATCGGTGAATGATCGCTTTGGTCACGCCGCAGGGGATGCAATCCTGACGGATTTGGCCCTGCGTATGAAATCATTCCTTCCCGATGGCTGCGTCATCGCCCGCATGGGCGGGGAAGAATTCTTGGTCGCCACACCCGTGCGCGATGGCAGCGCGGCCTATCATCTCGCCGACACGCTGCGCGAGGTGATCTCGGGGCAAGGGTTTGTGATTGATACGATGGAAAGCCCGCTGACCATTACCGCAAGTATCGGTCTTGCAGTGGCCCATCCACAGAATAACCAAACCGCGCCCCGCCTGATTGAGGCCGCAGATGCGGCGCTTTACGCCTCAAAGGCCGATGGTCGAAATCGCACAAGCCTTGCCAAACCCGCCTGAGGCATCAGGGGGCATGCGCGATCACCTCATCGCGCAAAATCTCGGCGAGAAGATCCACATCTTCGGGCGCAAAGGTCAAAGGCAGCCTTAAGTCAATCAACCCCGCCAAAATGTGATCCGTTTTGGGCAGGGTTTGCGCAGGTGCATAGCGCCAACTGTCATAGCGCGAGGTAAAGGCAACAGGTTCTGCCGCGCCGAACCATTTCAGTTCAACACCCCGCCGCGCGGCCGCTTGGACGAATGCCGTGATTTTATCGGGCGACCAATCGGGCAAAAGGAATTGAAACGAGGATCCAACGTAATCCTCGCGCGGATCGCGCTCGGTCAAGCGCAGATGGGGCAGATTGGCAAGCCCCGCCTCCATCCGCTCGTAAAGCTCGCGCCAACGCGCCACTTGGCGCGGCAGATCGGCCAATTGCGGGCGCAGGATGGCGGCGCGCAAATTATCCATCCGCCCCGAAACATTGGGCGTCTCAAAACGCGCTTGGGCAAAAGCCTCGGGCGGGGGGGCGGCGCGGTGGCGCGTGTAAAGCATGTAACTGCCCGACAGCAGAATGGCCCGCGCCATGACATCGGCATCATCACTGGTGAGGAACCCACCTTCGCCTGAGTTGATATGTTTATAGGTCTGGGTGGAATAGCAGGCGATTTTGCCATGCCGCCCTGAGGCCAGACCATCCCATGCGGCCCCCATTGTATGGGCGCAATCCTCAATCACGGTGATGCCCGCCGCATCGCATATTTCCATGAGGCGGCCCATATCGCAGATATGCCCGCGCATATGCGACAACAGCAACACGCGCGCACCGCTGGCTTGGGCTTTGGTGTTCAAATCCTCAAGATCAATGGTTAAGTTTTTGGTCACCTCTACAAAGACAGGCACAGCGCCCACCGAGGCGATGGCACCGGGCACAGGCGCAAGCGTAAATCCGTTTGAGAGAACCAAATCCCCCTGCCCCACGCCAATTGCACGCAAGGCCGCCCCCACTGCATAGCCACCCGATGCCACGGCAAGCGCATATTTGGCCCCCGTCATCGCCGCGAATTCCTCCTCCAAAAGGGCAGTTTCGGCAATCTCATCAGGGGCGGTGTTGTAGCGGTGCAACCTGCCCGTCCGCAAAACCCGATTAGCCGCCTCAATCGCCGCCTCTGGGATTGGCTCTTGTTGGGTGAAAGACCGGATGAAAATGGGTTTGTCGCTCATAGCGCACAGGTTAGGGTTCTCACGCGGCAGGTCAATTGAATTCACGCCGATAAGACCCGCTCAATCAGCGCAGGCAGATCGCTGTAATGATCCAAAATCGCCTCAGGGCTGAGGCGTGCAATATCGCCCCCCTCTGGCCCGAAGCCCACGAGAATTGAAGGCACCCCTGCCGCGCGCGCCGTTTCGCGGTCAGTGACTGTATCCCCTATCAAACAGGATTGCGGAAAATCGCGCACATCCGCCCCCAAATCCACGCCAAAGCGCCGCTTGGCCGCACGGCGCAGCGTTTCATGATAGGGCGCCACATCTGGCTTTCGTGTGGGCAATGTATCGGCCCCGACCAAAGCATCAAAAAGATCAGAAACACCCAATTTCGCGACCAAATCCACGGCCAGCGCCTCGGGCTTATTGGTGCAAATCGCCGTTGCATGGCCTGCGGCACGCAACGCCTGCACCGCCTGAACCGCACCTTCATAAAGCCTTGTATGCGTGTCAATCGCGGCCCCATAAGCCGCAAGCAGACGGGGATAGCCCGCCTCGATGAAGGCCTCCTCCTGTGGCAGGTCAGACCCGCCCTGCGCCGCAAGCCGCGCATGGGAAAGCTTCAACATCGCCCGCCCGCCCCGAAAGGCACAAAGCGCGTCTTTTGGATGAGACAACATCGCGGGCCATCCCGCCTCTGCCACCGCCTGATTGGCCGCAGCAAGAAGATCAGCGCTGGTATCAGCCAAAGTGCCATCCAAATCGAAAACGATAATATGCGCGCCCATTCTGTCCTCATGCCTCAGATGTGCCCCGCTTATGACCTAAAGGCGGATTTTCGCCAAGGGCCGATGGCACATCGTAACAAATCGAAAGAGGAAGTGACCGCCTGCGGGCTTTGCAGATCAAGTGAAGAAGGTTAAGAGAACACCAAACAGGCATAAATCCCAAAAGGCACCCTCATGAGCACACGCCCCGTTGCCCTGATCATTCTGGCCGCAGGCCAAGGGACGCGGATGAATTCCGACCTGCCCAAGGTGCTGCATCCTTTGGGCGGCGTTCCGATGATTGAACACAGCCTTGCCAGCGGCCTCAGCCTCGAGCCCGCGCGGGTTGTGGTGATAACAGGTCATGGCGCGGATCAAGTTGAGGCGGCCTTGGCCGACCACCCTGTGACCTGCATTCGCCAAAATGAACAATTGGGCACAGGTCATGCCGTGGCGCAGGCCCGCGCCGCTTTGGCGGATTTCGCGGGCGATGCGGTGGTGTTGTTCGGCGATACGCCCTTTGTCAGCGAGGACAGCCTGACCAAATTGATCGCGGCCCGCGCTGACCATGATGTGGTCGTTTTGGGATTTGAGGCAGACACCCCTGCGCGCTATGGCCGCTTGGTGACCAAGGGCACGGCCTTGCATAAAATTGTCGAGGCCAAGGATGCGACCCGAGACGAGCTTGCTATAACCTTGTGTAATTCTGGCCTCATGGCCGCAGATGCCGCGCAATTATTCGACCTTTTGGAACAGGTCGATAACGCGAATGCGGCGGGCGAGTATTACCTGACAGATGTGCCTGCTTTGGCACATAAGGCGGGCCTGAAAGCAGGCTATGTGACGTGCCCAGAAGCGGAAACCTTGGGGATCAATAGCCGTGCGGAACTGGCGCGCGCCGAAGGGATTTTTCAAGCAACCCGCCGCGCCGAGATGCTAGAGTTGGGCGTCACCATGCACGCGCCCGAAACAGTCTATTTTGCCCATGACACTTATATTGGCCGCGATGCGGTGATCGAGCCATATGTGGTCTTCGGCCCCAATGTGACTGTTGAATCGGGCGCGCATATCCGCGCCTTTAGTCATCTTGAGGGCGCACATGTCTCGCAAGGGGCCGTTGTGGGGCCTTACGCCCGCCTGCGCCCTGGTGCTGAAATCGACAATGGCGCGCGGATCGGCAATTTCGTTGAGGTAAAATCAGCACAAATCCAAGAAGGGGCTAAGGTCAACCACCTGTCCTATATCGGGGATGCGACTATCGGCGAAGGGGCCAATATCGGCGCAGGAACCATCACCTGCAATTATGATGGCGTGTTCAAACATCACACCGAAGTGGGCGCGCGGGCCTTTATTGGGTCAAACACGATGCTTGTGGCCCCTGTTACCATTGGTGCGGATGCACTGACCGCATCAGGTTCGGTGATCACCGAAAACGTGCCAGAGGGGGCTTTGGCGGTGGCGCGTGGACGGCAGGAAAACAAAGCGGGGCTTGCCACACGCCTGCGTGCGCGGCTGCTGGCGCTGAAAGAAAAGACCAAAAAGGGGTAAGGGCTATGTGCGGGATCGTTGGCATTTTGGGCAGCCACGAGGTTGCGCCCACATTGGTTGAGGCGCTTAAACGTCTGGAATATCGCGGCTATGACAGCGCAGGCATTGCGACTGTGCAAAACGGTGCGCTTGATCGCCGCCGCGCGGTGGGTAAGCTTGTGAACCTGTCGGATGAATTGGTGCATCACCCTTTGGCAGGCAAGTCTGGTATCGGGCACACCCGTTGGGCCACGCATGGCGCGCCCACTGTAACCAATGCGCATCCGCATAAATCGGGGCAAGTTGCGGTGGTGCATAATGGCATTATCGAGAATTTCCGCGAATTACGGGCTGAATTAAAAGACCGCAATTTTGAAAGCGAAACCGATACAGAAACCGTCTCTCAGCTCTGCGCGCATTACCTTGCCCAAGGTCTAAGCCCTGCTGAGGCCGCACGAAAAACTTTGTCACGGCTTGAAGGCGCGTTTGCGCTTTGTTTCCTCTTTGAGGGCGAAGATGATCTGATGATCGCCGCGCGCAAAGGGTCGCCCTTGGCCATTGGTCATGGCGATGGTGAAACCTATGTCGGTTCAGACGCAATCGCGCTTGGCCCCCTCACCCATGAAATTACCTATCTTGAGGAGGGCGATTGCGCCATCCTGACCCGCAGCAGCATCGAGATTTTTGATGAGGCGGGCCACGCTGTCAGCCGCGCCAAAACCCGTATCGAACAAGGGGCCGCCGTGATCGACAAGGCGGGTTATAAGCATTTCATGGCAAAAGAAATCCATGAACAGCCCCAAACCATGAGCGAGGCCTTGGGGCGCTATGCCCCCAAAGGTGTGCCTGCCTTCCCCGAAGCCTTAGATTTCACCCAATTCGACCGCGTTGTGATGGTGGCCTGCGGGACAGGCTATTATTCCTGCCTGACCGCCAAATATTGGTTCGAACAGGTGGCAGGGATGCCTTGCGATGTCGATATCGCATCGGAATTCCGTTATCGTGAACCGCCCGTGGCGCCCCGCACCCTTGCGCTTTTCGTCAGTCAATCTGGCGAGACGGCTGACACATTGGCGGCCCTACGATATATGCGCGGACGCGCTGCCATGGTGGCAAGCCTTGTCAATGTTGGCACATCCTCCATCGCCCGCGAAAGCGATCTGGCCTTGGCCATTCTAGCAGGGGTCGAGGTCTCGGTGGCGTCAACCAAGGCCTATGTGAACCAATTAACCATCCTTGCGCTGATGGCGGTGCAGGCCGCGGCGCAGCGCGGTGCGCTGTCCCCCCAAGAAGTGCGGGATCACATCCAAAGCTTGGAAAAACTGCCCGATCAAATGCGCCAAGTTCTGACGAAGGAGGGCGAGATTGCCGATCTCGCCGAAGGCTTGAGTGATGCAAAATCTGCGCTGTTTCTAGGCCGTGGCGTGATGTATGCCACAGCCCTTGAGGCGGCCTTAAAATTAAAGGAACTCAGCTACATACACGCCGAAGCTTATGCTTCAGGTGAACTAAAACATGGCCCGATCGCCCTGATTGATCGCAGCCTGCCTGTGGTGGTATTCGCACCGCATGACGCACTGTTTGATAAAACCATCTCAAACATGCAGGAGGTTATGGCGCGCCACGGCCAAGTGACACTGATCACCGATGAGGCGGGGCGCAAAGCCGCCGCTGAGGGCACCGCGGCCACATTGGCCCTGCCCGCGACCACGCCGCTGAGCGCACCCATCCTCTACGCCCTGCCTGCGCAGCTTTTGGCCTATCACAGCGCAATCGCCAAAGGCACCGATGTGGATCAACCGCGCAATTTGGCGAAATCGGTCACGGTGGAATAGCGCTTCCACTTGCGCCCGCTTGCGTTGGCGCGTAAAGCCTCGGCGCAACTTTATAAGTGGGAAGTGCTATGCCGCTTTTGGTCATGAAATTCGGGGGCACATCGGTGGCCACCCTTGATCGCATCCGCCGCGCCGCAAAACGTGTGGGGCGCGAGGTGGCCAATGGGTATGATGTGATCGTGATTGTCTCGGCCATGTCGGGCGAGACCAACAAGCTTGTAGGATATGTGGGCGAGACCTCGCCGCTCTATGACGCGCGCGAATATGATGCGGTCGTCTCTTCGGGCGAGAATGTTACAGCCGGCCTGATGGCGCTGACCTTGCAAGAAATGGATATTCCTGCGCGCTCGTGGCAAGGATGGCAGGTGCCCGTCAAAACCACCTCCGCCCATGCCAGTGCGCGGATTGAAGAAATCCCAACCGATAACATCATGGCCAAATTTGGCGAAGGGATGAAGGTTGCCGTGGTTGCGGGGTTCCAAGGCATCAGCCCTGAAGGGCGCATCACCACATTGGGCCGTGGCGGATCAGACACGACTGCCGTGGCCTTTGCCGCTGCTTTCGAGGCCGAGCGCTGCGATATCTACACTGATGTTGACGGGGTCTACACGACCGACCCGCGCATCACCAACAAGGCGCGCAAACTTGAGAAAATCTCATTTGAAGAGATGCTTGAGCTTGCAAGCCTCGGTGCGAAGGTTCTGCAAACGCGCTCGGTTGAACTGGCGATGCGCTATAAGGTGCGCTTGCGGGTTTTGTCGAGTTTTGAAGAAATGGATGACAGCGCGGGCACATTGGTCTGTGACGAGGAGGAAATCGTGGAAAGCAAAGCTGTGGCGGGCGTGGCCTATTCGCGCGATGAAGCAAAGGTGACCCTGACCGAGGTCGAAGATCGCCCAGGCATTGCAGCCGCTATTTTCGGCCCCCTCGCCGAGGCCGCGGTCAATGTGGACATGATCGTGCAAAATATCTCGGAAGAAGGCAAAACCGATATGACCTTCTCGCTGCCGATTGATCAGGTCAAACGCGCGCAAAAGGCCCTTGAGGAGGCGAAAGCCCGCAATGAAATCGGCTTTTCCGAATTGCTGATCGACAGCGATGTTTGCAAAGTATCAATCGTAGGGATCGGGATGCGCAGCCATGCAGGCGTGGCCGCGAAGATGTTTGCGACTTTGCGCGATGAAGGCATCAATATCAAAGTCATCACCACATCCGAAATTAAAGTCTCGGTTCTTGTTGATCGCAAATATCTGGAATTGGCGGTGCAGGCCCTGCATGACGCCTTTGATCTAGATCGCGCGGCCTGATTTCACCTTAGGCTGATTTTACGCTGTTTGCGCGGGCCCGCCTTTTGGCGGGCTTCGTTTTGTTGACTTTGTGCGCCCTCTGCCGCAACACTACCTGTGACTGCTAAACAAAACCGCGCGGGGATTTCGCGCAAGATCGGCTGCTATGACCCAACCCAAGACGCCTATGGCGGATCAGGGGGCGGATCAGGGTGTTACCCCTGATGCGGCCTCTGCCTTGACAAAGGCCATCACCAACAGGCTGCGCCAACATCTTGAGGGCCCGCCTTCGCAGGCCGCCCTTTCGGCGGCCTTGCGGGATTTAGCAAAATGGCGCGCGGCCCTTTTAGACGCGACCCATTGCGCCAGATCGGGCGGCGCTGTGCAAATCGCCTATGGGCCATTTGCGGGCATGTCCTATGCAGGGGCTGCGACCGAGGGCGCGGCACTGGCGCGCCGGATCGGGGCCTATGAGGCAAGCCTGCACCCAATCATCGAACGGATCATCGCCCGCGACTATGCCCGCATCATCGATATTGGTTGCGCCGAAGGATATTATGCGGTGGGTCTAGCGCGGCGAATGCCGCGGGCCGAGATTTTAGCGCGTGACACCAACCCGCAAAGCCAAAAGCGCTGCGCCGAACTTGCACATGTCAATGGGGTTGCAGCCCGCATCAAAATCGGGGGCGAAGTGGATGGTGCGTTTTTGCACAGACACATCACGCCAAACACGGTGCTGATCTGCGATATCGAGGGGGGCGAGAGAACGCTTCTTGATCCCATTCAGCACCCTAAATTGCGCGATTGCGACATTCTGGTTGAGGTGCATGAATGTTGGCATCGCGGCCTGACCGCCGAGATCACGCAGCGCTTCGCCACAACCCATCACATCACCCGCATTGAACGCGGCCTTGCGCCCGAGGCGCTGCCTGATTGGATGGCGCAGCTTGGGGATTTGGATCGTGCTATTGCGTTATGGGAATGGCGCGTTGGCCCCACCCCATGGCTTTGGATGACGCGCCATGGCTGATCCCGACCGCAACGCCGCGCTTTATGCCCTGAGTGACGGCTATGATGTGGCAGGCAAAGGGATCAATGGCCGCCGCGTTGCAGGGCAATCCTTTCTGCAAGGCTATTTTCGTCATGCCGATGTCGATCAGGTCGTGTCTGTCTCTGATATACCGCGCTTACTCCAAAACCCGAAAATCCTCGTGAGTGACGACCCTGAAGCTATCTGACACCTGATCACGGAATGTTTTCCACTCTTTGGGCAGGGTCTCTCGAAAGAACCTCAGGATCGCATCTGCGAACTTCTTTTGTGTGGGGTAGTAGCGATTGTGAGTGACGTATTGGTGCATGACCGCCCATAATCGTTCTATCGGATTTAGGTGCGGGCAATAAGGCGGTAGCTGGATCAGTCGTATGCGGCAGTCTGGTCGTTTGAGGAATTCGCGCACGTCCGGGCCCTTATGGTAAGCCGCATTATCCCAGATGACATAGATGATCCGCGAGAGAGGATTGCGTTCCTCAATCTTGGCCAGAAGCTGGGCGGCACTGACCCCGTCTACGGTGGTTGGTTCGACAAAGGGCGCATCAAAATTCTCAAGGTTGAGCGCGCCATGGATATTAACCCGCCCGCGTCCCGCGGTGGTTGTCACGGTGGGCTTTGATCCTGCCTTGACCCAGCCAAACGCAGGCTTTGTCTGATATTCGGGATGCACCGCATCGGCGAAATACACGGCTTCATCGGCGCCCAACCCGTTCAGCAGCTGCTCGTATAGCGCAATGAATTCGGCTTGTTTCTCTTCAGATGCAACGCGTGGCAGCCCTTTCGGCTTCCGGTATTCATAGCCCAGCCGCGACAGAAGCTTGATGCAGCCCGAGTGGGAATAGTCCACGCCATATTGTGCCGCGATGTACGCCCTGATCTCGACAGTCGATCGACAGAAGCGGTCGTCCAGCCAGGTGCAAAGCTCCGTCTCTTGAGCTGTCGTCATGCGGGACTGACCACCCTTCCAGCCGTCGGTCGAAAGCGCGTCCCAGCCGCCCTCTCGGTAGGTCTTGTACCAGCCCCGAATGGTATCATCGTCCAGATACAGAAACTCCGCGATAGCCTGACAGGACTTACCGTCATCAAGGAGCAGGATTGCATTGGCGCGCCGTGCAACGCCGTGATCTTCGCGCTGGCTACGCACGCAAACCTCAAGTTCACGCCGTTCTGAAGAGGAGAGAAAACCGGGACGGATCATGCGCATATCTGAATCGTTGCCCACTCGAACGTCAACCCTTCAAATCTCGGTTCTTCAATGACTCCCAGTATAGCCAAAAAGACGGGGCGGCATTTGCCAGCTTGATGCAGGCCACATCAGGGGCAGTGCAGCATCCATTGCGCCATGTTGCACAACATAGCGCCGCACAAATCGCCCCTTTAGGGGTGATGTTTTACCCCGCGCCTGACTTTAGCGCGCTGGCCTTTCAACGTCAGGCCTTTGGCCATAGCGCCTATGGCCTTTGCGGCATCACCCACACGACCTCAACGCTTGCTGTGATGGCAGGGTTTTTTCACCTCCGCACAAGCCCCTATCAACCCTGGGATGCGGTGATTTGCACCTCACGAGCAGTTAAGGCCGCGTGTCTCTATAACCTGGAACATGTGGATGATTATTTGAGCAAAACCTTGGGTGCGGGGGCCGTGCGCCGCGCCCTCCCCCTCATGCCTGTGATCCCGCTTGGGCTTGATGTGGCATCTTATGCGCGCGATGAGGCCGCGCGCAAATCTTTGCGCACCCGTATGGGGTGGGGCAAGAAAGATGTGGTCTTTACGACCCTTGCGCGGCTTTTGCCCTATGGCAAATTTGACCCCGCCCCCTATTTCATCGCCCTGCAAGCCGCCCAAGCCGAGCTTGGCAAAACTCGCACGCTGCATGTCGTCATGTGCGGGATCTATGGCGACACGCATTCGCAATCGGTGTTTGAGGAATGCGCCCGCACCCTGATGCCCGATGTCAGTTTTACCCATTTAGACGGGGCCGATGCCACTGCCCGTGCCGAGGCGCTGTCAGGCGGCGATGTATTTAGCTTTCCCATTGATAATATTCAGGAAACCTTTGGCCTCGCCCCTGTTGAGGGCATGGCGGCGGGCCTGCCTATTCTGGCCTCAGACTGGGACGGAATCCGAGACACAGTCACCAGCGACACGGGCATCTTGATCCCCACCCGCATGATCAGCGGGCCTGCCAGCCTACCCGAGGGCCATGGTCATTTTCTTGGACGGCTGAACTATGGCCAATACGGCAATAACCTTTCGGCTATGACAGTTCTGGATCAATCCGCGATGCGCGCAGCCATTCTCGCGCTTGCCCGTGATGAGGGATTGCGCAAACGGCTTGGCCAAGCGGGCCTTGCCCGCGCGCGCGCGCTGTTTGATTGGGCGCAGATCATTCCTGCCTATCAAGACCTATGGGCCGAACAAAACGCCAGACGCCGCGCCCACGCCCCACTGCCGCCCGAAGCATTGACCCTGAGCCCACCACCCGCCGCCCTCTTCGCAGGCTACCCAAGCCTGCGCGCGCCCGATGGCGGGATGCGGGTCGTGGCCAATGCGCCCCTGCCGCGATTGATAGAGATTTACGCCCTCAGGCGCTATGAGAAGATCGGCAGCCCCTTTGAGAAACAAAGCACGCTTGAGCGCATTTTTACCCTCATTCACGAGGCGGGGGATGCAGGGATCACCCTGCCCGAATTATGCCACAGCACAGGCTGGCCACCCGCAACCATTGAGCGGTCTGTGATGTTCTTTCTGAAATATGATTTGGTCAGAATTCCCTAAACCACAGCGGGCACAAAGCCGGACAGGTCACGATGGTTCACTGATAACGGGAGAGAGAATGGTGCGGTCGAGAGGTTGTTGGTTCCTGATCCAAGCCCCAACCATCGTGTAACGCCTATGTTTTATTGATACCGTATGAGTGAAGTTCACTTCAATACGGCATTTAATGGTCTACAGTTTGGTCAGCGGTGGCGGTGGTCATCATCACTTCACCATCTTCACAGACATCCATCCGAAAAAAATAAGGGAATGCATTCAGCATTACCCTGTCTGCCCCTAGAGGCATCTTACGGTTCTCCTAGAGACCACCTTGCAGATCATAGCAGACCCCACCACCCCACGGGGGAAGATCACCGGAGGGTCTATGAGAATACCCTGAGATATATTTTTACCTAAAAAGTAGAGGCTATAAATAACCGAGGTATAAGTATTGGTAGTAGTCGGTGGTGGTCGTATCCCAGCTTCCCCCCAGAGGTCATCTGAGAGACCTCTAAGACCATCTCGAACCAAAGCTGGCGGTCATCTTAAAGATATCTTCGAGGTAATCTCTAAGAGGTCTCTAGGGTTATCTTATAGGTGAGTATCTAATAGGTATATCTGGGAGGGGGGTCTCCCCTAGAGACAGTAATTAATCCTTAAGGCCTTATTTTGTGGAGCCTGCAGGTGGCACCGGACAATTAATTACTGTTACCAGAATATCGCCATTTGAAGCGTGTTCTGTAAACGCAACCAAATCCGGAAAATCCCATGACATATCATTACCCTCATCGGGCGTCTGCTGGCGCTCGTCTTTCTTCTGCTGCGCAATCCAATGGTTCCAATGAAGATCACTCGATCGATGGAGTAATCGCGACCCTCTACGGAGATTATGAGTTGATCATCGATGGCTGCCTCGGGGGAGACCCTGAGTTAAAGCGCAAGGTCGCTCGTGCAGACCGTAATGGTCGAGGCGGCCTACCGATCCTCTTGAATGCCATTGCGAACCGCAGGGTAACTCTGTCTCCATGGCACCAAGAGGTTCTCGCACGATGCAAGGCTGATCAGGAATACTATGTGGCTCAACAAGAGGACCTTGATTGTATCGATGAACGAAATGGCAGTTACCGAGTGCGTGTGACTGTAGAACACAACCGATACACAGAGACTTTTGAGAGCCTGTGTGATGCTCAGGTCTGGAGGGATCTGATGAAGGTCCTCCGTGCCAAAATAAAGCACCTTTAAGTAGCTTATTTTATTGATGTCGCTTGGACCAAAATCGGGGGGTCAGCTAGGGTAACCACCAAACCCACTATTTTGGTCCAAGACAGCACCTCATCATGTAAGGGCGAGGTTGCTCAATCTAACCACGCCCATATCCGCTCTTGCAGAGAGCCACCATCTAACGGGAAGTCATAGAAGTCATTGAACAGCATGCCGTGAACCCAATCGGCATAGTCAGGATGTAAAGCTTCGCCGTTCTGTATGGATAGGCCTTGTCCGTAGTGGGCAAGATCACTTTCTATGCTCGCTCGATTGGCGTTTGTATCGCCTCTCATGTAGGGATCGCCCATATTCCAAATGAAGAACACGTTCTCAAACCCATATCGATCAAAATGTGTCCTTTGTGGAAAACAACTGGCCCATTGTGATCCACAGTGTTGTGGCATGTTGGCATATACAAACTGTTCGATAGCATCCCAATTAGGCCCACTCCAACTATCTCGGACTGCTCTGGATTCAGTATCAAGCCAAAAACTGTCCACTAGCAGGTATGGGTTTTCAAATTGAGCAATCAAGTCAGCATTGTAACCCAATCCAATAGCTCCGGCACTCGAGCCACCAAACACTACACGAGATGCAGCTGACAGGTCAGGAGCCAATTGGTCGATGACATCCTCTACTATTGCTCGTCCCCGGAAATACACCGTTTCACCACGGATAGTGTGCGTGTGAGAACCTTGGTATAGGTCATTCGAGCAATAGGGGATTACTGCGACATTGTAGCCTTTGTTTCGAAAATCTTCGATGGCGGGCATGTCTTGAAGATAGCCCTGTTGAGTGCGGGGTGTCGTCCAGGTTGGAACGCGAGACAAATACTCCTCAGCGTTTGATGCTAGGCCACCACCCTGCAAGTATACGAACCATTGATCCGACCCAGTGCGATAAACATGAAATGCTGCCTGTTCACCGTTACTACAAACTGCCTCGGCAGAGTTGGTATAGAAAACCGAGCTTGATGTTTCATCTGAGCCGGACTGACCGTTATCCTCCACCACCTCGATGCTTTGTTCATTTCCAAGCATATCCACAACTTGGCCACCCACGGTGGTGAGAACTTCATTGCGCTGCTCGTCGGTTAGCATTGGCATTTTGACTATCAACTCTAACCCAACTTCTTGAAGGTTTAGGTCGTTTAAAACGGCATCCAAGCCGGTCACAGAAATGGCAGGGTCAGCTTCCCAAGCACCAACAGCGACACGTCCTTGATAGAACGCACATGAGTTGGTTGCGAACTGCGCTAATTCGTCAAAACCACCAAAACCCTGATCCGCTCCCAACACCAGCCGGTTCGCAAGAAAGTCGAATTGAGCGTAATATTCTTGGCAGAATGTCGCGACGAATTCTCGACCAGCCCACTCGATAACAACATCGTATTTGCCAGCTAGAACACGATCATGAATCTCTAAATTACCCATTGCCGTTATGACAGCGCCAGACGTTGGCAACTGGATTGGTGACGCTAAGACGAAAAAATCATCCATGGAGAATGATTGATCAGAATGGTCACCAACAAAGTCATTAAATGCCGCGGCGTAGATATTGCCGAAAGGAATACCAGCATTACTCAGAATTCTGCCTCGGCTGCCCGCTCCATTAAATAGGCTCTCAGGAACACGAAGCACATGGTTGGCGGGATCACTTGCCGGAATATGTGAAAACGCCAATCCACCAAGATTTTTGAGATACGCCCCTCTGACCATGTGAGAATTTTGTTGATCATCGCCCCCACCGCCAATGAATGCCACGTCGACAAGGCCATCCGCATCGACATCATGAAAGCGGAAGTTTTCAATGAAATTGTTCCATACATTGCCTTCATGTTCTGCAACATAACCATCTGGCGCAGTAACAATTGGATAGAAGGAGGAGCCATAGGAGCCGTCGCCGAGGTTCTCGATTACTTGCACACCGGTGCCAACGTATAAGATACCCGCACGTGACAAGACGATGTCGAGATCGCCATCCGTGTCTAGATCCCATAGGCCCACTTCAGGAACCGTTCCCCAACTCTCAATTGTGGGCAACCGAACAGAACGAATGAAATTGCCGCGACCATCGTTCATAGCAATACCTGTTGGGGAAGAGCCTCCATATTCATGGCCAGCATGAACCAAATCGAGGTCACCATCTCCATCCATATCGCCTAGCTCGATAGCGAACGCGTTAACATCGCCACATGTCCGTCTAGACATGGATCCAGAGCCATCATTGATCCAACATGTCAGCTTATTTGCAAGTTCGGTAAGGACAATGTCTACGTCTCCATCTGCATCTATGTCTCCAACCGCGCCACCGTGGTCAAAAATCTGGTAGTTTGGATCACTCAGATGTGTGTTGGAGCTTTCCAGCCAAGTTCCATTAGGCTGGCTCAAAAAATAGCTATCCCTAATGCCATCGTGATGACCAATTGCATGATCTGCAATGAAAAGGTCTGCAATATCGTCACCGTTAAAGTCAGCAACTAAGTTTTGTCGTGCCAAAGACTGACCAGGAACACTGCGCAAGTCTACAAACAGATCACTACGGTCGATAAATGCTCCGCTTTCATTTTGTAGAAATAACGTAGGTCCAGGCATCTCGCCTTCGCAATCACTTCCTCCGCACAATCCAGCTGTATTTTCGCCAGTCACCTCGACGTTTTCTGGGTTCATGGTTCCCGTGTAGATGAAATCGAGTAGCCCATCGTTGTTGAAGTCGTAGTTCGACCAAAAATGCCCAAACCAATATCGTTCTCTAGTGATCGCCGGGCTAAGAGGCGGATAGAGAAATTCAGAATTTGAATTCTCGTGTTCAAAGCCAGCAAAAGGCGCTGTTCTTAGGCCTGCTTCTTCCGCAACACTGATGAGAGCAAGCAAGTCCGAGGTATCGACCACGGTGGGGTCGTCATCATCGAGATTTGTTTCCCGATAAAATTCAGAAATTGCGGCAGCTGTTCTAGGGCCATAGTCGCCATCAACACGACCAGCGTCATATCCAAGCTGGTTCAATATGAATTGCGCTGTGAAAACTGGATGCTGTTCGAAACCTGTAGTTCCTGCTTGTTGCGCATCTACTGCTTGCGATGCAGCGGTCAGTGCTATTGCACAAGAAATGACAAACTTTTGCATAACTACTCCCAAGATTAGGCAGGAGTATTTCGTGTGACACACTGCAATTCAACTGATTTAAACTTATTTGGTGGCAAGCATTGGCAGATGCTGGTGCATGAAATAGCTCTGATCCAGAGAGATTCTTGGTAATGTAAACGGCGACGCTTGTATAAAATCGATGTCGACAATCGCAATTATTCGGTTATTTTTTGTGCAATAGTGCTTAAACTCAGGGAATATGCAATGACCATGGTAGCGCACAAATGTCGTAAGCTTGCTTATGTCCCATTGGTGAGTGCCGACATCGCTTGGATCAGTGCATTTTTGATCCTCTGCGGTTACGCATTTGGCTATGAAGCTCTTATTCGCCCATTGAATAATGGCCCTGCTTCAAACATCCTGACCATAGTGCTGATGGTATTTGCGGCATCGGCAACTCATGGGGTCATTCGAGCCTCTCATCCACAGCCTGTGTTTTTTACAGTGATATATCTTGGTCTTCTGATCTCTGTAGTAAGGTTATTTGAAGCGTCATTGGGAACCAACTACCTTCAGGTTTGGATCAATTCGGTTATACTCTCGGAGTTCCCTATCAATCGGGAGCTGCCGAACGTCACAAGTTGGAATACAGCGTTATTCTTTACTTGCTATTTCGTAGCGCTTTGGGGGTTCAGAACGCCCAGATTGAAGGTGATGTTGGCGTCGATGGGTATAGCGGCGGTGATCCTCGTTGTGGCTTGGATTGGCTACGCTCTTGGTGTTCCCGCCCTATATGGTAACATGTCTATGATAACAGGTTCAATTTGCAGTATTCTTCTAATTGGTTTGGGAAGCTTATGCATCGTCACGCGCCCGCGCGACAATTCACGCGATTAACTATAAGACTTGAGTGAACTGCTAGCTTACCTTTCTGTTCTTGGACCAAAATAGTGGGTTTGGTGGTTACCCTAGCTGACCCCCCGATTTTGGTCCAAGCGACATCAATAAAATAAGCTACTTAAAGGTGCTTTATTTTGGCACGGAGGACCTTCATCAGATCCCTCCAGACCTGAGCATCACACAGGCTCTCAAAAGTCTCTGTGTATCGGTTGTGTTCTACAGTCACACGCACTCGGTAACTGCCATTTCGTTCATCGATACAATCAAGGTCCTCTTGTTGAGCCACATAGTATTCCTGATCAGCCTTGCATCGTGCGAGAACCTCTTGGTGCCATGGAGACAGAGTTACCCTGCGGTTCGCAATGGCATTCAAGAGGATCGGTAGGCCGCCTCGACCATTACGGTCTGCACGAGCGACCTTGCGCTTTAACTCAGGGTCTCCCCCGAGGCAGCCATCGATGATCAACTCATAATCTCCGTAGAGGGTCGCGATTACTCCATCGATCGAGTGATCTTCATTGGAACCATTGGATTGCGCAGCAGAAGAAAGACGAGCGCCAGCAGACGCCCGATGAGGGTAATGATATGTCATGGGATTTTCCGGATTTGGTTGCGTTTACAGAACACGCTTCAAATGGCGATATTCTGGTAACAGTAATTAATTGTCCGGTGCCACCTGCAGGCTCCACAAAATAAGGCCTTAAGGATTAATTACTGTCTCTAGGGGAGACCCCCCTCCCAGATATACCTATTAGATACTCACCTATAAGATAACCCTAGAGACCTCTTAGAGATTACCTCGAAGATATCTTTAAGATGACCGCCAGCTTTGGTTCGAGATGGTCTTAGAGGTCTCTCAGATGACCTCTGGGGGGAAGCTGGGATACGACCACCACCGACTACTACCAATACTTATACCTCGGTTATTTATAGCCTCTACTTTTTAGGTAAAAATATATCTCAGGGTATTCTCATAGACCCTCCGGTGATCTTCCCCCGTGGGGTGGTGGGGTCTGCTATGATCTGCAAGGTGGTCTCTAGGAGAACCGTAAGATGCCTCTAGGGGCAGACAGGGTAATGCTGAATGCATTCCCTTATTTTTTTCGGATGGATGTCTGTGAAGATGGTGAAGTGATGATGACCACCGCCACCGCTGACCAAACTGTAGACCATTAAATGCCGTATTGAAGTGAACTTCACTCATACGGTATCAATAAAACATAGGCGTTACACGATGGTTGGGGCTTGGATCAGGAACCAACAACCTCTCGACCGCACCATTCTCTTCACGTTCCACGCGAAGATCATGCGGCAACCATCAGATAACATTACGTAATCTTCAAGATGCCCGCTTGGGTGTTGTCTGGGGTCTACCTTAAGACAATTGCATCCAGATAACGCTCTAGGTTTTCCAGAGGATAGCCTGATCCATAGCCTTGACCGACACTGACATGCGCCCAACCTCCGATCTGATCGATCATCTCAGATGGACAGTCTACCGCCCGAAGACGATCCCGCATCGCATGACGGAAGCTGTGCATGGTGCATCCCTTCGGGACATATGGTCTGAGCCATTTGTTCAAGGCAGCACTGGCTGAGTTTGCTTGCGCAAACCCACCTCTGGTGTAACGAGGGAATGCCGCAGCTTCGGAAGATTGTTCATCGCTATAAGCGAGGATCTGCTGCGCTGCCCATAAAGAAGCCCCCACAAGCGGCACCTTCCGTTCACTCCCGCGTGTTTTAAGACCTCTATATTGGTTCCCCTCAACAACCACGTGAGGCACAGGTGCATCTAGGTTGATATCGGACAGTCTTAGCCCCGCAGCCTCAGACAATCGAAGTCCAGTGTCACTTACAAGAGCAACAAGCCAACGACAGTCATCATCTATATTGGCACATGCCCTTTGGATCTTACGGATTGCGTCAACAGGAACGGGAAGACGCTTACTCACACCCGCCGTTCGGTCGTGATAGATCCCTTGGAAGGGGTTCCTGAGATCCAAGCCCAATTCAGATGAGGTAAAATTAAAGACCGCTGAGATAGAGTTGAAGACACGAGAGACACTTGACCCTACCAAACCCCGCTTCACCAGAAAGTCTCTAAACGCCAAGCCATCCGCTCTCGTGTATTCATGCAAATGTTTGAGACCAGCAGCATCGATCAGATACCCGCAAGCTCGCTCTGCGGCCATGTGGAAGGTTTTGCCTTTTCCGGCACCTTTTTGCTTCAAGTAAATATCCAAGGCCTCATTGAGGGAAACACTGGAGGCCACAGGCGGCCCCACACGTGACACAGGCGCAGAGTTTACCACAGCCTGCCTGAGGCGGTGCTTGCCGGGCATATCAGCATTCATCAAGCGCATCTGCGCCCAGTATGCATCAAGCTTAGACGCCAACAATGCCGCACGAGATCGCGCTTCTGACGGCTGCTTGGTTCTCAAAGACTGAACAATGCGGCGGCAATCGTAATGCTGAAGGAGGTCATCTGGCACTCTACGAGAGAAGTAGAAATAGCCTTTACGATTGTATGTGTAACGGACTCTTTTGGTCTGCATTTTGGTCAACACTCAGACAACACCCAAGCGGGCATCTTGAAGATTACGTAATGTTATCTGATGGTTGCCGCATGATCTTCGCGTGGAACGTGAAGAGAATGGTGCGGTCGAGAAGACTCGAACTTCCACGGGAGTTACCCCACAGCGACCTCAACGCTGCGCGTCTACCAATTCCGCCACGACCGCACTGTCTGAGGCTTGGTGAAACGCTCTCTAGACCAAGGGCGCGGGCTTCTCAAGGGCAAATTTCGCGTTTCTCTCAAGAGAAATTGCGCGCCGATGGCGGAGGGCCATATCGCCCAAGATCAGGGTCATGCCAAACCCGATCACAAGCCAGCCTGCATCGGCCCTATCGGGCAAGACCGACCGATTTAATGCACGACCCGGAAGAAAATTAAACAGCCCCGCAATCACCAGCCCGCGCCAATAGAGATTTTGAAACACCCTGCGATGCAAATCCATCCGTCCCGCGAATGCATAGCGCATCCCCGCCCAAAGCGACCACAGCGTAAAGGCCGACAAAAGATGGATCGGGCTGAAGGGGCCGATAAGGCCAAATTCCGTGATCCAAAAGGAGGAAACCGCCACCACAAACATCGCCAGAACCCAAATGTAGCCGCCCACCTTGTGCAGGCGGTCACGGGCGGTGCGCAGGATCACAAAAGGGCCAAGGATAAGCGCCAGCGCAGCGGTGCTGGCATGAAGTTGGATATAAATGGGCGCGTCAAAAAACGGGGCAAGTGTCATGGCGATTTCCTTTGAAATATTGGCTTATTCATTTCGATTGGCTATGACTGACCCAAGGCTGCGTGCGCCTCAATCCAAGCTTCGTCAAACGCAAGGTCTGCTTCGTGAATAACACCCTAGTGTCATCCGCGCTTCGTGAATGGGCGGCGCAGTTTTCCAAACTGCCGACCCTTGTGACGCTGGGATCGGTGGCGGCCTTATTGGCGATATTAGGGCCGTTTAATACGGGCGAAATGCTCGGCCTTGTGCCGCGCTTTGTCTATTGGGTGATGATGGCAAGCACGACCTATTCAATCGGTTTCTTGGTCAACGCCGCCCTCTGGCCCCGCCTGGCCTCAAGGCTGCCGAAACCCATCTGCTTGGTCGTGGTGGGCTTGGCCACTGGCCTTGCGATAACGCCTATGATCACCTTGCTTAATCTGATCAGCTTCGGGTTTTGGCCTGCGCTTGAGCAATGGCCAATATTGCTTGCACAGTTCTTGGCAATCGCGCTGAGTATCACGATCATTTTTCAAACAATTTCAGGTCAAGTCTCAAAAGCGCCTCCATCAGAGCCGCGTGTGCCAAATATTCTTGCACGCCTGCCTTTGGACAAGCGCGGGGCCTTGGTCGCCCTCTCCTCCGAGGATCACTATACCCGCATTCGCACCACCAAGGGGGAGAAATTGGCTTTGCTGCGCTTGGCGGATTCCATCCGCGAAGCTGCGCCTGCGCAAGGTTTACAAGTGCATCGCTCGCATTGGGTGGCGCTTGATCAGGTGGTAGCTGTGCGCCGCACTGGCGCGCGCACTCTCTTGCAGCTCAGCATGGGGGATGACATCCCCGTCAGCCGCGCGCATATAGCTGCGATCAAACAAGCGGGACTTTTGCCGCGCTAACGGAGGCCGCAATGGTCGATTGGATCATATCGGATGGGCTGACCCCCTATGAGGACGCGCTCCGCATGATGGAGGCGCGGGTTGAAAGAATTGCGGCAGGCACTGCAGCCGAGGCAATTTGGCTGTTGGAGCATCCGCCGCTATATACCGCAGGCACTTCGGCCAAGCCCGAAGATTTGACGGACCCCGATCGTTTTCCTGTCTATGCGGCTCGGCGCGGGGGGCAATATACCTATCACGGCCCAGGCCAGCGGGTGATCTACGTTATGCTAGACCTCAACAAACGTGGCCGCGATGTGCGCCGTTTTGTCGAAGATTTGGAACATTGGGTGATCGACACGCTCGCAAGTTTTAACCTGCGAGGCGAAATACGGGACGGGCGTGTTGGGGTCTGGGTTGCACGGCCCGACAAAGCCCCCCTGCCCGATGGCAGCCCGCGTGAGGACAAGATTGCAGCCATCGGGATTCGCTTGCGCAAATGGGTGTCCTTTCATGGCATCTCGATCAATCACGATCCTGACCTGAGCCATTTTGAGGGAATCGTGCCTTGCGGGATCCGTGATCACGGCGTGACAAGCCTTGCGGATTTAGGCCCGCCCGTGAGCTTGGATGACCTTGATGTCGCTTTGCGCCAAGAATTTGAACGGCGCTTTGGGCCAACGCAGGACGCGGATCTGGCTGACCCGGCTAACCCCTAAAGATCATTGCAACCGCCCCCTTTTCCATTTTCGTAAGATTTCGGCGCGAAACTTGCTGATCTGGCATGAGGCAATTTTTCCCACCTCAAAGGCGTGATCGCAATTGATCGCGCGCGCGAGGCGCACTAGAACGGGGGTCAGTGGAACGTCAAAGGGACAGGTGGCCAGACCCCTGCCCCTCATAATTATGAACAGGAGACAGACATGGCCGATGCAGCCATTTCTGGACATGATCACGAACGGCCGGGCTTCTTTACCCGCTGGTTCATGTCCACAAACCATAAAGATATCGGGATTCTCTACCTCATCACTGCAGGTTTGGTGGGTCTCGTATCGGTTGCTTTCACCGTTTACATGCGCCTCGAGTTGATGGAGCCTGGCGTTCAATACATGTGTGCCGAAGGCGCACGCGTCTTGAGCCAAGCTGCAGCGGGCGAATGTACCCCTGATGGGCATTTGTGGAACGTGTTGATCACGGGCCATGGCGTATTGATGATGTTCTTTGTCGTCATTCCTGCCCTGTTCGGTGGTTTTGGTAACTTCTTCATGCCGCTGATGATCGGCGCGCCTGATATGGCCTTCCCCCGTCTGAACAACCTGTCCTACTGGCTTTATGTTGCAGGCACGGCTTTGGCCTTCTGCGCAGTGTTCGTGGATGGTGGTGCAGGCCCAGGTTGGACATTCTACCCGCCCTTGTCGTGGCAAGATGCCCCCACAAGCCGCGCGGTGGATTTCGCGATCTTCGCGGTTCACGTCTCGGGTGCAAGCTCGATCTTGGGGTCGATCAACATTATCACGACTTTCCTCAACATGCGCGCCCCTGGCATGAGCCTGTTCAAAGTGCCGCTTTTTGCATGGTCGATTTTTGTGACCGCTTGGTTGCTCTTGCTGTCCTTGCCCGTTTTGGCAGGCGCAATCACCATGCTGCTGACCGACCGCAACTTTGGCACAACCTTCTTTGATGTGGCAGGCGGCGGTGACCCGCTCTTGTTCCAGCACATCTTCTGGTTCTTCGGCCACCCCGAGGTTTACATCGTGATCCTGCCCGCCTTTGGCGTTGTCAGCCATGTGATCTCGACCTTCTCGCGCAAGCCCGTCTTTGGCTATCTGCCGATGGTTTGGGCGTTGATCGCAATCGGTGGCTTGGGCTTCGTTGTGTGGGCGCACCACATGTATACAACGGGCATGACGCTGAACCAGCAGGCCTATTTCATGGTCGCAACCATGGTGATTGCGGTGCCAACAGGCGTCAAAATCTTCTCGTGGATTGCAACGATGTGGCAAGGGTCGATGACGTTTGAAACCCCAATGCTGTTTGCGATTGGCTTTATCTTCCTGTTCACCGTTGGCGGTGTAACGGGGATTGTGCTCAGCCAAGCGGGCGTTGACCGCGCTTATCACGACACCTACTACGTTGTGGCGCATTTCCACTATGTGATGAGCTTGGGTGCCGTTTTCGGTATCTTCGCAGGCATCTATTACTGGATCGGCAAAATGTCCGGTCGCCAATACCCTGAATGGGCGGGCAAGCTGCATTTCTGGTTGTTCTTCATCGGCGCAAACCTGACCTTCTTCCCACAGCACTTCTTGGGTCGTCAGGGCATGCCACGCCGCTACATCGATTATCCTGATGCATTTGCAACCTGGAACTATGTCAGCTCGATCGGTGCGTTCATCGCATTCGCGTCCTTCCTCTTCTTCCTTGGCATTGTCGCCTACACCCTGCTTGCAGGCCGCAAACTGAGCGAACCTGCCTACTGGGGCGAGCATGCCGATACTTTGGAATGGACATTGCCAAACCCACCGCCCGAGCACACGTTCGAGGAACTGCCCACACGCGAAATGTGGGACAAACAGCCAAGCCACTAATCTGGCCGCTTTTTGAACAGTTGAGAGAAAATATGCCGTTTCATATCGAGACGCCGCAAATAGAGAAGGCCCCGGAGAAATTCGGGGCCTTTGCTCATCCTGATCGCGGCGCACCTCACATGCTGATGCGGATTACGCCGCATAAATCGCTGACACCTGAAGGGTTCGTTTGGTTTGTCGGTGCGACCGCCGCGCTAATTGCCCTGCCGCTTTTCGGCATTCTAGGCACGGCGGTGTTCTGGGCGCTGCTGCCCTTTCTATTGGCGGCGATTTGGGCCATTTGGGCGGCGCTGAAACGCTCATGGCGCGATAAGGAAATCGCAGAAACCCTGACATTGTGGCCTGATCATATAAGGGTTGAGCGCAAGGAGCCCCGCAAAGAAACGAAAATCTGGGAAGCAAACCCCTATTGGGTGCGGCTGACCTTGCACAAAACGGGTGGGCCTGTGCCCAATTACCTGACCTTGCGCGGCGATAAGGCAACACGCGAAATCGAGCTTGGCGCGTTTCTGACGCCCAGCGAAAGGGTCAAGCTGAAATTCGCATTAGAAGAGGCCTTAGCACAGGCAAAGGCCTAAGGGTCAGGGGCGGTTTAGGCCAACCGCTCCTTGATCAGCGCCCCTGCGGCACCGAAATCCATCTGCCCCGCATAGGCCGCTTTCAGCGCCCCCATCACACGGCCCATATCGCGAATGCTGCTCGCCCCTGTCTGCTCAATCGCGGCATCAATCGCTGCGGCGATTTCCGCCTCGGACAGTTGGCGCGGCAAGAACCCTTCGATCACTTTGATCTCTGCACGCTCTTTTTCGGCCAATTCAAGGCGCCCGCCCTCTTCATAGACATTGGCGCTGTCGATCCGTTGTTTCACCATTTTGGCAAGGATGGCGAGAATCTCACCTTCATCGACACCCTCGGTCTTGCCTGCGCCGCGCGCGGCAATGTCCTGATCCTTGATCGCCGCATTGATCAAACGCAGGGTTGATAAACGCGCAGCATCCTTTTCGCGCATCGCGTCTTTTAGGCCGTTGGTGATACGCTCTCGCAAACTCATGGTCTTATCCCCAGATTGCAACGGGCCATCTGACCCGCACCAGACCGCCCGTTTAAGGCATTTTTTGTCGCGCAACAACCTTTGAAATAGGGGGCAGATTGGTGGTTGCAACTTGGTGTCGCAAGGTGCTTGACCCTGCACGCTTGGACACTTAGGTTGCCGCGAATTTCAACATCGCCGTAATCGGAGCAGCGCCATGACTGAACGCCCCACTGCATGTCTTGTTTTGGCTGATGGAACCGTGTTCTACGGCAAGGGTTTTGGCGCCACAGGCCAAACGGTTGCCGAGCTGTGCTTCAACACCGCGATGACGGGCTATCAAGAGATTATGACCGACCCCTCCTATGCTGGGCAGGTCGTCACCTTCACCTTCCCGCATATTGGCAACACAGGCATCACCGCTGAGGATGACGAGACCGCCGATCCAGTCGCGGCAGGGATGATTGTGAAATGGGATCCGACCGAGCCCTCCAATTGGCGGATGGAGCAGAACCTGACCACATGGCTGTCCGCACGGGGCCGCATCGGAATGGGCGGTGTTGACACCCGCCGCCTCACCCGCGCGATCCGCCAACAAGGCGCGCCGCATGTCTGCCTATCGCATGATCCTGAGGGCAATTTCGACATTGAGGCGATGCTGAAGGAGGCGCGCGCATGGCAGGGTCTGGAGGGGCTCGACCTCGCCCGTGAGGTGACTTGCGCGCAATCCTATCGTTGGGACGAGATGCGTTGGTCATGGCCTGAGGGCTATAGCAAGCGCACGGGCACTGGCCCCAAAGTGGTGGCGATTGATTACGGTGCCAAGCGTAATATCCTGCGCTGTCTCGCAAGCGCGGGATGTGATGTCACTGTGATGCCCGCCAGCACCACCGCCGAAGAAATCCTTGCACAAAACCCAGATGGTGTATTTCTGTCGAACGGGCCAGGCGACCCTGCCGCAACGGGGGAATATGCCGTGCCGATGATCCGTACGATTTTGGAAAAAGACCTACCCGTTTTCGGAATTTGCCTTGGCCACCAAATGTTGGCTTTGGCGCTTGGGGCGAAAACCGTGAAAATGAACCACGGGCACCATGGTGCAAACCACCCTGTCAAAGATTTGGAAACGGGCAAAGTCGAAATCACCTCGATGAACCACGGGTTCACTGTCGACAGCCAAACCCTGCCTGATGATGTTTTGGAAACCCATGTCAGCTTGTTTGACGGGTCAAATTGCGGCATCCGCGTCAAGGATCGCCCGATCTTTTCCGTTCAGCACCACCCCGAAGCCAGCCCCGGCCCACAAGACAGCTATTACCTTTTCGAGCGCTTCGCCGCCGCCATGGCAACACGCTAAAGTTGAAGGGGGCAAAAGCCCCTTAAACCCAAGGCTGTATACCGCGGAAATCGTTGAATTTTCGTAAAAAAATTATTCGCGATTAGGATTTTGTTAACCATCGCAGCGCTTCCCTAACGGGGCTTGAAACGCGAAGATTTCAAGTCGGCCATCAGGGGGGCAGGCCCCCGTTTTGCCGTGTTCAGACCCTTTTGACAGGCGCATTTCGATCGTGGGAGAGAATATTCGTTTTATCAAATCACCGCTTGCGTCCAGATTTGAGGCGGCCCTTACCCCTGCGCAAAAGGATCAAACGCTGAAACACTGGCAAGAGCGCTTTCTGCGGCTCTCTCGTCAGAAACCCGACACAGGCCCCAAAGCCCCGATGCCACGTGCCAGCAATAAGCGCAAATTGGCTGACCTGTTACTGACCCGTGGCTTGATCCCGTTTGAAACCCTTGCCCATGCTTTGGCGCTTGAGAAAATCAGCGAGCTGTCTTTATCGGAAATTCTTGTGCTGCGAGGTGTGATGGATGAGGCCAGCCTTCATGCGCTTGAGGCTGAGATGATGCGCGCCGATGTGGTTGACCTCGCGCAGATGCCGCGCCCTGTTGCCTCGGCGCTAGAGCACCTATCGGGGCGCGTAGCGTTGCGCATTGGCGCCCTGCCCCTTGCATGGCAGGGTGGCGCGCTTTTGGTCGCAATTTCGCGCCTGTCACAGGCCGCACGTGTTCGCGATGCCCTCGCAGGGCGGGTGAAACCTATCTTCGTTCTGGCCCCCGAAGCGCAAATTGAGGCGGCTTTGACCCGCTCTTATGGCCCCTGTCTAGCCCATCAAGCCGCAGGCATGGCCCCCGCAGATGTCTCTTGTCGCAATTTGAAATCACGCGAGATGATTGCCCTTGCTGTGCTGCTGATCACCGCCACGCTGCTATTGGCGCGGCTTGATTGGCAGATTGCTATGATCGCAGGGTTCAGCCTTGCAG
Organism: Rhodobacterales bacterium HKCCA1288; assembly: GCA_015693905.1. Lineage (NCBI taxonomy): Bacteria > Pseudomonadati > Pseudomonadota > Alphaproteobacteria > Rhodobacterales > Rhodobacterales bacterium HKCCA1288. The sequence continues at coordinate 54,250 of CP065161.1, read as the reverse complement.
TGGGGGTATTCGTGTTGAACACAGGGCTGCGGGTGGCTGTGCTGATTGCCTCGATGATGGAGGGACGCGCCAAGCGCCTTGATGGGGCGGATACGGCCCTGTCAGGGCTTGCGAAGACGCCTGTGCCCCTGCTGCACCGCCCAAACGTTACCCTGCTTGTGCCGCTCTTTGAGGAGGGTGACATCGCCAATTCCCTGCTCAAACGTCTTGCCGCGTTGGACTATCCCCGCGAATGTCTCGAAATACTGCTGATCGTGGAGGAGGTCGACACTGTCACCCGCACCGCTTTGGCGCGCACGCCCCTTGCGCGACATATGCGCGTGGTTGTGGTGCCTGATGGATCGCCACGCACTAAACCACGGGCGCTAAACTTTGCGTTGAACTTTGCCCGTGGCAGCATCATTGGCATCTATGATGCCGAGGATCACCCCGAACCCGACCAAATCTGGCGCGTTGTGCGCCGCTTTGCGACCGCACCCGATGATCTGGCCTGTCTGCAAGGGCGGCTTGATTACTATAACCCCACCCATAATTGGGTCGCGCGCTGTTTCACGGTTGAATATGCAACATGGTTTCGGGTGATGCTGCGCGGCGTGCAGGCGTTGCGGCTGTTTGTGCCGCTCGGTGGAACAACTGTGTTTTTGCGCCGTGACGCGCTTGAACGGGTTGGCGGGTGGGATGCGCATAATGTCACCGAAGATGCTGATCTGGGTCTACGACTGTCACGGTTTGGGTTGCGCACAGAATTGCTCGACACCACCACCTATGAAGAAGCCAATTGCGCCATCCTGCCATGGCTGCGCCAAAGGGCGCGATGGCAAAAAGGCTATCTGATGACCTATGCCACCGCGATGCGTGCACCCGTGCGCTTGCTGCGGGAATTGGGGCCATGGCGATTTTTGGGCCTGCAGGTGCAGCTTCTTTGCACCATCTTGGGTTTCCTTCTTGCCCCCCTATTGTGGAGCTTTCTAGTCATGCCCTTTGGGCTTGAACACCCGATGGAGGCGGTTTTGAACCGCAATCTAGAACTGATTGCGGGGCTGGGATTTTTGTTGGTCATGCTGCTGAATTGGGCCACGATGATCATCGCCTGCGAAGCCCCGCATTTGCGCAAACATCGGTGGTTTATTCCGATGATGGAGCTTTACTTCCCTTTGGCCACACTCGCAGCATGGATGGCGGTTGCGAATTTACTGTTGCGCCCGTTTCATTGGGCGAAAACAAAGCATGGGGTTTTTGGTGGCACGGTGGTGACACGCAAACCTAGCTGACCGCGCCCGCCTCCTCCTTGAGGCGCACCTCAAAGGCAATGGAAAGATGCCGCCGCAATGCATCAGCTGCTGCATCCCCATCACGCGCGGCAATGGCGTTGACGATATCATCGTGCTCGTCCAAGGCTTTTTCGCCCCGCCCCTTTGCGGCCAAGGATGTGGTGGCCATCAACGCCATTGAGCGATGCACAAGATCCAATTGCTGCACCAAATAGCGATTATGGCTGGCAAGATGGATTTGCTTATGAAAGCGGCGGTTTGCACGGCTCAGCGCCTGCGGATCATTCAACAATTTGCGATCCGCCTGTGCCATTTCTCGCAAGACGCGCACTTCCTCGGTTGCGGCATGTTGCGCGGCCAAACGGGCGGCCAGCGCCTCTAACTCGGTGCGCACGGCATAAAGTTCGGCCATCTGCGCATGATCCAATGAGGCCACAATCAGACTGCGCCCATCGCGGGTGAGCAGGCTTTGGGTTTCCAACCGCTGCAACGCCTCGCGCACGGGGGTGCGGCTGACACCGAACCGCTCGGCCAATTCCGATTCCACCAAACGCGATCCAGGGCGATAGATGCCGCCATCTATCGCATCCAAAATCATATCATAGGCGTCTTTTTGCTGTGGCTTGCTGTGCATCGCGTAGGGTCTTTCCAATTCTTAACGCTGCCAAAGCTAAGCAGCCCCGCCCCCCTTGGCAAGCAAAAGCACCTGAGGCTAGTGTAGCGGCCATGAAACACGCAGATTTCCAACATGTCGACACATGGGTGTTCGATCTCGATCACACGCTTTATCCCGCCTCAATGGCGCTGTTTGATCAGATCAATATCCGCATGTCCGCGTTTGTCATGCGCGCCTTGAATGTCGATGCGCAGGAGGCGGATCATATCCGCCACACCTATTGGCGCGCCCATGGCACAACCCTGGCGGGGCTGATGGCACAGCATAATATCCCGCCCTACCCTTATTTGGACGAGGTGCATGAGATAGATTTCAGCATCCTCAAACCAGATCCGATTTTGGCAGACCGTATCACGCGCCTGAGGGGGCGGCGTATCGTCTACACCAATGGCACCGCCGATTATGCCCGTAATGTTTTGCACCATCGGGGTTTGTCGGGCCTGTTTGACGCGATTTACGGGGTCGAGGACGCCAATTATCGCCCCAAACCAGACCCCGATGCCTTTGCAATGATATTTGGCAAAGACGGGCTTAGCCCAACGCGTGCCGCGATGTTCGAGGATGACCCCCGCAATCTGGCCGTGCCGCATGAATTGGGCCTGCGGACGATCTTGATTGACGAAGAGGGTAGCCATGAGGGCCCAAGTGCCCACATCCATCACCAGACCCATGATCTATCATGGTTTTTAGGCCATATATTGGGTGATCTTGGTTAGGCCACATCCGCGACTGGCATGGGCTTGCCATCAGCCTGCCATGCATGGGCCGCGCGGCCAAAGGCCTCGTATAACGGGCGCGAGACAGGGTCTTCTGCGGCGCGATATTCAGGATGCCATTGCACCGAAAGGGTAAACCCCCGCGCGCCTTTGATATAAATGGCCTCAGGCGTGTCATCAGGGGCCCATCCATCAACCACCACATCACGGCCCAAGGTCTTTAACCCCTGACCATGCAGGCTGTTGGTGGTCACCTCGGCGCTGTTATAGAGCCGCTGAAACGGCCCGCCTTGCGTGAAGCGCACGACATGACGCGGTGCGAATTTTTCCTCCAAGGTGCCATCGGGCGGCATGCGGTGGTTCATCCGTCCGGGTAAATCGCGGATTTCGGGGTAAAGACTGCCCCCCATGGCCACGTTCACCTCTTGAAACCCACGGCAAACACCAAGGATCGGCAAGCCCCGCTCGACCGCCGCGCGGATCAGGGGCAATGTCACAGCATCACGGTTGCGATCAAAGGCGCCATGCGCCTCTGTTTCTTCCTCACCATATTCCTCGGGATGGACATTCGGGCGACCGCCCGTGAACAGAAACCCATCACAAATCTCAAGCAGGTCTTCGTAATTGACGAAATTTGGATTGGCAGGAATGGCCAAAGGCGTGCATTTGGCGACATCCGAGACAGCACAACAGTCCATAGCCCCCACTGTATGCGCGGGGTATTGATCATTGATCAGATGAAAATTTCCAATAATTCCAATGACCGGGCGGGCCATAATATCCTCTCCTTCAGGCTTTTGGGGACGCCGTTAGGAAAAATCTGTTCCCCAAATCTATAGGCCTTCGCCCAACTCGCCGCAAGAATTTAGCGGGGCTGCTTTCGATAAATTTATCCTCATTTTGAGCCAAGATAGGCTGTTACCTCAATCTCGATCTTCATGCGCGGGTCTTGCAGGCCTGCCACAAACATTGTGGCCGCAGGGCGCACTGCGCCAAGCCATTTTTGCGTGACAGGCCAGCACGTGGGCCAAAGGGCGGCATCGGTCACGATGTAATGAACCCGCACAACATCGGAGATTGACGCACCGCCTGCCCGCAGGGCGGTGTCAATATTGGCAAAGCATTGCTCGGCTTGGGCCGCAATATCGGCATCAATTTGCATGGTGCTGTAATCAAATCCCGTGGTTCCCGACACGAAAATCCAATCACCTTGCACAACTGCCCGACTATATCCGATCTCGGCCTCAAAGGGCGAGCCTGAGGAAATCAGGCGCCGCCCTGATAGGGCATCCGCGCTCATGGTTCTGCGTCAAGCCCCGCTGCGGCAATACCCGCCACAGCCGCATCGCTGTCATTATCGGATGTGTCACCCGTAACCCCAACTGCGCCGATCACAACGCCATCCCGCTTAACCAGAACACCACCAGGCACAGGCACAACACGGCCCCCAAAGGCCCCGTTGACCGCGTTGACAAAATAGGCCTGCGCCTCGGCCCGCGCCATTTGCGCCTTGCCGCCCATGCCCAACATCACCGCGCCATAGGCCTTGGCGCGCGCAATCTCAAAGCGACCTGGGCTTGCGCCATCCTCGCGCTCAAAGGCTTGAATATTGCCGCCTGCATCGAGAACAACGACCGAAAGGGGCTTTAGCCCCATCTCACGGCCTTTGGCGCGGGTTGCAGAAATAATTGTGCGTGCCTGATCGAGTGTGATCATCTTGGTTTTGTCCCTCTTGTCTTGATCTTGGGGCCATAGCCCCTGCTCCCTCAGATAGCACGTTCAAACAAAGAGGAAATGGTCTTCTGTCAGCTCTGCCTCAGCCTGACCTGACAAAACGACCGAGCCTAGACCGTAGTTCAAAATCAAATCCGTTTCTTCGCGCGAGAGGCTCAACGCCTCCATCACCGATAGCCCCTCTAGCTGAAAGGCAAGACGATCCTCTGCAGCGTTAAAATCCACAATGGTTTCCCGCCATGCGGCCCCTTCTGCATCAAAGAAGAACACATCACGCCCCTCCCCGCCGATAAAGCGGTCGAACCCTGCGCCACCAGACAAGAGATCATCCCCCGCCCCACCCTCAAGGTGATCACTGCCTGAGCCGCCAAATAACAGATCATTGCCTGCATCGCCAAACAGCCTGTCATGCTGCGCACCGCCATGCAGGAGGTCATCGCCTTGCCCACCGAACAGCGCATCGCTGCCGACACCGCCAAAAAGCGCATCCGCCCCCCGCGCGCCCCACAGCGTGTCATGACCACCACGACCAAAGAGCCGCTCATCCCCCCCGCCCCGCCCCATGATCCCATCATCATGGGCGCTGCCACCGCGGTGGCGCAGATCGCCAACGGCAGCCTCGGCCAGTGCCTCATCCCGATACATCAAATGGGCCAAAATTTGATCATGCCCTAAGACCTGCGCGATTGGTGCAGGCGTGGCTTTATCGAATGCGGCGAAGGCCGTGAAAAGATCGAAATGGTTTTCTGTCTCGACTGCATCGGGCGCATCACCTTGTGGCAACACGATCTCGGCGGCGATGATCTCCGCAGGGTCATGGGAAAAGAGATCAAAAATAGTATCGGGCGCAATCGCCGCATCTGCGACAGGCACGTCATAGTCCAACACCAGCACCTCGTAAGGGGCAAGGTGGAGAACCACGCCGCTGCCCGCAATCAAACTTGCAGGGTCAAGGCTTTGCAGGGTTGTGGGCGCATTCGGATCGCGCGGGTCAGCCCCATCCACCACCCCAAGAATTTGCGCAGATCGCGGGGCTGCGCCCCCCACGAATTGGGTCAAATCCAATTCTATCGCCAGATCATCCCCCACGCGCGAATTGATCACAAAGACCTGACCTTTGGCCCCACCAAATCCGTGAATATCGAATGCGCCATCGGGGCGGGCAATCTCCATCGCATGGGTGCCAATCACCAAATCTTGCAAAAGCTGCATCATAACGCCGCCCGCCTTAAGCGCGCTGTCGCTGCCTTCAGCAGCCGCGAGCGACATCTGGTTTTGATGCTGAAGCCCCCAGATCGAGGCAAATTCAACATCATTGGCTGCAATCTCGTGAAAATAGGCGGCTAAGGCCCCTGCGTGCTTAAGGCCTGTGTCAATCGCATCGCGTTCAGCCTCCGTGGCGCTGTTCCAATCGCGCACCCCAAGCTGGTTGGATTTTATGTTCCATTCAGACAACAGCACGGGCAGATCGCGCCCGACCAAGTCGGACATTTGATCCAAATGCGACCACAAGGCATCGACATGATCAATGCCCTCATAGGCCCCGCTGATATAGCGATGCGCAGAAAGGCCCGTGATCACCTCAAGCGCGCCCTGCGGAAGCGCCTCGATCAAGGTCACCATCGCCTCTTGTGCCGTGGCTATGCCATCGCCATCCGCATCGGATATCTGCCACGGCACAGTCGACTGAAGCGAGATTAGGGGCCGCGCGTAATCTGCGGCCAAATCGGTGCTTGCCTCAAAGCTGCGGATTTCCTCATCCGCAATCAAGGCGATTTGACCCGCGATTTGCGCATAAGAAGGGATGTCAAACCAGTCTAGATACATGAATTCATTGCCAAGCTCAAAAGCCTTGACCTCGACACCGCTGCTCAAAACTGTGCCGATGTAATGGCGCAGCCCCGCAATATCGCTGTCTGACAGCTGACTGCCTTGCCCCGCCGCATCAAGATAGCGCAGGGTTGGGATCACAAAGAGCCCGCCGCGATCAGCCTCGTAGAGGTAATCCAAAAAATCGCTGAGGGGTTCTAGGCTGCGGGAAACAGTCACGCCATCGGCGCGGGTCACCTCGGCGCTGTTTGCATCGGGGTTTGCAGGGTCAAACAAGAGCTCCGTCACCGTGCCACCGGGATAGCGCAGATAATCAGCCCCGATCATTTCGACACGCGCTGCAAAACTGCCATCGGTGCGGTCGAAACTGGTGACAAAATTCGCGCCAAATAAATCCGATGTAATCGCATCGCCTTGCAGTGTTCCACCGCTGATCACAAACCGATCCATGACTTGCACCCTTCAAACACAGTGTTTGACAGTGACAACGACATTTGCGGGCTTTGTGCAGATGGGCGGAGGGTTAGGTCGGCCGCGCAAAGGTATCACGACCCCTCAAAGGACGCGCGGCGGTCTATCGAAAGTAAAGACACCCGTCTTGTGGTAGGTAAGCCCCCCCTTTTTCGCGCGGGTTCCACGATAAAATAACCCCCGCGCCAGCGATCAGACAGGCACGGGGGGGGCAGAGATAAACCGATATAATCGGGTGGCTTTACGCCGCTTTCCATTCAAGGCGGCGGGCGTGCAACACTGGCTCAGTATAGCCAGAGGGTTGCACGCGACCCTTAAAGACCAGATCACAGGCCGCCGCAAAGGCGATGCCGTTAAACCCGGGCGCCATTGGGCTATAGGCAGGGTCGCCTGCATTTTGGCCATCAACCACCTCGGCCATACGGCGCATGGCGGCCATGACCTGATCCTCGCTGACGACACCATGATGCAGCCAATTCGCGATATGCTGCGCGCTGATGCGGCAGGTCGCGCGGTCTTCCATCAGGCCCACATTGTTGATGTCTGGCACTTTCGAGCAGCCAACACCCTGATCCACCCAACGCACAACATAGCCCAAAATCCCTTGGGCGTTATTGTCCAATTCACGGGTGATCTGATCTTGCGACCAACGGCGATAGCTGGCCATTGGAATATCCAACAGACCCGTCACATAGGCACGGCGACCACCTGCGGCCAGTTTTTCCTGCACCGCAGCCACATTCACGCGGTGATAATGGGTGGCGTGCAGGGTCGCGGCAGTCGGGCTTGGAACCCAAGCGCAATTTGCGCCCGCGCGCGGATGTTCGATCTTTTGCTCTAGCATCGCGGCCATGGCATCGGGCATGGCCCACATCCCCTTGCCGATCTGCGCGCGACCGCGCAACCCGCATTCCAAACCAATATCCACATTCTGGTTTTCATAGGCGGTGATCCATGATTTGCGCTTGATGAAATCCTTGCGGCTGAATGGCCCTGCCTCCATGGAGGTGTGAATTTCATCACCCGTGCGATCAAGGAAGCCTGTGTTGATAAAGCACAAGCGATGCTTGGCTGCGCGGATACATTCCTTGAGGTTAACCGAGGTGCGGCGCTCTTCATCCATGACACCCAGTTTGACCGTATTGGGTTTCAGACCCAAAACGCCCTCAACATGGGTGAAAATCTCGTCCGCAAAGGCAACTTCCTCAGGCCCGTGCATCTTGGGCTTCACCACATAAACCGACCCTGCATGGCTGTTGCGCAGACCATCGGCTTTCTTCAGGTCATGCATGGCGATCAATGCGGTGATCATCGCATCCATCATGCCCTCGTAAGCCTCGCTGCCATCTTTGAGCAAAATCGCAGGGTTGGTCATCAAATGACCCACATTGCGCACCAGCATCAAAGCGCGGCCTTTCACGTCAAACGTGCTGCCATCGGGCGCGGTAAAGGTTTTATCGGCGGCCAAGCGGCGGGTCATGGTTTGCCCGCCCTTCTCAAAGCTTTCTTCCAGATCGCCCTGCATCAAACCAAGCCAATTGGAATAGGCCAAAACCTTGTCCTCGGCATCGACACAGGCCACGGAATCTTCGCAATCCATGATAGCCGAAACCGCAGACTCCAAACGGATATCCGCAAGCAAGGCTTGGTCACGGCTGCCAATCGGATGGGCGCGGTCAAAGACCAATTCAACATGCAGGCCATTGTTGCACAAAAGGATGGTATCAGGCGCCTTTGCATTGCCCGTATAGCCCTTGAACTGCGCAGGATCTGCGAGGGGCTTGTCATCCATCATCAACTGCCCCTTATCCACGCTATAGCGGCGGATATCGGCATGGCTTGCCCCCTCAATGGGGAAGCTGTCATCAAGGAAGACCCGCGCGCGCGCCACAACGCGCGATCCACGACCGCGATCATAGCCGCCTTTGGGGGGCAGGCTGCCCATAGCATCCGTGCCATAAAGCGCATCATAGAAACTGCCCCAACGCGCATTGGCCGCGTTCAGGGCAAATCGCGCATTGGTGATGGGCACCACCAATTGCGGGCCTGCCACTGTGGCGATCTCAGGGTCAACGCGATCTGTGTCGATCTGGAAATCTTCCCCCTCAGGCAAGAGATACCCGATCTCACGCAAAAAGGCCTGATAGGCATCGCCATCATGGGGCTGACCACGGCGTGCAATATGCCATTCATCAATCTGACGCTGCAAATCTTCGCGCTTTTGCAAAAGGGCGCGGTTTTTGTCAGCTTTGCCATGCAAAAGATCAGAGAACCCCGTCCAAAATGCATTAGCGGCCACGCCAGTGCCAACCAAGGCCCGAGTCTCGATGAAATCCGCCAAAACCTGCGCCACTTGCAGGCCTGCACGCTCTACACGTTTGGTCATTTGCGGGGTCTCCTCTCTTCATGCTGCACAAAAGCAGCCCGCGTCCCTTCCCTCGCGTTAGCCAAAAATCACACGAGAGGCAAGCGATCTGGTAAAATAAACAGACCAATTATCGAGGGAAGGCAATTTACGCTTTGACCGACTTGCGCGCCGCGCGACATTTGTCCGAGCAATAGCGCACCCCCTCCCAATCCTTGGCCCATTTGCGCCGCCACACGAAGGGGCGACCACAGGTGGCACAGGTTTTTTGAGGCAGGTCTGATTTGCGTTTCATTTTGGGCATAGCTGAAAAATAGCGCGCTTACCCCAAGGGGCCAGGGCGGCGTTCCTCTGACAACAGCACATTCGCCTCGACATTCCCAACCCCAGGCAGGGTCATGATACGGCGGCGCAACACCCGTTCAAAATCTGGCAGATCGCGGGCAATAATGCGCAGCCTGTAATCATAAAGGCCCAGAACATGCTGCACCAATTGCACCTCAGGGATGGCGGTCACCGCGCGCTCGAAATCCTCAAGGCTGACGCGGCCCTTGGTGGCCAATTTCACCCCCAAAAACACTGTCACGCCAAAGCCCAGCTTTTCAGCATCAAGATCAAGACGGCGGGTGGTGATCACACCTGCATCAGACAGGCGCTTAATGCGCCGCCATGCTGCGGGTTGGCTTAGGCCAAAGCGCCGCCCGATCTCGGCGGCCTTTTGCGTGGCGTCCTCCTGCAAAGCGCGCAGAATTTGGCGGTCAATCGGATCAAGATCAATCATAAGGGCAAGCTTTCGCTGTCTTTGATTGCCGCGACATGCATCAGGGCCTCGATATCCGCGATATGGGGCAGGCTTAGAATGCGGTCGCGGTAAATTTCTTGGTAATGCGGCATGGTGCGCGCAATCACCTCAAGGCGCACATCAACACGGCCCAAGAATGTTTGAATTTCGGTCACCTCTGGCACGGCGCGCGCGGCGACGATAAATTCATCAAAGGCGCGTGGATCTGTTTTATCCAATGAGATCCGCAACGACACCTGAACCGCATAGCCAAGTGCCCGCCAATCAATAACAGCGCGCGTCCCGCGCAACGCGCCCATCGCCTGCATGCGATCAAGCCGTTTATAGCAGGTCGCCACAGGCACACCCGCCGCTTTGGCCACCCGCGCCACAGGTTGGTCAGGGTCAGACTGTAGATGGCGCAAAATGCGGCGATCCAGATCATCGAGCATGAAATAATCCAAAAATTAATATTTGCGAATGATCTTATCATATAATACTCAAAATAATCAAATATTCATCCGCACTTCGCAGCAAACCGCGCTTATACCAACGGCAGATGAAATTTGCAGCCAGCAAGGAGAAAGCCGATGCGCGTCTATTACGATCGCGATTGCGATGTGAACCTAATCAAAGACAAAAAAGTTGCCATCTTGGGCTATGGCAGCCAAGGCCATGCGCACGCGCTGAACCTGCGCGACAGCGGGGCAAAGAATGTTGTTGTGGCCCTGCGCGAGGGCTCCCCTTCTGCGAAGAAGGCCGAGGGCGAAGGCCTCAAGGTTATGGGGATCGCAGAAGCCGCCGCTTGGTGCGACTTGATCATGTTCACCATGCCCGATGAATTGCAGGCCGAAACCTACAAGAAATACGTCCATGACAATTTGCGCGAAGGCGCGGCGATTGCATTCGCCCACGGCCTGAACGTGCATTTCGGCCTCATCGAGCCTAAGCCTGGCGTTGATGTAATCATGATGGCCCCCAAAGGCCCAGGCCACACAGTGCGCGGCGAATACACCAAAGGCGGCGGCGTGCCTTGCCTTGTGGCCGTTCACAATGATGCAAGCGGCAAAGCTTTGGAAATCGGTTTGTCCTATTGCTCCGCCATTGGCGGTGGCCGTTCGGGCATCATCGAAACCAATTTCAAAGAAGAGTGCGAAACCGACCTCTTCGGTGAACAGGCCGTGTTGTGCGGTGGCTTGGTTGAACTGATCCGCATGGGCTTTGAGACTTTGGTCGAAGCGGGCTACGCCCCTGAGATGGCCTATTTCGAGTGCTTGCACGAGGTGAAGCTGATCGTTGACCTGATCTACGAAGGCGGCATCGCGAATATGAACTACTCGATCTCGAACACGGCCGAATATGGCGAATACGTCTCTGGCCCCCGCATCCTGCCTTACGATGAAACCAAGGCGCGCATGAAAGAGGTTCTGACCGATATTCAGACAGGTAAATTCGTTCGTGACTTCATGACCGAAAACACCGTGGGTCAGCCCTTCTTCAAAGGGACACGCCGCATCAATGACGCACACCAGATCGAAGAAGTGGGCGAAAAACTGCGCGGCATGATGCCTTGGATTTCCGCAGGGAAGATGGTGGACAAAGCGAAGAACTAAGTCGCTTAGCAGCTCAACCGATCAAAGGCCCGTCCGCAAAGACGGGCCTTTTTTCTGTCGCCCCATTGCACATGCCCTCTGAAGGCGGCAGAACCCGCCTTGGCAGGAGCAGAATATCATGACCGAAACCCGTATATCCGACAGCCCCAGTGCCTCTAATTGGGCCTCGATCGCCGCGCTTGGCGTGATCTGGGGCGGCACATTTATGGTCGTCTCTATCGCGCTTGAGGGCTATGGCCCGCTTACTGTTGCGGCAGCCCGCACCACATTGGGGGCATTGGCCTTGCTTGGATTGATGGCGGCCCTTGGCCGCTCCCTGCCCACCCGCGCCGCATGGCCCTATATTCTGATCATTGGTGCGCTCAATTCCGCGCTGCCCTTCTCACTTCTGTCGTGGGGCCAGCAATATGTGCCTTCGGCCTTTGCAGGTATTTCCATGGCCGCGCTGCCCCTGTTCGTGCTGCCTTTGGCGCATGTCTTTAGCGATGAAAAAATGGATCGCCGCCGTGTGATTGGCGTGACTGTGGGCTTTTTCGGCGCGCTAACTTTGGTGGGCCCAAACCTCGGTGCGGCGTTTCAGATGGGCACCTCACAAGGATGGGAGGTGTTGGCCCCCCTCGCCTGTTTGGCCGCGACCATTTCCTACGCCGTGTCCTCGGTGATGACCCGCACCTGCCCTGCGGTCGACCCCATCAGCCTTGCGGGAACGACCCTTGCTGTTGGGGCGGTCTTGATCCTGCCTGCGATGCTGATCGTTGAAGGTCTGCCGCAATGGCAAGGCCTTCGCTCAGGGGGGGCCATCATCGTGCTTGGCCTCTTTCCCACCGCGCTTGCCGCGCTTTTGCGGGTTTCGGTGATCCGCAGCGCGGGCGCAGTGTTTATGACCTTGGTCAATTATCAAGTGCCGCTGTGGTCGGTGTTCTTTGGCTGGCTGATCCTGTCAGAAGACCTGCCTTTGCGCTTTTTTGTGGCGCTTGGATTAATCTTGTGCGGGGTCGCAATCAGCCAATGGAAAACAGTGATCCGCATCCTTGGCCCACGCGCCTGACCCCTTTAACAGGGGCGCGCAAGGATCAAGATTTGCTCTGCCCCATTGCGCAAGAAGCCAAACTCGCTTGGGCTTGCAGATAGGATCGCTGCGCGGGTGGCGGGATCTGCCAACATTTGATCTACGCCCGTGCGCAAATCGGCCGCATCGCGCGCCACCGCCTCGGCGCTAAAACAGGCAGAGTAGCCCGCTTGCGCAATGCGATCCGACAAGGGGGCCAGCCCACCTGAGGCGAGATCAACCGCACGCGCGGCGGCGACACCTTGCAATTTCGGTGAATGGCGCAGCGGAATGGTCAGCCCCGCATCCGCGCGCGCGATGGCCAGATAGGTGCCCACACGCCCAATTTCCGAGGATTGGCGCAGGGAGAGACGGCCATCTTGATCAGGCCCGTTTTGCGGCGCGTTTGGCGCGCAGGCCGCAAGGGCCGCAACCACAAGACCGAGCGAAAGAAATTTACGCATGACGCACCCCATAAAGGATCAAGAATGCTTAGACAAAAGCACCAATGCCGCCTGATGTAAATCGCGATTGGCTGCAGCCAAGACCTGCCCGCCCTGATGGGCATGGCCGCCTTGCCAATTGGTGACAATGCCCCCCGCCGCCTCAATCACGGCAATCGGGGCGGCGATGTCATAGGATTGCAGACCCGCCTCAATCACCAAATCTGCCTGCCCCAAGGCCACCAAACCATAGGCGTAGCAATCCATCCCGTAGCGCGTCAAAAGCACCTGATCGCGCACCGCTTCGAAGGCGAGCCGCTCGGACATCGTGCCGATTTCTGGAAAAGTCGAAAAGAGCCGCGCCTCAGCCAAAGTTTTGCGCGCGCTTGTCCGCAAGATCATTTCGCCTTGCGGGCCAGTCAGGGAATTTTGCCCCAAACCGCCGATAAAACGCTCACCGATATAGGGTTGGTCAATGACGCCGAAAATTGGGCCTGTCTCATTCAACAGGGCAATTAACACCCCCCAACTGGGTGTGCCCGTCATAAATCCACGCGTGCCGTCAATTGGGTCTAGCACCCATGTCAGGCCCGATTGCCCCGATTTTACGCCAAATTCCTCGCCCAAAATCGCATCTTGCGGGCGGCGTGCCTCGATTAAGGCGCGCATCGCTGCCTCGGCCTCGCGGTCGGCTTCGGTTACGGGATCAAATCCCGCGCTTGCCTTGTTTTCGGTTGAAAGCCCCGCTTGACGAAAACGGGCCAAGGTCGCTTTGCGCGCAGCATCCGCCAGGTCATGGGCCAAGGCAATCAGCTCGGCCGCCTCGACATCGGTCACATTGGGCAAATTGCGGGTCGCGGTCATGATGGCATCTCACTGGTGGCAGCAGGGCCTTCTGCCCCGCCCCCGCGCAGTGCCACGCAAAACCGCCCTAGGTCAAGCAGCTGCGTCCGACAGAACCCGCGCCAAATCAAACAAACGGCGGCGCTGATTTTCTGGGATCGCGTAGTAAGAGCGGATCAAATCCAACGCTTCCTTATCCGCCAAAAGATCATCGGGCTGATTTGCGGCGGTGGTGTTGGCTTCGTCCAATCCCTCAAAGAAATACTGCACAGGCACGCCAAGCGTTGCCGCAATATCCCAAAGGCGCGAGGCGCTGATGCGGTTCATGCCAGTTTCGTATTTTTGGATCTGTTGGAATTTGATCCCAACATGGGCCGCGAGCTGTTGCTGGGTCATACCCACCATCCAACGGCGATGACGAACGCGCTTGCCGACATGAATGTCTACGGGATGTGTCACTTGGTTACTCCTGCGACTGCGATTGGTGTTTGGCAACAAACGACCACAAAAGCCAAGCGAGTTCGCAAGACATCACTCAACCCATGCGGCACCGAGTGCAAGATAGGGCGCAACGAATATCGGTCAAGAAAGGGGAGAGGCAGACCTGATAATTCACGCGCCAAAGCCGGTCACACAACCTGCGTTCGGAGCCCTATGATACCGCATAAGGCGAATTTTTCCTAACGAAAAAGCGCGCGGCGCTTTGACGGCTTGGCGCGATGTCTTAACTGTGCAAGATCAGGGGCTTGGATGATTGGGAAAGGATTTTGCCGTGCAAGCATGGGAGTTGAGCGCCTTTAACACCGCGCCAGAAATCCGTGAACTTCCAATGCCACGCCCAAACAAAGGCGAGATCAGGGTGCGCATTGCCGCCTGTGGTCTGAACTTTGCCGATCTGCTTATGATTGAGGGAAAATACCAAGACACCCCGACCCCGCCCTTCGTCATGGGGTTAGAATTGGCGGGCGTGGTGGATGCGCTTGGGGATGGGGTGACAACCCACGCGGTAGGGGATCCTGTGGCCGTTTATGCGGGCCAAGGCGGTTTGGCAGAATATGGATGCTTTCCCGCACAGCGCGCCCTGCGCCTGCCAGATCACATGCCCTTGACCGAGGCCGCAGGATTTTTGATTGCCTATGGCACCTCACATCTGGCACTGACGCGGCGTGCGCGTCTGGCTGCGGGGGAAACCCTTGCCGTGTTAGGTGCGGCAGGTGGGGTCGGCCTGACCGCGGTGGAAATCGGCGCAAGCCTTGGGGCCAAGGTCATTGCGGTGGCGCGCGGGCAAGCCAAGCTTGAAATTGCCAAACGCGCTGGTGCGGATCATGTGATTGACGCAGACACCCCCGATCTGCGCGACCAATTGCGCGCCCTTGGCGGTGTTGATGTGCTTTATGATGCGGTTGGCGGCGCGGGATTTGAGGCCGGTTTTCGCGCTATGCGGCCCGAAGGGCGGATTTTAAGCATCGGCTTTGCCAGCGGCACCGTTCCGCAAATCCCCGCCAATCATCTGCTTGTCAAAAATCTTGATGTGATGGGCCTGTATTGGGGCGGGTATCTGCGCTTTAATCCAGAGGCCTTGCAACACTCCCTTGAA
Source organism: Rhodobacterales bacterium HKCCA1288 (assembly GCA_015693905.1). Lineage (NCBI taxonomy): Bacteria > Pseudomonadati > Pseudomonadota > Alphaproteobacteria > Rhodobacterales > Rhodobacterales bacterium HKCCA1288. Next base: position 38,862 of record CP065161.1, on the reverse strand, counting down.
CAGGTTTTTGGCCTTTATACACAAGGCGGCCTCAAGCCTCATATTGGTGCAACTTACCCGTTTGACGCCCTGCCTGCAGCCCTTGACGCGCTTAGATCGCGCAAATCCACGGGCAAAGTGGTGATCGAAATTTCAAAGACGCTTTGATACCTATCGCAGGCTTACGTGATAGGAAAAAACTATCAAACCTTTGAGTGTGTTTTGCATAGCTTTCACTTGAAAAAATAGCCCTTCTTGCCAATATTAAGGCCAAGGACGGGCGGCAGAGTGCCGCCTGCGACCCCAAGGGGCGGCTTTGCCACCCTTTTTGACCGTGACAGCCATCTCTGTAGGAGGGATCAATGGCACCATATCAAACGATGCGCTCGGCAGCGGCCTCGGCCAATGCAGCGCAGATTGATCAGGGCTTGCGCGCCCATATGAACAAGGTCTACGGCACCATGTCCGTAGGCATGGTCATGACCGCAGGCGCTGCTTGGGCAATCGGCAGCAACCCTGCGCTGAACGCCCTATTCCGCGACCCGATCACGATGCAGCCCAATATCCTTGGCTGGATTGCCATGTTCGCGCCGCTGATCATGGTCTTTGCCTTTGGCGCGGCGGTGAACCGCTTGTCTGCTGCAGCAGCGCAGTTGTTCTTCTATGCCTTCGCTGCCGTGATGGGTATCTCCATCTCGTGGATCTTTGCTGTGTTCACAGGCGTGTCCATCACACAGACCTTCCTGACCACCGCCATCGCCTTTGCGGGGCTTAGCCTTTATGGCTACACCACCAAAAAGGATCTCAGCGGCTGGGGTACATTCTTGATGATGGGCGTGATCGGCCTGATTGTGGCCTCGATCATCAATATTTTCTTGGGCTCACCCGCGATCCATTTCGCAATCACCATTTTGGGCGTGCTGATCTTCGCAGGTCTGACTGCCTATGACACCCAGTCCATCAAACAAGAATATATCGACCATGCCGTGCATGGCGATCAGGAATGGCTGAACAAATCCGCGATTATGGGGGCGTTGCGCCTCTATCTCGACTTTATCAATATGTTCATGTTCCTGCTGCAATTCTTGGGTAACCGCGAATAAGCCTTCAGGGCACATATCCAAAAATGAAGGGCCGCATGAACAGTGCGGCCCTTTTCCATTGCTGTATCACGCCAATAAAAAAGCCGCGCAATCAGGCGCGGCTTTTTTATGTATACCCAAGAGAGGCAGATCTTATTTGATCTTACCTTCTTTATATTCGACATGCTTGCGCACGACTGGGTCGTATTTGCGCGCTGTCATTTTCTCGGTCATTGTGCGTGCGTTTTTCTTGGTCACATAGAAGTGGCCTGTACCCGCCGTGGAGTTCAGGCGGATTTTAATCGTGGTCGGCTTCGCCATGGCGTTGCTCCTTGAACGGCGTTGATCGGCGCGAGAATCCGCGCGCGAGATAATTCTGTTTGGGCGCTTTTACTGACGGGGCGGCAGGTGTCAACCGAAAAACGGGGAAATAAGCGCGCCCGCCCCCGCCATAATCACAAGAACGCGGATCAGGCCCATCTTCTGCCACAGCAGTAAGATTGCCGCGAGAAGGGTCAAGATCACGGCAGCCAAATCAAGGCTCGCCCAATCAGGCAGCCACAGCCCGTTGTCGCGCGTGACCGTTTCAAACCAGACATGCAGCGCGAACCACACAGACAAATTGGCAATAACCCCAACAACCGCCGCCATAACCCCGTCAAGCGCGGCCTTTAGCTTGGGCCATGCGACCAAGCGATCCACTTGTGGCGCGAATAGGAATATCCACAAGAAGCAGGGTATGAACGTCACCCAAAGGGTCAAAACCGCGGCAGTGACCGCACCTGCCCACCCATAGGTGCCAAACCCTGCAAGGAAGCCAACAAATTGCGTCACCAATATCAGCGGCCCAGGCGTGGTTTCAGCCAAGCCCAAAGCATCCATCATCTGCCCTGTGGTGAGCCATCCAAAATCCCCGACAACTTGCTGCACCATATAGGCCAAGACCGCGTAAGCCCCGCCAAAGGTCACAAGCGCCAGTTTCGAGAAGAAAAGCCCAACCTCCAACAACAGCCCCTCAGGCGCTATCAGGTATAAAAGCCCCAAGGGCGCGGCCCACAACCCGCCCCAGATCGCCAGATGAGCACCGCTGTTGGACGGGCGCCCTTGCGGCAGGTCTGCCGCCGCCGCAATCGGCGTGATCCAACCCAAATAGCCAATCAGCGCCGCCCCTGCGATCACCAAAGGAAAGGGCAGATCAAATACGAACAGTGCCGTAAATGCCAGTCCCGCAATCCACACGGCAACGGCCCCCTTTAAGGCGCGCTTTGACAGGTTCAAAAAGGCTTGGATGACAATCACAATCACCGCTGCCTTGATGCCCAAGAACAGCGCCGCCATAAGCGGCAGCTGACCAAAGCCCACATAAAGCGCGCTTAAGGCCATGATCACCGCAGCACCCGGTAAGACGAAAAGTCCCCCACCGATCAAGCCACCCAAAGTGCCGCGCAAGCGCCACCCTGCATAAGTGGCCAGTTGCATAGCCTCTGGCCCGGGCAAAAGCATGGTGAAGGACAGTGCCGCAAGAAATTGTCGTTCGCTCAACCAATTGCGCTGCTCGACCAACTCACGATGCATCAAGGCGATTTGCGCGGCGGGCCCGCCAAAGGACAAAACCCCAATGCGCGCAAAAACCGCGAAAAGCGCGCTCAGACTGGGGGGGTGTTGATTTTCGCTCATGCTGGCGCACCTATACTACGGATCACGGCTATGGCGTGACACTGTGACAGTCAGATGACGACCCGCCAAGTGTTCGGTTCACCTAACGGGTTTTCTGCGCGTGGCCGCTTGCAGTGCTGCCCCTGCCCCGCTAAACCCGCGCCTGACAGAACAGAAGGGATATTACGATGTCAATTGACACCGACACCGCAGCCCGCGTGGCGAAACTTGCCCGCATCAAGGTTGACCCTGCCGAATTGCCAAGCCTAGCGTCCGAATTCAACGCGATCTTGGGCTTTATTGAGCAACTCTCAGAACTGGATGTCAGCGATGTTGAGCCGATGACATCGGTCACGCCACAGCGCCTTAAGGCGCGTGTAGATGAGGTGACGGATGGCAATCAACAATCCAAGGTTTTGTCGAACGCGCCCGATGCGCGCGAAGGATTTTTTGCCGTGCCAAAGGTGGTTGAGTGATGTCTGATCTGAACAAATTGACCATTGCCGAGGCGCGCGATGCCCTGCGCCGTGGCGAGACCACAGCAGTTGAATTGACCAATGCCTGCCTCAGCGCGATTGAGGGCAGCAGCGCGCTTGGCGCCTTCGTCCATAACACCCCCGATCTTGCGCTTGCCCGCGCCGAGGCCGCAGATCAGCGGATCAAATCGGGCGATGCGCCCGCCCTTTGCGGCATTCCTATTGGGATCAAAGACCTGTTCTGCACCGAAGGGGTCGAGAGCCAAGCCGCGTCAAAAATTCTGTCAGGCTTTCGGCCTGAATATGAATCGACCGTCTCAGCGCAATTGCGCGATGCAGGCGCGGTCATGTTGGGCAAACTTAATATGGATGAGTTTGCCATGGGGTCGTCCAACGAAACCTCTGTTTACGGGCCAGCGGTCAACCCGTGGCGCGCGAACGGCAGCGATCAAAACCTGACACCCGGTGGATCTTCTGGGGGATCGGCTGCCGCGGTTGCGGCTGACCTCTGCCTGGGGGCCACTGGCACGGATACGGGCGGGTCAATCCGCCAACCTGCCGCCTTCACGGGCACAGTAGGTCTGAAACCCACCTATGGGCGCTGCTCGCGCTGGGGGATTGTCGCCTTTGCCTCTAGCCTTGATCAAGCAGGGCCAATGACCAAAACGGTGCGGGACGCCGCAATCATGGGGGCCGCGATGATGGGGCATGACCCCAAAGACAGCACATCCGCCGATCTGCCCGTTCCCGATTTCGAAGCACTTCTGACGGGTGATATTCGGGGCAAAACCATCGGCATCCCGCGCGAATATCGTGTTGATGGGATGCCTGAAGAGATTGAGAAACTTTGGGCCGATGGCGCTGCGATGCTGAAAGATGCAGGTGCAGAACTGCGCGACATCTCGCTGCCGCATACAAAATACGCTCTGCCCGCCTATTACGTGATCGCACCAGCCGAGGCCTCGTCAAACCTTGCGCGCTATGATGGGGTGCGCTTTGGCTATCGCGCGGAACTGTCCCAAGGGGACGGCATTACAGAACTCTACGAGAAAACCCGCGCCGAAGGCTTTGGTGCCGAGGTAAAGCGGCGGATCATGATCGGCACCTATGTGCTATCAGCAGGGTTTTACGATGCCTATTACAACCGCGCGCGCCGTGTGCGCAGCCTGATCAAGCGCGATTTTGACGAGGTATTTGCCGCAGGCGTTGATGCAATCCTGACACCCGCCACACCATCGGCGGCGTTTGAGTTGGGGAAAGAGGTGGCTGACCCTGTTGAGATGTATCTCAACGATGTGTTCACAGTCACCGTGAACCTTGCGGGCCTGCCAGGTGTGGCCCTGCCCACAGGGTTGAGCAGTGCGGGCCTGCCTTTGGGTCTGCAATTGATCGGCCGCCCCTTTGAAGAGGGTGATTTGCTCAACACCGCCTACGCGCTGGAAACTGCGGCGGGATTTGTAGCCAAACCCAATAAATGGTGGTAAGCTTTCTGCATAAATATGCAAAAAGCTTATGAGGCAGTGATGGGGTTTAAGGTCGGGCATTCCGCAAATTTGCGGGACAAGCTGCGCGTGGGGGCATTGCTTGTGGCCGTAGGAATTGGGGGAAGTGGATGCGTCTCTGCCCCCAATGATGTCGCCAAAGGGGTTGGGTTCAACGATTATCAAAGCTATCTCGCCGCCGAGGCTGCACGGCGCGAGGCCTTGCGAACACCGCCACAGGCAATCACCGCGCCGCAAACGGCGCCGATCGTGGCCAATGCTGCCGCACCCGCAGCACCCGTTTTGACGCAAGATCAAATTTTAGCGGCCCGCGCCCGCGCGGCCATTGAGGCCGCCGCGCCACAGGCGGTCTCACAACAAGGCGCGCACGCTATCGCCGCCCCCGCGCCTGCGGCATCCACGCCATCTGTCGCTGTGACAACCATTGCCTCTGCGGCACCCGTATCTGCACCCCCGAGATCTGCAACACCCCGTGGGATTTCTGACGAACAGGATTTCAACGCGGTGTCCGCGCGTGAGACAATTGAATCAGACGCCGAACGGCGCGCACGGATGCAGCAACAATTGGTAGTGGTGGCACCTGAACCCGTGCCTGAGCGCCCCCAAACGGTTGGCCCATCGGTGTTGAATTACGCCTTGGCAACGAGCCATCCGATGGGGCAACGGGTTTATGCCCGTTCCCCCTTGGGTCGGGGGCGACATGCGGAAAACTGTGCGGCCTATCGCGGGGATGATCTCGCGCAAGAAGATTTCTTAGCGCGCGGCGGGCCCAATCGCGACCCAATGGTGCTTGACCCTGATGGGGATGGCTATGCCTGCGGATGGGATCCTGCACCCTATCGCGCGGCGGCCCAAGCCGCGCGTGCGACCCAATGAGCCTGCCCCGCCAAAGCCCGAATTTCGGGCCAAGGCGCGAGGGGGCAACCCCCTCTTTGATCGTGATCCATTATACCGCGATGGAGGATTGCGAGGGGGCAGCGCGCGCGCTCTGCGACCCATCCCGCGAGGTTTCGGCGCATTATCTTATTGGGCGTGATGGCGGATGCCACGCTTTGGTGGATGAGGCGATGCGGGCATGGCATGCGGGCGCGGGGGCTTGGCGCGGGATCGTGGACGTAAATTCCCACTCTATCGGAATTGAATTGGACAATTGCGGATTTAGCCCGTTTTCCGAACCACAAATGGCCTGCCTTGGTGATCTACTGCGCGGGATCATGGCCCGTTGGGATATTCCGCCCGAAGGCGTTATCGGCCATTCTGATCTGGCCGCAGGGCGCAAGATTGACCCAGGCCCACGATTTGATTGGGCACGGCTTGCGCATGAAGGCCTCGCCGTAATGCCAAAGCCCCGCGCGCCTTTGGCGATAGACCCGCAGCGCTTTATGAATGATTGCGCGCAAATTGGGTATCATGTGGAGGATCTCGACCTTATGCGCGACACGCTGCGGCGCAGGTATCGCCCCCATGCTTTGGCAAAAGCCGCGCCGCTTGACGGATGGGATTGCGCGATTGCGGCTGATTTGGCGGCGCGCTTTGGCGTTGACCGCGCGGGCCGCGTCACCTAAAGCGCCTCTTGCGCGGAGGGCTGGATGACTGCGGGCAGCAATGTTCGAGGAAAGTCCGGACTCCAAGAGGCAACGGTGCTAGGTAACGCCTAGGCAGAGCAATCTGACGGAAAGCGCCACAGAAATGAAACTACCCAAGACTTCGGCCTTGGGAAAAGGTGAAACGGTGGGGTAAGAGCCCACCGCGCGCGTGGTGACACGGGCGGCACGGCAAGCCCCACCGGGAGCAATGCCAAATAGGGATCGTTGGAAAGGGCAACCTTTCAGGGCCGCTTCTGCCCCGTGCGATCCGGGTTGGCAGCTAGAGTGATCTGGCAACAGATCGCCCAGAGGAATGGTCATCCATGCCCCGCAAGGGGCAAGACAGAATCCGGCTTATAGGCCCTCCGCGCATATTCTGTCGGCCATCACTCGTCTCGCTTGGCTGCGAAGAACGCGCGCAAGAGTGCGGCTGCCTCATTCTCCATTATGCCAGAATATATCTCAGGCTTCCAATGCGATTGGGGGTGGTCAAAGACACATGGCCCCTGCGCCACGCCGCCCGATTTCGGATCAGAAGCCGCATAATAAAGACGCGACAGGCGTGCTGCGGCAATGGCCCCTGCACAGGCAGGGCAAGGCTCAAGACTGACCCAAATATCGCATCCTGTAAGGCGTTCCTGCCCCAATGCGGCACAAGCGGCACGAATGGCGAGCATCTCGGCATGGGCGGTCGGGTCATGACGCGCGCGCATCTCGTTGCGGGCTTCGGCAATTACCGCGCCATCCTTGATGATCACGGCACCAACAGGCACCTCACCCTGCAAGGCGGCCTGTCGCGCCAGATCAAGCGCGCGGGGCATATGGCTGTGAAATTCGTTCATATTCCCTTCATGCCTCAGTTTCTGCCTCTTTCCAAGCAGAAGCCAAACCCTTAGGGAGGGCACATGAACACAAGCACACCACAGGGCGAGCGGATCGCCAAACGCCTGTCCCGCGCAGGGATTGCCTCGCGCCGCGAGGCAGAGCGGATGATTGCCGAGGGTCGCGTCAGCGTGAATGGCAAAGTCATCGACAGCCCTGCCCTAAATGTGACCGCGCAAGATCGCATCGAGGTGGACAACGCCCCCCTGCCCGAGATCGCCGCCCCGCGCCTGTGGCTCTATCACAAACCTGCGGGGCTGATCACAAGCGCCGCGGATGAAAAGGGGCGCAAGACCGTCTTTGACGCTTTGCCAGATACACTACCACGGGTGATGTCCGTGGGGCGGCTCGACCTGAATTCCGAAGGTCTGCTTTTATTGACGAATGATGGCGGCCTGAAGCGCAAACTTGAATTGCCTTCTACGGGATGGCTTCGCAAATATCGCGTGCGCATTAAGGGAAAACCCAATGACGAGGCCTTTGCCCCTCTGCGCAAGGGCCTGAGCATCGAGGGCGAGACATTTCAACCCATGAGCGTCTCACTGGATCGCCAACAAGGGGCCAATGCATGGCTCACCATTGGCCTGCGCGAGGGAAAGAACCGCGAAATTCGCCGTGCGATGGAGGCGATTGGTTTTGAGGTCAACCGGCTGATCCGCATCTCTTACGGCCCGTTTCGCTTGGGCGAACTCAAAGCGGGCGAGGTTGAAGAGATCAAACCGCGCGTCTTGGCGGATCAACTGGGCCTAGAAGTGCGGGTTGAGGGGCACGCGAAGGCCAAAACTGGCCCCAAAACGGGAAAGCTGCGCAAAGCGCCGCCCAAAAAATCTACGCCCCCCACGCGCGATGGTGGGACGGCCAAACGGGGCGGGTTTAAGCCTCGTCCGAAGGCTCGCTGAAGCGCTCAATCACCTTGGCTTGCGCCATAAAGGCCGCGAACAAAAAGGCGGGCAGCGCGAAGGTTTCAAAGGTTACCCAAAACTGTTCCGAAAAATTGCGCCAGACGATCTCATTGGCAACCGCCATTGCGGCGAAAACGGCTGTCAGACGGCGGGTGATGATCATCCAACCTTCATCCCGCATCTTGAGAAATTCACCCATCAACACCTTGAGCCAGCTTTGCCCGCGCAGAAGGCCAATCCCCAACAAGGCCGCAAACACTGCGTAAACAAGCGTGGTTTTCATCTTGAAAAACCGCTCGTCATTGAACCAGATGGTCAGCCCCCCAAAGAACACGACCATAACCAAGGTGAATATCTGCATGCGTGAGATATGCCCTGTCAGATACCAAAGGGCCGCGATTGCCGCGCCAATCACGGGGATAAACAGCGCGGTCGCCATGATGAAGCCCGAATACTCCACCCCCGCAATGGTGAAGGTCTGCTCTTTGATCCACAGATACAGAACGAAAAACCCCAAAACAGGCCCAAGCTCTAGCGTGGTTTTCAACCATGGCGCGATGGGTTTTCCGTTTTGCATGGGTCTGTTCCTTTTCTAGCCTGCTGCCTCAACTATCACCGCGCCCGCTGCAATCAACCCCATAAGGGCCAAACGCCGCGGGCCAACGGTTTCCTTGAGGAAAATCCAACCAATCAGCGCGGCAAACACGGTGGATGTCTCGCGCAGCACAGCAGCCTCGCCCACATGATCAAGGCGCGTGGCCAACATGACCGACCCAAAAGACCCGAATGCCACCAAGGCCCCGATGACCCCACGCAAAGCCAGCCCTGAGAGCGCGGGCGGGTTTGCCATACGCCGCCACGCGACATAGGCAAAACCAGGCATGGCAAAGCCATCAATAAAGAAAAACCATGCCAGAAAGGTAAAAGGGTCGGCGGTGGCGCGAATGCCATAGGCATCATAATTGGTGTAAAGCGCCACGAATAACCCTGTCAGCACTGCAAATCCCAAGGCGGGGATCAGCGTTTCGCGGTCAATCGTCACCGTGGCGATATTATAGGCAGCAAGCCCATAAAGCCCCGTGATCAAAACGCCCACCCCAATCCATTGGCCAAGGGTAAAGACCTCGCCAAACAAGATGCCCGCCCCGATCACAGTAAAGAGCGGGCCTGTGCCCCGCATCACGGGATAAACCACCGTATAGGCGCCACGCCGATAGGCCGACAGCACCGCCCATTTATAGCCTGCATGGATGATGAACATGCCCGCAAAAATCGGCCACATATGCGGCTCGGGCCATGGCACGATGAACAGGGCAACAGGCCCTGCCAAAACCACCATCGCCGCATCAATCGCACCGCGTGACAACAGGGGGTCATGCCGCCCCTTTTGCAACGCGCCGAAAATCGCATGCAGCAGCGCTGCGCATAAGGCTAAGATCAGGGCCAATTGTTCGCCCGCAGCCGTGCCCTCAAGGGCGATGATCAGATCCCCCAAGGGCGACCCTCCACCCTGTTACGCATTGCTCTCCAACCCCATAAGCGCGTTTGCAAATTCTTCGGGATCAAAGGGGGCGAGGTCGTCAATCTGCTCGCCCAAACCAATGGCGTGAATGGGCAGGCCAAATTTATCGGCCAATGCCACAAGGATACCGCCCTTGGCCGTGCCATCAAGCTTGGTCATGATCAGGCCGCTGACATCCGATATCTTACGGAATTCTTCGACCTGTCTGAGCGCGTTTTGGCCCGTGGTCGCATCAAGAACCAACAGCGTGTTATGCGGCGCATCAGGGTCTTTTTTGCGGATCACCCGCACGATTTTGGCCAATTCTTCCATCAAATCCGCGCGGTTCTGTAACCGCCCCGCCGTATCAATAAGCAGCAAATCGGCCCCATCGGCTTCGGCCCGCGCCATTGCATCAAAGGCCAAGGCTGCGGGATCGCCCCCCGTTTCGGCACGCAGCACAGGCACGCCAGCGCGATTGCCCCAAATCTCCAATTGCTCAACCGCTGCCGCACGAAATGTATCGCAGGCGGCAATGACAACGGATTTCCCCGCAGCTTTGAATTGACTGGCCAATTTACCGATGGTTGTGGTCTTGCCAGACCCGTTCACACCAACCACCAACACCACCTGCGGCCGTTTGGGGTAAATCGGCATCGGCTTGGCCACAGCTCCCATAACTCGGGCCACATCGCGGGCAAGCGCCGCTTTGATCTCGGCCACGCTCATGCGGCGGCCAAAATGTTCGGAGGCCAGATTTGACGAAAGCGCAAGGGCGGTTTCCACCCCCAAATCTGCGCTGATGAGGATTTCTTCCAATTCCTCGATCATCTCATCATCAATCACGCGCTTAGCAACGGGCGCAGCGCCTCCACCCACCAAGCGGCGCAACAGGCTTGGCTTCGCTGCAGGCGCGGGTTCGGGCGCAGGTTCGGGCGCAGGTTTAGGTGGTTTCGCCGCCTCCGCCTGCGCGCTCTCAGTCGCGGGGCGGGCGACTGGTTGCGGCTGCGGTTCTTCCACCGCGGCAGGTTCTGCAGCATCCTCAGGGGCACCCTCAGGGTCTTGGCTTTGCTCTAGCTCTGGCTCGGCTTGTGGTTCAGGTTCTAGCGCAGGTTCTGGCTCTGGTGCCTGCTGCCCCTCACTTATGCGCTCGGCTGCTTCGGCAGTTTCTTCGACTATCTCAGGGGCCATATCATCAGTGGCGCCTTCGGCCACCAAAGCCTCTAACCCTTCGTCAATCTTGGACGAAGACTTAAAGAGCCGCTCTTTCATTTTCTTGAAAAATGACATTCGCTCAAAAACCGCCTTTTACCTTACGTCCCTTCCCCTAATACGCCGCGCGGGGCATTGCAAAGGCTTTGCACTGATTGGCCCCTGCGGGTAAGTTTTCAGCACTTGATTTGGCCAGATCACAGACGGGGTTTTGCGGGAATGAAACTTCCGCCCATTGTTCTATTCGCAGGCGCAACATTGTTGCCTTTTGGGCTATTGTGGCTTGAGGTTTTCGCACGAGGCCCATTTGGGCTGTTTGCGCTGATTGTGCTGACGGTGGTGGCGGGTCTGGTTGACCATCTCAGTCCGCAGCTCTCCCGCCCAAGCGGCGTATCTGCGCGCCCCAACCGACATGGGGCACTGGCCCTGCAATGGATTTTGGGGATCGGTCATATTGGTCTTATCCTTGCCCTGCCTTTTGTGGTGCAACGGGGGGGACTTGCCTCCCTGATCTTCACCTTTGCGCTGGCATCATTTGCAGGACAGATCACGCACCCCAATGCGCATGAATTGATCCACCACCCCAGCCGTGCCGCGCGGCGCTTGGGGCATAGCCTTTATGCAAGCCTTGGGATGGGGCATCACGCCTCGGCCCATTTGTTGATCCATCACCCCCATGTTGCAACCGCGCGCGACCCAAATAGCCCCGCGCTTGGGGTTGGGTTTTGGGCTTATCTTACGCGGGCATGGTGGGGCTCCTTTCACGGGGCGCTTGCCCGCGAGACTGCGCGCCGTGGCGGTGTCACATGGGCGCATCCCTATCCGTGGCATATCGCGCTTACGGCGCTGTTCCTGATCTATGCCTTCGCCGCGGGGGGTGGTTTGGCTTTGACCGCATTTCTGTTGGTGGCCGCCCTCTTCCATATCCAAGTGATGTTATCCGATTACATCCAACATTACGGGCTGCGCCGCGCCATTGACGCAGATGGCCGCCCCGCGCCGCAATCTGCGCAAGACAGCTGGAACGCACCGCGCCCCTTTAGCACCAACATGCTCTTGGCCGCGCCGCTGCATTCAGACCACCACCTCAATCCGACCCGCAGCTATGTGGAACTAAGCTGTGCTCCAGATCACCCGCGCCTGCCCTACAGCCTTCCTGTCATGGCCGCCTTGGCAACGGTGCCGCCGCTGTGGCGGCGGGTGATGGATCCGCGGGCGGCACGATGGGCCGCGCGAAAATGACGCTTGGACGCGCGGCAGGGTGCGGCCTATTTAAGAGATCATGAGCGATATGATCGACACAGATATTCTGATTTCGGGTGGCGGCATTGCAGGGCTGATTGCCGCCTCTGCCTTTGGTGCGGCAGGTTTTTCCGTTCTTTGCGTAGACCCAAGCGCGCCGATTACCACCCGCGATGCAGAAGGCTCCGATCTGCGCAGCACCGCGTTTTTACAGCCCTCGCGCGACTTTCTCGATCAGGCGGGGCTGTGGCGGCATTTTGCACCGCATGCAATGCCCTTGCAGATCATGCGCATCGTGGACGCAGGCGGGGTCGAGGCCGTGGCGCGCAGCGCGCATGATTTCAACGCAAGCGATATCTCGGATTTGCCATTTGGGTGGAACCTGCCCAATTGGCTGTTGCGCCGTGAAGGTTTGGCTCGGATTTCTGAATTGGATCATGTCACCTTTCGGGCGGGCGTTGGCACGAAATCCTTACTCACCCGCAGCGCAGAGGCGCGCGTCACCCTCACCGATGGCACCCGTGTGCGGGCCCGTTTGGTGATTGCGGCAGACGGGCGCAATTCCCCCATGCGCAAGGCGGCGGGCATCCCAGTGACGACCTTGCGCTATGGTCAAAAGGCCTTAGCCTTTGCTGTCAGCCATGACCACCCGCATGATAATATCTCGACCGAGGTGCATCGCTCGGGCGGGCCATTTACCCTTGTGCCGTTGCCAGATTACGAAGGCAAACCCTCCTCCGCCGTGGTTTGGATGGAACGCGGGCCAGAGGCAGAACGCCTCTATGCCCTCCCCCAACCCGCGTTTGAGGATGAAATGCGCACGCGCTCTGCCGAGCTTTATGGGCCCTTGCGTCTGATTTCACAGCGCACGATCTGGCCGATCATTTCGCAAGTGGCGCATCGCCTGACAGGCGAGCGTCTCGCCTTGGTGGCCGAGGCCGCGCATGTGGTTCCCCCGATTGGCGCGCAGGGCCTCAACATGAGCCTTGCCGATATGGCGACCCTGCTTGATCTGGCCAAGGCCGCGCCTGACCGATTGGGTGAGACTGCCATGTTGCAAAAATATGAACGCGCACGCCATGCCGAGATTGCCGCCCGCGTGGCAGGGGTGGATGCGCTCAATCGCGCCTCGATGGCCGATGATCAAGGCTTGCGCGATTTGCGGATGAAGGCGCTGAACAGTTTTTACTCGGTGAAACCTGTGCGCCAAATCTTGATGCGCGCGGGGCTTGGCGCGCGGGCAGCGCGCTAAAGCTGAGCCTGGAACACCAAGGCACGCGCCGCCTCGCGCGCGGCGTCTGTAATGACATCCCCAGAAATCATGCGCGCAATCTCATCGACACGGGCATCGGCATCAAGCGGCGTCACGGTGCTGAGTGTGGTCTCATTTTCAACCGCTTTTGAGACGCGCCAATGATGCGCGCCAAGGGCCGCAACCTGCGGGCTGTGGGTCACAACCAAGACCTGCCCCCCTTGCGCCAACGCGGCCAAACGGCGCCCTACGGCATCGGCGGTCGCCCCCCCAACACCGCGGTCGATTTCATCAAAAATCATCGTTATATCAGATTCTTGCCGCGTGAGGCACACCTTTAACGCTAAGAGGAACCGTGACAATTCTCCGCCCGAGGCGATCTTGTTCAAGGGCCCTGCAGGCGCGCCAGGATTGGTGGCCACAGTGAAGGTCACGGCATCAATCCCCTCTGGCCCTGCGGGGGCATCAGTGAGCGCGGTGGTGAAGACCGCGCGTTCCATTTTCAACGGGGCCAATTCCCCCGCCATCGCCGCATCAAGGGTGCGCGCCGCTGCCTCACGTTTGCTGCGCAAGGCGGTGGCTGCCGCGTGATAAGCCTGATCTGCGGCGGCTTCGGCGGCGGCAAGAGCAGCCAAATGCGCATCCCCTCCTTCAATCGCGCTCAGGCGGGTTTGCAAATCCTGCCACATCTCTGGCAAGGCATCACATAGAACGCCGTGTTTGCGGGCCAAAGCGCGCAAAGCAAAAAGGCGATCTTCGGTTTCTTCCAAATCCTGCGGATTGAAAATCAAACGATCTGCAAAATCGCCCACAACGCGTTGCGCTTCGCCCAATTCGAGATTGGCGCGCTCTAGGGCGGCCAGTGCCTCGTCCAAGGCGCCATCGCTACGATCCGACAACCCAGCCACAAGGCGCAGCGCATCGCCAATCTGCCCCTCAGCCCCCTGATCCGACAAAATGGCGACAAGCCGCGCCACATCTTCCCGCAACCGCTCGGCCCCTTGCATAAGGCGGCGCTTGGCATCAAGCGCATCTTCCTCACCCGCTGCGGGGGCAAGGGATTCGAACTCGGCCACAGCGTGGCGCAGGAAATCTTCCTCAGCGCGAATTTTTTCGAGATCGTCTAGCGCCGCTTTATGGGCAGATGCGGCCTTGCTGCGCGCCCGCCACAGCGCGCTCAACGCGGCCAAATCATCGCTATGGCCGCCAAACTCATCGAGCAGCGCACGATGTCCGCGCGGGTCAAGCAGACCGCGATCATCATGCTGGCCGTGCAATTCGACCAAAACATCCGACAGGGCGCGCAGAACATCACCACTTGCCCGGCGATCATTCACCCATGCGGTCTTGCGCCCGTCTTGGGTGTTGATACGGCGCAAGATCAATTCAGGGCCAGAGGGGAGACCCGCCTCCGCCAAAATTGCCTGAACAGGGTGATCCATGGGCAGATCAAATACGGCGGATACCTCGCCCTGTTCTGCACCTTGGCGCACTAAATCGGCACGGCCCCGCCAGCCCAAGACAAAGCCAAGCGCGTCAAGAAGAATGGATTTCCCCGCGCCCGTTTCCCCCGTCAAAACATTCAACCCCGCCTGAAACTCAAGGCTGAGATGATCAATCAACAGAAGATCGCGAATTTCGAGATGCCGCAGCATCGGCCATGCCCCCGTTCAGTGACCTAGAGCCACGCCCCACGGATCGTGTTGTTCCAAATGCCGCGCAACCAACCCTCACCTTGCGGTTCAGGCTCGAGGCCCTGCCCCTGCAATTGACGATAAGCATCTTCGTAGAAGGGCGAAGATTGGAAGTTATAGCCCAATATCGCGCCCGCAGTTTGCGCCTCATCCGTCAGACCCAAAGAAAGATAGGCCTCAACCAAGCGCATCAGCGCCTCAGGCGTGTGCGAGGTTGTTTGGAACTCTTCGACAACGACACGAAAGCGGTTGATTGCCGCCATGTAATGTTGGCGCTCAAGATAGTAGCGGCCAATTTCCATTTCTTTTGCTGCCAAATGATCAAAAGCCAAATCGAATTTCAAAGCGGCGGAATTGGCGAATTCGCTATCAGGGTAAAGTTCGATCACCGCGCGCAGGGCTTGCAGGGCTTGAAAAGTCAAACCTTGGTCGCGGCCCACCTGTTCAATCTGATCATAATAGCTCAACGCCAAAAGATATTGCGCATAGGCGGCATCATCATCGGCAGGATAAAATTCGATAAAGCGCTGTGCGGCAACCCGCGCCTCTTCGTATTGGCGCGCCTCATGATGGCTGAAGGCGGCCATGATCAACCCGCGCTTGGCCCATTCCGAATAGGGATGCAGGCGTTCAACCTCTAGGAACAAAGGCGCGGCTGCCTCTGGATCATCGTTATTTTCAAGCTCAAACTCGGCCCGGTTGTAAATTTCTTCGGCGGTCAGGGCCTCAAGGGGCTGTTCCACCACACGCGGCCCAAAGAGACCACGGCGCGGCTCACCATCGGCGCGCGGGCCACAGGCCGTCACCCCAAGCGACAGGATCAGCAGACCAAGCCCAAGCTTTCGTGAAAATCCATGCGCGCGTGACGTGTCGTTCATCTATCTACCCTGTAGAAATCCGCCCAACCCCAAATCTTGGGTATCTTATTCCTAGGGTGTTAGCACATTAATCGGAAGGGCAAAACGTCAGATTGCCTCAAGCAACATGCGCCAAATCATGTTGGCCAACCCCCATGCCAGGCAAATGGGCGGCTGTCTGGGCGTCACATTGCACCAAACGCATCGCATCAGGCATGGCAAATAGCGCGCGCAGCAGGCGATTGGTCAACATATGGCCTGCACGCACGCCTTCGTAATGGCCAAGGATCGGATTGCCTGCCAAGGCCAAATCACCAAGAGCATCAAGCATTTTGTGGCGCACAGCCTCATCCGCATGACGAAAACCACCGGGGGACAGCACATCATCACCATCCACAACCACAGCGTTGTCATAGGATCCACCAAGGGCCAGACCCGCATTCCACATCGCCTCAACATCGGATTGGCGACAGAATGTGCGGCTGTCACAGAGTTCGCGCACGAAACGCCCATTGGCCAAATCCGCGTGGCGATGCTGCACCCCAATCGCAGGATCAGGGAAATCAATCGAAAAGGCCATTGTCAGATGCGAGGCAGGCGAAAGCGATGCTTCGCTATCGCCATCACGCACAGTCACTTTCTTCAGGATTTCAATCGCATAGATGGGGCGATCTTGCGGCGCGATACCCGCAGCAAGAAGGCCGCGCACAAATTCAACCGCCGAGCCATCCAAAATGGGCACTTCCTCGGCATCAATATCGACACGCGCATTGTGGATACCACAGCCCGCCAATGCCGCCATCAAATGTTCAATGGTCGAAACGGAAACCCCATCAGCGTTGGAAATCTTTGTGCAAAGGCGGCTTTCTGGAACCGCATCATAGCGCGCGGGGATCAGCGGATCCGCATCGCGCACATCCACCCGATTGAACCAAATGCCGCTATCGGCCACGCTTGGATGGATGGTCAAGGTAACAGGCTTTCCCCCATGAAGGCCTACACCTTTGAAACTTGCAGATTTTTTCAGCGTTGCTTGCACAGCAAACCTTTCTGTCGTCATGTGCCCACAATCGTGGGCGCCCCCAATACAGCCACCCCATCTGACTGCAAGCCTGTGATACAAACTGAGCGGGGGCGAGACAATTCAACCTTTGTGACTCTCTGCAACAATGCAAAAACGCATCGGCAGAATCTTGCCAAAGACCACAGGATACTCATCTAATCCTTTGATTAAAAACGAAAAAGGCCGACACAAAATCGGCCTTTTCGCTGTCATATTTTCGAAAATTTAATTCGCTTGGCGGCGCAGGAATGCAGGAACTTCGATGCGCTCCTGCTCTGGGTCGACTGCGTCATCCTCCATCATCGGCTGATGCTGCGCGCTGAGGTCAGGGCGGCTGCGATTCACGGGGGCGTCTGTGTTGCTTTGACCCGTCATCCGCTCAAGCAGCGAATTAATCCCAAAGGCACGGCGGGGCGCGGCGGGTTTCTCCGTCAATGCGGGGCGCGGCGCAGTTGGGCGTGCTGTCGTTGCATTATGCGTTGCGATTGCATTTTTCAGACGATCCAAGGCCTGCGGGCTTGGCGTGCCTGCTGCAGGACGCATCGGGGCGGTAAAGCTGGCCGCTTCAGGCTCGTAAACAGGCTCAGGGTCAGCCGCGACAGGGGCGGGGCTGCTCATCGCGCTGTCATACACAGGCGCGGGAACCTCGTTGTGATCCACCTCCATCATCGGGGCGGGCTCAGAGGTAACTTCACGCTCAAGATCATCGAACAAGAACGGCTCAGGCGATTGATCTTCTGCGACTTCTTCGGCAGGTGCAGGCTGTTCTTCAACAACTTCTGCAACAGGCTGAGGCGCGGCTGTGTAGCTGCGCTCTGGCTGGTACATCTGCATTTCAGAAACATCGATACCTGTTGCCACAACAGACACACGCATCCGACCTTCCATCGAGGTATCAAGGGTCGAGCCCACGATGATATTCGCGTCAGGGTCAACCTCTTCACGAATGCGGTTTGCGGCCTCGTCCAATTCAAACAAGGTCAGATCATAGCCGCCTGTGATATTGATCAAGACGCCTTTTGCACCTTTGAGGCTGATTTCATCCAAGAGCGGGTTGGCGATGGCCTTTTCAGCGGCCTGAATGGCGCGTGTTTCGCCTTCGGCTTCGCCTGTGCCCATCATGGCCTTGCCCATCTCGTTCATGACGGCGCGCACATCCGCGAAGTCAAGGTTGATCAGGCCCGGACGCACCATCAGATCCGTCACACCTTTGACGCCCTGATAGAGGACATCATCCGCCATCGCGAAGGCTTCGGTGAAGGTGGTTTTCTCATTGGCCAAACGGAACAGGTTTTGGTTCGGAATGATGATCAGCGTATCAACAACCTTTTGCAGTTGCTCAATGCCCTCTTCGGCTTGGCGCATCCGCTTGGCGCCTTCGAATTGGAAGGGCTTTGTCACCACACCCACTGTCAAAACGCCCAGTTCACGCGCCGCTTGCGCGATGATTGGCGCCGCACCCGTGCCTGTGCCACCGCCCATGCCCGCGGTGATGAAGCACATATGTGAGCCTGCCAATTGATCCACGATCTCTTCGATGGATTCTTCTGCCGCGCTTGCCCCAACAGAAGGGCGCGCCCCTGCCCCAAGACCCTCGGTCACGCGCGCGCCGATCTGGATGCGCTGCGGCGCTTTGGATTGCTGCAAGGCTTGGGCATCGGTATTCGCGACAACAAATTCGCAGCCATCAAGGGCCTGCTCAATCATGTTGTTCACGGCATTGCCGCCTGCGCCACCCACACCGAAAACGGTGATCCGTGGTTTTAGCTCTGTCCCTGTGTCGGGCATGGAAAGGTTCAAGGTCATCTACTCGGTCCACCTGTTTTGTCGTCCCTGATCTGATCTTGCGCCAGATATCTTGGGGTTTGACTGCCTCGTGTTTCTTTTGGATCACAGTAACGATAAATCTGCGCCGCGTCATCAGAAAATTGCAAATTTACCACAAAATAGAGTGGCTTATCTGTGACATTCGGCGTGATCTTGCCGACACCCCCCGCATTCTGTGGTGCGAGGGGGCAATTTCGCTAGGGTTTGACGCGGCAAGCGGGGCGGTATCTCACCAATTGTCGCGGAACCAACGCACCGCGCGCTTCAGCGAGCGGGCAGGATAGCTTTCGGCAGGAATGTCGAAATCCCACCATTCATCTTGCGGATAAGCCGCAAACAGCGACAGACCAACCGATGTTGAAAACGCGGGGCCACAGGCCGATTGCGGCAAACCTTGCACCCGCATCGGGCGACCAAGCCGCACCTGATTGCCCAAAATGCGTGAGGCCAAACCATCAAGACCCGGCACCTGACTGCCCCCCCCTGTCAAAACAATACGCTGACTGGGCAGATGATCAAACCCTGCGGCATCAAGGCGGGCGCGCACCTCTTCAAGGATTTCCTCAACGCGCGGGCGCATCACGCCGATCAGTTCCGCACGGCTGACATGACGGCGGTCGTAATTCCAATCGCCTGTATTGCCCTGCAATTCGATCATTTCGCGATCATCCATGCCCGTGGCAACAAGCCCCCCAAAGCGGGTCTTGATCCGCTCGGCATGGGTCATGGGGATTTGCAACGCCTGCGAAATATCCGAGGTGACATGATCCCCGCCCATGCGCACGGTATCGGCATAGATCATATGCTTTTTCATGAAAATAGACAGGCCCGTGGCACCGCCGCCCATATCCACACAAGCCGCGCCCAATTCTTGTTCATCCTCGACAAGACTCGACACCCCCGCCACATAGGGCGAAGAGGCCAGACCTGCGAGTTCCAAATCACAGCGTTTCACGCAGTAGAGCAGCGCCTCAATGGCATTGGCCTCGACCGACAGAAGATGCATATCCACCGCCAGACGTTCGCCAACCTGACCACGGGGGTCGGATAGGCCTGTGCGATGATCCAATGAGAAATTGACAGGCTGCGCGTGCAAAACCTCGCGTCCTTCGCCCAAATCAGGCAAATCACAACTGGCCAAAGCGCGGGCCACATCATCATCTTGCACAGTCTTGTCTTGAACAATCGTCTCGCCCGCCATGCCATAGGAGCGCGGACGCGCCCCTGCAAAAGCCACCATGACGTGATCCACGCGGGTATGGGCCATTTTTTGCGCGGTCTGGACAGCGGTGCGAATGGCACGTTCGGTTTCTTGAACCGTGTCGATCTCGCCAAAACGCACACCGCGCGAGCGCGTTGTGCCCATGCCAATCACCCGAAAGGCAGACTGCCCCGCAAGGGCAGCTTGGCGATCTGTGGAATAGGCCATGCCCGTCTCATCAAACCGCAACACGAGGCAGGAGATTTTATAACTGCCCACATCCAAAACCGCCATGACACCGCGCTTGAGCGCCTCTTGGCGTTTGGCGCGCATTGCGCGCTGCATATGATACAGATTGTTCATCATCCTTGCCGTTCTCCACTCACCACCAACTGACCACGCAACATGTCGAAATTATCTTTGGCCTCTGCGCTGAGGCGTAATGTGGGCCGATCTGGCCTGCGCATATCTATACTGAGGATATCGCGGCTCAGGATATCCTGCGCCTGATCCAAGGCGATCACACGATCTAAGACAAAACTGGCATTTTCCTCGGGCAGCATAATCTTGCGCCCATCAGAAAGGATGACATCCCAGCGCCGCTCGCCCACACGCACGAAACCGCGCAACTGATCGGCCAAAGGGGCCGCGATACGCACAAGGTTCAAGGCCTCGCGCGCGGCAAGATCAGCCCCTTCCCCGCCGATCAACGGCAAGGCCTGCGAAATGGGTCGGCTGATCAAATCATCGATGACCACGCCATCGCCATCAATCAACAAGAACGCCTCGCGCGTTTGCCAGATCAATTCAGGCAGCCGCTCCTCAATGTCCAATTGCAAGACCCCATCTGCCGCGATGCGCAGTTGGGCGTTGCGCACTGCGGGCATGTCTTCGATCTGCGCCTTGATCTGGGGCAAATCGAGATCGAAGGAGGAGAGCGGGAAATCAAGCGACAAACGCCCGCGAATTTCATCGGCCAAAGCGGGACTTGCTCCATTCACTGACAACAGCGTCACCCGAAATTCTGGGCGCGCCTCAATGGTGCGGCGCAGATCTTCCACCTGCGCGGTCAGCTGATCCATATTGCGCGGGTTCGACAGATAGGCGGCGCTGCCCCCAACGATTATGATCAATGGCAGACCATAGCGCATAAAGACGCGAAAGACGGGCGTCAGCCAAAGGCGCTGAAAACGATAGGCCATCACCGATGGGGCGGGGTCGCGCTTTTGGCGCGGGCTTAAGGCGCTTGCGCCATGTTGCGGTGCGCTTGGGCGCTGCGCGGGGCCTAGCGGTCGCATGAGGCATCCTCCACCATCCAACGACACAGAGCGCCGAAACTGATCCCTGCGGCCTGCGCCTGTTCGGGCGCCAGTGAGGTTGGGGTCATGCCGGGTTGCGTATTGACCTCAAGCATCACCAAACCAGCCAAGCCGCGCGTATGGTCCCACCGGAAATCGCTGCGCGAGACCCCCCGCAGACCCAGCGCGCGATGCGCGGCAATCGCCATATCAAGGCAGGCTTGCGTAATCTCAGCGGGAATATCGGCAGGGATCACATGACGCGACCCGCCGGGCTTGTATTTGGCATCGTAATCATACCACCCTGTCGTGATGATCTCGGTCACGCCAAGGGCGCGATCCCCCATCACTGTGGTGGTCAATTCACGACCAGGCGCATAGGTTTCCACCATCACCTGATCTGGCATCTCAGGGCCAAGCACGGGGGGGGTATCGGCCCCGTCCATCACCAGATACACCCCGACAGAACTGCCCTCGTTATTGGGCTTTACCACATAGGGCGGCGGCATCACATGGGCGCGCGCGACATCGTCCCGCGCCACGATCTGGCTGTCCATCACGGGCAGGTTTGCGGCGCGCAACACATCTTTGGTGCGCTGTTTATCCATGGCAAGCGCAGAGGCCAAAACACCCGAATGGGTGTAGGGCAGACGCATCCATTCCAACATGCCTTGCACCACCCCATCTTCGCCAAAGCGGCCATGAAGCGCGTTGAACACAACATCAGGAGAAATGTCAGACAGACGCATAGCCAAATCGGGGCCTGCATCGACCTCGATCACCTCATAGCCTTCGCCCGCCAGTGCCTTGGCACATTCGCGCCCCGATGAAAGGGACACCTCGCGCTCTGCCGAGGGGCCACCCATCAATAACGCAATACGGGGGGATGCTTTTGCAGCAGAACCGCCCAAATCTTGCCTCTTGCCTCAATCGGCCTTCAGGGTCTTTGCGCCCCTTGGCCACCGCGTTGCCCGCATCCATGCGGCGGGCTGTTATTGGCGCGCTTTTGATCCGTTACGGATCACCCACACGCATAATTTCCCATTCTAGCTGCAATCCGCTGTTTTGGAAAACCTTTTTTCGCACATATTCGCCCAAATCTTCCAATTCTTTGGCGGTGGCCCCGCCTGCATTGGTCAGGAAGTTGGGATGTTTCTCATTCATCACCGCGCCGCCCAGACGATACCCGCGCAGACCTGCATCTTCGATCAGCTTCCACGCTTTCATCTCGTGGCTGTCATCGGCGCGCCCAGTCGAGGAAAACCCCGCAGGGTTGCGAAAGGTCGAACCTGCGGTGCGGTCTTTGGTCGGCTGGCTGGCATCGCGGCGCGCCAGTTGGTCGTCCATCTTGGCGGCAAGATCATCGGGTTTGGCGCGCGGCGCGGTGAACCGCGCCTCGATCAAGATCAGATCAGGGTCAAGCCCCGTCTGGCGATAGGCGAATTGGAAGTCATCAGGGGCAAGCGTAACCACCCTGCCCGCCCGCGTCACGGCGCGCGCTGTGGTCAAATGATCCGCCACATAGGCCCCATAGCAGCCCGCATTCATGCGGCAAGCCCCGCCGATGGTGCCAGGAATGGTGCGCAGAAAGGTCAGGTCTAACCCCGCCTCGCCCGCGCGCCGCGCGACATGGGCATCAAGCGCCGCCGCCCCCGCAATGACCTGATCCCCTTCGATGCGAATATCGTTAAACCCGCGCCCCAAACGGATCACCACACCGCGCATCCCGCCATCGCGGATGATGAGGTTCGAGCCCACCCCAATGGGAAAAACAGGAATGGCAGGGTCAAGCGCAGCAAGGAAGGATTGCAGATCGTCAAGATCCGCAGGCTGAAACAGATACTCCGCAGGCCCACCCACGCGCAGCCAAGTCAGATCCGCCAAAGGGCGATCTGGGGTCAAAGTGCCGCGCGGGATTGGAAGGCGGTGGGTCATATCGGGGGAAGTAGCGGTTGCGATTCCCCCGCGCAAGGGTTTTGGCAGAGAGGTAGGAGTTTGGCCCCCCTTTAAGGTTTTGTCGCGCACAGCCCGAGGAGTGGGCCATCCCGCACCCCCGTCAGGGTTTTGTGGTTAGGCTGCCGCGATCATTTAGTTGGACAAGTTCGTCACACTTTCAACGATATCGCCAAGGGCATTAGCCGCGTTTCCAATCTTCACCGTCCCATCAGCAAGTTTCCCAATTTGAGGCGCCCGCTTCTGCCAAAACCTCAACAATGCCAAACCCGTGGCACCCGTTGCCTCTGCGAATCGCTGATCGAAAATTTCACGCATTTGATCGTCTGACGCCTGAAAGACGCGCGCGCGCCATTCGAATAACTCGCGCAACATATCAGCCAAGATCGCCTGCCCCTCTGAATCAAGTGGAACCTGCTCAGAAGAAATTGTCCTTATTTCATGGATCTTTTGGTCGAATAAGCTCAAGACGGCGTCTCGGTCCAACTGGTCCCATGACAACTGTGAGAGCGGCGCAAGCGCAGCAAAGGCGGGGCCGAAATGGGTCCGAAACACCCCTCGCAACCCTGTGACCGCATCCGCCAAAATAGTGATTAATGACGCACTCAGGTCACCCGCGTGTTGGGGATCCCCCATGAACATCTCAAGAGACTTGGCGCGCTCCATGAGCAATCGCACGCGCAAGTGATTTAGGTCCTCAATGCGTCTTAACTCATCCAATAATTTAACTGCGGCAATGCGCGTCACCCCTGCGGTGTTGCTACCACCGCCCATGTTGGCAGTGTAGTCAACAAAATCTTGAAGCCGATCCCGCGCTTCCTCTGCATCATCAAGAAAACGTCTATTTGCCTTAGGGTCGCGAAGGTGCGCCGCGTCATCGCCTATACCAACGATACGCATCATTCGTGCTATCTGATCGAAGGTATAATCAAATGGAATAGCACGCGAGATAGCAAACCCCTCCATCACCCCCGCGATACGATCCAGAACCTCCGTATCCGTCCCCGTCCAAAACGCCTCGTCCTTCTGCGCCAATTCGGTCAGAAGCGGCCAGTTCTGCGGGCGGGCGTGAAGGGCGTTTTCGTAGAGGTCTTTGAAGACGGACCATGCGCGGTGACGATCAAACAGAGGGGCAGCTTCTGCCCATATTGTAGCAAGCGGGTCTTCACCAATTGGCCATAGTGGTAAATGAAGAAATTCCTGACCCTCTTCAAAGGATATAGCATCGGAGACTATTACCGATAGGGGATTGCAATTATCGTCTTTAATTGAAAAAATAGGCGCACTTAGCGAATAAGAAAGTAGCACAGATTCAGTACACCCTAGCGCATCTTGGGTTGCACGCACTGCTCTGGAAGTTGTGTTTTCCCGCAACGCACATGCCGCAGCTTCAAAAGCTACTTTGCCTGTAATAGCCGCCAGAACTGGGTATTTACTAAAATCTTCTGGGAGCCTAAATGCAATCTTCATTAAAGGAGTTGAAAAGTCATATACCCTCTCCCCATTTGCACGGGGCTGTGACAGCACAAGCATGAAGATATAACATCTCAAACCATTGAAAAAATGCGGGCCACGCGAATCTTCGGACTCCTTTCCGTTTAGATGAGCGCAACATTCCGCCCAAACTGGGAACAGCCGCAGCGCGGCGCGAGCGACAATCAGCGGCGCGACCTGCAATGCCTGCTCCTCAGGCAGCCCATTCAGCCACGCCTCTAGATCATCTGCCGTTTGAATCTCTTCCGCCTTCATGCAGCCAAACCCCTGACCCCGTTACCCGAGTCAAGAGTGGCCCAATTCAGACCTAAATAGCAAACCTATTTCTGCAGCCGCCCCACAAGGCCATGCGCCCATGCGCTGATCGTGCCTGCGCCGAGGCAGACCACGATATCGCCCGCTTTGGCCTCGGCGCGCACCAGTGCCTCGAGCGCGTCTTCGCTGTCGACTGCATGCGCGTTGCGGTGGCCGTGGCGGGTGAGGCCCGCGACCAGATCATCGCGGGATGCGCCCGCAATGGGCGCCTCGCCTGCGGCGTAAACCTCGGCAATGCCCACCACATCGGCATCGTTAAAGCAGCTGCAAAAATCCTCGAACAGGGAGGAGAGGCGCGTATAGCGATGGGGTTGATGCACCGCGATCACGCGCCCCTCGCTGGCCTGCCTTGCGGCGCGCAAAACGGCCGCGATTTCCACGGGGTGGTGGCCGTAATCATCGATGATGGTCACGCCCCCCACCTCGCCCAATTTGGTGAAGCGGCGGTTGACCCCCTTGAAGCCCGCAAGGGCCGCGCGGATTTCATCCGATTTCATGCCCAAATGGCGCGCCACGGCCACGGCGGCCAGCGCGTTTGAGACATTGTGATCGCCGGGCATAGGCAGGGTGCAGCCCGCAATCACCCGATCCTCGCCACGCAGTGCGATGTCGAAATGCGCGACACCCTTGAGGTAATGCAAGCCCACCGCGCGCACATCGGCCTGCGCGTTGAACCCATATGTCACCACGCGGCGATCCGTGACGCGCCCAACCAGTGCCTGCACCTCGGCATGGTCGGTGCAGCAGACCGCGAGCCCGTAAAAGGGGATATTCGAGACGAAATCGTAAAAGCCTTTGCGCAGATTCTCGATTGTGCCCCAATGTTCCATATGTTCGGGGTCGATATTGGTGACGATGGCGATGGTGGCGGGTAGGCGGTTGAAGGTGCCATCCGATTCATCGGCCTCGACCACCATCCATTCGCCTTGGCCCACGCGGGCGTTTGAGCCATAAGCGTGGATGATGCCGCCATTGATCACAGTGGGGTCAATGCCGCCCGCATCGAGCAGGGTCGCCACGAGGGTGGTGGTGGTCGTTTTGCCATGCGTGCCTGCAATCGCCACATTCGAGCGCAGGCGCATCAATTCGGCCAACATCTCGGCACGGCGCACCATCGGCAAGCCCCGCGCGCGGGCCGCGTCAAATTCAGGATTGCCGGGTTTGATGGCGGAGGAGATCACAACCACTTCGGCCCCATCCAAATTTTCTGCCGCCTGTCCGATAAAAATCCGCGCGCCCAATGCCGCAAGCCGTTCGGTGATCTTGCTTTCCTTCAGGTCAGAGCCCTGCACCGCATAGCCGTGGTTCAATAGCACCTCAGCAATACCCGACATGCCAATGCCGCCAATGCCTGTGAAATGGATCGGCCCAAGCTGTGTGGGCAGTTTTGTGGCGGCGGCGTTCATGATCTTCCTTTCGCTGCAATTTCCTCGACCATCGCAACAAGACGATCGGTGGCATCTGGCACGGATTGCGCAAGCGCGGCATTTGCCATGGCTTGGGCCTGTGCGGGGTAGGCCAAAACCTCAAGCATGGCTTCTGATAGGCTGTCGGCGTTCAGCTCATGTTCCGCAATCGCAAGGCTGGCCCCTGCGGCGACCATAGGGCCGGCATTGGCGGTTTGATGATCTGCGGTGGCGGCGGCAAAGGGGATGAAAATCGCAGGCCGCCCAATGACCGAAATATCCGCAACCGAGGACGCGCCTGCGCGGCTGATCACCAATTGCGCCTCCGCGATCCGGCGAGGAATATCATCGAAAAACGGCTGCACCTCGGCGGTGACACCTAAATAATCATAGGCACGGATGACGCGATCAATATCCTCGGGGCGGGCCTGTTGGGCCACGCGCAAGCGCGCCAAAATTCCTTTGGGCAGTTTCGCCACCGCATTTGGCACAATTTCAGACAGGATACGCGCGCCTTGGCTGCCACCGATGATCACAAGTGACAGGGGCCAATCGCCGGGCGGTGTATAAACGGCGCCTGCGCGCGCCATCACCGCAGCCCGCACAGGGTTGCCGATATGATCCGCCTGTGTGCCCTCAGGCAGGCGCGTGGGCCATGTGCCACAGGCCACCCGATCCACGCGCCGCGCAAACAGATGATTGACGCGACCAAGGACGCCATTTTGCTCATGCAAGGCCCGCGGACGCCGCGCAATCCACGCCGCGGCCAATGCGGGAATGGTGGGATAACCGCCAAAGCCTATGACAATATCGGGCTGAAGGCGGCGCTGCAGCATCAAGGCCGATAGAATACCCCCCAAGATTTTAAAGGGCGCCTTAAGTTTATCGGCCAGCCCCCCTTGGGCGAATGTGGCCGCCGCCACTGTTTGCACAGACACCACATGGGGAAATCCCCCCGCATAGCGCGCACCGCGCGCATCTGTCGAAAGCGTCACCTGCCACCCCTGCCGCACCAAGGCCTCGGCCAAAGCTTGGGCGGGGAACATATGCCCCCCCGTTCCCCCTGCCGCGATGATAGCGTGACGCGCGCCTCCAGTCCCCATCGGATCAACGCCCCCGTTTGCTAAAGATATCGGCCAAATCACCCTGTGGCCGCGCACGGGTAAAGGCCAAAATCATCCCCATCGCAAGACCTGTTGCAAGGATAGAAGACCCGCCATAGGACACAAAGGGCAAGGTCATGCCCTTTGCAGGCAAAAGCCGCACCGCAACGCCCATGTTAATAAAGGCCTGTAGCGCGAACATGGTCACAAGACCCGTGCCTGCAAGGCGGATGAACGGGTCGCGTTCTTTAAGCAAACGCAGGAAACTGCGAAAGGCGATTGCTGCGAAGAGGGCGATGATGATCAACACAAGGATCACACCATATTCTTCGGCAGCGACCGCGATAATGAAATCGGTATGCGCGTCAGGCAATGTCCATTTCACAGCACCCTCGCCCAAGCCTGCGCCAAAAAACCCACCTTCACGGATTGCATTGGCCGCATAAGCAAGCTGGGTGTTTGGCGCCACTTCGGCGCTGAGGAACCCATCAATACGGCGCGCAAAATGCTCGGAGGCATGATAGGCAAAGATACCCCCGACCCCTGCAAGCGCCACAACGCTGACCATGAGAATAATGGGCGCGCCTGCAACGAAATAGATCACGCACCACCCCATCAAGATCAGGGCCGCCTGACCGAAATCAGGCTGCATCACCAAAATGCCAACAATGAGAATGGTCAATCCGAAGGACAGGCGCTTGCCTGGTGGGCCTGCCAATTCTTGGCTTGCGGCGACCATCCAAGCGACTGTGACAATGTAGAGAGGTTTCAGAAATTCGGATGGCTGCACCGAAGCAAACCCAAGCGAATACCACCGCACAGCGCCTTGCCCAAAATCAGTGCCAAAAATCGGCAGCGCCACAAGGGATAGAAACGCGCCACCAAACCCCACCACCGCAAAGCGGCGCAGCATGAGCGGCGGCAGCATCGACACTAACAGCATCCCAATCATCGCCGCACCGCCAAAGATGGCTTGGCGTGTTACATAGTGAAAGGGCGGATGACCATTGCGTTCGGCCAAAGGTGGCGATGCGGCAAAGCCCAATAACAGGCCAATCGCAAAAAGTGCCAAAATGCAGCCTATTGTGCCGCGATCAACAGTGCGCCACCAACGGGGCAAAACCGCTTCGCCTGATTGCAC
This sequence comes from Rhodobacterales bacterium HKCCA1288, assembly GCA_015693905.1. Classification (NCBI taxonomy): domain Bacteria; kingdom Pseudomonadati; phylum Pseudomonadota; class Alphaproteobacteria; order Rhodobacterales; species Rhodobacterales bacterium HKCCA1288. The sequence continues at coordinate 10,238 of CP065161.1, read as the reverse complement.
AAGAACTGTGCCATGCGCCATTTCTGTCATGGGATATACCGCCCGATACTGCCTCAACCGCCCGATTTTTCGGGTCTCATGGGCAAATTAGCGAAATTTATTCCCGAAAGCCAGAGAAAGCCGCATCAGCCCTACGATTGCGCAAGAACTTGCGCAACTTGGGCGGCAAAATCATCGCCCCGCTTCTCAAAATTGTCGTATTGATCAAAACTAGCGGCGGCAGGGGCCAATAGAACTACATCGCCCGGCTCGGCCTCGGCGACAGCGCGGGCCACGGCGGTGGCCATATCGGTGCAAATCTCTTTGGGAAGATCCCCCAAATTCAAGGCAAATTTTGCAGCTTCGCGCCCGATGACATAGGCCTTTTTGACCGAGCCGAAATGTGGCCGTGCCACATCAAGCCCGCCCTCTTTCTCAAGCCCGCCACAAATCCAACGGATGGCAGGATAAGCGGCAAGCGCCTTGGCGGCGGCATCAGCATTGGTGGCCTTACTGTCATTGACGAAACGCACACCGCGCAGTTCGCCCAAAACCTGACTGCGATGCGGCAGGCCCTTGAAGGAATGCAACGCGTCCTCGATCACGCGCGGCGCAAGGCCAAGCGCGCGCGCCACCGCATAGGCCGCGCAGGCGTTTTGATGGTTATGCGCGCCCGCAAGCCCCGCGATATCGCGCAAATCAATAGAGGCCACCTGACGCCCCTTGCGCCATTCCGACAGCCAGCCTTTACGGGCAAAGACATCCCAATTCGTGCCGTCTAATTTCTGCGCAGAGGAGATGCGGATCACCCGATCATCCCCTGCCCCTTGGGTCAGTTGATTGGACAAGGACAGCCCTTCAACCTCATCAATCCCAATCACGGCGCGATCTGGGCCACCTTCGGCAAAAAGCCTGCGCTTGGCCGCATAATAGCCCCCCATCCCACCATGACGATCCAAATGATCTGCTGACAGGTTGGTAAAGACCGCGATATCGGGTGTCAGGGCGCGGGCAAGCTCGGTTTGGTAGGAGGATAATTCCAACACGACCACCCCCCCATCTTCGGGCGGATCAATATCCAAAACACCGCGCCCAATATTGCCCGCAAGCTGCACAGATAAGCCCGCAACATCCAAAATATGGGCGATTAGCGCCGAGGTGGTCGATTTCCCGTTTGACCCTGTCACCGCGACCACGCGCGGGGGGCGGTCAAATTGCGCCCAATCCGCCTGACCAAGCGCCGCGAAAAACAGGCCCACATCATTATCAACAGGCACATTGGCGCGATAGGCGGCCAAAATTGCGGGATGCGGCGCAGGGTAGAGGTTGGGGATACCGGGCGAGGTGATCAGGCGCGACACGCCCTCAAAAGCGCCTGCCTTTGTTAGATCAGTGACCACAAACCCATCCGCCTCGGCGCGCGCGCGCGCCTCTTGCCCATCATCCCAAACAAGCGCAATGGCCCCACCCGCTTGCAGCGCCCGCGCTGTGGCAAGACCTGAACGGCCCAAGCCCAAAACAGCGATTTTTTGACCTGAAAACCCAGTGACGGGGATCATCTGACCGCTCCTTGCTTTGTTAGCGCAGTTTCAATGTCGCAAGGCCAATCAGCGCAAGGATAAGGGAAATGATCCAGAAGCGGATCACCACTTGCGGCTCAGCCCAGCCTTTTTTCTCAAAATGGTGATGGATGGGGGCCATCAAGAACACGCGTTTGCCTGTGCGTTTGAAATAGAGAACTTGGATAATCACGCTCATCGCTTCGGCCACGAACAAGCCGCCCACGATGGCCAAAACAATTTCGTGCTTTGTGGCAACGGCAATGGCGCCCAAAGCACCGCCCAAGGCGAGCGAGCCTGTATCCCCCATAAACACGGCCGCGGGCGGGGCATTATACCACAAGAACCCAAGACCGCCGCCGATCAGGCCCGCGCAAAACACCAGCAATTCGCCCGTTCCCGGCACGTAATGCACATCAAGATATTCCGTGAAATCGACCCGCCCCACCGCATAGGCAATCACCCCAAGCGTGGCCGCGGCGATCATCACGGGCATGATCGCCAAGCCATCCAAACCATCGGTCAGGTTGACGGCATTGGCGCTGCCCACAATGACAATCATTGCAAAGGGGATAAAGACATAGCCCAGATTGATCAGCACATCTTTGAACACAGGCACGGCCAGTTGCAGCGTCAGATCATCAGGGTGCAAAGCTGAGGCCGCAATGCTGGCCACAGCCGCGATCACAAAGCCAAGCGCCAAGCGCAATTTGCCCGAAAGCCCCGCCGTGGTTTGGCGGCTGACCTTGGCCCAATCATCCGCCAGACCGATCAGGCCAAAGGCCACAGTCACCCCCAAGACAATCCAAACAAAGCCATTATCAAGCCGCGCCCAAAGCAGCGTGGACAGCGTCAGCGCCGCAAGGATCAGCAAGCCCCCCATCGTGGGCGTGCCTGCCTTGGTTGCGATATGATGCGCAGGCCCATCTTCCCGAATGGGTTGTCCCTTGGCATAGCGGCGGCGCAGCGCGTTGATCAGGGGGCGGCCAAAGATAAAGCCAAAGATCAGCGCCGTGAAAAACGCGGCCCCTGCACGGAAGGTGATATAGCGGAACAGGTTAAAGAGGTCGCCGCCATCTGACAATTCGCCGAGCCAATACAACATATGGCGGTTCTCCCCTTAGCGTTCCTCAACGGATTGCCCGAGATTGCGCAATGCGTCAACCACGCGCGCAAGTTTTACGCTGTTTGAACCTTTCAGAAGGACAATATCGCCCTCCTCTAGGGTTTTGGGCAGGGCGCGCGCCATCTCATCGGCGGTTTCGCAATGCAGCCCGCGCTTGTCGCTTGGCAGGGCTTCGTGCAAATGTTCCATCAAGCCGCCCACTGTATGAATACGGTCGATCTTGGCGATACTTGGAAGATCAGCCAATTCTGCGTGCATCGCGGGGCCTTGTGCGCCCAATTCCAACATATCGCCCAAAACCGCCACACGGCGGCGTGCCTCTGCCGAAGCCAGAACATCAAGCGCGGCTGCGATAGAGGCAGGATTGGCGTTATAGGCATCATCTATCATTTCAATCTCGCCTGCATGGGCATGACGATTTGACAGGGTCAAACGCTCGCGGGTGCCGCGCCCTGTTACGGCCTGCCAATCCGACAAACCAAGGGCCGCAAGCGCCACATCCCCGCCCAAAGCAGCAACACTGGCCATAACGGCCACCGCATTCAGCGCCAAATGCCGCCCTGCGGTGTTCAGCTTAAACAGATGTGTGTCCCCGTCAAAGACCATCGAGACAATGGTGCGATCCTCGATAATCTCAACCGAAGCCAAGCGCGCCGCGGCGGTTTCGGCCTCGCCGAAACGAAGGACGCGGGCGGCACAGGCGGTTGCTTTGTCTTGCAAAATGGCGCTCGTCTCAACATCTGCATTAACAAGGGCGATCCCACCTGTCTCAAGCCCCTCATAGATGCTCGCCTTTTCATGGGCGATCCCCTCAAGACTGCCAAATGCCTCTAGATGTGCGGCGGCAACAGTGGTCACAATGGCCAAATGGGGCCGCGCCATGCGCGCCAAGGGGGCGATTTCGCCAGGGGCATTCATGCCGATTTCAATCACCGCGAAATCTGTCTCGCGCGGCATCCGCGCCAAAGTCAAAGGCACGCCCCAGTGATTGTTATAGGAGGCAACAGAAGCATGCACCCGCCCCAAGGGTGCGAGGGCTGCGCGCATCATTTCTTTACTGGTGGTTTTGCCAACCGACCCCGTAATGGCAACCACCTGCCCCGTCATCCGCGCGCGCCCTGCGCGCCCCAAATCCTCAAGCGCGGTTTGCACATCCTCTACAAGGATCAGGGGCGCATCTTGTGCAACGCCGTCAGGAATGCGGCTGACCAACGCGCCTGCGGCACCTTTGGCCAAGGCATCTGCCACAAAATCATGGCCATCGCGCGCGGCAGACAAGGCCACAAAGAAATCCCCTGCCATAAGGCTGCGGGTGTCAATCGAGATGCCTGTGACCTCAAAATCTGGCCCATGCGTGCGGCCATGGGTGGCTGCGGCAATCTCGGCTGATGTCCAAAGCGCGCTCATTGCTGACCCTCCAATGCGCTCACGGCAAGGCTTGCCTGTTCGAGATCATCGAACGGATAGGTAACGTCACCGACGATCTGCCCTGTTTCATGCCCCTTGCCCGCAATCAAAAGCGCATCGCCTGGCGCCAAATCGGCCACGGCGCGCAAAATCGCTTCGGCGCGATCGCCGACCTCGCGGGCTTGCGGGCAGGCCTCAAGAATGGCGGCCCGAATGGCGGCGGGGTCTTCGCTGCGGGGGTTATCATCGGTGACAGTGATGCAATCTGCATGGGCGGCGGCCTCGGCCCCCATCAAAGGGCGCTTGGCGCGGTCGCGATCCCCGCCTGCACCAAAGACGAGATGAAGCCGCCCCATGACATGCGGTCTGAGCGCCAAAAGCGCCGTGCGCAACGCATCGGGCGTATGCGCATAATCGACAAAAACAGGCGCGCCATTGGCACGGGTTGCGGCAAGCTGCATTCGCCCGCGCACGCCTTGTAGGCGCGGCAGCGTAGCAAAAACCGCGTCAGGGACGGCCCCTGCAGCAATCACCAAACCCGCCGCGACCAAGACATTCATGGCCTGAAACCCACCAATGAGGGACAGTCGCGCGCGATAGGGGTCATCTTGCCATGTAAAGAGTAAATCCTGACCCCGTTCATCCAAGCGCCGCGCCGTAATACGCAGGCGTGCATTTGGCGCATCCTCACCCACAGTGATCACTTCAATCTCTCGCGCTTCGGCGATGGCGGCAATGGCCGCCCCTTTGGGATCATCGAGATTGACCACGACAGTGCCATTTTCATCCAAAACTTGGCGAAAGAGGCGGGCTTTGGCTTCGAAATAGGCCTCCATCGTGCCGTGATAGTCAAGGTGATCTTGGGTGAAATTGGTAAAACCCGCCGCAGCCAAGCGCACACCGTCAAGGCGATGTTGATCAAGCCCGTGTGACGAGGCCTCCATCGCGGCATGGGTGACACCCGCCTCGGCCATATCGCGCAACAAGGCGTGTAAGGTCAAAGGATCGGGCGTTGTGTGGGTGCCTGCGGCGGCAAAACTGCCCTCCACGCCCGTGGTGCCGATATTCACCGCATCAAAACCCAAGGCGTTCCAAATCTGACGGGTAAAGCTTGCGACACTGGTTTTGCCATTGGTGCCTGTCACTGCGACCATGGTGTCGGGCTGCGCGCCAAACCAAAGGGCAGCAGCCTGCGCCAATGCTGCGCGCGGCTCGGCCACGACAATCAGGCTGGCATTGTGATCAGCGGCAAGATCACCAATGATCTTTGCGCCCTCAGGGTCGGTTAAAATCGCCGAAGCCCCCGCGGCAAGCACCGCTTGCGCATAATTGGCCCCATGAGCATGACTGCCTGCAAGGGCGGCGAAGACCTCGCCCTGTTTGATCTTGCGGCTATCAAGACACAAACCCGTCACCGCCACATCCTCACCCCGCGTTGGGGTCAACCCAAGCGATGAAAGGCGGATTGTCTCATCGCGATGGGACGCAGGCATGGGTTAATCCTTTGGTCGGTTTGGCAAAATCACTCGATATGGCTCGATAGCTGAGAAACCCCACTTTGCGCAATCTCTGCTGCACCACGCGGCTGCAGATTCAGCAAAGGGCCTACGCGGCGTATGATTTCTGCGGCCACTGGCGCAGCCGTCCATCCCGCGGTGCGGCGCGTCTCGCCAAGGGCGACAATTTCAGGTTCGTCCAAGGTGACGACAATCACATATTGCGGGTCACTCATTGGAAAGGCCCCTGCGAAGGTCGCAATCACGCGATCCTCGTAGTAGCCGCCCGATGGGTTGGGTTTATCGGCCGTGCCCGTTTTCCCGCCCATCTCATAGCCTTCGACTTCGGCAAGGCTGGCTGTGCCGCCATCGACCACGGCACGCATCATGGCACGGATTTGCGCAGAGGTATCTTCGGAAATGATGCGCGCCCCCGTCTGCGGCGCGCCCCGCTGTGCGATCAAGGTCGGCGCAACCCGCGTGCCACCATTGACCATCGCGGCAAATCCTGCCGCCAAATGCAAAGGCGATGTCGACAGACCATGGCCGTAGGATACAGTCATAGTTGAAAGGCGTTCCCATCTCGCAGGGATCATCGGGCGGCCCGTTGGGGCTTCGACAATCTCAAGGGGGGTTGGTTCAAGCAAACCCAAATCTTCGAGGAACAGGCGTTGGCGATCTGGCCCGATCTCATCAGCAATACGCGCCGTGCCGATATTTGACGAATGCACAATCACTTCAGTCGCGGTTTGGCGTGGCCCGTAATTGTGGAAGTCACGGATGTTGAACCCTGCAATCCGCAACGGACTTGTCGTGTCGATTGATGTCTCAGGCGTCACCATGTCCAATTCCAAGGCCTGCGCCATGGTGAAGATTTTGAACACAGACCCAAGCTCATACACGCCCTGCACCGCGCGATTAAAGAGCGGGCTTTGGCTCGGATCATTGCCCGATGTCAGCGGACGGGGCCGCGCATTGGGGTCAAAATCAGGCAGGCTTGCAAGGGAGATCACCTCGCCCGTATGGGCATCCATCAACACCGCCGAAGCGCCGCGCGCATTCATCAATCCCATGCCAGAGGCGAGAACTTCCTCGGTGGCGGATTGGATGGCCAAATCCATCGACAGGCGCAGCGGCGTATGTGCACGGGCAGGATCGCGCAATTCGGCGTCAAACTGCGCCTCAAGCCCCGCAACACCTACGATTTCTGCGGCATTCACGGCCTCTTGCCCAAACCTTGCGCCCCCCAAAACATGCGCGGCAATCGCGCCATTGGGGTAAAGCCGAATTTCGCGCGGGCCAAAGAGCAAGCCAGGCTCGCCCAGATCATGCACCGCTTGTTCCTGCTCGGGGCTGATCGAGCGGCGCAGCCAAAGGAAGCGGCGCTCAGAGGTCAGTTGCGCGACCAAGCGGTCATAATCCATCTCAGGGAAGATTTCGACCAAACCTTCAGCCGCAGCAAGCGGGTCGACCATCTCGTGGGGGTGGGCGTAAAGCGCATTGGTCAAAAGATTAGTGGCCAAAATACGCCCCTGCCGATCGACAATATCCGCGCGGGCGGTCTGAATGGCGCTTGCAACAGAGGTCACACCAGGCTCTTGCGGTTCGGAGGCGGCCAAGGCGCCCATGCGCACGCCAACCGCGCCAAAGCCAAGCAAAAAGCACAGAGCCACGACCAAAATCCGCCCCTCGGCCCGCAGGCGCAATTTGTCCCGCTCCGCTTCGTGGCGTTGGCGCAGGTTTTCGCGCTCGATGTAATCGGGGTTTTCGCCCTTTTGGCGCGCTTCAATCACCCGTGACAACGGGCGCAAGGGGATGCGTTGACCGTTCATGGTTGATCCTCCTGCACGGCCTCATCCGACACAAGGCTTGCCTCCGTCAGCGCGGCCAGAGGATCAGGGAAAGACACTTCATGAATGGTGGCAAACTGATCTGGCTGCATCGGCAACAGCCCCAAGCGATCAAAATTCATATCGACCAACGCGCGCAAGCGATCAGGACGATTGAGAAAGGCCCATTCCGACCGCAAAATGGCAAGCCGTTCATGATGCGCGGCAATCTCGGCCTCTAGGCGCGCCACTTCGCGTTCGGCTTGCTGAGTTAGGATATTTTGCTGATAGGCCCAAAATCCAAGGCCAATAACGGCAATTGCTGTGAATAAGGACATCAAAGCGCGCATTATGTCACCTCTAACGGGGGCAGGCCCAAAGCACTAAAATCAAGGGGGGCGGGGGCGGCCTCCCCACTGCGCACAGCCAATCGCAATTTGGCCGAGCGCGCGCGGGGGTTCTGCGCGGCTTCCTCGGGGCTTGGTGCGATGGCTTTGCGGGTATTTTGCAGGAAACTGGGGGTTTGGCGCGCGCGCTCTGGGGCGTGGCGCGACCCGCCGCCGCCCGTATCGCTGCGCAATTGCATAAAGCGTTTGACCACCCGATCCTCCAATGAATGAAAGGTGACCACCGCCAAAATGCCGCCTTCGCGCAAGATACGCTCTGCGGCCAAAAGGCCCTTAACCAATTGGCCCAACTCATCATTCACCGCGATGCGCAAGGCCTGAAAGCTGCGCGTTGCGGGGTGGCTTTGATTGGGTTTGGGGCGCGGCAGGCAGCCCTCAACGATTTTGGCAAGGGCGGCAGTGGTGGTGATGCGCGCGCCTTTGCGCGCGGCAACAATCGCGCGGGCAATGCGCCGTGCGGCGCGTTCTTCGCCGTAATGATACAAAATATCCGCCAAATGCGCCTCGGGCGCCTCGTTCACCAGATCTTCGGCGGACATCCCTGCTTGGCTCATGCGCATATCAAGCGGGCCATCGCGCATGAATGAAAAGCCACGTTCGGCCAAATCAAGCTGCATAGACGAAACGCCCAGATCAAGCACGACGCCGTCAAGCGCATCATAGCCCACAGAACGGGCATGATCATCAAGATCGCCAAACTCGCCCGCAACCAATTTTAAACGGTCACCATATTGAGCGCGCCACGCTTCGGCCATCTCAAGCGCCAGAGGATCGCGGTCGACACCAATCACCGATGCCGCCCCCCGATCAAGCAAGCCACGGGCGTAGCCACCAGCGCCGAAAGTTCCATCGAGCCAGTCCCCAGACACGGGTGCGATCTCGGCCAAGATCCGATCCAATAGAACAGGGATATGCGGCCCCTCTGCCCTCGCGGGTTCGTTGAGCTTGGCCGCCGCCATGATCATACGCCCCCGTCATGATCCATCGCTCCAACACCACCAGCCACGAGGGACAGCGGATCAAAGAACTCGTCACCTTGGGCAAGACTGTCAATCAGCGCATCAATTTGCGCCTCGGCGTCTTTTGCATCGCTTGGGTTGAGGATGTGAAACTTGTCGCCCATGCCTTGAAACAGCGCCTCATCGGCAAGCGCGATCTTGTCGCGCGCGGCCTGAGGCAGAACCAAACGGCCCGTGTCATCCACGGTGGTTTCATCACATTTCTGATAATAGAGAAATTCCAAAGCGCGGCGCACAGGCGTGCCCAAGGGCGCGCGGCGGATCATCGCGTCAATTTGGTCAAAGGCGTCACCAGACAGACATTCAAGGTAATTCTTCGATTTGTCGCCATAGGCAATGTATAGGCGCGGAGAGGCGCCCGCCGTAGCCTTGGCATCGGAATTGGCAAGCACACGGCGAAACTTGACCGGAATCGAAATTCGGCCCTTTCCGTCCACCTTGTTCAGGCTCTCGCCCTGAAACCTGCGCTCCACTGCCCTGCCCTCGTTATGGCCCCAATGGCCGTTTCCCCGTCACATCTTCAAACTTTCCCGACCCGTGAAACGACAACGGCGGACCGAGACAGTTTTATGCCCGATCCGCCGCCCTCATCCCGTCATCGGGGGCCGATTGCGCAGCACATCTGGGGGGATGGTCTGCTCGCTTACGCAACGGCGCTTCAGCAATTGAGATGCCTGTATGAACACCTGCCTAGAGTTCTTTTTTTATTGTATGCGCCCGCCTGTTTCAGGTTCTGGGCGCGTCTCTTTTGCTGTGCCATCTTTGTCTCATGGAAATATTTCCCAATCAATCCCTTTTTTTGGGAATTTGCCCCAAGATGTGCCCCTGTAGGTCTGAAAATTGCAGCATCTTGTGCCAAAATGAAAAAACCACCCCTGCATGGGGTGGTTTGGAAAATCACAACCACAATATATTGATTTTTCGGGGTGGCCTGCGATTTGGGGCGAAATGGGGGAAATTTCCATCCAACCGCGCCAGATCTCGCAAAATCAGCGCATTTTCGCGCCCAATTACACGAATCACCTTTGGTTTTTAGGTGATTATGCCATGCCACCAGCCACAAGACGGGCGGCCAATTGTGCATAGGCCTCGGCGGCCGCGCCCTCGCTGGCGGCAATCGGCCTGCCGGCATCCCCCGCTAAGCGTGTTTCAAGGGAGATCGGCAAAGCACCCAAAAACGGCACGCCCATCTTTTCGGCCTCAGCCGCCACGCCGCCCTGCCCGAAGATATGCGCCTCATGCCCACATTCGGGGCAAACAAAGCCCGACATATTTTCGACCAGACCCAAAACGGGGGTCTTGAGGGTGGCAAACATATCAAGCGCCTTGCGCGCATCCAGAAGGGCCACATCCTGCGGGGTAGAGACAACAATCGCACCTGTCAGCTTTGATCGCTGGCACAGCGTCATTGCCACA